>CAVTVR010000008.1:0-235320 GCA_963738225.1 uncultured Verrucomicrobiae bacterium
CAACTTGTCGCCTTGCAGGCGGGATGAAAGCCCTTCCCCGCTTTCCGGCGAGGGATTGAACATCAACTGCCCGCCATGCTTCACCTTGCGCAGCGCGTCGTAAAAATCGGTCACTTTCTGGAAGTCCGCCGCCGCCGTGTCGCCGCGCAGCGACAGCTTGCGTCCGTCCGTAAAACTGGAAAAACGCAGCGCGACTTCCGGCGGCAGTTCCTGCGCGACCAGTTGCCAGCAGTCCAGCGCCGCGTATTTCAATTGCGCCCGTTCCTGCAAAACGCCGAGCCGCGCCTTGAGCTGGATCGCATTCGTATAGCTGCCGCTGAGGGCCGCCACCTGCGATTCCACGCCCCGCGTGCGGTAGCCGAACCAGCCGACCGCGCAAAAATAAACCGCCAGGCCAATCGCATAAACCAAGCCCGCGTAACCCAGCCCGTGCAACCACAGCCGGTCGAAAAACTGTTCGCGGTAACGCGTGGAAAATTCCGCCGGCAGCAAGTTGATTTTCGCTTCCGCCACCGCCGCGCGTTTCGCCGAGCGCCCCGCCAGTTCCGCCGGCGCGGGCGGCGCGACGATCTTCACCGGCTCGTTCAAACCGGTGCGCAGAAGATTTTCCCATTCCGACGCGTTGACCTGATCGGCGACGAGATGCCATTGCGGCTGCGCCGTCAGCCAGCCTTCCACTTCGCCGGCCATCGCGAGCAGGGCGAGCTGGTTTTTCAATTCCACCGCGCGGTCGCCCGCCGCCGGCAATGTGACAAAACTCAAATTCCGCAGCGCGCCGCCGAACCACCACGCCACCAGCGCGGCGGTTTGCCCGCCAATTGTCAGCGGGAAAAGCCACGTGCCATCGTCCGTCGGCGTGATCGCTTCGAGCTGATCCAGCATCGGCACTTCCAGGCGGTCGGCCAGAAAACCGTCGCGCTCCAGCCGGCCGAGAAATTCCTCGACGACCGCGCGCGAAACGATGACCACGATGACCGTCTGCAAACTTTCCACCGTGCCGTCCGCCTTGGCTGCGCTCTGATGGGTGCCGAAAACATGCATCGTCCAGACCATTTGCGTGACGGGAATGGGCGAGAGTTTTTCAAGTTGCAACTCGACCATCGAAAACGTCTCGTCGAGGTTGCTCGCGGGCAATTCCACGACGCGGAGAAAAACGCTTTCCAGCGGCAGCCACGCGACGTTCAATTTCGGCTGCCAGAGCGACGCCCAGCGTTTGGCGACGAATTTCGCCGGCAGCGGCTCGGCGTGCGGCACGCGCTGCTCGCGGCCGAGCACAAAGCCTTTGCCTTTCGCGTCAAACTGCCAAAGGCGTTTGGCGTCGGGCGCGAGGTGCAAAATGTTGCAGGAATGCCAGCGGGACATTTTAAAAAGTGACGAGTGACGAGTGACGAGTGACAAGTGACCGCGCGCAAAAACCAATCGTAAATCGTAAATCGTAGAGCACAAATCTCATTGGCGCGCGATGATTTTCGTGGCGTCGCTTTCGACGAGCGCGCCCATGTGTTCCTCGATTTGCGTGACGCGCAGCACTTCCTCGATGGTGGTGACGCCGGCTTTGACCTTGTTCCAGCCGTCGGTGCGGAGCGTGCGCATGCCGTTTTCGATGGCGCGGGCGGCGATGGTCGTGGCCGGCGCGCGGTTCATGATCAGCGGGCGCAATGCTTCCGTGACCAGCAGCAATTCATAAATTCCTTTGCGGCCCTGGTAGCCGAGCTGGCGGCATTCTTCGCAACCGGTGCCGTGCCAGACTTTGGCCGTCGCGATGTCTGCCTCGGGAAAACCGATTTTATGCAGATATTCGCGGTCCACTATTTGTTCCGTTTTGCAATGCGGACAAATCGTGCGAATGAGGCGTTGCGCCATGACCGCCTCGACGGACGACGCCACGAGGAACGGCTCGATGCCCATGTCAATCAACCGCGTGAACGCGCTCGGCGCGTCGTTGGTGTGCAGCGTGGAAAAAACCAGGTGGCCGGTAAGCGAGGCGCGGATGGCGATTTCCGCCGTCTCGGTGTCGCGAATTTCGCCGACCATCACCACGTTCGGGTCCTGGCGCAAAATGTGGCGCAAACCCATCGCGAACGTCAGTCCGATGTCCGAGCGCACGGCGATTTGGTTGATGCCCTTCAATTCATATTCCACCGGCTCCTCAATTGTGATGATGCGCTTGTGAATCGAGTTGATTGCCGACAAAAACGCATAGAGCGACGTGGATTTGCCGGAGCCGGTCGGGCCGGTGACGAGAAAAATACCGTGCGGCTTGATGATGATGTCGCGGATGGCCGTTTCTTCCATCGGCGAGAAACCGAGTTTGTCGAGCGATAGAAAAATTTTCCCGCGCGTCAGCAAGCGGAGCGAAACGCTTTCGCCATAAACCGTCGGCACGGTGGAAACGCGGATGTCAATTTCCTCGCCCTTGATGCGGACGTTGATGCGTCCGTCCTGCGGCAGGCGTTTTTCGGAAATGTTCATGCCGCTCATCACCTTGATGCGCGAGATGATCGCCGACTGAAACCGCTTCAACTGCGCCGGCAGCGGAATCAAATGGAGGATGCCATCAATGCGGTTGCGAATTCTTAATTCGTCTTCCTGCGGCTCAAAATGAATGTCCGTCGCGCGGTTCTTGAACGCTTCCCAGATGATCTGGTTGACGAATTTGATGACGCTGGCCTCCTGATCGCCTTCGGTGATTTCCTTGTCGGTGGCGATGTCGAGTTCCATCGCGTCGCTTTCGCCCATTTCGTCGAGCGTTTCGGCGCCGACGCCGTAATATTTTTTCAGCGCCTTCTCGATTTCCGATTTCGTCGCCAGCGCGAACGTCACCGGCATCTTCGCGTCGAAGCGCACGGCCGTCGTCATCGCCGCGTCAAACGGATCGCTCGCGGCGACCTGCAACACGCCGTTGTTGATGGCTGCCGGCAGCACGGAAAATTGAAACGCGATCTTGGTGGAAAGCTTGTTGCGCACGTCGTCCTCGACCGTGAGTTTGGCGAGGTCGAGATACGGCCAGCCCAGCGCGGCGGCGAGCTTCTGGATGAAGGCGTCCTCGCCCACGCCGCGTTCGCGCGCGACAAACGTCAGCAGCGGTTCGGTGGAACCGGCGTCGGTGGCGGCGCGCCACGACTTGCGCCAGTCGTCGAACTGCGCCGGTGACGCGTCCGCGACCGTCGCGACTAAATTTTTTACCGAGCTAAAGGCCATTCAGGTCTTGTTTTAACAAACGAAGCCGGCAAAAGTTGCAGATTTTCTTGGTATGATCAAACCCGGAATTCAAATGGTTTGGCCGGTTCCCGCCGAAACTGCCAATTTGCGTGTTCGCGGCCATTCTGCTAAATCTAGGGCGTGAATTTTTTCATTCAACACAGCGAACTGCGCGACCTTTACGACAAAGTCGCCGCCGGTGAACGCATTTCCGAGGCCGACGCGTTGCGGCTGTTTGAATCGAAAGACCTGAACGCCCTCGGCGCCATTGCCGATTTCGCGAACCAACGCAAGAACGGCAACCGCGCCAGCTACATCGTCAATCGCTACGTCAACTACTCGAACTATTGCATCCTCTCGTGCCAGTTCTGCTCGTTCGCGCGCAAGAAACGCGATGCCGACGGTTTTCAGTTTTCCATCGAGGAGATCGTCCAGAAGGCGCGCGAGGCGCTCAAGCTCGGCATCACGGAGATGCACATCGTCGGCGGACTGCATCCGTCGCTGCCGTTCAGCTATTACACGGACATGTTGAAAGCACTGCGCGCGCTGAATGATGAGGTAGGGTCGTCGCGCTGCGACGATCGGACGGCGCAGCGCGCCGTCCCTACCAGACTCCAATTAAAATGCTTCACCGCGATTGAAATTTTGCATTTGGCCTGGCTCGCCAAAAAACCCATCGTCCAGACGCTGATTGAATTGAAGGCCGCCGGCCTCGACTCGCTCACCGGCGGCGGCGCGGAAATTTTTCGCAAGGAAGTCCGGTCATCTATCGCCCGCGGCAAGGAGTCCGCCGAGGAATACCTGGACGTCCATCGCACCTGGCACCGGCTCGGCGGGCGCAGCACTTGCACCATGCTTTACGGCCACGTCGAGAGCCTCGCCGACCGCGTGGATCATCTGCGGCAATTGCGCGCGTTGCAGGACGAGACGCACGGCTTCACCGGCTTCGTGCCGCTGGCGTATCAGCCGGAGGACAACGACATTCCCGTAACCCATCCGCCGACCGGCTTCGATTCGCTCCGCACCATCGCCGTCAGCCGTATCTACCTCGACAACTTTCCGCACATCACCGCGTATTGGGTCGGCCTCGGTCTGAAGCTGGCGCAGGTGGCGTTGAGCTACGGCGCGGACGATTTGCACGGCACCATCATCGAGGAACACATCTTTCACATGGCCGGCGCGACCTCGCCGCAACTGCAGACCGAGGCGGCCATGCTCAAGGCCATCCGCGAAGCCGGCCGCATGCCCGTTCAGCGCAACACCTTTTACGAGCCGATCAAAGTCCTTGCAGATGGCGCAGCCTCAGCGAATGAAGCTGAACCACCGTCGGATAAATCGAAGGTGTTGGAAGATAATCTGGCGACGGCGTGAAACAAATCGGCGGAGTGCCGCGTGAGCCAGCCCGAACGGCGCCGTTGGTTATTGACGCAACCGAAAGAAACGCGGCGGGCCGCTCGCGGAGTTGGTCACGACGTTGAACGTTCCACTGACTACGGGTGGGGGCGTGGCGGTGCTCCAGAGGCTGAGATTGGTGCTGGCAAGCAGGGTGAAGCCGGTGAAGTTTGTCGCCCACGAGAGCACGATATTCGTGTTCGCGATCCGAAAGTTCAAAGGCGTGCCTTGAAGCCGTGCAATGCAATTGCGCGTCACCGTCGCCCCGCCGTTGGGCGCCATCGTTGAGAACCCGCCGCCGACGAGAATCTTTCCATCCGACTGCACCACGAGCTTGTTGATACTGGTGCCACCGCCCACGTTTGGGTCCCATGTATCTGCCAGGCCGTTCGTGGGGTTGAGCCGGGCCAAACAGTAGCGCGTCTGTCCGCCGATGCTGTTTCCCGCGCCGAAAGCGCCCCAAAATCTTGCCATCCGACTGCAACGCGAGTGCATTGACGGTCGAGTTCGCGTTCGGATCAAACGAATCTGCCAAACCCGTCACGGGGTCGAGCCGCGCGATGCGGTTGCGCGTCTGTCCGCCGATGGTCGGCGTGCTAATAAAAGCGTTGAAAAGGCCGCCGACCACGATCTTGCCATCCGCCTGCACCACGATCGTGTTGACATCACTGTTTGCGCTCGGGTTGAACGAATCAGCCGCGCCGGTGGTGGCGTCGAGGCGGGCGATGTTTGTGCGTGTCTGTCCGCCGATGGTTGTGAAATGGCCTCCGGCCAGAACACTGCCGTCCGCCTGCACCACGATCGTATAGACCGCAGGGCTGGCCGGAGTGCTGGCGTTAGGATTAAAGCCGGAGTCAATTGTCCCGTCCGTGTTGATCCGGGCAATAGCTCTACGCGTGACCGATGATCCATTGTTGGGGAAGAATGTGTTGAAAGTTCCGCCCGCCAGAATACGGCCGTCCGGCTGCAATACTAATGTATTAACAGTGGCGTTCGCGACCGGGTTATATGAGGTGTCGAGCGTCCCGTCCGGGTTAAGCCGCGCAATGTATTTGCGCGTGACGGATGCCCCGTTGTTTGGGGCGAGCGCTGTAAAATCTTCACCGATGACGATCTTGCCGTCCGCTTGCACCGCGATAGCGCGGACGTAGCTGTTCGGGTTCGGATAAAAACTGGAGTCGAGTGTCCCGTCCGGGTTGAGCCGGGCAATAAAGTGGCTTGCGACGGCCGCTCCACCGTTGGGCGAGAGCGTTGTAAACTGACCGCCGATGAGAACCTTGCCGTCCGGTTGAACAGCAACGGCGAAAATCACACTGTTCGCGTTCGGGTCGAAACCGTCGAGCGCGGATTGCCCGCGCACGGCCGCCGCGCTGCCCGCCAGCAACACGGCAATGACAAACAATAAGAGCGGAACTTTCTTGACTTTGGAGCTTCCCTGCGTCTGTGCCGACGAGTAAGGTTTCATTAGGCGCATCATAAGCCACCTTTTCTGCTGCTTCCAGTTCTTTTCAACTTTCACCCAGTTTCAGGAGCTGTCCAAGAATCTTATACCCGGACGGTTGAATCGCAGCCGACGCACTTGCTGTCCGGCATCGCGCATCACGGCTTCCTCCGCTCGCGTATCATCCCGAGGATAACGATATTCCGGTCACCCACTTCCATGCGCCGCTTCGCGACTTTGCGTTAAGACAATTCGACCGAAATCCACTCGCCACAACCAGTGATTGCTGCAAAACTGCGGGCGCAATGCGAATCCTCGCCCTTGATCATGGAACCCGGCGCATCGGCGTCGCGGTGAGCGATGAAACCAAGACCATCGCGCAGCCGCTGGAATACATCCCCGCTGAGCCGTTCGCGGATTTTCTGGCGCGGCTGAAAAAAGTTCTCGCCGAGAAGGAAGTGGATTTCATCCTCATCGGCATGCCGCGGAACATGGACGGCAGTTACGGTCCGGCGGCGCAAAAAGTCGAAACCTTCGTCGCCGTTCTGAAAACCGCCGTTACGATTCCAATCAAAACTTGGGACGAGCGGCTGACGACGGTTATGGCCAACCGGATTTTGATCCAGGGCAAGGTCCGCCGCGACCAGCGCAAAGAAAAAGTGGACAAAATGGCGGCGGCGATTTTGCTGCAAAGCTATCTGGACGGGATTTGATTTTTAGCCACAGATGGACACAGATTGAACACAGATAAAAACATCCGCAAATTTCGCCAATTTACGCAGATAAATATTCCATCTGTGTTTCATCTGTGAAAAATCTGTAGCTAACGAATCGTGGAAACGCTGAAATTCAAACTGGTCATCGCCTACGACGGCACGGCTTACCAAGGCTGGCAGGTGCAAAAGATCGGCACGGGCGTGCAGGAAAAAATCGAGGCGGCGTTCGGCAAAATGTTTCCCGGCGTCAAGCGCATCCACAGTTCCAGCCGCACGGATACCGGCGTCCACGCGCTCGGCATGGTGGCGCATGTGGAGATTCCGCGCGCGGAATTCAAGATGCCCGTCGGCCGGCTGGCGCTGGCGCTGAATGCCTTTTTGCCGGACGACATTCGCGTGCTGTCGGCGGTGCGCGTGCCGGCGAAATTTCACGCGCGCTTTGACGCGACGGGCAAGCAGTATCGTTACTTCGTTTGGAATCATCCGACGATGAATCCGCTGCTGCAAAATCGGGCGTGGCATTTTCCGGTGAAACTGGATTTGGCGAAAATGCGCGCGGCGGCGAAATTATTTTTGGGCAAACATGATTTCAAATCGTTTGCCGGCACGCGCAGTTACGAAATGGAATCCAATGTGCGCACGCTGACGCGTTGCGACCTCAAGAAATCCGGCGCTCAAATCATGTTCATCATCGAAGGCGACGGCTTTCTCTACAAAATGTGCCGCGGCATCGTGGGAACTTTGGTGCAAGTCGGTCAGGGAAAAATTCCGCTCGCACGCGTGGCGGAAATTCTCGCCAGCCGCGACCGCCGCGCCGCCGGCATGACCGCGCCGGCGCATGGATTGGTTTTGTGGAAGGTTTTCTATAAACCACCAAGGCACCAAGACACAAAGTGAAAAACATTTATCCTCCGTGCATTTCTTGGTGTCTTGGTGGTTAAAATAAAAGATGAACATCGTCTTGGTTGAACCGGAAATTCCGCCGAACACGGGCAACGTGGCGCGGCTCTGCGCGGCCACAAAATCCGTGCTGCATCTCATCGAGCCGTTCGGCTTCAAGCTGGGCGATGCGCGGCTCAAGCGCGCGGGCATGGATTACTGGCGGCAGGTCGAGTGGCATCGCTGGCAGAACTGGAACGCGTTCGCAGAAAAACTTCCGGCGGACGCGCGGCTGTGGTTCATCGAATCCAACGGCGTGAAGAATTATAGCGCTGCCAAATTCTCGCCGGATGACTATCTGGTTTTTGGCCGCGCGACGGCGGGTTTGCCGAAAAAATTGCTGGAAGAAAATCACGAACACTGGCTGCGGATTCCGATGTTCAATGCGGAATCGCGTTCGCTGAATTTATCAAACTGCGTGGCCTTGGTTTTATTTGAGGCTTTGCGGCACCAAGGTTTCAGCGGTGAAATTCAGAAGACAAACTTTCCACGCGTTGCTTGAAACAAGTCCAGGACCAAAAAAAGGACGGCCAGTTGGCCGTCCCTGTGCTGCTGGGGAGATCAGGATTTTATTGCGGCGGTTTGGCATCGCCACCGGGCGGACGGCGGTTGCCCGGACCCATCTTCTGCCATTTTTCGAGTTGTTCGGCTGTCAAAATGTCCTTGAGCTTGGCGGTGGCCGCGTCGCGGATTTCCTTCATTTTGGCGCGGCGGTCGGCCGGTTTCAGACTGGTGTCCTGGCGCAGATCGCGCGTTTTTTTCATCATTTCCTCAAACACCGGCTTGGCCTTGGTTTTCTGATCGTCGGTCAACGCCAGTCGGGTGGCGATGGAATCGAAGTTCATCCGGCCGCGAGCGGCGCCACCTGGACGGTTTGCGCCAGTGGGCGGCGTGTTGGTGGTAATTTGGGCGCGCACGGCGACATCCGCCGCGAACACGCTGCCGGCAATCAGCACGGCTATCATCAATGTTTTGTTCAGTTTCATGTTTTTACAATTCACAATTCAGTCAAGTAGCAAGCCGCCGGATATTGTTTTCGGCGGTCTGTTCAGACAGACGGTCAACTTGGGCAAAGGTTACAGCCCGCGTTCTTCGCCCCGTCAAGGATTTTAAACCGGGACGAATTTTTTTGAGCGCGCGCGTCTTCCAAATGAATTAAAAAACTTGCCAGCCCGTTTCTTTTCGTCGAGATTTGCGAACGCGCAGCTAAACCATACAATCAAGTATAATTATGGGACGCATTTACAACAACATCGTCGAGACCGTCGGCCGCACGCCGCTGGTCAAACTCAACAAAGTCACCGCCGGCCTGCCGGCGACCATCGCGCTCAAGTGTGAGTTTTTCAATCCACTGGGCAGCGTGAAAGATCGCATCGGCATGGCGATGATCGAAGACGCCGAGAGACGCGGCGTGTTGAAAAAGGAAACCGTCATCATCGAGCCGACGAGCGGCAACACCGGCATCGCGCTGGCATTCGTCGCGGCGGCGAAAGGTTACAAGCTGATCCTGACGATGCCCGAAACGATGTCGCTGGAACGCCGCACCTTGCTGGCGATGCTGGGCGCGAAACTGGTTTTGACGCCCGGCGCGGAAGGCATGAAGGGCGCGATTGCCCGCGCCGAGGCGCTGGCGAAGGAAACGCCGAACTCGTGGATTCCGCAGCAGTTCAACAACCCGGCCAATCCCGAAATCCACAAGTGGACGACTGCCGTGGAACTGTGGGACGATACGGACGGCAAGATTGACATTTTGGTCGCGGCGGTCGGCACGGGCGGCACGATCACCGGCTGCGTGGAAGCCATCAAGCCGAAGAAGCCGTCGTTTCAGGCCATCGCGGTGGAGCCGAAAGATTCCCCGGTCATTTCGCAGACGCTCGCCGGCCAGCCGCTCAAGCCGGGACCGCACAAAATTCAAGGCGCGGGCGCGGGTTTTATTCCCCAAAATCTGCATTTGAAGGACAGCGCGGGAAATCCGCAGATTGTTGAATGCGTTCAGGTCAGCAACGACGACGCGTTCGCGATGGCGCGCCGGCTGGCGAAGGAAGAAGGCTTGCTGGTCGGCATTTCCACCGGCGCGAATGTCGTCGCCGCGATTGAAATTGCCAAGCGTCCGGAAAACCAAGGCAAGCTTATTGTCACCGTGGCCTGCTCGACGGGCGAACGCTATTTGAGCACCGCGCTCGCCGCCGAGGCGAAGGCGGAAGTGGGCGGTTGATTTTTCACCGGTTTCCAAGGTGCGCGAATTCAAACGAGTTTGCGCGCCATTTGCTTTTTTGCCCGAAAATAATTGTTGCGTTTTAAGGCATTTGCCAGTAATTAGAGAATTGCCGAAGGTTCAAGTCTGCAGCGGTTGACGGGCAGACGTTTTCCAAAGTTCACTTTTCCAGCTATTTTTCGGAAGGGTTTCAGCCTTCGGCCACAACATTGTTATGAGCGAAACGCAAATTGACGGCGATAAAACGCCCAATCCAAACTACGGCGCCGGCTATCTCGAAATCTCCGAGAAAGGCTTCGGCTTCCTGCGCACGGCGCAAAATCATTTTCATCCCAAGCCCACGGACATCTTCGTGACGCCCGACACCATCCGCCGCAGCTTTTTGCGCGAAGGCAGCTTTGTCGAAGGCGCCACGCAGCCGCCGCATCGCGGCACCAGCCCGCAGCTCAAGAGCGTGGACAAGGTCAACGCCATGGCGTTTCAGGATTACACCAAGGCGGTGCGCTTTGAAAACCTGACGAGCATTGACCCGGTGGAAAAATTTCAGCTCGAAACCTCGCCGGACCTGATCGAGACCCGCGTGATTGACCTAGTCACGCCCATCGGCAAAGGCACGCGCGGCATCATCGTCGCGCCGCCGCGCACGGGAAAAACGACCATCCTCAAACAGATTTGCAACGCCATCACCACCAACCATCCCGACGTTCACGCGATGGTGCTGCTGATTGACGAGCGCCCGGAAGAAGTCACGGATTTTCAGCGCTCGGTGAAAGCCGAAGTCGTTGCGTCCTCAAACGACATGGAACTCGAAACGCACGTTCGTCTGTCGCGTTTCATGATTGAGCGTTGCCGGCGCATCGTGGAATCCGGCAAGGACGTTTTTGTGCTGATGGATTCGCTCACGCGCATTGCCCGCGCCTACAACAGCGTTCACGGCGGCAGCGGCCGCACGATGACCGGCGGCGTGGACGCCCGCGCGCTGGAAATTCCGCGCAAGATGTTCGCCTCCGCGCGCAAGATCGAAAACGGCGGCTCGCTCACCATCATCGCCACCGCGCTCGTGGACACCGGTTCGCGCATGGATGAACTGATTTTTCAGGAATTCAAAGGCACTGGCAACATGGAATTGATTTTGGACCGCAAACTTTCCGACCGCCGTTTGTATCCCGCGCTCGACATCCCCAAGAGCGGCACGCGCAAGGAGGAAAAACTTTTCCCGGCGAAAAATCTCGAAGCCATCCGCAAGCTGCGCCGCACGATGGTGGATTTGAATCCCGTCGAGGCGATGGAAACGCTCACCGCCGCGCTCAAGAAATTCAAGACCAACGACGAGTTTCTGGCGAAGATGGCTGTGTGAGAATTGAATCGTGAAGGGTTAAATCGTTAAATCGTTTTCCCAATGCAACGATTCAACGAAGCACGACTCACCGCACTCGCGCCTGCCTGATCCCGGCAAAACTTCCGCCGTGCATTCCGCTTCTGCCTTTGCTAATGTGACTTCGCCATGCCGAGCGAGGAACACGCCGCGCCGCCGGGCAATCCGTTCGCCCCGCAGCCGTCTCCAGTCGTCCCCGACCACGAATTGCTGCGCCTGATCGGGCGTGGCGCTTATGGCGAGGTGTGGCTGGCGCGCAACGCCATCGGCACGCTGCGCGCGGTGAAGATTGTCCACCGTCAGAGTTTCGAGCGCACCGAGTATTTTGAGCGCGAGTTCAAGGGACTGCTCAAGTTCGAGCCGGTCTCCCGCTCCCACGAAGGTTTGGTGCATGTCCTGCAAATCGGACGTCGCGATGATGCGGCATATTTCTACTATGTAATGGAACTGGCCGATGCGGCGGAGCCGCACAGCCCCGGCCCTCAAAACTACAGTCCCCGCACCTTCCGCTCCGAACTCCAGGCGCGCGGCTCGTTGCCCCCCGCCGAATGTGTGGCGCTCGGACTCAAGCTCGCCGCGGCATTGCAGCACCTGCACGCGAACGGACTGGTGCATCGCGACATCAAGCCGTCGAACATCATTTTCGTGAACGGCGAACCGAAGCTGGCGGACATTGGGTTGGTGACGGCCATTGACGAAGCGCAATCACTGGTTGGCACCGCAGGCTATATTCCGCCGGAAGGGCCGGGCGCGCCGCAAGCCGACCTCTACAGCCTCGGCAAAGTCCTTTACGAAATCGCGTTTGGCAAAGACCGCCAGCAATTTCCGCAACTCCCGCCGGATTTGCAATCGCATCCTGAATACGCCGCGCTGCTTGAACTCAACGAAATCATCCTCAAAGCCTGTGAAACCGACTCGCGCCTGCGTTACCAAAATGCCGAAGCGATGAACGATGACCTCGAACTGCTCAACATTGGCAAATCGGTCAAGCAAAGGCGGACGCGGCAGCGGCGTTGGAGCGTGGCGAACCGGGCATTGGTTTTCATGGCAATAATCGGCATTCCAACATTAGTCGGAATCCTTATGTGGCGACATTCTTCCGCAACCAGGCCATGGTCCACGAATCCCCAAGCGAAAGCATTTTACAATCTGGCCGTCCAAGAACTGCAAAGCCGGGCGCCGGATCGCGGCCAACGTGCCTATGCAAATCTGGAAAAGGCCGTAAAAGCGGATCCGCGATTTTTAGATGCCTACTATTTGATGTTTGAAACCTCATTTCATGGGATTGTGATTCCGGGGGGAAATGACAGGATCGCGATGAAGCTCGAGGAAGTGGCTCCAGACTCCGCGCAATTTCACACTGTTAATTCCAAGATCAAATTCGATGATTGGTCATTTGATGAGGCGATCAGCGAGGCGAAACTCGCCATTGATAAGGATAAACACTTGATGCGGACTCACGCCCTCTATGGCTGGTATCTGGAACTGGTTGATGGCGACGCCAACGCCGCTCGGCGGGAATACACGAATGCCGAAAATATTGGCCCACCTGACCTGACCCTAGAAATAATTAAGGCCGGCCCTTATGTAATGGAACGCAAGTTTGATCTGGCCATCAAACAGCTAGGCAAGGCGATTCAACTAGATACGAATGCGGCAGGACCCCATGAACGCCTCTTCGAGATTTATGAGGCTAACAAGCAATACGACCAAGCCATTAACGAGCACGAGGCGTGGAAGCTATTGAGCCCGAGAGAACGAACCGATTTCACAAGGAAATGGCATAAAGAAATGCGCTCCATCCTGCAAACCAATGGTCCTACCGGTATGTGGCAGAGCCAATTGGATGGGCAAAAGAATTTTTTGAATTTTGAGCCTTATTGGGTGGCACAAATCAACGCCCGCTTGGGGAACACGAACGAGGTCTTTACATTCCTGAATCAGGCTTACAATCAGCACGATCCTGATATGATCAACCTGCTTGAAGATGATCATTGGGATGGATACCGGGGCAATCCTCGGTTTAAAGAACTGTTGAATAAGATGGGCTTTCACCCAATTTCAGGAGCCGTTCGGAAATAGCCTTTTCGGCATATCTGACCAAGTTTCTCGCGCCTCACGGCGCGCGGAGACGGTAGAAACGTGCGGGATGGTTGGTCCATTGCGGATCGCTGAAATAGACCGAACCGCTCCTGAAGGTGCTGATTTGAACAGGTTTCATTAGCGACGCGGTTTCCGAGAAGATAGCCAAGTTTAAGGCCCATACGTTCGATAGTTGATTTCCACGAGCAGACTGATATCGTTCCGCACAATTAGATCTGTAGGGTCTAGGTCATATCCAGTGGATACAGCTTCCTGAACATAAACATTCGGCCTCAAATCAAAGAATGGCGCCGTAAGAAAATAGGCAGCGGCACATGCTTTGGAAGCTTGTAGCCTGATAGAGATTGGCGCATAAGCATTACGCGTCAAGTATAAGTTTGCATAAAAATCCGCCCACACATCACTAATATCCATAAGCCTGAAAAACTGGCTGTCCAATCCAACAGATTCCGCCGCAAAACGTGGTTCAATAGGTGCCGTCACAGGCGAAGTGTCCCCGGCTCGGAACCAGGGATAATTGAAGTCAAGAGCCCCGGAATATATCAGCACCATGTTTCCCTGCCAGGATAGCGTCATCACACCCGGAGATGATTGCGAGATGCACAACGTTGGCGGCGGAGCGGGATTCCAAACCGCAGTCGGAATACCGGCAAAGGTATTGCTCCAGCCGGAAGTGTTGGTCAAATAATAAGCCGTCGTATAGTCCAGAGAGAACACAGAGGAATCGGCAGCGGGTGCGTTGCCTGAAAAATAGACTCTCCTCAGACTCAAACAATCATAGAACGCATTGCTTCCGATGCCGATGACACTATTGGGGACGGTCACGTTTTTCAGGCTTAAACACTCATAGAACGCACCACTTCCGATGTTGGTTACACTATTGGGAATCGTGACGCTGGCGAGGTAGAAGTCATAATTGAACGCCCCGTCTCCGATGCTGGTGACGGGCAGGCCGTTGATGGTGTCGGGAATAGTGACATCGCCGCCGGAACCAGTGTAACCGGTGATGGTGATGGTGTCGTTATTGGTTATATAATTAAATTGGGCTTGCGCCGCGGCGGGCAGCACCAGCATCGCCGCCGCCAGCAAAACTTTTTGAATCGGATTGGTCTTCATGATTCACCTTTCATTGTGAACGGAGCCGGTAAAAACGACCGGGCAGATTGGCCGGTTGCGGATCGCTGAAATAAGACGTGCCGCCAACAAAGCTGTTCGTGCTTACTGGAAGCCAGACTGGATTCGCTAAATTGGTGCAGGCTTCCACCACAACCGTCTGGCCGCTGGCCCAGTTGATGTTGAAACCAAATTGATTCGTCCGCACGCCGAAGCTGCCATCGTCGGTTTGGATGAGAGGAAGCCACGGCACGGCCGTAACACGTGTGTCGGCGGTGAATTCGTCCCAGCCGGTGGTGTCAGGTAAATAATAGGCCGTCGCATTGTAATAGGAACCGCCATACTCATTAATGAGGAACACAGTCTCATCAGCGGCAGGGGCATTACCCTTGAAATAAGCGCTGGTCAGGCCGTAACAATTCCAGAAAGCGGACTCCCCGATATTGGTGACGCTGCCAGGAATCGTGACGCTGGTCAGGCCGGAGCTTTCAAACGCACCGTAGCCGATGGTGGTGACGCCGTAGCCGATGGTGACGTTTGTCAGGCTGGTGCAGGAGACGAACGCATACTTGCCAATATACGTCACACTGTTGGGAATCGTGATGCTGGTCAGGGCGCAGCGACCGAACACACCGCGAGGCTGCACATCCTCCGGCACTCTAAAACCATCCTCGATGCTTACGACACTGTCGGGAATCTTGATGTCCGTCAGGCTGGTGCAGTAGTCGAACGCAGCGGCACCGATGTTGGTAACGCTGTTGGGGATCGTGACGCAATTGAGGCTCGTGCAGTTAGCAAATACAGAGCGAGCGATGCTGGTGACACCGTCGCCGATGGTGACTTTGGTCAGGCTGGTGCAGTCAGCGAACGCCAGGTCCCCGATGCTGGTGACGCTGTCAGGAATTGTGACGCTGGTCAGGCCGTAACAATTCCAGAAAGCGGACTCCCCGATATTGGTGACGCTGTTGGGAATTGTCACACTGACTAGGCTGGAGCACTCATCGAATGCATAATCTCCGATGCTGGTGACCGGCAGGCCGTTGATTTGCGCAGGAATAATTACCGCGCCGCCGGGGCCGGTATAGCCGGTAATGGTAATCGCGCCGTTGTTGGTCGTGAATATGAATTGCCCTTGCGAGACAGCGGGCAGCGCCAGCAGCGCCGCCAGCAGGCAGGTTTGAATCAGATTGGTTTTCATGGTTTTTAACTCCTTGCCTCACGGCGAGCGGAGGCGGTAGAAGCGGGCGGGATAATTTGACGATTGCGGATCGCTGAAATAGGACGAATCGCTGGGGAGCGTGTTGGTGGCCACCGGAAACCAGACGGGATTGACTAGGCTTGTCGAGGCATCCACCACGACGGTCCGGCCGCTGGCCCAAGTGATGTTGAACCCGAATTGATTCGTCCGCACGCCGAAGCTGGCATCGCCCGTCTGCGCCTGCGGCAGCCAAACTGCGGTGGGAAGGCCGGCAAAGGTATCGTTCCACCCTGCAGTTCCGGACAAGTAATAGACGATGGCATTATCAGGCATCCAAAGAGGGAAGGGGAGGCCGACAGAAACAGCGCCGGAGAATTCTGAGCCACCCGGACCCAGGCTTGGAGCGTTACCCCCGAAAAAAACCTCGGTCAGGCCGTAGCAGTTATAGAACGCCCGGCTTCCAATATTAGTGACGCTGTCGGGAATCGTCGCGCTGGTGATCAGGCTGTCGTGGAATGCATACGGACCAATACCGGTAACAGGCAGGCCATTGATGGTTGAAGGAATCACCACCGCGTTATTGGAACCGTCATATCCCGTAATAATCGCGATTGTGAGTTGATCGCTCACATAGTTCAACCCGTCAGCCGTCGTGCCGAATTGCGGAGGACCATCCAACATTACGGTGGGACGACCGGCAAACACGTTGCCCCAGCCTGTGGTAGAGGATAAATAATATACCGTCACATTGTAAAAGCCGTAAAAGGAATCAGTGCCGAACACCGTTTCATCTGCGACAGGTGGATTTCCCTTGAAAGCGATGTCCCGCAGGCTGAAGCAGTCATAGAACGCCCCGCTTCCGATATTAGTAACGCTGTCGGGAATCATCGCGCTGGTGATCGGGCTATAGCTGAATGCACCCGGCCCAATAGCCGTAACAGGAAGGCCATTGATGGTGGCCGTGATGGTCACTGCGCCGTCAGATCCGGTGTAGCCGGTAATGGTGATCGTGCCATTATTGGTCGTATAATTGAATTGGGCTTGGACCATGGCGGGCAGCGCCAGAAGCGCCGCTGCCATCAGGCAGGTTTGAATCAGGTTTTGTCTTAAGTCTGATTTCATAATTCAATGGAGGGCCCGTTTTTCTTTCGGAATGGCGTCGTTGTCGTAATTGCGCAAGGTGGCTCGCGCGTGGCTACGGCACGGAGCGGATGCGCCAGAAATTGTTGGTGAGCTTATTGGGATTGTTAGTCAACACCAGCAGCCCGTCCGTGCCAGCAGTATTCGTCACCAACGGCACCCAGTTAGCCGGCGACAGGCTGGATGTGCGGTCCAGCGAGTAATTCATTCCGGCAATGCCCTCGTAGGACAAGCGCACGTCGCTCGCGCTCAAGACTTGGACGAAGATTCGATTGTAGCCGGGTGGCCCGGCAACAATCCGCTCGGGCTGGTTGGTTCCAGAGGGAGCATTTGTTCTGAAAGTGCCGTCGCCTAATTGGCCAAAAATGTCGGCACCCATGGCCCATAAACTGCCGTCGCTCTTGAGAAACAGGCTGTGGTAGCCTCCCGCGGCAATCGCCGTGACGTTGCCGGCAACAATCTGTTTGGGCTGGCTGTTTCCATAGGGAGTGTTTGTTCTAAAAATCCCGTCGCCCAACTGGCCATAAAAGTCAACGCCCATGGCCCACAGGCTGCCGTCGCTCTTGAGGAACAGGCTATGCCAGCCTCCGGCGGCAATCGCCGTGACGTTGCTGGCCACAATCTGCTCGGGGACATTCATGTCGTTGATTGTGCCGTCGCCTAACTGGCCATACTCGTTGTCGCCCATGGCCCACAGACTGCCGTCGCGCTTGAGAAACAAGCTGTGGAAGCCTCCGGCGGCAATCGCCGTGACGTTGCTGGCCACAATCCGCTCGGGCAGGCTGGTTCCATAGGGAGCATTTATCCTGAAAGTGCCGTCGCCCAACTGGCCAAACGCGTTGTCGCCCATGGCCCACAAACTGCCGTCGCTCTTGAGAAAGAGGCTGTGGAAGCCTCCGGCGGCAATCGCCGTGACGTTGCTGGCCACAATCTGCTCGGGCAAGCTGGTTCCGTAGGGAGAATTGGTCCTGAAAGTGCCGTCGCCCAACTGGCCATAATAGTCTATGCCCATGGCCCACAGACTGCCGTCGCTCTTGAGAAACAGGCTGTGGAAGCCTCCGGCGGCGATCGCCGTGACGTTGCTGGCCACAATCTGCTCTGGAACATTCACGTTGTTGGTGGTGCCGTCACCCAACTGGCCAGACTCGTTTTTGCCCATGGCCCACAGACTGCCGTCGCGCTTGAGAAACAAGCTTTGGAAGCCTCCGTCTGGATCCCCACCCTCACCCTGTGCTGCTGCAACCGCCGTGACGTTGCTGGCCACGATTTGCTCAGGGATATTCACGTTGTTGGTGGTGCCGTCGCCTAACTGGCCATACTCGTTGCGGCCCATGGCCCACAAACTGCCATCGTTCCCGAGAAACAGACTGTGGTAGCCGCCTGCCGCCAGCTTGGTCACGGCTGGCGTTCCGTTGGTGACCGCTGGCAGCATGGCTAAACACATTAGCCAGATTTGAGTCAGGTTTTGCTTGGGTCTCATAATGTTCTTTTCTAGTTATTCGTTTTAGCATTTCAATTTTCACGCCGGCACGGTGACGCTGACGGGCAGGCTCCACTGGCCTGTGCGGTCGTCATCCACGCGGTAAATGGCGCGGTAAGTCCAGGTGACGGGGGCGGCGGGGAACGGCTGGGTGTCGGTATAATTGGGCGTGGTGTCGTAGGCCAGCAGCACGAAGCCCTTGCCGTCGCCGCGATCCACCTGCAACTCGCACATGTCCAGATACGCGCGGTTGCCACCCCAACCCCATTTCACGTTCACATGGTTGCCGGAGATGACGGCATCAATTTGCGGCTGGATGGTGGTCAGGTCGGGGCCGGTCTGTTGCGCGCCTTCAATGCCGAGGGCTAGGCCGATGGTTTCGTTGTAACTGGGATTAGCCTTGATGAGTTGCACGAGGGCGCGGAATCGGGCCTCGATGCCCGGCGCCACCGCCGCCACCGCCGCTGGAAACACGGGTGCGACGGGTGCGCCGCTGGCGGGCGGGTTGCCGCCGGCGCGTTCAAGGTTTTTCCACGCCGTCCATTGCAGCGCGCCATTGGCCATGATGTTCATGCACTTGAGGGTGTAATCGAAATAGTCGGCGTCGGCGGCCTGCGCGGTGATCTGCGCGGCGGTGACACCGATGACGGCGGAATAATTGCCGATGCCGTTCTTGAAGGTTTGGAGTTGCGCGTTAAACGCGTCGTCGTTCTGGGCGATGTAGTCGGATTTGGCCATAGATTTTGGTTAGTTTAGGGTTGTGGTGGTTGATGGTTGAAAGTTGATGCCCTCGCCCATCCGATGGGAGAGGGTGGCCGAAGGCCGGGTGAGGGGGAAAGTGCGGTTTTTGGCAATTTTGGCGTGGTTTTGATGGAAAACCGTGCGGCTGGACGACTTACCGGCACGGCTGGATGAATTATCCGTGCGGTCAAATGATTTATTGGCGCGGCTGGAGCCGCCAGCCGTATGGTTAAGCGGGCCAGCCGCATGACTGAATGAGTCAACCGTCCGGTTGAACGGGTCAGCCGTATGGCTGAATGAACCCACCGTGCGGTCAAGGGCATCAGCCGTATGGTTGGAACCGTCAGCCATACAGTCAGATGAGCCAGCCGTGCGGTTGGAAGAACCAGCCGTGTGGTCGAATGGCTTGACCGTGCCGGTAAATGCTCCAGCCGTGAGGATATGGACGATGGCTTTGCCATTTATTTGTTTCGTAAAAACTTGGATTTTTTTGCCTCAACAAGCTATACACGCGACCAGCAGGCCCGATTTAACAGGAAATTTGTTTGTTAGAATTTCACCCCGCGTTTCGTGTATATCTTGTGCAGGCCGTTTCATTATCAGCGCCGCCACGTATGCCAGAACAACTATTCGACCCAATCCCCACCCGATACAGCCTGCTCAACCGGCTCAAGGATTGGGGCGACCAGACGAGTTGGCAGGACTTTTTTAGCACCTACTCGCGCTTGATTTATAACGTCGCGGTCAAGGCCGGGCTGTCGGACACCGAGGCGCAGGAAGTCGTGCAAGAAACCGTCATCGCCGTGGCGCGGAAGATTGGCGAATTCAAAGCCGATCCGTCGCACGGCTCTTTCAGTGCATGGCTGATGCAATTGACGCGCTGGCGCATCGCAGACCAATGGCGGAAACGGCAGGCGGGGCCTGCACCCAAACTGTCAGGCGCGGACGGCAACCGGCCTGAATTACATTCCGATGAAACCGGTTCCACCGGCGCGATTGAGCGCGTCCCCGACCCGGCGAGTCTTGCGCTCGACGCGGTATGGCACGCGGAATGGGGAAAGCATTTGATGGACACAGCGCTGGAGCGCGTCAAGCAGCAGGTCAGTCCGCGGCAGTTCCAGATGTTCGATTTGCATGTGCTGCAAAACCAATCCGTGCAGGAGACCGCGCGCACGTTGCAGGCGAGCGTGGCGTCGGTGTATATGGCCAAGCACCGGGTCGCCAGGTTGGTGAAGAAAGAGGTTCGGAAGTTGGAACGCAGTCAGCCTTGACGCCGGATTCATCATTCCAGACTGGACGTGACCGGCCACTGTCTGAAATCGTGGGCGGGCATGAATTCACGTTCAGTTCAAACCGGCACGTCGCTCCACTCCCGCCCGCCGCTGGAGCGGATGTTGCGCATTCATCAGGCGTTGCAGGCCGGCGGATTTCCCAATGCCAGCAGGCTCGCGCGCGAAGTCGAAGTCTCCACCAAAACCATCCATCGCGACATCGAGTTCATGCGCGACCGGCTGAACCTGCCGATTGAATTTGCGCCCAGCAACAACGGCTATTTTTACGACGGCGAAGTCAGCAGCTTTCCCACGATGCAGATCACCGAAGGCGAAATCTTCGCGCTCGTCGTCGCGGAAAAAGCCTTGCAGCAGTATCGCGGCACCAGCTTTGAGAAACCGCTCTTGAGCGCGATCAAAAAAATGGAGCAGTCCCTGCCCGACACCATTTCGCTGAATCTCGCCGACATCGAGCAGACCATTTCATTCCGCACCCGCGCCGAGCCGATTCTGAATCTGGAGATTTTCGACGCGCTCGCCAAAGCCGTCGCGCAGCGGCGGCAGTTGGAGCTGCATTACCGCAAGCCCGGCCAGCCGGCGGAGAAACGCCTGGTGGACGCCTATCATTTGGCGAACATCAATGGCGAATGGTATCTCTTCGCCTACGACCACGCGCGCAAAGACCTCCGCACGTTTGTTCCCGCGCGCATCCAGTCCGTCAAGCCGACGGGAAAAACCTTCGAGCGCACGCAGAAATTCTCGCTGGAGAAAAGATTGCGCGACAGCTTCGGCGTCCACGCCGGCGAAGGCGAATTTGAAGTCGTCATCCGCTTCAATCCGCGCGCCGCCGATTATATCCGCGAAAAGAAATGGCATCCGTCGCAGGTCTTGCGGGACTTGAAGGACGGCGGCGCGGAATTGAAAATGAAGCTGTCCAGCCTCGCCGAAGTGCAGCGCTGGGTCTTGAGCTGGGGTGGCGATGCGAAGGTTTTGAGACCGCGCGAACTGCTGGCCTCGGTCCGGCAAGCGGCGACGGCGATACTGAATCCGGCTGGTTTCTCATGACTGCAAGTGTTATTCTGCAACATCACATGATTGGCCGGTGAACGGCCGGCGCAACTTCCGAGTCCATTGATTGTTTAATTGATTGTCCTGCATAAACCAAAAATAGATTTATGAAAACTCTTCTTCGCACCAAAACCTTGGTTGCCTTGGCCCTGGCCATCGCCACCGCCGCCTGCGCGGTCAGCCAGGCCCAGGAACAACCGATTCCGCCGCCGGCGAGTGACAGCGCGTTGCCGGCCGACATCGTGCCGGGCAGCGCCCTGGCGGAAGTGGTCAAGATGATTCAGGCCGGCGTGGATGCCGCCACGATAAAAAGTTACATCATCAATTCTCAAAGCGCGTTCAATCTGGATGCGGACAAAATCCTTTTCCTGAAAGACGAAGGCGCGCCTTCCGACCTCATCAATGCGATGCTGGAGCGCGATAA
Organism: uncultured Verrucomicrobiae bacterium; assembly: GCA_963738225.1. Classification (GTDB taxonomy): domain Bacteria; phylum Verrucomicrobiota; class Verrucomicrobiia; order Limisphaerales; family UBA11358; genus UBA11358. The sequence goes on from CAVTVR010000008.1 coordinate 21,818, forward strand.
AATTTTATACGCCGCTTCGGCTGTGCCGGCCCCGGTGCCGGCTCCGGTTAACGATGCCACAGTCGCTACCGTCGCCACCGACATCGCGCCGCCAGCGGACGTGACCGAAACTTATTTCGATGACACGCTGACGCCCTACGGTTCCTGGGTGGAGGTGGATGGCTATGGCCGTTGCTGGCGTCCGACAGCGGTGATTTATGACCCGGCTTGGCGTCCATATTGCGACCGCGGGCATTGGGTTTATACGGATTATGGCTGGTATTGGGATTCGGATTATTCGTGGGGCGCGACGTTTCACTATGGCCGCTGGTTCCGCCATGCCCGGTTCGGCTGGTGCTGGTATCCCGACACCGTGTGGGCGCCATCTTGGGTGACTTGGCGTTCCAGCAACGATTACTGCGGCTGGGCGCCGTTGCCGCCGCTGGCCGTGTATCGTCCGGGAATCGGATTTTCTTACCGCGGCTTGAGAGTGGCGGCCGACTTTGATTTCGGGCTGGACGCCAGCTGTTTCACGTTTGTCTCGCCGAATCATTTTAGCGACCGTCGGCCGCGTTATTACTCTGTCGAGCCGCAGCGCGCGGCGCAAATCTTTCATCAGACTCGGGTGATCAATGACTTTAGCGGCAACGGCAAGATGATGGTGAACCGCGGCATTTCCGCGCAGCAGATTAGCGGCGTGACGCATCGCCCGATTCAACCGATCCACGTCGGCTCATTGCCCAATGCCGGGCGTCAAGGCTGGCGCGGCGAAGGCTACGCCGGATCCGTGTCGCGCGGTGCGGGAGGCAACACCGAGCCGTTTAGGCATGGCCCGGTTCTGCTCAATAAACCGAACAGCGACGCGAACATCAATCACCGCCAGAATTCCGGCCAGCCCGCGCCGGCGTCGCATCCGAATTTCAATCCAACCGCGCCGCCGCATTCGCAACCTTTGGAGCAGCCCGGCCAGCGTAATGACCGGCGCGACCAAGGGGCCGACAATCAAAATCACAGTTCTCTGCCATCGCCAAACGTAAATTGGCAGGCAAACAAAAATAACGGCCAGAATGGTGACCGGCTTCAACGCCCCAACAGCCCGCCGGTGACGGGCAATAACCATTTCCTGCCGGCACCGCAACCCGCTTCGCCAGTCCATGTGGCCGCGTCCGCCCGGCAGCCGGGACAAAACAACTTGGCATCGGGCGGCAACAATTATCACGCCCCGTTGCAAAATCAGCCGCAAAACATAATAATCCGCGGCCCGCAGCAATCACCGCCGCCGCAATTTGTCGCGCCGGTCGCGCCGCCGGTCCGGGCGGTTCCGCAAAATGATCAGAGGCAAAATAGCAGCGTGCGCGCACCCGTTCTCAACCTGCCGCCACAACATTCCGCGCCGCAGATTCAACAACACCAATTTATCGCGCCCGCTGCGCCGAGTGCGCCGCGGCAATCGTTTGTGGCGGAGCGTTCGCAGCCACCGGCAGCGGCCCCGCGCGTGGAGCCGCGCAATGCCAGCCCGCCGCCGAAACCAGCTCCGGCGCCGGCCCCGGCTCAAAACCCGCCGCGCAATGCCGGCAACGGTTCCGGACAAGGACAAACAAAATCATTGAGGGCATTCGCCGGTTCAGCGCCGCGCCAGAAACGCCACGGCGTTTTTGCTTTTGCAATTTCACCGCCGCTGGCAACCTTTTCGCGTGGGAATTTCCGTGCAACAATTCGAGCAGATGAAGGCGCGGCTCAACGGCAGGCCGTTGCGCCCATCGGTCTCGCCGCCGGCCCCGCGCCTCGCGCTCCGCGCCTCGAATCAAGTCATTCTCGGCATTGACCCGTCGCTGCGCGGCACCGGCTACGGCGTCATCCGCGCCGGCAAACCCAATCCGGTTGCGCTCGCGCACGGCACCATTGCCTGCCCGAAAGACTGGGAACGTTCGCGCTGCCTCGCCAAAATTTCACAGGCGCTCCGCGACGTGCTGCTGGAATTCAGCCCGGAAGTCTGCGTGGTCGAAGGCCTGTTCTTTGCGCAAAATTTGAAAACCGCCATCATCATGGGCGAGGCGCGCGGCGCGGCACTCGCGGCGGTGGCCGAAAGCGGCATCGAAATTTTTGAAATCGCCACGCGCAAGGTGAAACAGGCGATGGTCGGCTACGGCGCGGCGCAAAAAATCGCCGTCGCCAAAATGGTGCAGCGGATGCTGAATCTCGCCGAACTGCCCGCGCCCGACGCGGCGGACGCGCTGGCGCTGGCGCTGGCCCACGCGCAGGAAAATTCACGGCACGGTTTGAATCAGCCAAAAAAGATTTAGCCACAGATTTTCACAGATGAAACACAGATTGTTATTTTTGAACCATTCAATGCCCTGCACCTTTTCCAATTGGAGATTTGCAAATTTTGCCGTCGCACACGGATTTTATCCCATCTGTGTTTCATCTGTGTCCATTTGTGGCTTATGATCACTTTTCTCCACGGCAAACTCGTCGAGGCGCTGCCCACGCAAGTCGTCGTGGACGTGAACGGCGTCGGCTACGAGGCGCTGATTCCGCTGTCGTCATTTGACAAGCTGCCATCGCCCGGCCAGCCGGTGAAATTGCTCACGCAGCTCATCATCCGCGAGGACGCGCACACGCTTTACGGTTTCATGTCGGCGGCGGAACGCGATTTGTTCCGGCTGCTCATCAACAGCGTCAGCGGCATCGGCCCGAAAACCGCGCTGAACATTTTGAGCGGCATGAACGCCGTGACTTTTCGCGGCGCGGTGGCGAATGGCGACGTGAAATCGCTTTCGCAAATTTCCGGCGTCGGCAAAAAAACCGCCGAACGCATCGTGGTGGAATTGCGCGACAAAATCGGCGCGGCGGGCGCGCTGGAAGCCGCGAGCGCGAAACACGCGCTTTCGCCGGACGACCAGAAAACCAACGACGCCACGCTCGCGCTCATGGCGCTGGGCTTCAAACAAATCGAGGCGCACGACGCTGTCCGCGCCGCGCAGACGATGCTCGGATCGTCGGCAACGGTTGAACAACTCGTCCGCGCGTGCCTGAAAAAGGGAGCATGATGGCCGAAGCCAATCCGCAACCGAAAATCCGCCCTCCGAAATCCGGCGTGGTTGTTCCGCACGCGCCGAAGTGGCATCAGCGATTGGGCGCGTTTCTGCTTTTCATTTCATTGCGCGCGTTGTTGCTCACCGTGCGCTACCGGCTGCGAGCGCCTTCGGAATTGCTTTCGCCAAACGCGCCCGCTCCGGTGATTTTTTGCCTCTGGCACAACCGGCTGGCAACGTGCGTCAAGGCTTTGGATTTGTACCGGCGGCCGCATAATGCCGGCGCGGGCATGGCGGCGCTGGTGAGCGCGAGCAGGGATGGCGCGTTTCTGTCGCGCACGCTCGAATGGTTTCGCGTCCAGCCGGTGCGCGGCTCGTCCAGCCGGCGCGGCGCGCAGGCGTTGCGCGAATTGACGACGTGGGCGGAGCGCGGCTATGACCTGACGATCACGCCGGACGGCCCGCGCGGGCCGTGCTACCAAATTCAGGACGGCATCACGTCGCTCGCGCAGTTGACGGGCCTGCCGATCGTGCCGGTGGCGTTCAATTTGAACTGGAAAATTTCGGTGAAAAGCTGGGACCGGTTTCAAATCCCGCTGCCGTTCGCGCGCTGCGAAGTCTGCGGTCGGGCAAATCTTTTCATGTGCCGCCGGAGGCGAGCGATGCGGAACGCGAAACAATTGCGCCGGCAGCTCGAAGCCGAACTGCGCGCCATCACGCGGGATTGAAATGAAATCCGTTGAAGCGATCTGGCGCGCGGCAGTGGCTTCCGCTGCAACATTTCAACCCTTAACTTTTTGACGAGCAAAACATGATCGCCCGCGTCAGTCTGGAAATCGCGCTGCGCAAGGAATTTGATTATTTGATTCCGGCGGCGCTGGCGGGCAAGGTGGATGTGGGCAGCCGCGTGCAGGTGCCGTTCGGCCCGCGCAAAATTCTGGGCGTCGTCACCGCCGTCGCCGAGGAATCCGGCCACGCGAATCTCAAGCCCATCCTCAAAGTCATCGGCGCGCAAACGCTCGTCACGCCAAAAGTTCTGAAACTCGCGCGCTGGATTGGCGAATATTATTGCTGCGCGCCGGAAATCGCGCTGAAAGCCGTTTTGCCCGAAGCCGTGCGCAAGGAGGACGCCGGCTGGCGCGAAAGATTGTTTGTCCGCGTGCTGCCGGTGAGCGGCGAATTTCCGAAATTGCCGAAGCGGCAGCAGGAAGTTTGGAACCTGATCGAGGAACGGCGGGAAATTTTGTTGTCGGAACTGGTCGAGCTGGCCGCAGACCACCGCCGCCACGGTTCGCAAACTCGAAGACCGCGGCCTGATGCAAATCACTTCGGAAATTTCCGAACGCGACCCGTATGCGCGCGAAACGATTCTGGCGACGCAGCCGATCACCGCTGAATTCCGCGCAGGCCGCCGCGCTGGAAAAAATCAAAACGGCGATGAATCAGAAGGATGAAGTAAAAAGGATGAAGGATGAAACAAGCCGGCTGCGGAACTCTTCAACCTTCAACCTTCAACCTTCAACCTTTCTTCTCCACGGCGTCACCGGCAGCGGCAAGACGGAAATTTATTTGCAGGCGCATCGCGCACGCGCTGGAGCAGGGCAAGGGCGCGATTGTGCTCGTGCCGGAAATTTCGCTGACGCCGCAAACGGTCGAGCGGTTCAAGGCGCGGTTCAGTTCGGGCAAATTGCAGACGCTCGTGGCGGTGCTGCATTCGCATTTGAGCGCCGGCGAGCGGCACGACGAATGGCACAAAATCCGGCAGGGCCGGGCGCGAATCGTCATCGGCGCGCGCTCGGCGATTTTTGCGCCGGTCGAACCGCTCGGCCTCATCATCGTGGACGAGGAACACGAGCACACTTACAAACAGGAGGAAGCGCCGCGCTACCACGCGCGCGACGTGGCCATCATGCGCGGGCAGATGGAAAACGCCGTCGTCGTGCTCGGCTCGGCCACGCCTTCGATGGAAAGTTTTTACAATTGCCAGCGCGGCAAGTTCACGCTGCTGGAACTGCCGGAGCGCGTGGACGACCAGAAGATGCCGCACGTCCGCGTGGTGGACATGCGGCAGGCGACGCGCGACGGCAAAGGTCCGCCGACTGTTTTCGCCGCAGCTCAAGGAGGCCATCACGCAGCGGCTCGAACGCGGCGAGCAGACGATTTTATTCTTGAACCGGCGCGGTTACTCGACTTCGCTGCAATGTCCGAAATGCGGCTACGTTGCCGAGTGCCCGAATTGCAGCGTGTCGCTGACGTATCATCGCATTGACCAGAAACTTTCCTGCCACATCTGCGGCCACAGCGAAAAAGTTCCCGTCCGTCTGCCCGAACGAAAAATGCAAAAATCCCGCCATCCGTTACGCCGGCACCGGCACGCAAAAGGTCGAGGAGGTGCTGGCCAAACTTTTCCCGCAGGCGCGCGTCAAGCGCATGGATGCCGACACGATGAAGCGGAAGGACGATTACCGCCACGTTCTCGGCGATTTCCGCGCCGGGAAAATTGACATCCTCGTCGGCACGCAGATGATCGCGAAGGGGCTGCATTTTCCGAACGTCACGCTCGTCGGCATCATTTACGCGGACATGGCTCTGCATCAGCCGGATTTTCGCGCGGGCGAACGCACCTTCCAACTGCTCACGCAAGTCGCCGGTCGCGCCGGCCGCGGCGACGTGGAGGGCGAGGTTTTTGTGCAGGCGTTCACGCCATTTCATCCGGCCATCCAATACGCGCGGCGTCACGACTTCGTGGGTTTTTACGAGCAGGAAATTGAATTTCGCGAGCAGCTAAAATATCCGCCCGCCAGCCGCGTGGCGCTGCTCACGCTCAAAGGCCGCAACGAGGAAAAAGTAAAATTCTCCGCCGATCATTTGAAACGCGAGTTGGAACAAAATCTGGGGAGCGCGCCCGTCTCGAGCGCAGTCGTCAGTGTCCTCGCTGACGACGCCGAACTGTTTGGCGAGGACGTCAAACAGAGCGTGCGGGACGCACATGCTCCCCAAACAAAACGCAGCCGGAATTTATTTCCTGATTTAATCCTTGCCGGTCCTGCGCCGGCCCCGTTGCTGCGCGCCGAAAATTTTTACCGCTACCAGATCATGCTGCGAACGCGCGCGATGAGCCGGCTCAGCGAGTCGCTCGCGAAAATCATCGCGACGCTGGCGTTGCCGGACGAGGTGACGCTGGCGGTGGATATTGACCCGGTAAACTTGGGCTAGCGGCGGCGCGAAGATGGGGATTTGTTGCGGCCCAAAAGTTCTGCTGGATTTTCGGGCATCGTCCCGCAAACTCGGTTTGTGAAATCGCCAGATTTTCGTTCAGCCCTCGTGGCTTACATTCGCGAGCAGGCCAGGCCGGTGGACAAATTCAGCCACCAACCGAGGCTTTATGAATTGACGCGCGAAATCGGCGCGGGCCAGCGCTATGATGATGACGTGGTTTTCGCCGCCGTCTGGCTGCATGATCTCGGCGTGTTTGTCGGCCATCGGCCCGAAGAGCCGGAGGCGCTGGCGAAATGGGATTGCGTGGCTTACGCGATGGAACGGACGCCGGAAATCCTCTCGCGCTTCGGCTTTCCCGCCGGGAAAATTCCCGCGGTGGTGGCCGCCATCCGCACGCATCAGCCGCGGGAAAATCCAGCGAACATCGAAGGCGTCATCCTGCGCGACGCGGACATTCTGGAGCAACTGGGCGCGGTCACGGTGCTGCGGACGGTCTGCAAGATTGGCCGCGACACGCGCTTCAAAATTTTCCCCGACGCGTTGCGTGTGCTGCAAAAAAATGCGGATACGCTGCCCGGCCAGTTGATGCTGCCAATTTCGCGAAAACTGGCCGCGCCACGCCTGCAGGTGCTGCAGCAATTTCTTGCGGCGGCACAAGCGGAAGGTTGCGCGGCAGCGGACTGATTCCACGTTGTCGGGGTAATTGCCGGAGTAAATTGAGAATTTTTTCGCCACTCCGTTGAACCTTGGCTCGCCCCGCGCATTCCTCTAGGTGAAAATGCCGGAAGTGGCCGACATCGAACAACTGCCCGTGCCGCAAGCCCGCGCCGGTGAACCGGCGGCCTGGGACGCGCTCTTCCGGCGCTACCAACTGCCGCTTTATGTTTTTGTTTTTGAACTGGTCCGCGACGAACAGGCGAGCCTCGACATCGTGCAGGAGACGTTTATCGCCGCCGTCCGGCACCTCGGTGGCCTGCGCGATGACGCGAAATTCGGAAGCTGGCTGTTTGGCATTGCCCACCAGAAATGCGTCCAGCGCTGGCGCAAGCGGCGGGAGGTTCTGCTGGATGAAATCACCGAAATGCCGGATGAATTTGAAGACTGCCCGGACGAACTGCTCATCCGGCGCGAACAGGAAACGGAATTTATGAATTTGCTGAATCAACTGCCGCTGCCGCAACGCTCCGTCCTGCTGCTTCATTTCATCGAGGATTTTCCGCTCGAAGAAATCGCCCGCATCACGGAAACGCCGCTGGGCACCGTGAAATCGCGGCTGCACTACGCCAAGAAAGCTCTGCGAAAATTATTGGAGGAACAACAATGAAAACGCCGCGCGATCTTTTTTTCACCCGCCACCAAACCGCCGCGCCGAAGCTCGACTCCATCCGCCGCGCAGTCGTGGCGGCAGAGTTTAACCACCAAGCCGCCAAGGCACAAAGCGCATCAATTGGCCTCGTTTCTTGGTGCCTTGATGGTTTCAACCAGGTTTGGCTGGAACTCGTCTGGCCGTGCCGCCGGATTTGGACGGGACTGGCGACGGTGTGGGTTTTGCTTTTCATCATCAATTTTTCCCAGCGCGATAATGTGAGCAGCATCACGGGAAAACCCGTCCGGTCCGGGGAAGTGATCATGAGTTTGCAAGCCCAGCAACGTTTGGTGAACGAACTTTTGGCGGATCGTTTGGCGCCGCCCGAGGCCGAACACCCCCGCAATTTTGCGCCCAAGCCGCGAACTGAAAAAAGAGAAATGATGGCAACCTGAATTCGTAGCCGCCGACGTGAGGAAGCTCAAATCATAAGTCGGAGCCTCGTCACCTCGGCTGCCACAAACTCAAATAATATGAATGAGCAACCCAAAACCAAACCGCGCCGGCGGCTGTTGCGTTGGGGACTGATCGGACTGGCTGGCCTGGCAACGCTGGCGGCCATCTTGGTCACGGAAGAAAACTGGCGCGGCAAACGCGCCTGGGAAAATTACAAGCACGCGGCCGAAGCGCGCGGCGAACGGTTTGATCTGGCGTCGGTCATTCCGCCACCGGTGCCGGAAGATCAGAATTTTTTCTGCGCGCCGATTGTTGCCGGTGCCTTGAAATGGCATGGGAATGATCACACAGACGCGTCGGAGGCGCACGTTGCGAATGCCGTTAATCCAATGAATTTCAACATTTATCGCGGCGATTCGGCACTATGGCCGACGAACGGCGGCAATTGGCAGAAAGGCACGCTGACCGGCTTGGAAGAATGGCAGGCTTATTTCCGAAATTTTGCCGAAACGCCCGAAGGCAAAACCAACGGCTTTCCCATCGCCGCGCAGCCGCAGACACCCGCCGCCGACGTTTTGCTGGCGTTGAGCATTTTCAATCCCGCCCTCGAAGAATTGCGCCAGGCCAGCCTGCGCCCTTACGCGCGGATTCCGCTGAACTACGAAAGTGGTTTTGACGCCGCCGGGGAACTTTTGCCGTGGCTGGCCAATATGAAACAGTGCGCCCAGTTTCTGCACTTGCGGATTCTGGCCGAAGAGCAAGCCAGCCTCGGTGAGCAGGCGCTGGCTGACATAGAACTCCTGCTACGCGTGAATAATTGCGTCCGCGAGCAGCCGTTTCTGATTTCCCAGTTTGTTCGCATCGCGATTATGGCATACGCGATACAGCCGATTTACGAGGGGCTTGCGCAACACTGCTGGTCGGAAGTCCAGATCGTGGAATTGGAGCAGGTGTTGGCAAAACAGGATTTTCTGGCTGACTTTGAATTCGCCATGCGGGGGGAAAAAATATTCGCGATTGATACCATCGAGAAACAGCGCGTCACTCGTGAAATGAAATCCGGGGAGGTAAGCGCCAGGACGAACAAAATCGTGACCACCAGTCTGAGGTGGGTGCCCAGCGCCTACTTTTATCAAAACGAACTCGCTTTCGCGCGAATGCACCAACAGTTTATTGTGCCACTCGTGGATTTGACGAACCGGGTTGTCTCCCCCGCCGCCTTGCGTCAGGCGCTGGTTGCCGCGCACTCTCAGATGAAACATTATTCTTACTATAATGTTCAGGCACAGATGGTTTTTCCCGCCATCAGCAAGGCCGTGCAGAAGTTTGCCACCATCCAAGCGCAGGTAGATTTGGCGCGAGTGGCCTGCGCGCTCGAACGGTTCCGCCTCGCGCACGGAAATTATCCCGAATCACTCGACGCGCTGGCACCGCAGTTCATCGAAAAAGTGCCGCACGACATCATCAACGGCCAGCCATTACATTACCGGCGCACGGACGACGGCCAGTTTGTGCTTTACTCCGTCGGCTGGGATGAAAAAGACGACGGCGGGGTGCCCGTTCCCTACCCGCCGCGCGTGTTGGCGGATGGTCAAAAGGCAAATATCAGTTTTAACATGATAAACCCGGGCGACTGGGTCTGGCGTTATCCAAAGACCGAATGAAGAATTATGAATGAAGAATGAAGAACTTCTTTGCGGGGTGGCTCACGGATTTCCCGTTTCTTAATTCTTCATTCTGCCTTCTTCATTATTATCTGACGCTCGACATTTCCCGGCATTTCAGTTGAAATGGCGTGCATGTCACCACGCAATCCAAAAGATTTGATTCGTCCGCTCGTTCGCGGCTTGCACGCTTATGTGCCGGGCGAGCAGCCGAAAATCAAAGGGCTGATCAAGCTCAACACAAACGAAAATCCGTATCCGCCGTCGCCGCGCGTGCTGGCGGCGGTCGCGGCGGCGGTGGACGGACGGTTGCGGCTGTATCCGAATCCGACGGCGCAGGCCTTGCGCGATAAACTGGCCGGTTGGCACGGTTGCGCGCCGGAAAACATCGTCGTGGGCAACGGCGCGGATGAATTACTGGCGCTGGCGGTGCGGGCGTTCGTGGAGCCGGGCAGGGGTTTGCACGCCATCTTTGGCAAACGGGCCGACGTCTCCAAGGCGACAGTGCAGTATTTCACGCCCAGCTATTCGCTGTATCCGGTGCTGGCGGACATTCACGGCGCGGCGAAAAATGCGGTGCCGCTCAAACTGGATTTTGAATTGCCAAAGCTGTCGGAGTTGAAGCGCGGCCGGCAATGGGATTTCAACGCGGCGCTCACGTTTGTGACAACGCCGAACGCCCCCAGCGGCCGCGGCTACAAAACTTCGGAGCTGGAAAAAATTTGCCGCGCGCAAACGAGGCGTCGTGGTGCTGGACGAGGCGTATGTGGATTTCGCGGCGGAAAATGCGCTGGCGCTGGCGTTGAAATTTCCGCATGTGCTCGTGGCGCGGACATTTTCCAAGGCGTATTCGCTGTGCTTCCAGCGCGTCGGCTATTTTGTCGGCCACGCCGAACTCATCGCGGCGCTGGACAAAATCCGCGACAGCTACAATGTGAACGGCCTTGGCCAGATCGCCGCCGAGGCGACGCTGGACGATCTGGATTATTACCGCGCGCAATTTTCAGAAAATCATCGCCACGCGCGAATGGCTGGCCCGATGAGCTGACGGCGCTGGGATTTCCGCGTGCTGCCAAGCCAGACGAATTTTATTCTGGCGAAGCCGCCAATGTTTCCGGCGGAAGACTGGCTGCAAAAATTGCGCGACCAGAAAATCCTCGTGCGCTGGTTCAACGCGCCGGAGGTGAGGGATTTTCTGCGCATCACAATCGGCACGCCGGCGGAAGCGGCGGCGCTGGTCAAGGCGGCGCAAAAGATTTTGAACGCGAAATCATAATCCGCCCGCAATCGGCAGTCCGGATTAAGACAAATAGGTGCTATCTTAATCTTAATCTTGTTCTTAATCTTAATCATTGTTTTTGGCGGATTAAGATTACGATGAGGATTAGGACACTGCCGACGAAGATTCTTGGTGGCAACGCGCGTCGGTTTCTGCTAAAAGCTCAGGGTGTATCTGGAGTTTTATGGATTGAAGCAGTCGCCGTTCGACATCACGCCGAACCCGCGCTTCCTTTTTCACAGCACCAAGCACCGCGAGGCGTTCAATCATCTGCTCTACGGCATCCGCGAGCGCAAGGGCTTTGTGCAGCTCACCGGCGAAGTCGGCGCGGGCAAAACGACCTTGTGCCGGGCCTTGCTGGAACAGCTCGACGGACATTATTCCACCGCCCTGATCATGAATCCGGTGCTTGAATGCCGACGAGTTGATGCGGGCCATCGCCACGGAATACGGCCTGAACGTGAAAGGCTTGGACCGGATGGAAACCATCGCGGCCATCAGCGATTTTTTGCTGAAGCAGACGCTGGCCGGCAAGGAAACGGTTTTGATCGTGGACGAGGCGCAAAATTTGACGGAAGAATTGCTCGAACAGGTGCGGTTGATTTCGAACATCGAGACCGACGACCGCAAGCTGTTGCAGATCGTCCTGATGGGCCAGCCGGAATTGCGCGACCGCTTGAACAGCCACAAGCTGCGGCAACTGCGCCAGCGCATCACCGTGCGGTATCATTTGAAGCCGTTGACGCGGACTGAAGTCGGGCCAGTATATTCACCACCGGCTGGCCTTGGCCGGGTCCAGCGGCGTGCCGACGTTTACGCATGCCGGCCATCTGGCGCGTGTTCGGTTACAGCCAGGGCATTCCGCGCCTGGTCAACGCGGTTTGTGACAAGGCCCTGCTCGCGGGGTTTGTCGAGCGCAGTTACCGGATCAATTACCGGATGGTGGGACGCGCCATCCGCGAACTGGAAGGAGACATTCACGCATGAGCCTCATCAACGACGCCTTGAAGCAGGCGCGGAAAGCGCCGCCGCGCAACCCGCCCAGCGCGCTGCCGCCGCTCCAGCCGGCGGCCGATGAAGCCTCGCCGGTGGCCGCGTGGCTGCTGCCGGCCGATCGTGATCATCCTGATTGTCGCCGCGATTTTTTTCATCGGCTGGGCCGTGGCGCACCACACCGTCCGCACCATCGTCGCCGCGCCCGATTCAACCGCCGCGACGCAGACAGGTCGCCGCAAATTGCCACTGCCCGTCGCCGCCCCGCACGCCGGTCGCCGCCGCCGCCGCCGCTCAATCCGCCGGACGCGCCCAAGTTACAGGGGATTTTTTATTCGCCCACCGCGCCGTCCGCCATCGTGGATGGCAAAACCGTCCGCCCCGGCGACCAGTTTGGACAATATCGCGTGAAGGCCATTTCCAAATTCACCGTGACGCTCATCGGGCCGGACAAAAAGGAAATCCAGATCGGCATGGGCAACTGACACGATGCCGCTGCGAAAAACTCTTTCCGGTTCGCCGCTGGCGGCGCGCGTCGCGCCGTTTGTCATTTTTGTCCTGCTCACCGCCGCGCAGGGAAAATTCGGCGCGGCTTCAGCCTACTGGTTTTATCTGGCCAAAACGCTCGTCGGCCTGTGGCTGATTTTTGAAATCCGTCCGCTCGTCGCCGAAATGCGCTGGGCGTTCAGTTGGGAGGCGGTCGCCGTCGGCGTCGGGATTTTTGCGGTGTGGGTCGGCGTCAGCGGCGAATGGACAACGCAGAATTCTCTCTGGGTGAAACTCGGCCTTGCGCATTCGCCGGCCAAACCGGCGCTGATCTGGAATCCCAACGACACAATTCGGCGCCGGCTCCGCGCTCGCGTGGCTGTTCGTCGCCGTGCGGATTTTGGGCTCAACTTTGTCGTGCCGCCGCTGGAGGAAATTTTCTACCGCTCGTTTTTATATCGCTACATTGCGAGCCAAGAATTTTCTGTCCGTGCCGCTGAACCGTTTTTGCCGCTGCCGTTTCTGGCGACGGCGGCGGTGTTCGGTTTTTCGCACAACGAATGGCTCGCGGGAATTCTCTGCGGCGCGGCGTATCAATGGCTGGTGCTGCGGAAAAACCGGCTGGGCGACGCGATGACGGCGCACGCCATCACGAATTTTCTGCTCGGCGTCTGGGTCGTCTGGCGCGGCGCGTGGAATTTTTGGTGAGGTTCTGCGGCTCTTTTCTTAATCCTAATCTTGCTCGAATCATAATCTCAAAACGGATTAAAATTGAGATTACGATGAAAATTACGATTAAGATTTCATTTCACCGTCACATCCACATTCCGGCGTTCGAGCGTGCTGCCTTCCTGCTGGGCGAGATTGGAAAGCGCCTCGTTGTAATTGGCCAGCGCGCGGATTTCCTGCGAGCGCGCGGAGGTCAGGTTGTTTTGCAGTTGCAGCACGGTGAACGTGGTGCTTTTGCCGACGGCATATTTTTTCTGCTCGGCGTCGAGCGCGGCCTCGGCATAAATGCGCTGCCTGTTTCGTGGCGTCCACGCTTTCCCACGCGGACTGCGCCTGCTTCACGGCGTTGTCAATCTGCACCATGACGTTTTGTTCAAGCTGCTTGAGCTTGAGCAAATACTGCTGCTGCGACGGCCTTGTCCGACTTTAAGGCGTTGCGCGCCTTGAGATTGCTCAACGGCATGGAGATTTGCGCGCCATAGCTGTAAAACGGGCGGTTGCCCTGGCGTAATTGGCCGAAAGCGTCGCTGAATTCCTTGCCGGTGCCGTTGAACCCATAGCTGCCCGACGAGGTCGAGCTGCGGGAAAATCTGGTTGCGGTCGTATTTCAACTGGATGCCCTGCTGCTCCAGCGTCAATTTCGCCTGCAACAAATCCGGCCGCGCAGCCAGCCCTTTGCTCCAACTGTCCTGCACATCGAACAACTGCCGCACGGCTTCCAGCGTTGCCGCCGGCTCGATGTCCAGTGTCATGCCATTGCACATAATTATCCGTGATCAGATTCTTCAGCGTGTTTTCGTCCGACTCCAGCGTGAATTGCGCGGCGATCAAATTGGCGCGGCTCTGCGCCACCTGCGCCTCGTCCTGCTCGATCGTCCCGCCGCGTTCGGCGATGACTGTTGATCTGCACGCGCTGATTGTCCTGGTCCAGCTGCGTCTGCGCCAGATCCAGCGCCTCCTGCTGCACTTTCACATTTTCGCGCGCATAGATGAGTTCGTAAAAGGCGTTTTCCACCGCCGTGACCGTGGTGATGAGCTGCTGGCGCAAGTCCTTGTTCGGAATACTTCACTGGTTTTTGGCGGCGCTGATGCCCAGCCGCGTGTTGATCAATCCAGAAATTCTTCAGCAGCGGCTGCGTCAGGTCTCACGCCCATGTGCCGCTGGAGTTGTCAAATGGAGAGCCGTTGTGCGAACCGTAGGACTTCCGACAACGTTGCCGCTCAAATCATAAGTGCAATGCCCCACGGCAGCGAACCCGCCAAGGCCGGAATTGAACGAATTTGCCGTCAGATACCGTTGCCGGCACATAGTTGGTTGAATACGGACTGACATAACTCGCCGGACATCGTTGTAAGTGTGCGCTGCCGGAGATGTTGAACGTGGGATCATAGCCCGCATAAGCCGCGTTCAGGCTGAGCTGCGATTTCACCGGTTCGTAACGCTCCACCCGCACGTCGAAGTTGTGCTGGAGCGCCTCCGCGATGCAATCCTGCAGCGACAACGCGCGCGTCGCCGGCGCGTTGGTTTGCGCGACCACCGCCGGCACGAAGCCGGCCAAAAACAAACTGGCACCGATTTTTTTCATTGCGAAAACCAGACGCCGCGCGCCGCTGTAAAGTAACCAAAAGTTATTTTAGCCGGGGCGCCTTCGGAAATGGTGGCATTTTTTTCGATCAACTCCAGCACTTTTTCGTGCAGCACCTGCTCGTAAATTTCATTCACCCCATTGCGTTTCTGCAAATCCTTGAGGAACTGGTCGAACGGCATCTGATACATCATCGCCAGTTGCTGGCAGCGTTTCACGCGCGTCTTCCTGCGTCACCGTGATTTTTTCCTGCTCGGCGATGCGCTGGACGAGGAACGCCAGCTTCACGCGTTCCTTCGCGTTGACGGCGGCGGCGGAATAAATTTCGTCCTTCTGCTGCTCGATCAGCTCGCGCGCGATGCCGCGCTGCGTGTTCTGGCGGACGAGGTCATACACCACGTTGCGCGTTTCGCTGGCCACCGCCGATTCCGGCAGCTCAAAATTCACCCGGCCCAGCAGCGCGCGGACGGTTTGCGCGCGCACCGCCTTCGACTGCGAGTATTTCAACTCGTTTTCCAAATCCTTGCGGACGCCTTCCTTGAGCTTCTCCAGATTTTCCGCGCCGAATTTCTTCGCCAGTTCGTCGTCCACCGGCGGCAGAACTTTTTCCTTCACCTCGACCAGTTCAACTTCATAAACGCCCTTTTTGCCCTGCAATTGCGGCGTCACGAAATCAGCGGGGAAATCCACATTCACCGTGCGTTTCTCGCCGGCCTGCGCGCCGATGAGTTGCGCGGCGAAACCGGGAATGAACGAGCCGTCCGCCGTTTCCACCCAGAAATTTTTCTGCTCGGTCAGACCCTTCGCCGTCGGCGCCAGCTCGGTGATCGGCTTGCCGTCGCAGGTGCCGGTATAATTCACCACCGCCATGTCGCCGTCGGCGAGCGGGCGGGCAACCGTTTCAAATTTCGCGTGCTGGCCGCGCAGCAGTTCCAGCGCGCGTTCCACGTCCGCGTCCGTCACGGATTTCGTTTCAAGCTGCGCGGGCAGGCCTTTGTATTCCGGCAGTTGAAATTCCGGCGCGGTCTCGACCGTGGCGGTGAACTGCAACGCTTGGCCGCGGCCAAACTGCACTTCCTCGATGTCGGGCTGGCCGACGACCTGGAGTTTTCTGCTCCTCGATGGCCTTGCGGTAATTTTCGCCGATGAGCTTGCGCTTGGCCTCTTCCTTGATTTCGGCGTCGTATTTTTTCACGACCATCGGCAGCGGGGCCTTGCCCGGACGGAAGCCCGGCAGCGACGGCCTGCTTCTGGAAATCCTTCGTGATGGCGGCAAAGGCCGCGTCCACGGCGGCGGCGTCCAGTTCCACCCGCACAAGTTTTTTGCACGGGGCCAAATTTTCAACGGATACGTTCACAATATAAAATGTCGGTTAAACGAGCCGCGCAGCATACCGGAACCGCGCCGTTTGCGTCAACGTGTTTTGAACCGCCATCACCAGAACTGGTGACAAGCCAAGAACCGGGGATGTGATATTCTATTTTCGTTGTTGGACGTGAAAGCGCAGTTGAACGTGTGCAAAACTTAAACTGCGCGGCGCGTCAGAAGTTTTAGAGCGTCTGTTCTCATTGAGGCCGGAGTAGTGTCCGGCCTCTTTTCTTTTTCCCAATCATTTCGCGATTCATCCTCGTCCTCATCCTCAATTTTGAATTTTGAGGATGACGATGACGATGAGAATGATAATGATGGCCGGCAAATCTCCGTTGGCTTTCCGCATCCGGCCTGCTAATTTTCGCGGCCATGTCAGCCCCGGCCAATACGACGACATCGCCCTCAAAGCGGCGGGTGTTTCTGCATCGCTCGGTTTCCACGATGGCGCTTTGGACGGCCATCCTTGCGGCCATGTTTTCCGGCAACCGCTTCATTTCCGACGGGGTTTTTCTGCTGCTCATCGCGTTTCTGGCGCTGGCGGGTTTGGTAGAGTTTTACGGCCTGGCGCAAAAACGCGGACTGGCCTGCTTCAAAATTTCCGGCGTCATCGGCGGCGTGCTGCTGATGGTCGGAACATTTTTGAACGTCACCGGCCATCTCGGCACGGCCAACGGTTCGCCGGCGCGCGTGAACGATTTTGAAACCGGCTTCCTGATCCTGTTCGTCCTTGGCCTGTGCCTGCGCCAGCTTTTGGCGAAGGAAAATTCCGCCGGCCTCACCGCCATTGCCGTGACGCTGCTGGGCCTGATGTATGTGCCGTGGCTGCTGAATTTCATCCAGAAAATCTTTTTTTTCCCCGGCGTCGAAGGCAAATTTTTTCTGCTCTATTTTATTCTGCTGACCAAATTCAGCGACATGGGCGCCTATGTCGTCGGCTCGCTCATCGGCCGGCACAAGCTGATCCCGCGCATCAGCCCGGGCAAGACGTGGGAAGGTTTCTTCGGCGCGATTGCGGTTTCGACCGGCGCGAGCCTGGTGTTTGTGCATTTTCTCGGCGGCCACATGGCGGGCATGAACGCACGCCACGCCATCGTGCTCGGCGTCATCCTGAGCATCACGGCGGTCATCGGCGATTTGATCGAGTCGCTGTTCAAGCGCGAGTGCGGCGCGAAGGATTCGGGCAAAGTCCTGCCCGGCATCGGCGGCATTCTGGACCTGCTCGACAGCATTTTGTTCAACGCGCCGATCATGTATTTGTATCTGCGCCACGTTTTAGTCCCATGAACCACCAAGCCACCAAGTCACCAAGTCACCAAGTTTTGAGAAAATGATTTTCCTTTGTGCCTTCGTGTCTTGGTGGTGAAATTTTTCAAATGAAAAACGTAGTGTTACTCGGCAGCACCGGCAGCATCGGCACCAGCACCGTCAAGGTGGCGCAAGATTTGCCGGATCAAATCCGCCTGATCGGCCTCGCCGCCGGCGGCAATGACGAACTGCTGCTGGAGCAAACCCGCCGGCACCGGCCCGCGGTCATTTCCATCAACGATCCGGCCAAGGCGAAGGAATTGCAAAACACGATGGGAACAAGCTGTGAAGTTTTTTGCGGCAACGACGGTTTGCTGAAGCTTGCCACGCTGCCGGCGGCGGATATTGTTTTGATCGCCATCGTTGGCACGGCGGGCTTGCAGCCGGCGCTCGCGGCGATCCGCGCAGGCAAGGACATCGCCATCGCATCCAAGGAAATTCTCGTCATGGCCGGCGAAATCGTGATGCGCGAGGCGCGCAAATACGGCGTGCGCGTGCTGGCGGTGGACAGCGAACATTCCGCGATTTTTCAATGCCTCGATGGAAAACCAAGTTCGTCCGTTCGCAAACTGTGGCTGACCGCCAGCGGCGGGCCGTTTCGCGACAAAACAATTTGGCCAAAGGAAAAATTTTCCGAAATCTCCGTGGAACGCGCGCTGAAACATCCGTCGTGGGTCATGGGCCGCAAAGTCACGATTGATTCCGCGACGCTGTTCAACAAAGGCCTGGAAATGATCGAGGCGCGCTGGCTGTTCGACATCGAGATGGCGCGCGTCGGCGTGGTCGTGCATCCGCAGAGCATCGTGCATTCGATGGTGGAGTTTGTGGACGGCTCGCTGCTCGCGCAACTTTCCACGCCGGACATGTGCCTGCCGATCCAATACGCGCTGACCTATCCCGACCGCGCCGCCAGCGAACGCGTGCAGACGAATTTTCCAAAAATCGGCTCGCTGACATTTGAAGAACCGGATGCGGAGCGATTTCCCGCGATTGAACTCGCGCGCCGGGCCGGGGAGATCGGCGGCACGCTGCCGGCGGTTTTGAACGCCGCCAATGAAATCGCGGTCGAAGCGTTCGTGAACCGTCAAATCAACTTTCCGCAGATCACCGAAACCGTCCGCCGCACGATGGACGCGCACAAAACTGTGGTTCATCCGACGCTCGTCCAGATTCTTGCCGCCGATGCGTGGGCGCGCGTTGAGGCGGCACGGTAAGGTTTGCGGTAATTTTCCCCGCTGGTATAGTATATCCCTGTTTTGAAATGACTATTTTGCATTACATCCTCATTGCGCTGGAAGTCGTCCTGATTTTCAACCTGATTATCGGCGTCCACGAACTGGGCCATTTTCTCGCGGCGCGCTGGCGCGGGCTGAAGGTCGAGCGCTTCGCCATCTGGTTCGGCAAGCCGATCTGGAAAAAAAAAATCGGCGGCGTGGAATACGCGCTGGGCACCATCCCGTTCGGCGGCTACGTCTCGCTGCCGCAAATGGCCACGATGGAAGCCATCGAAGGCAAGGTCGAAGCCGATGCCGAACAACTGCCGAACGTCTCGCCGCTGGACAAAATCATCGTGGCGTTCGCCGGGCCGCTGTTCAGTTTTTTGCTGGCGATCGCGTTTGCGTTTGTGGTGTGGGGCGTGGGCCGGCCGACCAACGACGCGGACAACACGACGACCGTCGGCTGGGTTGACCAGACGGATGCGAATGGGAACCCCGGGCCGGCGTGGCAGGCGGGTTTGCGTCCGGGCGACACGATTCTGGAAGTGGACGGCCAGCCGGTGCATCATTTTTCGCCCGACATCTTCGGACAGCGTGACGTGGCGCATCGTCACCAGCACCGGCACAAACATCGCCATCAAATATCTCCGCGACGGCAAGGAAGCACATGGCCTACGCGGTGCCATATCATCGCGAAACCAAATGGTATGAACGCAAGGCGCTGCGGCAGATTTTGATTCGTCCGGCAATGAAATCCATCGTTTATGAAGTGGCCACCAACAGTCCCGCCGCGCTGGCCGGCTTGAGAACCGGCGACGAGTTGATCGCGTTGAACGGGCGAGAAAATTTATCAGTCCGATGGCCATTTTTTCGATGCAGGATTCCTGGAGCAACAGCCCCGTGCAGCCGGTGACGTTTTGACCGTCAAGCGCGGCAGCGAACAATTTGACCGCACCTTGCTGGCGGTGAAACCCAGCCAGCCGGCCAACAGCAGCCCCGTCGCTGGGCCTGATTGAACTGGAGGATGACACGAACGTGACGTTGCTGCATCCGAAACCGTTCGAGCAAATCCAGGCCAGCGCCGCGCAGATTTTCAACACCTTCGGCGCGCTGTTCAACAAGAAGGGCGAAATCGGCGTGCAGCAGCTCGGCGGCGCGGTGATGATCATCCGCGTCTACAGCAACCTGTTTCAAGACGAGGACGGCTGGCGGCGCGTGCTGTGGTTCAGCGTCATCCTCAACGTGAATCTCGCCTTGCTCAACCTGCTGCCGCTGCCGGTGCTGGACGGCGGCCACATCACGTTGTCGCTGATCGAAGCCGTTCGCCGCCGGCCCGTGAGCGGAAAACTTCTGGAAAAAATCCAGTCCGGGTTTGCCGCGCTGCTCATCGCGTTCATGCTCTACATCGCGTTTTTTGACACCGGCGACTGGTTGCGCAGCGCGCGGGCCGACCACGAGGTGCCCGTGGTTTTCGCGCCTGCGAAATAATGCTTATGCGCTACTGCGAATCTCCCTATTTTTATCAGCGCCGGAAGACGCGCGAAATCGTCATCGGCGATCCGGCCAATGGCGGCTTTGTGATGGGCGGCGATCATCCGGTCGTCATGCAGTCCATGCTGACCTGCGACACGATGGACACCGCGCTGTCCGTCAGGCAAACGCTCGAACTCGTCGCCGTCGGCTGCCAGCTTGTGCGCATCACCGCGCCGACCGTGAAAGACGCGGCGAATTTGCAAAACATCGTCGCCGAACTGCGCAAGCAGGGCTGCCACGTGCCGATTGTCGCCGACATCCATTTCAAGCCCGAAGCCGCGATGGAAGCGGTGAAATGGGTCGAGGTCGTGCGCGTGAATCCCGGCAACTACGCCGACTCCAAAAAATTCGCCGTCAAGGAATACAACGACGAGCAATACGCCGCCGAGTTGAAACGCATCGAAGAAAAATTCACGCCGCTGGTGCTCGAAGCGAAGAAGTTGAAACGCTGCATCCGCATCGGCACGAACCACGGCTCGCTGTCCGACCGCATCATGAACCGCTATGGCGATACACCGCTGGGCATGGTCGAGAGCGCGCTGGAATTCGCCCGCATCTGCCGCGCGCACGACTTCCACAATTTCAAGTTCTCAATGAAGTCGTCGAACCCAAAAATAATGATTGAGTGCTACCGCCTTTTGGTCGCGCGATTGAATGAGTTGGACGAACAGGAAAATCGGCAATCGGCAACCGGCGATCGGCAATCTTGGCAGTATCCAATTCATCTCGGCGTCACCGAAGCGGGCGAAGGCGAGGACGGACGAATCAAAAGCGCGATTGGAATTGGCTCTTTGCTGTGCGACGGTTTGGGCGACACGATTCGCGTTTCGCTCACCGAAGATTCGCCGCACGAAATTGCCGTGTGCCGCGACTTGCTGGAACTGGTTCCGAAATTGACCAATCACGCATCACTCATCACGCATCACGATTTTCCGTTTGACCCGTTTCATTTCGAGAAGCGCGCAACGCCGGAGATCGAACTGAACGAAAATACAAAATGCGGCGGAGAGCAATTAATTCGTGTCGTCGTCACGCGCGCGACGTGGGAAAAAGTTGCGCCGAAGATTCGTCCAAAAGATGACGTGCGGCCGGAAGCGGTTTCTGAAGACTTGAACATTTTTGAAATTGACCCGACGCAGGATTTTGAAATCAACTGCGACACGCAGCTTGTGACGGTGAAAGATGGCGTGAAGTTGCCGGCCATCACCGCATTCCGTTTGCTCGTGGCAAAATTGAAACGGCTCGGCTGCAACAATCCGATCTTGCTGAAAGATTGCATCAACTTCGAGCCAGTGCCGCTCCCGCCGAACCTCGCGTTGTTGCAGGCCGGCGTGGTCATTGGCTCGCTGCTGGCGGATGGCATTGGCGACGCGATTCTCATTCGCGGTGAAAGCGGCGCGGGCCAATCACTGCGGCTGGCCTACAACATTTTGCAAGCCGCCGGCTGCCGCAGTTTCAAGACCGATTACGTCGCCTGCCCGAGCTGCGGGCGGACGCTGTTCAATTTGCAGACCGTCACCGCGCGCATTAAATCCCGCACGGAACATCTCAAGGGCGTGAAGATTGCCATCATGGGCTGCATCGTGAACGGCCCCGGTGAAATGGCCGACGCGGACTTCGGCTACGTCGGCGGCGCGCCGAACAAGATCAATCTCTACGTCGGCAAGCAGGCCATCAAGTTCAACATTCCCGAAGCCGAGGCGGTGGAACGGCTCGTGGACCTGATCAAGGAACACAACAAATGGGTTGAGCCGGAAGTCGTGAATGCCTGACTTTGCGCTGGCAACTGCATTTTTTGCGGGTGATAAATCTTGCTTTTGGCGGCGGCTTTCCTAAACTGACCGACCGTTTTTTCTAATTATGCAAGTGATTTCTTTCAACATGCTGGCGCTGGCCGCGCCGCCGGCCAATGGCCAGTCTGGTCAGGCGCAAAATCCGTTGTTCGCGTTTGCGCCGATGATTTTGCTCGTCATTATTTTCTATTTCATTCTCATCCGACCCGCAGCAGCAGCGCGCCAAACAGCAGAAGAAATTGCTCGAAGCGCTCAAGGCCGGCGACAAAGTTGTGACCGCCGCCGGCATCATCGGCACGGTCATCACCGTCAAGGACAAGACCGTCTCATTGCGCTCCGCCGATGCCAAATTTGAAGTCACCAAGGCGTCCGTCACCGAAATCCTCGCCGACGACGCCGGCACTCCGACCGCTTCCTGATTTGCCATGAACAAGAACAACAACTTGGGCCGTTTCATCCTCGTCCTCGTCATCATCGCTTGGGCGTTGCTGGAAATTTATCCGCCGACCTCGCGCGACCTGGTGCAGGAATTTTCCCGCCGCGCCCAAAACCAGGATGCCGTTTTCAGCAGCATTACTGAACGAGGCCGCCGCCCTGAAAAAGGCCGGGACGAACAATGAATTCATCGCGCTGCAACTGGCCATCGGCACGAACAACATTCAGAAATATTTCCCGTTCATCGCCGGCGCGAACAACCAGATTCATCCGACCACCTATATTTTGAACCGCCTCCAGCGCGAGGCGGCGGGCAAGATCAAGCTCGGCCTTGATTTGCAGGGCGGCACGGAGTTCCTCGTCGAGATGGACACCAACGTCCTGTTTTCGGCGGACACAAACAGCATCCAGCAGCCGCGTTCCGAAATTACGAGTGCGGCGCTGTCGCAGGCCATCGAAGTTTTGCGCAAGCGCATTGACCGTTTCGGCGTGGCCGAGCCGATCATCCAGTCCGCCGGCGGCAACCGCATTTTGATCCAACTGCCCGGCCTGTCGCAGTCGGACAAGGAAAGCGCCCGCGAGCAAATCACCAAAAAGGCGTATCTGGAATTCCGCATGGTGGCATGAAAACAGCGCCGAAATCGTGAACCCGCACACCGGCGAATTGCTGGAGCCGGTGCCGCCGGGCTATGAAGTGCTCAAGCACGATGAACAACTCCCCAATGGCAAGCCGCAGATGGAAGCCTACGTCGTCAAAAAGAAGCCGGAGAATGGCTTGTCCGGCGACATCGTGAAAAGCGCGATGGTGCAGCGCGGCACCTCCGGGCTGGCCGGATTGAATTTCGCCTGACTGACGAGGGTGCGAAACGTTTCGGCGAAGCCACGCGCGAAAACATCGGCCACAAGCTCGCCATCGTCCTCGACGGC
Organism: uncultured Verrucomicrobiae bacterium; assembly: GCA_963738225.1. GTDB lineage: Bacteria > Verrucomicrobiota > Verrucomicrobiia > Limisphaerales > UBA11358 > UBA11358. The sequence goes on from CAVTVR010000008.1 coordinate 45,135, forward strand.
GAACTGTATTCCGCGCCGAACATCCAAAGCGCGATTGAGTCCGGCAGCGGCGAGATCACCGGCAACTACACTTACGAGCAGGCGATGGAGTTGGCAAACGTCCTGCAAAACCCGCTCCAGGCGCCGTTGTCCATTGTTTATACCAGCGATGTCGGCGCGACGCTGGGCAAGGATTCCATCCGCAGCGGCATCAAGGCCTCGATTTATGGGCGTCGCTTTTGTTTCGTTGTTCATGCTGGTCTATTATTTCATTGCCGGCATCGCGGCGAACGTCGCGCTCATCACCAACATCATCATTCTGCTGGGCGTGATGTGCTCGGTCGGCACCACGTTCACGTTGCCGGGCATCGCGGGCGGCGTGCTGACCGTCGGCATGGCGGTGGATGCGAACGTGCTGATTTACGAGCGCATCCGCGAGGAACTGGCGAAGGGTAAATCCCTGCGCGGCGCGATTGATGCCGGCTATGCCCGCGCGTTCGGCACCATTTTCGATTCGCACGTCACGACGCTGATTTCGTCCATCATTTTGATTTTCATGGGCACCGGCGAAATCAAGGGCTTCGGCGTGACGCTGACCATCGGCGTGGCGGCGAGCTTGTTCACCGCGCTGGTGGTGACGCGGCTGATCTTTAATTTCCTGCTCGACCGGAACCTCATCAAGTCGCTGCCAATGCTGCATCTCATCAAGAGCGCCCATGTGAATTTCATGGGTGCCGCCAAGCCGCTGTTCATCGTGACGTGGCTGTTTGTGATCGTGTCCCTCGGCTTCGGCGTCACGCGCGGCAAACAATTGTTCGGCGTGGATTTCCGCGGCGGCGACAGCACGCAGTTCAGCTTTGCGCAAAAGCTGGATGAAAAAGACATCCGCGCCGCCCTCGCGCCCATCGGCGAAAAGGACGCGCAAATCCAATATGAAAAGGGCGAAACGGTTGAAACGCTGCGGCTGACGACCCAGCCCGGTACCGCCGGCAAGGTTCAGGCGCTCGCTCCAGGAAAAATTCCCGGCGGCAAAATTTACAGTTGTTGGCAGCCAGCAGGTCGGGGCCACGCTCGGCAGCGAAATCCTGCAGTCGGGCATCATCGCCTCGCTGCTGGCGATGTTCGGCATTCTGGTCTATGTCGCGTTCCGCTACGAATTTTCGTTCGCCGTGGCCGCCGTCATCGCCGTGTTGCATGACGTGTTGTTCGCCATCGGCGCGTATTGCATCGCCAACGCCATTTCCGGCCGCCAGTTCAACGCCACGGTCGTCGCGGCGATCCTGACCATCATCGGTTTCTCCATCAACGACAAAATCGTCATTTTCGACCGCATCCGCGAACAGTTGAAGCTGGGCGTGCGCGGCTCGTTCAAGGAAATCATCAACATGTCGCTCAACCAGACTTTGAGCCGGACGATCATCACCAGCGGCACGGTGTTCATCGCCACGATGTCGCTGTTCATCTGGGGCGGCGGCGTCATCAACGACTTCGCGTTCACGTTCCTCGTCGGCATCCTCGTCGGCACTTATTCGTCCATTTACATCGCCAGCGTGATTGTCTTGTGGTGGCACAAGGGCGAGCGTCCGAACATCGGCGCATCGCAGGTGGCGCTGCAAAATTCCGCGGCGGCAAAGGTGTAATCGGAATTTCCGATTGGCGATTCTTGATTTACGATTGCATTTGCCGTCGGCGCGTAAATCGTAAATCGTAAATCGAAAATGACAGCAATCACTCCCTGGCACTGGGCGGGCTTCATCCTGTTCGTCGTCCTGTGCATTGCCGTGGACATGGGGGCGTTCCGCCGCCGGCCGCGCGCCGTCACCTTCCGCGAGGCGCTGGCGTGGAGCGCGGTCTGGTTTTTTCTGGCGATGCTGTTTGCCGGCCTGCTGGCTCAACTGCGCGGGCGCGAGGAGGCCACGGAATTCGTCACCGGCTACCTGATTGAACTTTCGTTGTCGCTCGACAACATTCTCGTCATGGCCTTGATTTTCGCCGCGTTCCAGGTGCCGCCGGAATTTCAGCGCCGCGTGCTGGTCTGGGGCATCCTCGGCGCGCTCGTGATGCGCGGCGCGATGATCGGCGCGGGAGCCGCGCTGATCCAGAATTTCAACTGGGTGCTTTACGGCTTCGGCGTCTTCCTCGTGGTCGCGGGCGTGAAAATGTTTTTCGCCAAACCGTCCGCCGTCGAACCCGAAAAAAATCCGGTCATCCGCGCCGCCCGGAGGCTGTTCCCGATTTCTCCCGCCCTGGACGGACAGAAATTCCTGACGCGGCTGAACGGACAGGCTGGTCGCTCACGCCGCTCGCGCTCGTGCTGCTGCTGGTGGAGACGACCGACCTGATTTTTGCCGTGGATTCCGTGCCCGCCGTTTTTGCCATCACGCAAAAAGCCTTCATCGTTTTCACCTCGAACATTTTTGCCATCCTCGGCCTGCGCTCGCTGTATTTTTTGCTTGCCGGCGCCATAGAGATGTTTCGTTATCTCAAGGCGGGCCTGTCCGTCGTCCTGATATTTGTCGGCGTGAAAATGCTCCTCAACCCGCACGACCGCGCGCCACAATGGTTTCAAATCAAAATTCCGACCACCACCTCGCTGCTCGTGGTCGCCGCGATTCTGGCCATCGCCATCGCGCTTTCCATCACCGCCGCTCGGCGCGAACGGAAATGCCCTTGAGGCGCGAGGCGCGAGGCTCCGGGCATGAGGTTTTCCCCGTGCCCCGCGCCTGTTCCCGCAGCCCCGCCGGGAAAATCAATCTCTTCGGGGCAAAAAACAAGGGGAGGGTAGGCGTCTCGCCTGCTAATCGAAAAAACATAAATATGGACTTTCGCGGCTGATTCGTTAAATTTCAGCACTGTTTATGAAAAATGACACCACCACCACCATTCTGAATTTTGTGCTCGCCGCGCTGGTGATCCTCGGCGTGGTGTTCGCCCTGCTGACGATGAACCGATCGCGCGAATTCCGCCAATTGAGCCTCAACGCCAGCAACGCCAACACCGCTCTGATGCGCGCCCAGGCGCTCGCCAATGACGCCACCGCTTTCAACGCCAGCGCCAAGAACCCGGATTTGACCCGCATCCTCCAGTCCATCCAACCCAAACCCGCCGCCCATTGATATGAATCCCGATTCGAATCCCGATTTGACTTCCGAAGTCGCCGCCTTGCGCAACCAGGTTTATGTGCTGCTGGTGGCGCTCATCGTCGTCAGCGGCACGCTGACGGTCTATCTTTACCGGCAGGCCAGCATGGCGCGCAAGGACATTGAAGCCATCGAGCCGCAGGCCGAGCAGATCATCAAAGCCTACAATCAAAACCAAGGCTTAATGGTCAATTTTGTGAACCAGCTTGTTGCCTACGGCCAGACGCATCCCGACTTTGTCCCCGTGCTGAAGAAATACGGCATTGAGCCGCGGCCGGGCATCCCGGCGGGCGCGCCCACGGGCGCGGTCCCGGCGGCTCCGAAAAAATGACCGGTCTCTACGTCAGCTTCCCGCCGCAGTTCGGACAGAAGTTCGCCTGCGGCGGATTTTTTTTGCCACAGCCGGCGCACATGGACATCGCCGCCTTGTTGCGCCGGTGAATGACCAGGTTGCGGATGTAAGGAATCCAGGTGAAGGCATAGGCAAAGATGACGACCGAATCTTTCAGATAAAACAGGCCGTAGCAAAGCAGCGTTACCGATCCGATCAGGCTCAACCACCAGAACGCCTGCGGCACGACCACTTGCTTGCGTTTTTCGGTCGCATACCACTGGACAAAAAAACGCGAGAAGAAAATTCCATTGCCGCACCAGCCGATAACTTTCCAGACGCTCCAGGCAATGCCGAGGAATTTCCCGTCGTGCCAGATCAAATCCGTGAGTGAGTGCATCGGCAAATTAAGCCGCAACCGCGCCGCGCTGACAAATCAATTTCCCGCCCCATTCTTGAGATAAATCGTCTGCGTCGGGAAGGCGAACTCGATTTTTTCCGCGTCGAACCGCGCCTTGACGCGCAAATTCAACTCCTGCATCTCCGCGAAGTGCTGCTTTACATCCGTGCCGTTCCAGAAGTGGACGACCAGGATGTTCAACGACGAGTCGGCGAATTTGTTGAAGCTGATGATGAGGTTGGCGGTCCGGGGATTCGCGCGGAAAATTTCCTCCAGCAACGCCGTCGCGCGCTTCACTTTTTCCGCCGGCGTGTCGTAGGTCAGGCCGAGGTTCATTTCGGTCTTGATGGTCGGACGGCGCGTGACGTTCGTGATGATGGCGTTGCCCATCAGTTTATTCGGGATCGTCACATGATGCCCGTCCAGACTGCGAACGGAAGTGCTGCGCAAACCGATGGTTTCCACCATGCCATCCACGCCCTCAACCTGGATGCGGTCGCCGATGTGAAACGGCTTGTCCAAAAAAATCGCGACGGCGCCGAACAGATTGGCCACGGTGTCCTGCGCCGCGAGACCGAGCGCCAGGCCGCCCACGGAAAGGCCGGCGAGCAGGCTGGTGATCTTGATGTCGAGATTGTCCGCCGTCAGCACCGCCGCCGCGATGACAAGGCCGACTTTGGCGACTTTGCGCAGCAGCGGGAAAAGATGTTCTGCAAACGCCCGGTCCTGCGCCGACACGATTTTTTCGCGCCACACGCCGAGCAGCAAGTCCACCACCTTGAGCGCCACATACGTCACCGAGCACGCGACCACCACGATAAGGCCGCGCGACAACAGCAGTTGCGCCCGCGCCGGCCAGTCAAACACGCCCAGCCCGACGTTCAAAAAAATCACGAACGCGACCACCTTCACCGGCCCGCGCAGCAGTTTCAACAGCAGGTTGTCATGGTTGATTTCCGTTCTGGCGGTCAGCCGTTTGAGCCAGAGGTTGACGAACCAATCCAGCAGCCAGGCCACGCAAAAGGCCAGCACGACATAAATCAGCGATGCCAGATATTTCCACAACGGCTGCTCCAGAAACGTATGCTGGTTCAGGAAATCAACATTGTTCAGTCCAAACGTTAATGTCTGAAACTTGTTGGTCGCCGTCAGGCTGCCCGATGACGGTGCGTGGGTGAAATTGGTTTCTTGTGCGCTGGCCCAGACTGCCCAGAACGCGCTGACCAGCACCACCGCCAAACCGAACCGGTAGATCCATTCAAATCGCCATCTCATGCCGGAAAATTAGACGAAAGAAACCGCCGTTGACAAGCTTGCCCGGTTTCCGAATTCAGCCGCCCGCCACGATTTTTACGATTTCCAATTTGTCGCCCGCCTGCAAACGCCGCTGGGAAAATTCCGACGGCGCGACGGCCTCGCCGTTGTGCTCGACGACCACGCTGCGCGGCGGCAGTTTTTGCGCGATCAAGAATTCTTCAATGGAGCACGGCACGTTTGCCGCATTGGGCTTCCCGTTGGCGACGATTTCAGTCATGGCAGTATTTTTTCCTCGCCCCGTTCCAAGGTCATGGGGTCGGACGAACCGTTCAATTCAACGATAACATTCACGGCGTGGATTTCCCGGCAGCGGACCAGCACCGATCGGTCGCGCAGCTTGATGGTTTTCTGCTCGCCGGTCGCGAATGCCGTCCCGTTGATGACCGCCAGCCTTTCCGTGCCAATGGCCATGATGCCGACGAACTTCAATCCCTGCGGCAACACGCGTGTCGTGACGACAACGGGTGCGGCGGCTGCGGGCACCGGGAGCGGCGCGAGATGGGCGTTCACGTCAAACGTTTCCGCTGTGGCGGTTTTCACCCAGTTCAAAACATAACCGGTCCCGCCTTCGCGCTCGACGGCGACGAGGTCCCTGATTTTTCCGTTCGTGTAGGGATTTTCGAGGATGCGTTTTTGCTGCTCCGGCAGCCGCTTTTGCCCCATCAGTTCATAAGCCGTCAATTCACAGATCGCCTCGACGGTGTCGCCGTCAATCACATGGCTGTCCGGCCGGTTTTCGTTGATCCATAAATGCGTGTATTCATGCGCGGCGACCGCCGTCATTTCCTCGCGGGTGCGTCCGCTCAACATGACGACCTCATGCGTGCAATGGCCGTCCGCGGTTTTGCGCGTGCTGGCGAAACCGAATTTGTGCAGGCCGCCGGCCTGGCCTTTCTGTGACCAGTAATCCACGTCGAACAAATTCACCGTCACTTCGGGATATTTCAGGGCAAATTGCCGGCCATACAAATCCACCACCGCGTCGCGCGTTTGCTCGAAGAGTTCTTTCGCCTGATCCAAAGTCAGCACGACGTTCGTCTTGTCGAATTTGCAGATGATGCGCCCGTCGCCGGTCATAATGTGTCCATCGCCGGGCAGCACCGGCAGTCCGCAAATCGTGCAACGATCCAGGATTTTTTCGCAATCGTCGCAAATCGCGCCGCGCGGATGCAGCCAGATATGGCCGGTCAGCGGCCCCTTGCCGCAGACGATGCAAAAATAATTCGTCGGTTGAGCCGACAACACGCCGGCGGCGGCGAACAAAAATAAAATGAGCGCAAATGGACGCATGAAATCGTTCTCAGGCATCAAAGGTTCGACTCAATCGGCCGGATTTGATTCCGATGCCGCTGGTGCAAAATACGGTCTGTGGACACATGGCTTTTATTAACTCATCGCCGCCGGATTGTCACTCTGTTATTGCCTCGCTGTTTTGCAAAAAACAATGCGGGTGGATTTTCATTTCACAAGCATCAACCAAGAGGGTCTGAACCACCAAGACACCAAGGCACCAAGGAAAACAGTGCCGATGGCAACACCATGAATTTAAGTTCAGAATTTTGTGTCTTGGTGCCTTGGTGGTTTAATTCCTTTGTCCATTGATTGCTCCGTGAATTGAACCGCAAACACGGCTGTGCCACGGGCGCATCTCTTTTTTGCATTTCATTAGCACCGGGCTTCAGCCCGGTGGTGGATAAGCCGAGGTGGCCAAAGCCGTTTCAACGGCTTGGTCGGGGCGGTTGGCCGATACGGCACGCGAAACGGTTGAAACCGTTTTCATTCATTTGCCCGCCGACCACACCCGGCTCAAGCCGGGTGCTAATGAAACCTGAATTGGGTTGCAAGAAATTTGAGATGCGTCTCTGTGCCACAAAAACACTTTTTAATGCTTGACGAAACACAAGATTGAGCCATTTTGCCACTTGTAAAATTGTTTTAGTCAATGGCTGCAACTAAATCCAGTTTCCTTGATAAAGTGCTTGGCCGCATTGGGCGGTTGGACACAGAAGGGTTGCAGAACGTCGTCCAGCGGCTCGCGCACGAACGCAGTTTTCTTGAGACATTATTCAATACGATTGAGGATGGCGTGCTCGTGGCGGACGGCCAGGGGCGCGTGATTTATTTCAACCAAGCCGTCACGCGGCTCATCGGCCTACAGCCAGACGCCGAGGGTTTGCAGATTGCGGACGTTCTGCCGGAGTTGGATTGGCAAAAAATTTTCCGCGCGGACCCTGCCGGCGGCGCGCACGTCATGCGCCATGAATTTGAAATCGGTTATCCGCGTCCGCGTTTTCTGCGGCTTTACGCCGCGCCGCTCGATGGGGAAGCCGCCGGCGGTTCCGGCGTGGCGCTGATCCTGCACGATGCGACCGAGGCGCGGCAGAAAACGTTCGAGGCCATCGAGAGCGAACGCGTGCAGGCGCTGACCTTGCTCGCGGCCAGCGTCGCGCATGAAATCGGGAATCCGCTGAACGCGCTGCACATTCATCTGCAACTGATGGAGCGCGAGGTTCACAAGCTCAAGGGTGACGAGTGGCGAGTGACGAGTGTCAAGAAAGCGGCGTCATCCGTCGCTCGTCACCCGTCACCCGTCACGACTGAAGCTGCCAAAAAACTGGAGCAATACCTCGACGTGGCCAAGGGCGAGATTAACCGGCTGGATTACATCGTCACGCAGTTTCTCGGCGCGATCCGGCCAACGCCGGTGCAGTTGAAATTATTTTCGTTGAATGACGTGGTCGAAAAAACCTTGGAATTGTTGCGACCGGAAATTGAAAACCGCGGCGTGACGCTGGAGACAAAGTTGGCGCGCAACCTGACCATGACGCCGGTGGACGCGACGCAGTTGCAACAGGTTTTGGTGAACCTGGTCAAAAACGCGGCCCAAGCGATGACGACCGGCGGCACGCTGACGTTGCAAACGGGCGAAACTAGCGAGGAGGTGTGGGTGAGTGTGAGCGACACGGGCGGCGGCATTCCGCAGGAACAGATCAACCGCATTTTCGAGCCGTTTTACACGACCAAAAAAAAAGGCAGCGGGCTGGGCTTGATGATTGTCCAAAGAATTGTCCGCGCACACAACGGGCGGATTGAGCTGGACAGCCGCGTCGGCCGGGGAACAACCTTTCGGATCTGGCTGCCCTTGCACGAACGCAAACCAAGACTGCTGGCGGAAACAACCGTGAAAATTTAACGCAAAGGCAAAGATGCAGAGACGCAAAGAAAACAAGGCACGGCTTAATAATTTTAGTTACAGCCAGTCTTGTGCCTTCGCGCCATTGCGTCTTTGCGTTAAAACTTATGGCTGAAAAACCGACATTGCTCATCGTGGACGATGAGAAGACGACGCGGGAAGGTTTGCGCGCGGCGCTCGAAGACCGCTACGACGTGTATATCGCCGAGGACGCGCAGGCGGCGATGAATTTGCTGGAGAGTGAAAATTTCGACGTGCTGCTCACCGATTTCCGAATGCCAAACGAGGATGGCATGAAATTGATCGCGCGGGCCAAGTCGCTGCCCAAACCGCCGATCTGCATTTTGATGACGGCTTACGGTTCGGAAGAGCTGGCGGTGGACGCGATGAAACGCGGCGCGGATGATTACATCGCCAAAGGCCGTTTGCACATTGATGAATTGGAAATGCGGATTGCCCGGGCGCTGAAACAGCAGCACCTGGAAGTAGAAAATGTTTCGTTGCGCCAGCAGCTCGACGCCCGGTTCGGCCTGGACAACATCATCGGCAAATCGCCGGCGATGACGGAGATTTTTGAAATTGTCCAGCAGGTTGCGCCGACGCGGGCGACGGTGCTGGTGCTGGGCGAAAGCGGCACGGGCAAGGAACTCGTCGCCAAGGCGCTGCACCAGTTGAGTCCGCGCGCGAAACAGCCGTTCGTGACGGTGCATTGCGCGGCGCTGGCGCCGACGCTGTTGGAGAGCGAACTGTTCGGCCACGAAAAAGGCGCGTTCACCGGCGCGCACGAGCGGCGCATCGGCCGGTTTGAGCAGGCGCAGGGCGGCACGCTGTTTCTCGACGAGATCGGCGAGATTGACGCGACCATCCAGGTGAAGCTGCTGCGCTTTCTGGGCGAACGGACGTTCGAGCGCGTCGGCTCCAACAAGACGCTGACGGCGGATGTGCGGCTGGTGGCGGCGACAAATAAAAACTTGGAAGAACTGGTCAAAGCCGGAAAATTCCGCGAAGATTTGTTTTTCCGGCTGCGGGTGGTTGAAATAGTATTGCCGCCGTTGCGCGAGCGGACGGGCGACATCCCGCTGCTGGCGCAGAGTTTCCTGCGCGAATTTGCCGGGGAAAATGGCAAGGCCGTGAACGACTTCACGGCGGACGCGCTCGAAGCGTTGATGAACTTTTCGTGGCCCGGCAACGTGCGCGAATTGCGCACGGCCATCGAGCACGCGGTGGTGTTGAGCCGGAGCGAACGGATTTCCCTGCGCGACCTGCCGCCGTCGGTGCGCGGCGGCGCGGCGGGCGACACGAAATTGTTACAAGGAAAAGCCTTGACGGTGAAAGACGCGGAGCAACAATTAATCATGCGGGCATTGAAGGAAACGGACGGCAACCGGACGCGCGCGGCGCAAAAAATCGGCGTGAGCCGGCGGACTTTCCACCGCAAACTGCACGAATATCACCTGGAAGGATTTTGATTTTATGATGATCGCAGAGCGGATTCAGATGTTGATCCACAAACTGGAGGTTGAAGCCGGGGCGCGCTGGCTGAATTATGTGGCCTTGACGGTGGCGGTGTTGAGCCTGGCGGTTTGGTATGACCTGCACTGCTATCGCGATTTTGACACGCCGGAAGCGATGGATGCGGCGCAGTTGGCGCGCAATCTCTCGGAGGGCAACGGTTTTACGACGGAATTCATCCGGCCTTTCGACTTTTATCTGCTCCAAAAACACAACCGCGCTTTGCATCCGCTTGAAGGTTCCACCAACGCCGTGGCGTTCGAGCAGTTTCGCGGCCGCCATCCTGACCTCGCCAACGCGCCACTGTATCCGCTCTTGCTGGCGGGACTGCTCAAGCTGCATACGCCCAGTTGGAACGTGGATCTGGAGAAACCTTTTTGGTCCGAGGGCGGGCGTTTCATGCGCTACCGGCCGGAATTTTTCATCGCCATTTTCAACCAGATTTTGTTGCTGGCGGTCGTGTGGCTGACGTTTCTGATCGCGAGAAAAATCCTCGACGCGTCGGCCGCATGGCTGGCGGCGCTGTTGGTGTTTGGCTCGGATTTGCTGTGGAAATTCAGCGTGTCCGGCCTGCCGACTCTTTTGTTGATGGTGATTATGCTGGGTCTGGTCTGGTGCTTGGTAACAATGGAAGAGCTGGTGCGCAGCAGCGAAAACATAAATCCGCGCCAGCTGTTTGTTCTCGCGCTGTCCGCCGGGTTGCTGGCGGGGTTGGGGATGTTGACCCGTTACTCTTTCGGCTGGGTGATTTTGCCGGTGATTCTTTTCTTTATCATTTTTGGCGGGGCCAGGCGCACGGGTCTGGCGGTGGCGGTGGTTCTGATTTTCGTCGCGGTGGTCTCGCCGTGGATTGCGCGCAACCTCGCGGTGAGCGGCAAGTTCTTTGGCACGGCGGGCTACGCGATGGTCGAAGGAACATATGCCTTTCCCGGATCGCGCTTGATGCAGTCGGTGAATCCTGATCTGCCCTCGTGGTTTTTGGTGACGCCTTATCTGGTCAAATTTCAGGAAAATCTCAGTTCCATCCTGCAAAATGATTTGTTGCGGCTGGGCGGCGGCTGGATGGGCATCCTGTTTCTGGCCGGTCTGCTGCTCGGCCTGCGCAACGTGGCCGCGCGCCGGCTACGCTATTTCACGATGCTGTGCGTCGGCGTTTTCATCATCGTCTCGGCGCTGGGCCGGACACAGTGGACGACCCTTTCGCCCGACATGAACACGGAAAATCCGCTGGTGTTGCTGACGCCGCTGGTGGTGATTTTCGGCGTGGCATTTTTCCTGACGCTGTTGAACCAGATGAACGTGCCGTTGTTGCAGGTGCGTTACTGTGTCGTCGGCCTGATGGTCGTCCTGACCTGCCAGCAATTCATCATGACCCTGCTGCCGCCCAAAATGTCGCCGGGCGCTTATCCGCCTTATTATCCCCCGGAAATTCAGAAATTCAGCGCCTGGATGCAGCCGGACGAACTGGTGATGAGCGACATTCCCTGGGCGGTCGCCTGGTATGGCCACCGGCAATGCACCTGGACTACCCTCAATTGCAAATACGAGTTTGTTTTGCTCAACGACTTCATCAAGCCGGTCAACGCCCTTTACCTCACCCGCAAAACGCTCGATGGAAGATTGTTCAGCGATTGCCTCCAGGGCGGACGCGACAGTTGGTATAATTTTATCTTTAAAATTGTGGCGATCAATCAGCTCCCCAACAATTTTCCGCTGGCGGCTTTTCCAGAGCAAAGCCTGGAATTCGGTTTCTTTCTGGCCGATCACCAGCGCTGGTGAACTCAAGCCGCCGCCCGCCGCAAGCGGTCCGCGATGCCGGACCATGCCGGCAAATCCGGCGGCGCTTCGACCATGATCAACTCCGCACCCGCCGCGTCGCAGCGATGCAACTCGGCGTAAAGCGCGCGCGCAAACGCTTCGGCATCGTGCGGAATCACGCTCACGTTCGCCGCGCCAAAAGTTGCCGGAATTTTTGTGTGCGCGATGATGTGAACATTGCCGATTGCCGATTGCCGGTTGCCGATTTGGGACTGCAAGTCGGCGTCATCGCGCCAGTTCAAAACAATGAGCCTGGCCTTTGGCGAATAATGCTTCTCCAACTGGCCGGGACTTTTCAGCGCGCCGTTTTCAATCGGCAATCGGCAATCGGCAATCGGCAATCCCACGGCGGTGAGCGATTCCGCGTGGATCATGCCCGGCCGCAAAATGCGCGGCGGCGACACCGTCAAATCCAACACCGTGGATTCGATTCCCACCTGCGATTGTCCGCCGTCCACAATCAAAGGGATTTTGCCGTCAAGTTGCGCGCGGACATGCTCCGCCGTCGTCGGCGAAATCTGGTTCGACAAATTGGCGCTCGGCGCGGCCAGCGGAAAACCGCATTCGCGGATCACCGCTTGCATGAATGGATGACTCGGCCAACGAATGCCCACCGTCGTGCCGCCCGCCGTCACGATTTCAGGAATTTGTTCCGCGCGCGGCAGAACCAGCGTCAGCGGGCCGGGCCAGAATGATTTTGAGAAATTTCCCGCCCGTTCCGGCCAGTTCTTTGCGCAGTGTTGCGCCAGCTCATTGCTCGCGACGTGGACGATGATGGGATTGCGCGCCGGACGTCCTTTGATTTGAAAAATTTTGGCGACGGCTTTTTCATCCAGCGCGTTCGCCGCCAGGCCATAGACCGTTTCCGTCGGCAGCGCAACGACGTCGCCCGCGCGCAAAAGTTCCGCCGCGCGGCGGACGGCTTTTTGAAAAAGCTCCGGCGTGTGGGTTGGGAAAATTTCAGTCATTGTAAATCGTTAAATTGTTGAATTGTTAAGCCGACAAACTCCTGTCCGGACGATCCAACGATCCGACAATTAACGATTCAACGAAACTCATTCATAGCGCAAGGCGTCAATCGGGTCGAGTTTGGACGCTTTCCATGCGGGATAAAAACCGGAGATGATGCCGATGACCGCGCTGGAGGCGAAAGCAATGACAATCCAAGCCACCGGGGTGACGGTGGGCCAGTGTTGAAAGTGCGCGATGAGCCACGAAAAGGCCATGCCGCCGCCAATGCCCATCGCGCCGCCAATCGCGCTCAAGGTGACGGCTTCGATCAGGAATTGCACGAGAATGTCCGCCGCGCGCGCGCCCACGGCCATGCGGATGCCGATTTCGCGGGTCCGTTCGGTGACGCTCACCAGCATGATGTTCATGATGCCGATGCCGCCTACGATCAGGGACACCGCCGCCACGCCCGCGAGCAGAAAGCCCATTGTGCGGGAAGAGGCGGATACCCGCTCCATCAAATCCTGCTGGCTGCGCACCGTGAAATCAGGTTCCTTGCTGCGATGCCGGGCTGTCAGCAATTCGGTGATTTCGGCCTGTGCCTGGTTGATGCTTTTGTCGTCCAAAGCCTCCACCAGAATGCTGTTCACAAACGTGCGCGTCGTGATGCGGTGCATGTGGCTGGTGTATGGGACGATTACAATGTCATCCTGATCCTGGCCGAAAAGATTAAAGCCTTTGGGGGCGAGCACGCCGACGATCTGAAAGGGGATGTTGCGGATGCGCAAGGTCTGGCCCAGCGGATTTTCGTCGGGGAACAACTGGTCCACCACGGTTTTGCCAACGATGGCGGATTTGGCCAAGCTGCGCACATCTTGATCGCTGAACATCGCGCCGCTGGCTGATGCTGCGATTGAGGATTTGCGGATAATCCGGCGATTCGCCCATCACCTGCGTGTTCCAGTTCTCGCCGTTGGCCAGAATTTGCGCACGGTCGCGGACTTCCGGGCTGACAGCGAGCACGTGCGGCAGTTGGGCAATCGCCTTGGCATCGTCAACAGTGAGCGTCGGCGCGCTGCCCCAACCGCCACGCATGCCGCCGCTGGTGAAATTGCCGGAAAAAACCGTGATCACATTCTCGCCCAGACTGGCAACTTGATCCTCGACCTGTTTGGTCGCCCCGGTAGTGAGGCTCACCGAGCCGATCACCGCGCCGACGCCGATGATGACGCCGAGCATCGTCAGCAGCGAACGCATTTTATTCCGGCGCAAGGCGCGCCCGGCGATGCGGATGGAGGCGAAGATTCTCATTCTTCCTTCAGCAGCTTGACTGCCTGCTGCGCCTGCTTCAACCGGTTCAATTCCGCTTCCGCCACCGAGCGGTTCTGCACCGCTTCGTCGGTGACGATTTTTCCGTCGCGCAAAATCACCATCCGTTTGGTGAACCGCGCCACGTCCAGTTCGTGCGTGACCATGATGATGGTGATGCCCTGGTCATTCAACTTCTGGAACACGCCCATGATCTCGATGCTGGTCTGGCTGTCGAGGTTGCCGGTCGGCTCGTCGGCCAGCAACAGCGACGGCTGGTTCACCAGCGCGCGCGCAATGGCCACGCGCTGCTGCTGGCCGCCGGAAAGCTGGTTCGGATGGTGATCGGCGCGCGGTCGCCGAGGCCGACCAGTTCCAGCGCCGCCATGGCGCGCGCTTGCTGCTCGTGCGCCGGGACGCGGTGCCGGTGGTAAAGCATCGGCATCTCGACATTTTCCACCGCCGACGTGCGCGACAGCAAGTTGAAGCCCTGAAACACAAAGCCGATTTTCTCATTGCGCACGTCCGCCAGCGCGTCGCGGTCTAGCGTGGAAACATCAATGCCGTCCAGCCAGTAATGCCCGCCGGTCGGCCGGTCCAGCGCGCCGATCATGTTCATCAATGTGCTCTTGCCCGAGCCGCTCGAACCCATGATGGCCACGAATTCGCCGCGGAAAATTTCCAGCGAAATCCCGCGCACCGCATGAACGTCCACCTCGCCGGTGTGATACGTCTTGTGGATGTCGTCAAGCTGGATGACAGGTTTGGTCGGCACGGTAAATTGGGAAAATCAAATCAACGCCGCCGCGGGAAACCGCCGCCGAACGGATTGCTGGTCTCGGCTGGCTGCGCGTCATTGAACATCACGCCGGTCACCACCTGCGCGCCTTCGTCCAAACCGGAAACCACCTCGGTGTCAATGCCGTCGCTGATGCCCGTCCTGATCTGCACCGGCTGCAAGGCCGCGTCCTTGCCTTCGCCTTTCAGGACGTAAACGGTGTGAAAAACCGGACGTTCGCCGCGCCCGCGCCCGCCGCCGCGATGAGCGCCGGGACCACCGGCAAAGTTGCCGGCGCCGTTGGTCCGGGCTGTCATTGGGGCCACCGAATTGGTCGGCAATCCGGCGCTCTCCGGCGGATGAAAACGCATCGCGCCGTTGGGAATGGTCAGCACATTTTCGCGTTGGGCGACGACGATGGAGACATTCGCCGTCATGCCCGGCTTCAATTTGTAATCCGCATTGGTCACGCCGATGACACAGTCGTAAGTAACGACGTTGTTGACCGTCGTGGGCGAATTGCGCACCTGTGTCACCGAGCCGTGAAACGTCCGGTCCGGATACGCGTCCACAGTGAAATCCACCTGCTGGCCCTCGGTGATGCTGCCAACATCCGCCTCGGCCACCGTGGAATCAATCTGCATCTTCGTCAGATCGTTCGCGATCTGAAAAATCGTCGGCGTGCTGAAACTGGAGGCGACCGTCTGGCCCAGTTCCACCGCGCGCAAAATCACCACGCCATCCACCGGCGACAGGATTTTGCAATAGTTGAGGTTCACCAGCGCGTTGTTGAGCGAGGCCTGCTTGATCTTCACGCTCGCCTCGGCTTCGTGCAACGTGGCGATGGCCGTGTCGTAATCGGACGCGGAAATCAACTTGTTGGTGAACAAATCGCTGCTGCGGTCTGCCTGCACCTGCTGCAACTCCAGGTTCGCCTTCGCGTTGGCCAGGTCGGCGGTGGCCTGTTCGACGGCGGCCTGATACGTCATGGGGTCAATTTCCGCGATGACTTCGTTCGATTTCACAATCGAATTGAAATCCACGTTCAACTTGATGATGCGGCCGGAAACCTGGCTGCCGACAGTCACGTTCACCACCGGGTTCAACGTGCCGGTGGCGGTGACGAGCTTGGTCAATTCGCCACGCGTGACCGTGGCCGTGTTGTAAGTGAGCGGCTGCGCGCGGTTGTGCTTGAAATAAAAAATTCCGCCCGCAATCGCGGCCAAAACCACGAGCGCCAAAATCCACTTCCACCATCCGCCGCTGGAATGTTCTGCCATAAAAATTATTTTAATGAATGAATGTTACACTTAAGACAGCGATTTGAACTTGTAAGTTACGATATTTTACGCCGCCGCCGCAATGGGTGTTTGAGTTTTTTCACAGTGGGCGGAAACGGTTCCCGGCTGGCCGTCCCGTCGGCGGCTCTTGGAATCCCGATTGGTTGCCAGCGCAAAAAATCGCATCGCACCGGCGGGATGCCTGTGCCACCATGCCGCCGTGCTGGAACCGTTCACCCAACAACTCGCGGCGAAAATTTCGCTCGATGCCGGGCAAATCGCGCGCTGCGTCGAGCATCTGACGGACGAAGCGGTTGCCGCGCAGCTCAAGGCGGATTTTCTCGTCGCGCTGGCGCAAAAAGGCGAGACGCCGGAGGAAATCGCCGCGTTCGCCGTCGCGCTGCGCGAAAAATCCATCCCGCCGCCGCTCGAGCAAAAAGTTTCGCGCGCCGGCGAAATTCTTGACGTGGTCGGCACCGGCGGCGACCAGTTGAGCACGTTCAACATTTCCACCACCGCCGCCATCCTGTGCGCCGCCGCCGGCGTGACCGTGGCCAAACACGGCAACCGCGCCGTGACCTCGTCGGTCGGCAGCGCGGATGTGATTGAAGCGCTCGGCATCCGGGTGGATTTGTCGCCGGCGGAAGCGGCGCGTTGCGCTGCGCGAAACACAGTTTCGCATTTTTTTTCGCGCCGAATTTTCATCCGGCGTTCAAAAACATCGCCGCCGCGCGCGAAAACTTTGCGCCGCGCGCGGCCAGCGGACCATTTTCAACATCCTCGGCCCGCTGCTGAATCCGGCGCGGCCCAGCGCGCATCTGGTCGGCGTGCCGCGGCCGGAACTGTGCGAGCCGATGGCGCGCGCGCTGCAAGTCGCTCGGCGGCCGGCGCGGCATGGTGGTGTGCGGACAAAGCCGAAAAGCGGAAAGCGGAAAGCGGAATTTCCTGGATGAGCTTTCCACGCTCGGCGAGAACCACGTCGCGGAATTTTACCAGGAGCGCGCGCTTCAGCACGTCGGTTTTGTCGCCGGAAAATTTTCCGCTGCAACCGGCGACGCTGGCGGATTTGCGCGGCGGCGACAAATTTGTGAACGCGGAAATCATCCGGCGCATTTTGCGCGGCGACGAGCGCGGGCCGAAGCGCGACGCGGTTTTGCTCAATGCCGGCGCGGCCTTGTTCGTTGCCGGCAAAACCAAATCGCTGATCGAAGGCTGGGAACTGGCGGCGGAGACGATTGATTCGGGCAAGGCGGGAGCAAAACTGGCGGAATTGGCGGCCTGAATTATTTGGGATTTGCAATCTGCGATTTGCGAGGGCGTTTTTGAAATCGGATAGCGCGCGTAAATCGGAAATCGTGAATCTCATCTCGGCGTGTTTTTGTATTCTTCGATCGCCGCCTCTTCCGCCGCTTCCATGGAGGCGTAATGCAGGCCGAGGTTGTGCTGCGCGGTTTTGTTGCCCTGCCGCGCGGCCTTGATGAACCATTTACGGCGGCGGCGGAATTTTGCGCCACGCCGCGCCCGGTCTGGTAGCACAGGCCGAGATTGCATTGCGCATCCGCCAGTTCCTGTTCGGCGGCGGCCAGATACCATTTCACCGCCTCGGCAAAATCCTGCGGCACGACCTGGCCGGTTTCGTAAAAAACCCCGAGGTTAAATTGCGCCGCCGGATAGCCGCGCTCCGCCGATTCGCGATACCATTTCACCGCCTCGGCGTAATTTTGCGGCACGCCCTGGCCGGTTTCGATAAAGCATGCCGAGGTTGAACTGCGCCGCCGGATCGCCCTGTTCCGCCGCCTCGCGCAGCCACTTGGCCGCCTCGCCAAATTCCTGCGGCACGCCCTGGCCCGTCCAATAGCAGACGCCGAGATAACATTGCGCGACGGGGTCGTTTTGTTCCGCCGCCCGTCGGAACCACTTCACGGCTTCCTGATGGTTTTGCTCCACGCCCTGGCCGTTTTGGTAGCAGACGCCGAGATAGCATTGCGCCTGCGCGTCGCCTTCCTGCGCGGCGGCGCGCATCGCTTCAAACGTGTCCCAGGATTTGCGGTTGGTGGACATTATTTTTCCAAGCCGCAAAAGCATAATTGCCCCGCCGATTTCAAGCCGCGAATTCACGTTTCACTGAGCCGGCAAAGATGAGTTGGGCGCATTTCCAGACTTCGCTTCCTGCCGCCATTGCCTGTTACAAAATCCGCATGGCAGCATCCATTAAAAATCGGTTTTCTCGGCGCGGGCAAGATGGCCACCGCGCTCGCCAAAGGTTTTATCAACGCCGAAACTCGTCAAGGCGAAACCAGCTTTTCGCCGCCGATCCCGTTTGACGCCGCGCGAAAACATTTCGCCGCCGAAACCGGCGCAAAAACTTTTGCGGCCAATCTGGAAGCCGCCAAGGCCGCGAAGGTTTTGATTCTGGCGACCAAGCCGGATCAAGTCGCCGCCGCGCTCGCGGAAATTTCCGGCGCGTTCACCAAAAATCATCTGCTCATTTCCATCGCCGCCGGCGTGACGATTTCGAAATTGGAAAGCGCGCTGCCCGCCGGCGCGCGCGTCATCCGCGTCATGCCCAACACGCCCGCGCTCGTCGGCGCCGGCGCGTCCGGCTTTGCGCTCGGCAAAAATGCGACCGCGGCGGACGGCGAGCTGGCGAAAAAACTTTTGTCCGCCGTCGGCCTGGCGTTGCAAGTGAAAGAAAGTCTGCTCGACGCCGTGACCGGCTTGAGCGGCAGCGGCCCGGCTTACGTTTATCAATTCATCGAGGCGTTGAGCGATGGCGGCGTGGCCGCCGGCTTGCCGCGCGACATCGCGACGAAGCTCGCCGCGCAAACCGTTTTGGGCGGCGCAAAAATGGTTTTGGAAACCGGCCAGCATCCCGGCGCGCTCAAAGACCAGGTCACCAGCCCCGGCGGCACGACGATTGAAGGCCTGCACGAACTGGAAAAAGGCAAGCTGCGCGCCACCGTGATGAGCGCCGTCCGCGCCGCGACGGAAAAATCAAAGAAGCTTGGGCAGGGATGATTCCGCCCACCGAAAAACAGTCGCGCATCATCTGGTTCGCGCTGACCGGGCTGGCCGTGGCCACGGTCATCGCGCTCGTCGTGGCGGCAGTCTGGGGGCTGGGTCGCGTGCTGGATTTGTTAAGCCCGGTGCTGTGGCCGCTGGCAATTGCGGCAGTCGTCGCGTGCCTGTTGTCGCCGGTGGTGGATTTTTTTGAGCGCAAAAAACTGTCGCGCGTTCGAGCAATCCTGCTGGTTTTCTTCATGGCACTCGCGGTAGTGCTGGGCGTGCTGGCGAGTATTGCCCCCCAAATCGTCGTTGAAACGAAAGACTTGGCGTCGAAAATTCCCGAATACTCCGAGCGCGTGCAGGCGCAAGTCGGTGAATTCGTCGCGCAGCCGTCGGAGTATCTCCGTCATTTGTTTCACAAGCCGCGCGCGGCGAGTCCGCCTTCGAGCAGTGGCGCGCAACTTCAGTCGCCGGCGAATCCAGTTCCCGGCGAGATCCAATTCCAATCGCCAGTGACTACGAATGCGCCGTCCACGAGCGGCGCTCAACAGGCTGCGTTGAACAAGGCCACGGACTGGCTGACGGGCAGCCTGCCAAAAATCGGCTCATGGCTTTGGAACCACGTGCTCAAAATTTTTTCCGGTTTCGGATTGCTGGCGGGACTGGTTTTGATCCCGGTTTATGCTTTTTATTTTTTGTTGGAACAGCGCCGCATTGAAAGCCGTTGGAAAGATTATCTGCCGTTGCAGGATTCGCGTGCGAAGGACGAAGCCGTTTTTATGCTCGAAGCCATCAGCGGCTACCTCGTCGCTTTTTTTCGCGGGCAGGTGCTGGTGGCGATTTGCGACGGCATGCTTTACACGATCGGATTTCTCATCATCGGCGTGAACTATGCGTATCTGTTTGGACTGGCGGCGGTGGTGTTGACGATGATTCCATTTCTCGGCGCGATCGTCATCTGCGTGGCGGCGCTCACGCTGGCATTCGTGCAATACGGCGACTGGCAGCATCCGGTGCTGGTGCTCGGCGTTTTCGCCGTGGTGCAATCGCTCGAAAGCCTTTTCATCTCGCCCAAAATCATGGGCAACCGCGTCGGACTGCATCCGCTGGTCATCATCATCGCCGTGATGACCGGCACGACGCTGCTCGGCGGCATTCTGGGCGGCATTCTCGCCATCCCGCTCGCCGCCGCGCTGCGCGTGATTTTGTTCCGTTACGTTTGGAAAAGGCGCGATACGTGATGCGTGATGCGTGATTGGAAATGCTCTTTTCACGGATCACGCATCACGGGAAATTGCGAAGCGGATGAAGTTTGGAATTTCTCCGGCGTTTTGCTAGATTAAATTCGTGAGTTTTGTCACTGAATTCAATTCGTTGCCGCTGGATGCGCTGGTCAAAAAATCGCTGGCCACCGGCGCCGCCGCCGCGCGCGAAGCCGCCGGCAAAAATAAAATTTCGCTCGCCGATTTCGCCGCGCTGATTTCACCCGCCGGTTCGGAAATTCTGGAAACGCTCGGCCGCCGCGCGCATCTGATGACGCAGCAGCGGTTCGGCAAAACCATCCGCCTGTTTGCGCCGCTTTATCTTTCCAACGAGTGCATCAACAACTGCTCCTATTGCGGCTTCTCGCGCGACAACCCGATTTTGCGCGTCACGCTCTCGCTCGACGAAGTGCGGCAAGAGGCGCAGGCATTGAAGGAACAGGGTTTCCGCAACATTTTGCTCGTCGCGGGCGAACATCCGAAATTTGTCTCGAACAATTATCTGCGCGACTGCATTGCCGCGCTGCACGCCGACTGGCCGGGCATTTCGCTCGAAGTCGGGCCGATGGAAACGGAGGATTACCGTCCGCTCGTCGCCGCCGGCGCGGACGGACTGGTGGTGTATCAGGAAACTTACGACCGCAAAGTCTATGCGGAAATGCACACCGCCGGGCCGAAACGGAATTTCGACTGGCGACTGGAAACGCCGGAGCGCGCCTACGCCGCCGGATTTCGCCGGCTGGGCATCAGCCCGCTTTACGGTTTGGCCGACTGGCGGTTCGAGGCGTTGAGCGCGGCGGCGCACGCGGATTATCTTTTGCGAAATTGCTGGAAAGCGGCGTTGACGATTTCCACCGTGCGCATTCGTCCGTGCGCGGGCGAGTTTCAGGCGCTCACGCACATCAGCGACCGCGAACTGGCGCAACTCATTTGCGCGCTGCGCCTGATGTTTCCTGATGTCGGCATCGTGCTTTCGACGCGCGAGACGCCGAAGCTGCGCGACGGGTTGATTCCGCTCGGCGTGACGATGATGAGCGCCGGCGCGCGCACCGAGCCGGGCGGCTACACCGGCGCGGGCCGGGAAAAAATCCATCACACCGAGCGCGGCATCATCAAGGAACTCGCGTCCGGCGCGAGCGAATGGGCACCGCAGCCGAATCATCCGACGAACGCGACCGGCCAGTTCAACATCGCCGACGAACGCTCGCCCGGCGAAGTGGCCGAACGCATCCGCAAACTCGGCTACGAGCCGGTGTGGAAAGATTGGGACGCGGCGCTGACGATGTGAAGAGCAAAGCGACAATGGATAAAATTCTTGAGAGGCAGCTTGCCGCGCTTAATTATATTGAGCCGGAAGAACTCGGACGGAACATCATGTCCACAGTTATTGGTATTTTACAAAAGCCCGAAACTGTTTCTCATCTTTCTGACAAAGAAAAGAAAGCCTATTTGGAAAAGCATCAAGCGGGATTCTTGGCTTTCATGCTGAAGCACTTTGCTGGCAACCGAGCAACGGTAACAGTCTGCGTTGTTGAAGATCAGGATTTTGATTGCGTAATCAAGGCCGTTGAAGAAGGGCGCAGCCCAATTTATAAGCGAGTTCAATTAAAACAATTGCCCAGTCATGGTGTAAATGAAAAGTCGGACTTGCAGGTTACAATTGATAAGCTCAAAAAATATTCTAATTCGGATGATTTGACGGTAGCAATTTGGATTAACCGCGATATCAATTTGGAATTTGAAAATCTAAATTTCCAAGGTTTAAACATTCAACAGCTTTGGTTCTTTGGTGATGCCACTTCGGGCGAACTCACATTGGACGGGGGAATTGTGGCGGATTTACTTTCTGGCATACGTTGGGCTGCTTTTATGAAAGACGGCAAGCGAACGGTAAGGCCCATTAAGTTTAAGCCGAAAAATTTCCCGACTTAAAAATCATGCGCCAGCTCGCGCTCATTTTATTTTTGTTCGCGGCGGTCGGGATTGCGTCGGCTGACCCGACGAATTATTTCTGCGTCGTCTGCGGCAAGGGGCCGCTGACCGGGCACATCTGGCTGTATCCGCGCGGCGCGGTTTGCGACGACTGCGATAAAATCCAAGATTGCTGCGCAATTTGCGGGCTACCGGTCGGAACGACGCCGGCCACATCAAAACGCCGGATTGACGCTTGCCTGGTTGGAAATCAGCCGATCCGCCAGACGATGCGCGCCTTGTTCAAGTCGTAAGGGGACATCTCCATCTTCACCCGGTCGCCCGAAGTCAGACGCACGAATTTTTTCCGCATCTTGCCGGAGATAGTTGCCAGCACTTGATGTTTGTTGTCCAGCTCGACGCGGAACATCGTTCCGGCCAGAACCGTCAGGATACGCCCCTCAATTTCGATGTGCTCTTCCATGGGAAAAATGAAAAAGACTTTGCCTTCTGAAAATGGCGTGGGGCGACGTCCAAGAAGACGCCGCCCCGGCCATTCGATTCAAAAACTAATAGCGTTCACGACGTCCGCCGCCGCCGCCACCACCACCGCCACCGTAGCCGCCGCCGCTGCCGCCACCGCCGTAATCACGGCGCGGACCGCGGTCGCGACCGCCACCGCCGGGCGGACGTTCTTCCTTCGGACGGGCGATGTTGACCGTCAAAGCGCGGCCGTCAAGCTGCGCGCCGTTCATGGCCGCAATAGCCTTCTGCGCCTCTTCCGGCGTGGAGTAGGTGATGAAGGCGAAACCGCGTGAACGACCGGTCATCCGGTCCATCATAAGGTTGGCTTCCACGACCTGGCCGTGGGCGGCAAACGCCTCCTGCAGGTCATTTTCGGTAGTGTTGAAGGAAAGATTTCCCACAAACAATTTCGTGCTCATTTGATGATTTCTGTTTATTTAACCGATTTCGTCTGTTCCCGACTCACCGGGTTTCAAATCATCAAACTGAACCAAGTTCACTTGAAGATTTACCATGGTCCGAAGGGTCAATTTTTCTTACAGACGGCGTTATCATAGCTGTTCCGCCGGTTTTGGCAAGTCAAATTTCGGCGGCGCGCCAGTCCAAAACTTTCAATTGCACCGTCGTCCGGCCGTTGAACTCATTCAGCGACGGCGCGAAGGCCAGGTCAAACTTCCCGACCGGCAGTGAACCTTCGCCCGCGTTCCACCACACCGCCTCGTGCGTCACCGCGCCGTCGGTCACCCACAGCTTGACGTGCTGCTTGTTCGCGCCGATCCGCTGCAACGGCTTTTTGTGCGCCAGATTCCGCGCGCAAAATTGCAGCGCCGGATTTCCCTGCCCGGACGGCTTCAGCTTTTCCAGTTCCGCCACGGAATCCAGGTTGATCTCTTTCAATTCAACCTCGGCATCCAACCGCAGCGGCGGCTGAAAATCCTCCGGCTTCAAGCTGCACCGCGCGAGGTCGTTCATCCGCTGCGCGGAACAAATCAATTTTCTCCGGCGCGATGGTCAGGCCCGCCGCCATCGCGTGGCCGCCATGTTTCACCAGCAAATCACCGCATTCGCGCAACGCCGCCGCGAGATCGAAGCCCGCGATGCTGCGGCCGGAACCGCGCCATTCGCCGGCATCCCCGCCCAAAATGATCGTCGGACGATAGAATTTCTGCAACACGCGCGACGGCGACAATGCCCACCACGCCGATGTGCCAGAGCAACTGGCCCTCGATGATGACAAAATCTTTTTGAGCATCGAATTTCGACGCACCACGCCGGTGACTTCCTCGACGATGCCCTTTTCAATTTTCTGGCGCTCGCGGTTTTGCGCGTCAAGATTCTGCGCCAATGGCAGCGCCGCCTCCAAAGTTTCCGCCAGCAGCAGATGCAGCGATTCTTCCGCCGTTTCCAGCCGGCCCGCGGCGTTGAGCCGGGGCGCCAGTTGAAAACCGACATCCACCACGCCGATTTTTTCCGGCGACTGCGCGACTTCTTTCAACGCGACGATTCCCGGACGCTGGGTCGTGTTCAATTTTTCCAAACCGGCGGTGACGAGAATCCGGTTTTCGCCGGTGAGCGGCACAAGATCGGCAATCGTGCCGAGCGCGACCAGATCCAGCAGCGGTTTCAAATCAAATTCCGCCGCGCCGGGCAAACCGGTTTCGCGTCCGCGTTTGACAAAGCGTGGGCGAGCTTGAACGCGAGACCGGCGGAGCAAAGTTCTGTGAAAGAAGCCGGAAGTTGGGAATTGGAAGTCAGGAGTTGGGGATTGACGAGCGCCACCGCTTCGGGCGCGGGCGACGAAACCTGGTGATGATCCAGCACGATGACTTCCACGCCGGTTTCGCGCAGCCAGGAAATGGTTTCCACGGCGGTCGAGCCGCAGTCCACGGCGAGCAGCAATTTCACCGGGAATTTTTTCAGGCAGTTTTCCACGCCGTCGCGGCTCAAGCCATAGCCTTCGTCCATGCGATTTGGCAGATACGCGTCGGCCCGCCAGCCGAGTTTGCGCAAAACTTCCAGCAGCAGCGTGGTCGAAGTCACGCCGTCCACGTCATAATCGCCAAAGATGACCAGCGGTTCGGCGCGTTCGTGCGCCTGCAGCAGCCGTTCGACGGCTTGCGCCATGTTCGGCAGCAGAAACGGGTCGGCCAGGTGTTTGAGGCGCGGCGCGAGGAATTTTTCAATCTCCGGCGGATCGCTGATGCCCGCGGTTGAGCAGGCATTGCGCGAGCAGCGGCGAAATTTTGAGCGACGCCGCAAGCGTTTCCGCGAGCAGCGGCTGCGGCGGGGCAATCGTCCAGCGGAATTTCATTTTTATTTAACCACGGATGGACACGGATGGACACAGATAATTTTTGCATCCGTGCTGATCGGCGTCCATCCGTGGTTGATTCAAATTATTAAATCCCCGCGCCGCCGGAAACCGCCGTGCCGCCCCAGCTCGCGTGCAAACCGCACTCGCGTTTCTCGTCCGCCTTCGCCGGATCAAAATAATCCCACTCATTCGGCAAATTGTGTTCGGCGAGATATTTTTCCATGTCCGCGTCGCTCCAGTAAAACAGCGGACTGATTTTCAGCGAACTGAAATTTTTGTCCTCGCTCACGATGTCGAGGCCGGCGCGATTTGGATTCTGCACTTTGCGCAAAGCCGTGAGCCAGACGGTTGGCGCGAGTTCCTTCATGCCGCGCTGGAACGGCTCCAGTTTCATCGCCGTGCTGAACGCCTTGATGCGCGCCTCATTTTCCGGCGTCGGTTCGGGCATCCCGCCAAACACGGCATCGTAATGCGTGGCGGTCAGCTTTGGCAGATATGCTTTGAGGTTCAGCTTGAGCAATTTTTTCACCTGCTCGGCGTGCCGGTAAGTTGCGGGGCGATTGTAGCCGTGATCCACCCACAGCACTGGAATGTCCGGCTGCGCCTGCGTGACGAGATGCAGGATGACCGCCTCGTAAGGCCGGAAATTCGTGGAGACAATCGCGCGGCCATTCGCCTGCGCAACGGCCCAGCGGATGATTTCCAACGGCGATTTGCCGCGCAGCTCGGTGTTGGCTTTGGCGATTTGATCGGGAGTCATTTTATCAACCACAAAGCCACCAAGGCACCAAGTCCTTTGTGTCTTTGTGTCTTGGTGGTTAATTTTTTTGTTCGTTGAGAAACACCCGCGAGCACCAGTCGCCGAAGCGTTCGCCGGCATGGCGTTCCTTCGCGAAGCGCGCGAACACGGGGCGAAATTCCGTTTCCAAATCCGCTTCCTTGATGACATCCTTCCAGATTTTGTTCAGGCGCGTGCCCGAAACGTCGCCGCCGAGCCAGACTTGATAACGTCCTGGCGCCTTGCCGACAAACGCGATTTCTGCCATGTAAGGCCGCGCGCAGCCGTTCGGGCAGCCGGTCGAGCGGATGATGATTTCCTCGTTCGCCAGGCCGACTTCGGCCAGAAGTTTTTCGATGCGATCAATCAGGCCGGGCAACATGCGTTCGCTTTCGGCGAGCGCGAGGCCGCAGGTCGGCAGCGCGGGGCAGGCCATCGAGGCGGCGAGCAGCACGCCGGCCTGGTTTTCGACCTTGACGCCGTGCCGCGCGAGAATCGCGTTGATGCCGGCTTTGTCGGCGTCGCTGACGTTGGCGAGAATGACGTTTTGATTCGGCGTCAGGCGGAATTCGATGTTTGAAAATTTGTCCGCGACTTCGCGCAACGCAATTTTCTGCGCGCCTTTCACCCGTCCGGATTCGATGAACAGGCCGAGAAACCAGCTTCCGTCCACCGCCTTGCGCCAGCCGAGCAAATCGCTCGTCGTGGTGAATTGATACGGCTTCGCGGGCGCGAGCGTGATGCCGGCGCGCGAGTTCACCTCGTCCTGCATGAATTTTACGCCGCGCTCGGCCACAATATATTTCAGGCGCGCGTGTTTGCGGTCGGTGCGGTCGCCGAAATCGCGATGAATCGTCAGCACTGCCTTCGCCACGTCCACGACCTTTTCCGGCGGGAAAAAGCCGATGACGTCCGCGAGGCGCGGATAAGTCGCCGCGTTGCCGTGGCTGCGGCCCATGCCGCCGCCGACGGTCAGGTTGTAGCCGACCAGCCGGTCGTTTTCGATGATGGCGATGAAGCCGAGGCAGCTCGTGAAAATGTCCACGTCATTCACCGGCGGAATGACAAAGGCAATCTTGAATTTGCGCGGCAAATAAGTTTTGCCGTAGAGCGGATCAACAAAATTTTTGTTCTCCGGTTTTTCCAGGTCGAGCTGTTCGCCGTCAATCCAGATGGCGTGATACGCCTGGGTCTGCGGCGCGAGCGCGAGCGCGACTTTTTTGCAGTCGGCCAAAATTTGCGTCGCGCGCCGGCGTGTAGGCGGGCGTGGGCGGCGCGAGGACGTTGCGGTTCACGTCGCCGCAGGCCGCGAGCGTGGAGAGCAGCGATTCGTTGATGGCCTTGATGACCGCGCGCAAATTATTTTTCACGACGCCGTGAAACTGGATGGTCTGGCGCGTGCTGGCGCGCAGCGTGTTGTTGCCGTAAGTCGAGGCGAGATCGTCAAAAACGCGCCATTGATTCGCGGTCATCACGCCGCCGGGCACGCGGCTGCGCACCATCATGATGTATTTCTTGCCAGTCTTGCGCAGGTCACGGTCGTCCTGCTGGTAGCTGCCGTGAAATTTCAGGAACTGGTTGTCGTCCTCGGAAAGATGCTCGGCGGCCGGATCGGCCAGGGTCGCGGCGATGGTGCCGGCCAGGGTCGGGATGGCGGCCTTGATGTCTTCGTTGTGCGTCAATTTGACGGATGTTTCAGCGCTCATAAGCGAACGGCCAATATAATTTGCCGCGCCTAATTGTTCAAGCGCAGGTTGGAGGTGTCACGCGAAGAACGCGAGTGGACCGATGGTGAAAACCATTTTCTCTCGCGCCGCCTTCGCTTTCTCCGTGCGAAAACTTCTTCCGGGGAAAAATCAAGTGGCGGGAATAAATTTCTGAAACCATTTCGTCAGGCCAAACAGCGCGAGGAAAACAATGGCGCTCGTCGTGTGCGGAATGATTGGCGCGACCGCCAGCCAGTCCACGAAAACGATGCCCGCAAGCAGATTCGCCACGAGCAGGCCGATGTTGAATTCGCCGCCGAGGAACAGGGTCCGCAAACAGCGGATGACCCACAACGCCAGCACGATTGAAATCCAGACGGCGGACTGGCGGAAGCCGCCGGCATTCATGGTCAGAGCCAGGACGATGGGTGCCATCAGCAGCGGCAGCGGCCAGAACGGAACTGCGCCGCGAAAACTTTCGCGCCGGGCGACATAGCTCAAGCCGACGACGTAAAAAGCCAGTGCCGCGCCGCAAAAAATCGGGAAGCCGTTCAAGCCGTCCGCGCCCGCCGCGCCGGCGATGACATAAACCCAGAAGCGGCACCCGCCCATCAGCCACGGCGAGGCGGTGAGAAATTTGTGCGTGAAATCGTAGAGCAAAATGGTGAACGCCAGAATGATTGCCGCCGCCGCCGCGACTTTGCCGCAGAACAGCAGCAGCAGAATTCCCAGGGCGAGCTGGCCGAAGCCGGATTGCCAGACGAGTTTCGCCGAAATTTTCCCCGATGGGATCGGCCGTTCCGCGCGGCGTTGGCGGTCGAATTCCTCGTCGAAGGCGTCGTTCAAAAACATGCCGCCGGTGTAAAGCGCGCTGATGCCGAGGAGCAGCAACGGCAGCTTCCAATAATTCCCGCCGCCGCCGAGCCACCAGCCGGCGAGGCAGTTGGACCAGACCGTCGGCAAATTCGACACGCGTCCGAGGATGAGCAGCGTGCGCAGTGTCGGGGCGGAATTCATGGCACGCGAAGGAAACCAAAAAAAGCCGCGGGTGAAAAGGACGTTTGCGGAAAGTGGAACAGTCCCAAGATGCAAAACAAACCATGCGCAGCGAACCTGAATTTATTACCGGATCATTGACTTGCACTTTTTTTTGCGCCCGAGGAACTGCCGCCCGATGAGCTTGAGCGGTTGTTCGGGTCCAACCGCCAGACCCTGACATATTGCACGCAGAAGGGATTGTTCTTCCAGTCGGCGCCCTTGTTGTCGTTATCCAAAAGAAGAAAAATGTATATCCCGCTTGCCATGTTGGTTGAACTGGCATTCAGGGTATATGGCGACCACAATGGTGAGCCATCCAGATAGAACTGCATGGAACCGTAGGGTCCCGAACCATCGTCCCTCCAGAATAACCCGTAGGTGTGCCAATCTGCGGATAGATCCGTGAGCGGTGAGGTCCCATAAGGGCCACCGTAAGCGTTATCATGCCGCACGCCACGGTGACCGTAGTCATGGATGCCGAAGTAGATTTTGGTGTTGGCCTTGTCGAGGTTGGCGTCCCAAGTCGGTCTCTCCCCGACATTAATTTCCGGCAACCATTCATTGGGGCTTCCCAAACCCTCCGGGATCGGGTGCATCCAGAAATCGGAGTGAAGGCCAGTCCCCTCGCCATTGGTGTTGTGCGGCACCTTAAAGCGGGCCTCCCAGTAACCAAACTTCTGGATAAATCTGGCATTCTGGGCGGTCGTGCCGCCGGTTTGCAGCGCGGCGCTGGGAGCGCCCGGCGACCGCATCTCCAGACCATTCGTGCTATTGAATGTGCAGCCCTCATAATGTTGTCCGCAGGGGTCGTTAGTTTCGCCGAACATCCAGCCGCCGCCCGTTTTTCCATGAAAGTCCAGGTTGCACCAGTCGGTGCCGCCGGCGCCGCCGTTCCACTTGTTCGTATTGATCGAAACGTCCTGCGTGAATTCATCATCAAACGTCATTGTCCATTGTTTGCCGCTCGGTGGGGATACGCCGTAAGGGTTCGCGCCATAGCTGATGGGAACAACGGCGGACATGAGCAAGGTCACGAGCGCAACAAAAATATCGGAGCGTGAATGTTTCATAAAATTCCCAGTTTGCAACGGCGGCCAATCAAGCCAGCCCGCGTTCTTTCAATCGGGCGAGCGTCCAGGCTTATTCCGCCGCGAGCTGCCCAAAGCCGAAGCGCCAGACGCAAAATAGTGGAACTGGAATCGTCTAAAATTTGCAGCCTATCAAACTGTTAGGCATCAGCGACATAAAATCTAAATAAAATGAAATCTGAAACTCCAAATAAATGTGCTGCGATGTGCGACGTGCCGCATACAAACTGGCAAACCGGACAGCTAACGTGGTCAAAAGAATCATGCGGTGGAAACGCAATGCCGGGCAGCAAATACTGCCCGTGGCATCAAGACCGTGAAAATGAACGTCTCGAACGCCAAGCTAAAATCGTGGCCGCGATGCCTAACGTAGAAAGCTGAGCCACCGCCGACTCGCGGCGTGAACCGCGATAGCGGAACGGCAAGCGCCAACGGCGGTTGGCTCCGGCGACTTGTTAGGCATCAAAGACGTGAAATCCATAATAAAATCAGGCAAATCAAAACGCTCGCCAACTGCAAGCTGCCGCACTTGCTCGCCGCATCAAACCGGCGCGAGCTAAATCCTGGCTAACTGCCGATAACTTGCTCATCTCAAATCGAACTGCTCGAATCTTCGCCAGACCAATCAACTCTATAAAACCTCAAACCAATCTTGATGCCTAACAGTAATTAGACCCCAGTTTTTGTGGCCTATCAGGTTTCATAAAAAACAGGCTGCGCTGAATGCAAATCATTGTCCAGCAAATTTCTTTGAGCCAGATGACGGCTGCTGTGTTGCCAGTAAAGAGGCAACCAAGGCGGCAAATCAAGCCAGCCCGCGTTCCTTCAATTGCGCGAGCGTCCATTCGTATTCCGCCGCAAGCTGATCCACGACGCTCTGCGATTTTAATTCCGGCGGCAGCACTTCCCAAGTGTAAGTTTCCATTTCGAGATGCGAGCAAAGCCGCGGATCTTCAGCGAGCCAGTCCAGCGTGCCGAGCAGATGGTCGTTGGTGTTTGCAAACGGCGGCGCGGCGGGCGCGTGCAGCGGGACGTGAAAATGAATCCGCCATTCTTCCAATGGCTGATGGTTGATGGTTGATGGTTGATGGTTCAGCGCGTCGGGCAGATCGCGGAAAATGGTGCGGTTGCCAGCTTCGTCGCGGGTGACGACTTGGTGGAGATAAACTTCGTCGGAAAACTTTTTCAGTTCCGCGCGGGCTTCCGGCGTGGGCGAAACTTTGAGCGCGGAGCTTAAATGGATTTTGCTGATCTTGATGCCGTGGTTCACCAGGCAGGGCAGGGCGTTTTGCGGTTCCTCGAATTCCACGGCGAAATGGCAGGTGTCGTAATTGACGCCGAGATGCTCGTCGAGGCGCGGGTCGTGCGGATGTTCGGCGCGGAAATGATCAAAGGCATGAATCGTCTCGGCGCTGCTTTCGAGCAGGCAGAGCGGTTCGGGTTCGAGGCCGAGATGCAGTTTGCGCCCGGTCTTTTCGCTGACGCGGGCGATGTGCTCGACGGTGCGCCAGACATTTTGCCGCATCGTTTTAATCGCCTCGGCGGACGGATGAAATTCCTTGAACGAGCCGGGCAGGGTGCTGACGCTGCCTTCGACGCCGGCGGGCAAAAGTTCCGCGAGCAGGTTGAAAAGTAAATTGGTGTAGGCGACACGCTCCGGCGAGGTCCAGTCGGGCCGATAAACCTGCTCCTTGACGCGCGTGCCGTGAAACTGGCCGTAGGGAAATCCGTTGATGGTGAAAACGTAGCAGCGGTTTTTGTCCAGCCAGCGGTGAAAGGCCAGCAGCGTGTCGCGTTCGCTCAATTCCACGGCGGCGCGTTCCCCCAGGCGCAGGCCGATGGCGAACAGCTTTTTCGGGCAGACTTTTTCGCGGACGGCGAGCGCGTAATTGTTGAGCGAAGCCAGGGTTTCCATCCAGGTTTCGCCACGATGGATGTTGGTGCAATAAGCGAGTTGAAGCGAATGGTTCAATTGCATGGCGGCCAAGACAAGATGCGCCCAAATCAATTGTTTGCAAAGTGCAAACGGACATTGACACCGTTGCGCAGCAGGTTTAACCTTTGAAAAACTGCAACCGACCATGTTACTTCGCATTAGTTTAATTTTGGCCATCCTCGCCGGCCTTGGCGCCGGCGGCATCGGGTATTATGAGTGGTCCACCCAAATTCCCGCGCTCACCAAACAGCGTAATGACGAAAAAGACGCCAAGGATTTGGCGCTGACACAACTGGCCGGCACAAACCGCATCCTCCTCGCCACGCAGGCGAAACTGACCCAGACCCAGCAGGAACTGGCGGACACCAAATCCGAACGCGACAAGGCCGTGGCCCGCGCCGAAGCGCAGTCCAAACGCGCGGATGAACTGGCCGACAGGCTGGCCAAGGCCGTTTCTGAACGCGATGACGCCCAAAATCAACTGGCTGCTTTCAAGGCGACGGATTTGACGCCGGATCAGATCATCAAGCTGAACAAAACCCTCAAGGACGCCCAGACCGAGATCGCAGCCATCAACGGCGAAAAAAGCGTCATGCTCCGCACCATCACCCGGCTCACCAACGAGCTGAACAAATACATCGGGCCGGAGCAGTTTGTGAAGTTGCGCGCCGATCTGCACGGAAAAATTCTGGAGGTTGATCCCAAGTGGGATTTTGTCGTCCTCAACATTGGCGAGGATCAAGGCGCTCTTCAAGACGGCGAATTGCTCGTCAGCCGCGAAGGCAAGCTGGTGGCCAAGGTGATCATCCGCAGCGTTCAGAAAGACCGTTGCATCGCCAACCTCGTTCCCGGCTGGCAAACTCGGCGACCCGATTGAAGGCGATGAAGTCACCCCGGCGCATCCCGCGCCCGCTTCCTGACATGAAATTCCGCGCCGCCCAACTGCTTTTTTTGCTGGTGCTGGCGGCCATGGCGGCGGTTCTTTCCGGTTGCGCCTCCGCCGAGCCCGAAAACGCCTCCGTCCGTCCGTGGAATTCGCCGTCAGGCTGGCAGGGCGGCGCGCTGGGCGGCATTGAAGACACGCAGCACCGCTAAATTTTCCGGCGCACACAGCGCGACGGCGTCAGAATAAAATCCACCTTCGCATCGTGCGGTTCCGTCGGGAATTTTTTCCAGCAGTTGAAAATCATAGCCCACGCCGCATTTTATCCCGCTGGCTTGTTCCAGCAGCCGGTCGTAAAATCCCCGGCCGCGACCGAGCCGGTTGCCGCTCAAATCAAACGCCATGCCCGGCACGAGAATCAAATCAAATTGGTTCAACGAAATTTCCGCGCAGCTCTGCAGCCGGTTCGCGCACGCCGAATTTTCCGGTGACAATGTCCGTCGCCAAGTTGCTTGATTAGTTTCGCGCCGTAAGTTTTTTTCTCCGCGTCAAAAATGGCAGGGCGCAGTTGGTTCCCAACGCCAGCGACAGTTCCAGCACCGGCCAGACATCCAGCTCGTCCGGCAGCGGCGCGAAAAACAAAATCGTGTGCGCGCTGGGCATCTGCGCCTTCAGCCGCTCGCACAACTCGATGGATTCCACCGCGCGCACCGCCGGCGAAATTTTTCCCAGTGCCGCGCGGATTTTGGAACGCAATTCTGTTTTCAATTTTGAATGTTCACTTTGTCCGTTCTCCCCGCAATTTGGAAAATTCCGCCCGCCATTTCTCGACGCGCTCCTTGATTTTCTTTTCCACGCCTTGCTCGGTCGGCTCGTAATAAGTTTTGTCCACGCCCAGATAATCCTGCGCGACAAAATGATCCTTGCCGTCGTGCGCGTATTCGTAGCCCAGGCCGTGGCCGAGTTTTTTCGCGCCTTTGTAGCTGGCATCGCGCAAATGTTCCGGCACGGCAATCGTGCGGCCGGAGTGCACATCTTCCAGCGCGGCGTCAATCGCGCATAACCGCGCTGTTGCTCTTGTTCGCGGTGGCGATGTAAATCGTCGCCTCGGCCAGCGGAATCTGCGCCTCCGGCCAGCCGACAAATTCGGCGGCCTGCCAGCGCGGCATTCGCCAGCACCAGCGCCATCGGGTCGGCCAGGCCCACGTCTTCCGCCGCGCAAATCACGATGCGCCGCGCGATGAAACGCGGGTCTTCGCCGGCGTGGATCATCTTGGCCAGCCAATAAAGCGCCGCGTCGGGATCGCTGCCGCGCATGGATTTGATGAACGCGGAAATCGTGTCGTAATGCGCGTCGCCGTCGCCGTCATAAACCACGGCTTTTTTCTGGATGCTTTGCTCGGCGACTTCGAGCGTGATGCGGATGTTCGCCGTTTGTTTCCGGCGCAGTCGTGAGCGCGGCGATTTCCAGCGAGTTCAAAGCCTTGCGCGCGTCGCCGTCGGCAATTTTGGCGAGATGGCGCAGCGCATTTTCGTCCACGGAAATTTTCATGATAGCCGAGGCCGCGTTCGGCATCGGCCAGCGCGCGTTGCAGCAGCGCAAACAAATCGTCCTCGGTCAGCGGGCGCAGCTCAAAAATCTGCGAGCGCGAGACCAGCGGGGAGTTGACGAAGAAAAACGGATTGTGCGTGGTCGCGCCGATGAGCTTGATGACGCCGCTTTCCACATCCGGCAGCAGAACGTCCTGCTGCGCTTTGTTGAAGCGGTGGATTTCGTCAATGAACAGAATCGTTGGCTGGCCGGTGTTTTCAAGGCGGTTCGCGGCGCTGGCGAGAACGCGGCGCATGTCGGCGACGTTCGATTCCACGCCGCTCAAGCGCTCGAATTTCGATTTCGTCTGCCGCGCGATGATTTGCGCGAGCGAGGTTTTGCCGGTGCCGGGCGGGCCGTAAAAAATCAGCGACTGGATGCGGTCGGCTTCGATGGCGCGGCGGAGCAGTTGTCCCGGCGCCGAGGATGTGCGATTGTCCGGCAAATTCATCGAGATTGCGCGGGCGCATCCGCGCGGCGAGCGGCTGGCTTTTGAAAGTATCCGGCGCGGCGGCGATGATTTCTTCCGGCAATTTTTCAGCCGGATGGGAAAACAAATCGTCGCGCGCCATGCGCTGAAATTAACACCGGCCCATGCGTTGCCCAAAAGAAAAATCTCAAAGCTGCTGGAGCCGGTAGAAAATGACCGGCTCGGTGGAGTCGAGCGACACGGTTTGAGAGGAGTTGGTCGGTTGATAGTCCATCAGCGGCGTCCACGTGATTGGCGGCATGAGCGAAGTGGTGGACTGCAACTGGTAGCTGGCGCCGGGGTTGGCAAACAGCGTCAGGCTGCGTTCTTGGCCGGCATCGGCTTGTGGACGGAGCAGTGGATTGCCGCCAACCACCGCGACCTCCCCGGCTTCCACCACGACATTGGCATACGCGGATCCGTCGGCGGTGTTGCCGGTCGCAGCGGTTGCGGGGATGCTGAAAATGGTGGAAGGCTGGCCGGGAGCAGATTGAAAATTCACTTGTGCCACCTGGTTGGTGCCGGTCAAGGGCTGGTCCGCAGCGGTTTGCAATTGGATGACGAGTTGATTGTTTTGATTTTGCAGCGAGCCGGAGATGATTGGCGGCGTGAAGGTGAGCGTGGGATTCATGAGGCTGGTTCCCGGCCAAGCGAGGGTGATCTGCAAATTCGTCACGCTGCCGCTGGAAGCCACCGTGAGTGGCAGGCGGTTTGCCTGGCCAGTTGGCACGGCGGTGGCACCGAGTCGGAATTCGAGATAATCGCCGACCGTGATGACCATGGTTTCGGAAATACTCAAGGCGGGATTGACGGTGTCGGTGACAATGACATTCAGATAGTTGGTTGTGGAAGCGTAGGCTCGTCCCGGTGTCCAGCAAATGATACCGTTGGTCGGGTTGATGGTCGCGCCGGGAGGCGCACCGGCACCTAGGCTGAAAGTGAGCGGATCACCTGTGAAATTTTGCGGCAGAGTGTTCAACCGCAGACTGCCGTCGGGAGTGGTGGTCGAGCCGGCCAAGGCCGCTTCATTGGAAAAATCGCTTTGATCGCCAGCGCTGTCATAGGCCTTGGCGGCGAAGAAATACGTCGTGTTTTCAAGTAGACCTGAAATCACCACGTGGGTCGAATTGCCGACGGAGACGACATTGGTGTATTGGTGGCTGACACTGCCGTAATAGATATTGTAGCCGGTGACGACCGGGTCGGGACTGGCGATCCATGTCAGGTTGGCGCTAACACTGGCGGCCCCGGACAACGGCAAACCGGCAGCCAGCAAACATGGCATGATACAGCGCAAGACATGACTCTGCCGCTCCCGCCAAAACCTAAATTGCATGGCAATCACGTCGAGGTGTTACGCAAGCACCTTGCCAACCGAATTGATTGTTCAACATCGTTTTTTAATGTCGCCCGGATCGTCCGTCTGGAGCATTTGCCTGGTGAATCCCGTTTAGAATCAGTCGCTTGAAGTGTTTGATTATGGCGGGGGTCTGGAATTTAAATAAGATAATCTGCATTAATGAATTAATAATTATATGAAGCTGGACAGCTTTAAGACAAAGTTGAGGACAGGCGTGTCTTGAAAGAGCATGTCTGACGGAACACTGGTGAAGCAAAAATTCGTCTGGAGCGGGCTTAAAAATAACCCCACTCTTGCCGTGTCGAACTCGATCCTTTGAACATGTATTGCTACATGTGGAACTCGCTGGTCTGCTTTCGGCTTCCAGTGAAGGCATGCCGGCCACAGCCCGAACTCATCCCGTGATCGTTTTAATTACGGTTCAAGGACTGTTGCGAATCACGAACAGAGCAGGGAAAACTGGTCAATGGTTTAACAAAGAACAACCGCTGTTAAATAAATCGTCTGTTTCCGGAATGACCTCAAGACAAATTTCTTAAAAAATTTTCCAATTTTCGCCGGCAAAAACTTGCTTTCAAATTTTGCCGCGAGTTTAATAGACCGCTTGCCACGGTTTCAGGCGGCTGCCGCGCGTGATTTTCAAGCGCCGGTTTTGGCTTCGGAGTTCCGCCACCTGTTTTTCCAGTTCACGCGTGCGGCGGATCAGTTCCGGCAACTGCTGCAGCGCGATCATCTGGCGCTTGGCCTGTTTGTCCGGCGCGGCGGGGATGCCGAGCACCATGCCCTTGTCGGGAATGTCGCGCATCACGCCGGATTTCGCGCCGACCGTCGGCCTGGTTGCCGAGTTTCAAATGCCCGGCAATGCCCGACTGCGAGGCGATGACGCAATAATCTCCGAGCTTCGTGCTGCCGGCGAAACCCACCTGGCCCATCACCAGACAATTCCGCCCGATGACCACGTTGTGCGCGATGTGGACAAGGTTGTCAATTTTCGTGCCCTGCGCCGATGACGGTGGCGCCGAGCGCGCCGCGGTCAATGGCCGTGTTCGCGCCGATTTCCACGTCGTCGTGGATGATGACATTGCCGACTTGCAGCACTTTGCGGTGGCGGCCTTCGTCGAAAACATAACCGTAGCCGTCCGAGCCGATGACGGTGCCGGCGTGGATGGCGACGCGGTTGCCGATCTGGCATTTCGCGTAGATGACGACGTTCGGAAACAGGCAAACGTCATCGCCAAGCTGGCAGTCGCGGCCGATGTGGTTGCCGCCGAGCAGCGCGGAGCGCGCGCCGATTTTCACCCGCGCGCCGATGACGCAGTTCGGCCCGATATGCGCGGTGGGATCAATCTGCGCCGAAGCGGCGATGGTCGCGCTCGGATGGATGCCGGGCGGCTGCTGGTCAGGCGGAAAAAACAGCGGCAGCAATTTGGCGACGGCCACGCGCGCGTTCGGCACGCGGATGAGAACTTTTGTTGCCGAGGTGAATTCGCCGGACACGAGGATGGCCGAGGCCTGGCTTTGTTCGGCGGCGGCGAAGTAAGTTTCTTTTTCGGCGAAAGTCAGGTCGCCGGGGCGTGCATTGTCGGCGGAGGTGAAGCCGGTGAGTTCAATCGAGCCGTCGCCGAGGACGTTGCCCCGGAGTTGTTCCGCAATTTGAGCAGCAGTGAAGGTCATGGCGTGATGGGGTTTGGTCACATGATGTCTGGATTTTCTCCGGCCCCAACGCCGGATTTTTTAGCAGCGGTTCAAGATTCCGGAGGCTGACCATTTGCTGCGTTTCGACATCCCAGAGTTTCAACCGCAGGCAGCGGATGATGTCCACCGGGTGCAGCGAAGTGGTTTTGGGCTTGGCCAGTTCCGGGACTTTTTTGAGGACTTCCGGCAGCCGGTAAAATGGAACGCGGTGGTTCAGGTGATGGATGTGATGATAGCCGATGTTGGCCGTGAACCAAGCCATGATCGGGCCGGTTTTCAGATAGCTGGAAGATTCCAGCGCGGCTTTCTCGTAAGCCCAGCCGGCGCGGTCGTAAAAGGAAACGCCGGGGAAATTGTGCTGCGCGTAAAACAAATACGACCCGATGGCGCTGCGCGACAAAGTGCGGAACGATGCAGCGTGAGCAACAGCGCCGGCCAGCCAAAGAACCAGGTCAGCAACACCGCAAAGCTGAAAGTGCACCACCGTGGCGATCAGGCAATCCTAATGTTCGCGCGGCTGGTTGAAAAACGGATAAATGCACATGCCCCAGAGAAACACGAACACATAGCCGAACAGGATGGTCAGCGGATGGCGCATGAACAGATAGGCAATCCGCTCGCCCTTCGATGACTTCAAATACTGCGCGCGGGTCATGATCGGATAGGAGCCGATGTGCGCGCTGCGGAGCTTGGAGTTGTGCTTGTGGTGGTAGTTGTGCGACGCGCGCCAGATGCTGCTGGGGCTTAACGACAGGATGCCGAACACGCGCATGAAACCCTCGGCCAGCCGGGACTTGGACAAAATCGCGTGGTGCTGCTGGTCGTGGTAAATCACAAACAGCCGGAGCACCAGCAACCCGCTTAAAATGCTGCAGACGATTCGTCCGGCCAGCGGGAAATGCGCCCCGCCGATATGCGGCAATGTTCCAACGACGCAGCCCGCCAGCAAAAAGGTCGTGGACAGGACGCACCACCAGCTTTTCACCGTGTGATCCGCGGCGAAGGGCTTGGTCGCCAAAATTAGTTCTTTTCCGTTTAGCATGAGAAACTCGACTCCGCTATATTCCGATAAATGATCACTTTTGTCCATAACTGCTTCGCAACATTTGCGCAACGGCGGCGGACGCGCCGGACAAAACTTCCAACTCGCCTTGAGTGCCGTGTTCTGCTAGGCTCAATGCTCGATTTTGCCATGCTGACCAGCGCCCAAATCCGCCAGTCGTTCCTCGATTTTTTCAAGTCGAAGCAGCACACCATCGTCCCGTCATCTTCGCTGATGCCGGACTCGCCGAACCTGCTGTTCACCAACGCCGGCATGAACCAGTTCGTCTCCATTTTTCTCGGCCAGACCCAATGTCCGTATTCGCCCGGCCGCGCGGCGGACACGCAGAAGTGCATCCGCGCCGGCGGCAAGCACAACGACCTCGACGACGTCGGCCTCGACACCTATCACCACACGTTTTTCGAGATGCTCGGCAACTGGAGCTTCGGCGATTATTTCAAACGCGAGGCGATTGATTGGGCGTGGGAACTCGTCGTGACAATCTGGAAATTTCCACCGCAGCGGCTTTACGCCACAGTTTATTGCCCGCACATGAATCGTGAAGTTTGGGAAAACGAAATGGCGCACGTCCGCGATGTTGTCGAAAGTAATGGTGAAATTATTAAGAGCACTGACTACATTCATGTCTTCAATAATTCAATTGTCACTGGAAAAGATCTTTTGGCTGGAATTGTAAAGTGGGAGCCTTCAGACACCGAAGCAGCACAATTTTGGTATCGGTATTTTAAGTCTGTTGGGCTTGATCCGTTGACTCACATCGTTCCCGGCAACAAGAAGGACAATTTCTGGATGATGGGCGAAACCGGCCCGTGCGGACCTTGCTCCGAACTGCACGTTGACTTGACTCCTGATGGCGATACGCGCGGAAGCCTTGTGAACAAAGGCGATGCGCGCTGCATCGAAATCTGGAATCTTGTATTCATCCAGTTCAATGCGAATCCCGACGGCACATTTTCGCCGCTGCCTGCCAAACACGTTGACACCGGCATGGGTTTCGAGCGCGTCACGAGCATCATCCAAGGCACAAAAGACTTGATCGATTTCGCTAACGCCAAAATTTCCAACTACGAGACCGATATTTTCCGTCCGATTTTCGACGTGCTGGAAAAATTGAGCGGAAAAAAATACGGCAGCACGCTGCCCAATGCGGCGGGTAGCACAGGCGACTCGCCTGTCCCGCCCGGCGACCCGCCGGGCGGAACGGGGAGTGACACTCGATTGCAATCGAGCGCAACTCTGCCGGCAGCCGCGTCCCTCCCTTCCGCTGGGCTGGTAGCCCAGCGGCACGGGCAGGTTGCCCATGCTACCTCGCAGCAAATCGCTACGGACATTGCGTTCCGCGTGATTGCCGACCACATCCGCACGTTGAGTTTTGCGATTGCCGACGGCATCCAGCCCGGCAACACCGACCGCAACTACGTTTTGCGCCGCATTCTGCGCCGCGCGGTGCGATACGGCCGCACGCTCGGCTTCCACGAACCGTTCTTCTACAAACTCGTGGACGTGCTCGCCGACACGATGGGCGACGTCTTCCCCGAAATCCGCGCGCGCAAGAAGCAGGTGCAGGAAACCATTCGCACCGAGGAAGAGGCGTTTAATAAAACTCTCGACCGAGGAATTGAATTGTTTGAACAAGCAATCCGAGAATATCGCGTAAAATCTGAAGTGCATCGTGAAGTAATGAAATCTTTTCCAACTCACGCTGACCTCGGCCACAGTTCGGCTTATGCGCGGCTTGAAGATGAAAGCAAATCAATTCAAGCGATTGACTCAAATGGAAATATTTTAGCTGCGTTCGCTTTCAAACTTTACGACACCTACGGTTTCCCGCTCGACCTCACCGAATTGATGGCGCGCGAACGCGGTTTGACCGTGGACAAGGAAGGTTTTGAAAAGTTGATGGAAGAACAGCGCGCCCGCGCCCGCGCCGCGCAGAAAAAAGAAGTCATTTCACTCTCGCAAATCGAAACGACCGCGCCGACAAAATTTGTCGGCTTTGAAAAATTGGAATCGCCCGCGCGCGTGCTCGAAGTCGTCAGCGTCAAAGACAAAACCGCCGTCATCCTCGACACCAGCGCTTGCTACGCCGAAATGGGCGGCCAAGTCGGCGACACCGGCGAACTCGAACACGGCAGCCAGCTTTGGCGCATCGTCAATACGCAAAAGAACGGTAACACGTGGCTCCATTTCATTCAGGAAAAGGTGTCCGAACACGAATCGGTAGCACAGGCTACAAGCCTGTTCCGTCCGGCCAGTGGCCGGACGGAACGGGGACGTGCGGGCAATTCCAATTCCGGCGCTGATTTGCAAACCGGCATCGTTCCCGTTCCGGTCGGCGGGTCGCCGACCGGCACAGGCGGGTCGCCTGTGCTACCCGTGCGGGGTTCGGTCGTCACAGTGTTGGTTGACCGCATCCGCCGCAATGCCATCCAGCGTCATCACACCGTCACGCATCTGCTGCATTGGGCATTGCACGAAGTCGCCAGCAAGGAGGCTTCGCAGAAAGGCTCGTTCGTTGGCCCGGACAAGCTGACGTTCGATTTCAACAGCGCGCCGCTCACGCCGCAGCAGGTGGCGGACATTGAAAAACTCGTCAACGAACGCATCGTGGAAAATGCGCCAGTCTCGTGGCTCGGAAGTGCGAACACGCCGACGTCAAAGACCGCAAGGACGTGATGCAATTCTTCGGCGACAAATACGGCGAACGGGTGCGCGTCGTCCAAATCGGCGGCAAGCCACGCGCTGGATGGTTATTCGATGGAACTTTGCGGCGGCACGCACACGCGCGCGACGGGCGAGATCGGTCTGTTCCGCATCGTCGGCGAGAGCGCCATTGCGGCCGGCGTCCGGCGCATTGAAGCCGTCGCGGGCTTGGAAGCTTACGACCTCGCCAACGAACAATTGCAACTCATCAAAAGCATCGCGGGCAAAATCAATTCGCCGGTCCACGAGTTGGAAAAGAAAATGGAAGTGCTGCTCGCGCACCAGAAGGAATTGGAGAAGTCGCTCAAGTCCGCGATTCAGCGCAACGCGGCGCAGACCGCAAGCTGGCTGCTCACGCGCGCGCACGAGGTCAACGGCATGCCGCTCATCACGCAAAATTTTCCCGACTCGGACGCGGATTATCTGCAGGCCATCGCGGACGCGCTCAAGAGCCGTTTCAAAGGCGTGGTGGTGTTTGGGCGGCGCGGCGAACGGCGCGGTGACTTTGATCGCATCGGTCTCGGCGGAGTTCACGGCGAAAGTTCAGGCCGGCAAAATCATCCAGACCATCGCGCCGATTGTCGGCGGCAAGGGCGGCGGCAAGCCGGACAACGCGCGCGGCGGCGGCAAGGACGCGGCGAAACTGGACGAGGCGCTGGCGAAGGCGAAGAGCTTTGCTTTGAGTTGTTCGACGCGGACAAAAGTATTTTCAAGCTGATCATGGGAATCTTCCAGGCCAGCTCGTCGCAAGCGCTCCAAGCCATTGCCGCCGGTGGAAATCCGGGAGATGGAATTGCGGGACGTGCCGGAGGTGTTTGAGCTGGGCCAGAAACTGTTCACCGCCGAGGAATGGCCGTCGCTCTACCGTTCGTGGGACGACCACGAACTGGCGCTGCTGTTCAGCAACGACGCGGAAACGTGCCTCGTTGCGGAGGCGGACGGCAAGGTGGTGGGCTTCGCGCTGGGCCGCGTGATGGAAAAACCGCGCAGCGCGTGGCGTTACGGCTGGCTGCTGTGGCTCGGCGTGGACCGGCGCTTCAAGCGCAGCGGCATCGCGACGCGGCTGGTGAAGCAGTTGAAAGGGCTGTTCATCGAGCGCGACGCGCGGATCATGCTGGTGGACACGGCGGCGAAGAACCACAGCGCGGTGGCGTTTTTCCGGCGCAACGGTTTTGGCCAGGAAATCCGGCACGTTTATCTTTCGCAGAACCTGGAGAACGATCCGCGCTACATCCAGCGCAACGACGACGCGAGCGAGGACGACACGGACGATTGAACCGTTTCACCGCCGGATTTCCCGGTCAGTCGGCTTCCAGGTTTTCGATGTCCAGAAAGCCGTGCAGTTGCTTGAGCCGCGTCGGGTGACGCATCTTGCGCAGCGCCTTGGCCTCGATCTGCCGGATGCGCTCGCGCGTGACGCGGAACTGCTGGCCGACTTCCTCCAGCGTGCGCGCGTTGCCGTCGCCGATGCCGAAACGCAGTTCCAGCACCTGCCGCTCGCGTTCGTTCAGGCTGCACAGCACGTCGCCCAGCCGGTCTTTCAACAGGCTGAAGCTCGTGAGGTCGAGCGGATTTTCCGCCGCCTTGTCCTCGATGAAATCGCCGAAGCTCGCCTCGTCGCCGTCGCCGACCGGCGACTGCAACGACACCGGCTGCTGCGCCATTTTCAAAACGCCCCGGATGCGCTCGACCGGCATCTGCAGTTCGTCCGCGATTTCCTCCGGCAGCGCCTCGCGGCCCAGTTCCTGCAACAATTTTTTCTGCGCCCGCATCAGCTTGTTGATGATGTCAATCATGTGCACCGGAATGCGGATGGTGCGCGCCTGGTCGGCAATCGAGCGCGTGATGGCCTGGCGGATCCACCACGTCGAGTAGGTGGAAAATTTGTAGCCGCGCTGGTATTCAAATTTTTCCACGGCTTTCATCAGGCCGATGTTGCCTTCCTGGATCAAATCGAGGAACGACAGGCCGCGGTTCGTGTATTTTTTGGCGATGGAAATGACGAGGCGCAGGTTGGCCTCGACCATTTCCGTCTTGGCCTGCAGCGCCCGGGCCGCGGCGTCGCCCAGCCGGTCGAACGCCTGCAAAAAATCCTGATGCGGCATCCGCACAAATTCCTCCAGCGCCCGCAGCGTCTGCTGCGCCGCCT
Source organism: uncultured Verrucomicrobiae bacterium (assembly GCA_963738225.1). GTDB lineage: Bacteria > Verrucomicrobiota > Verrucomicrobiia > Limisphaerales > UBA11358 > UBA11358. The sequence continues at coordinate 88,619 of CAVTVR010000008.1, forward strand.
CGACCAGATGTTTTTGCGCGCTGGATTCGCGCTGGTTTTGCGCGTCGGCCAGCGCGCGCAGGCTGTATTGCAGCTTGTCGTGGATGTTTTCCGCCACCAGCACGATTTCCTCGATCACCTTCTGCTTGAAATAAAATTTGGGAAACAGCGCCTGCAATTTTTTGTCGAGCTTCGCAAATTCGTCGTGCTCGCGGTTGCGCTTGGCGTTCTGGTGCGCGTCGCGCCAGCGGTTGAAATGCTGGTCCACCTCCTGATCCACTTCCCGCACCGCGGCTGACCAGCCGGTGCAGCGTTTTCAGGTGGGCGTCGCGGCTGTCCACTTTTTTGTCGAGCACCACGCGGTCGAAGCGTTCGCGCGGCGGGTCGGCCAGCAGTTTTTCCGCGAGCGCAATGTGTTCCTTGCCGGCGAAGCCAAAACTGTAAACGACTTTGCGCAGTTCGTTTTCCGCCGCCTCGATGCGTTTGGAAATTTCCACCTCCTGCTCGCGGGTCAGCAACGGCACCGCGCCCATCTGCTTGAGATACATCCGCACCGGATCGTCCAGCGAATCCAGCCGGCTGTCGTCTTCCTCCGCTTCATCCTCGTCTCGCCGGCTTCACGCTGGTCCACCTCGGCGGCGTCCACCACTTCGATTTCCAGTTCCCGCAGCTTGGCGAAAACCTGGTCCAAGATCGCCGGGCGTGGAGAATTCCTCCGTCAGCACTTCGTTGACATCGTCGAAGGTCAACTGGCCTTGCTCCTGGGCGCAGCCGGACGAGTTCCTTGATTTTTTCGGCCAAGCGCGACCGACCGGGACTGGCGAAGCCGTTGGTTTTTTCCGCCTCGGCTGCGGATGACCGGCCTTGTTTTGCGGGGTTTCGATTTTGACATAGTCAACAACGCGCCTCCGCGACAACAGCAGAAGCCGGACGCGAATATGAGAAGCCGGGGCGACTTCGTCAAGCGGCGAAATTCACGACCGTCACTTTTTTGGGCACGATATAAATGCCCCGGCCGGCCAGCTGCGGCAAAATCATTTCCACCGTGCGCTCGACCGCGCCGAGGTTTTCGGCGACGACTTCCAGCGCGTGGCGGCCCAATTCGGCGCGGCGGGCCGGGATTGGCCAGCAGTTCCGCCAGGACGCGCTCCAGTTCCGCCGGCATTTTTCACCTGCACGGCGGCGTCCTTTTTCAGAAAGCTCCGGGTGATGTCCGCGAAATTTTGCATGTTCGGCCCGAACACGATGGCCTTGCCCTGTGCGCCCGGCTCGATGGGATTCTGGCCGCCGATGGCCGTCAGACTTTTGCCGACGAAAACGACCGTTGCCGGTTCGTAGAAAAATTTGAGTTCGCCCGTCGTGTTGACCAGCAGGCAGTCCACCTCGCCGGCGCGCAACTGGGTGTTCGCAAAAATGGCGTTGCGAAAAATGAATTTCACGCCGCGCGCCTTCAATTTCTGGCCGAGGTCGTTGCAGCGCTCGAAATGGCGCGGCACCAGAATCAGAAACAGGTTCGGAAATTTTTTCCGCAGCCGCGCCGCCATTTCCGCCAGCAGGAGTTCCTCGCCGTCGTGCGTGCTGCCCGCGACCAGAATCAGGGCGTCATCGGCCACGCCGATCTGCCGCAGCAGCCCGCGCACGTCGAGCGTGCGCTGTTCGGTCAGCCTGGCGGCGTCAAATTTCATGTTGCCCACCACCTGCACCGTTTCGGGGCGGCAGCCCACGTCGCGCAGCCGCTGCGCGTCCTCCTCGTTCTGGCAGCCGACGCCGGCGAACGACGCGAACAGCGGGCGGAACAGCCAGCCGAATTTTTTGTAGCGCGGATAGGAGCGGTCGGACAGCCGGGCGTTGGCGAGGAACAGCGGGAATTTTCAGGTCGCGCGCGCGCCAGAGAAAGTTCGGCCAGATTTCCGCCTCCACCAGCACGATGGCTTTCGGATCGAACGTGGCCAGCGCGCGGCGCACAAATTTGCGGCGGTCAATCGGGTAATAAATTTTGGTGATGCGCGTCGGCAGCCGGCGGCGCAATTCCGCCATGCCGGTGGTGGTGGTGCAGGAGACGACGATTTTGAGGTTGGGCACGCGCGGCTCCAGCGCGCGGATGAGCTGGGTGCAAAGGTTGACCTCGCCGACGCTGACCGCGTGCAGCCAGATGATGTCGCGGTTCGTCAGCGCCTGTTTGATGGACGGATCGTAAATCGCAAACCGCTGGCCGAAACCCGCGCCGCCAGTCGCCGCGCCGCCGCAGCCGCCAGAAGTAATACGGCGACGCCAGCGCAAAAAAAATCAGAAATAAAATGTTGTAAAGAGTCCGCACTCCAATTTCCCAATATCAATTCAAGGATGCCTGAATTGGACGCCCAAGACGGAAGAAATGTTTCACAATCGCAAAGGTTTATCAACCCCGAAAATAAAGCAACCAGATGATTGTCAGCACCGGCAGCAGAAAGGGCAGTGCAAACTTGAACACAAATCCGAGAAATCCCGGCACGCGGATTTTTTGATGTTCGGCGATGGCCTTGACCATGAAATTGGGATCGTTGCCGATGTAGGTCGCTGCGCCAAAAAAGACTGCGCCGACGCTGATGGCGATCACGCTCGGAGCATCGTGGCTCAAGCAAATCCGTGGTGTTGGCCGCGCCCGCGACGACTGGAAAGCGCGGTGAGAAAACCGAGATACGTCGGCGCGTTGTCGAGCACAGCGGACAACGTGCCCGCGCTCCAGAAAAAAATCGCGGGATGCGGACTGGCGCCGAGGATTTCGCGCGCGTTGGCGGCCAGCCAGTCCAGCGCCGGAATCATCGTCGCAAAGATTCCGGCGAACAGGATGGCCACTTCCGTGATCGGATGGAAATTAAAATGGTTCGCCTCGTGAACGGATTTTTTGGTCGTGAAATAAGAAGTGGTCGCGGCGGCGAGCATCAGCGCCTCGCGCAAAAACACCGGCCGGTCCACAAACACCGCGCCGAGCACGACGGCCGCGAAAAAACAAATTGCCCAGCCCGCTGAAGCTCCATTGTTCGGACGCAGTTTCCAGGTCGCGCACCGCGCGCGTGGCGCGCGAAAAATTGATTTTGTCCACGACATAAAAAATCGCCAGCAGCAGACCAATGGCGGTCAGCCACATCGGCCAGCAGTGTTCCGCCGGCCAGCAGAACGGGATGCCTTGCAAAAAGCCGAGATACAACGGCGGGCCGGCCGATGGGCATCAGGCCGCCGCCGACGTTGGCGACAATGAAAATAAAAAAAACAATGTGATGCGAGGTAACGCGGTATTTGTTCATCCGAATCCACGGACGGATCAACAACATCGCCGCGCCGGTGGCACCGAGGACATTGGCGACCAACGCACCGACGAGCAGAAAAACGACGTTGGCAAACGGTGTGGCCTGGCCTTTGACGCCGATGTGAATGCCGCCGCTCACGACGAACAGCGCACCGACCAGCGTGATGAAGCTGAAATAATCATGTGCCGTGTGCAGCACGCGCGGAGTGTTGTGCAAAATAAAAATGTAATAGCCGAGCGTGATCGCGCCCAGGCCGAAGGCAACTTTCATGTAATGCCGCAGCCACCAGCCGGGCGCGAGCAATGGCACAACCGCCATGGCGCCGAGCAGCAGCGCGAAGGGCAAAATTAAAACTGGATTTGGAGCCGCCATCGCAAAATTTTCAGGGAGGCGCGAGGACGGGTCAACTGAAACCGGCAAAATGATTTGAATTTGACGGCTCGATTTTGTCCAATGTCCGCGCATGACGCCACGCTTCCCCGACTTTGCCAGACCATGACGGATTTGCCGGTAAAAATAAACTGTCGCCCAACCGCCTGGCTGGCCGCGGTTCTCATCACGGTGGCCATTGTCGGTCTGCATTTCTATTTTCTGTTTCACGCCGGCGGTTTTTGTGGTGATGAAGTGAATGTCATCAATCTCGCGGGCAGCCATTCCCTGGCTTACATGACCCGGGATTCTTTCCCAATACTGCTGCCGCTGCTGATCAAAGGCTGGTCGGCCCTGGGGCTGGCGGACAGCGATCTGCATTTGCGATGTCTGGGCATGCTGATCGGGCTGGGCATTCCCGGTGCCCTTTGGCTGGCCGCGTGGACGGCCCGTCGCGCGCCTCCGCTGATAGGCCTGACGTTGTTTGGGCTGAGTGGCACGGCGATTTTCTGGGAAGATTATTTGCGGGCCTATGGTCTGGGATCGGTGCTCATTGTGCTCACCCTGTCGGCCATGTGTTTTTTGCTGGGAAAGCCGACGTGGTGGCGCACGGGAATCTTGTCATTCGTGGCGGTCTTGAGTGTTCAGGCGCTGTATCCCAACGCCGTTTTTTTTGCCAGCATGGGTCTGGGCGGCTGGCTGGTCTGCTGGTTGCGGAAAGATAAAGGCACGGCCTTGAAAATTTTTACAGCCGGGCTGTTGGCGGGCATCTCGTTGCTGCCATATTGGGGGAGCGTCTTAAAATGGCAGCAATCCACCGTCATCCGGCCGGGTTTTTCATTCATCGCCGCCGCCGATAATTTCAAAACGCTCGCGGCGTTTCCGTTGCCCCAATATGTCTGGGTGTGGGTATTATTGGGCGTGGCGGTGGCAGGGCTGGGCGTGGCGGCTTTTCTTCGACCGCCGCCGCAATTCGTCCGATCGGGAGACCGCATGACGCCGGGTGAACTGCAAGTTTTTGCGGGCACGACATTACTGGCTGCGCTGGCGGGTTACCTTGGTTTTCTCTACTTTGCCGCGCTTATCACGTCACCGTGGTATTTTCTTCCGCTGCTGGCTTTGGGGGCAATCTGTTTCGATCTTGGCGTCCCGTTGACGGGTCTGCCCCGCCTGCTTCGCACGGTGGTTTTTGGAGTTTTGATCGCCACCGCCGGAATTGCGATTCCGTTTGCCGCGCGCAATTTGGATTGCCGGTTCACAAACGTGGACCTGCTGGCGAAACGCTTGATGAAAGAAGTTTCTCCGCAGGATTATGTGGTGGTGACGCCCTGGTATCTGGGCATCAGTTTTGATCGTTACTACCAAGGCGCGGCGGCGTGGGACACTTTGCCGCCAGTGGCGGATCATTCCACCTACCGTTTTGACTTGGTCCCGGTGGCCAATGAAACGGCGCGCGCTTCGCAACCGGTTTTGGATCATATCGCGCACACGTTGCAAGCCGGCCACCGCGTCTGGATTGTCGGCTGGATGCGCGTGCCGGCTCCCGGCAGGCGCGCGGCGAGCGAAACTGGGCGGTTTATTGCCGAGCACAGCCAGTCATTTGAAGCGGTGGACTTGAAAATCAAAGGTCCGACCAGCGATTACGAGGACGAATCCCTGCTCCGGGCCACCGGCTGGAAATAAAACCGGCCCGGCCCATGATAAAAATGCGTATCATTGGTAAATAACGAGGTTTGATTTCCATGGGCCAATACCGATGCCGGCAAAAACCGCCGTTGGTTGGCGAGTGTCCGGCCACAGCGCCTGGATTTCTGCGGCGGAAATATAGTTCAAATTTTCTTCGTGCGACCAGTAATCGTAACGGGTGTGGCGCAGCAACCGGCGGAACCAGGGTTTGGGCAAATAGTGGATCAAGGGCAGGCAAGTATGGAATTCAACGGGGAAGCTGCGGTTGGGCACTGACAGAAATCGGCGGGACGCAACCCGGCACATTTCAGCGATGAATTTTTTTTGTCGGGCTTGCGAACCGACGTGCTCCAGCACGGCATTGCTGTAGACGATGTCGAACGCATTGTCGGCAAATGGCAGCAGCTCACCGGCCACAATCCGCACATGCCGCACTCCGGGATACGCTGCCAAAATTGCCCGGCCATCGGTCAGACTGGCGCAAGTCAGGTTTTCCCGATGCGGGTAAAGCTGTTCGAGCATGTTGGCCTCAATGCCGGTGTCGTCGCTGGCGCCAATGTCCAAGATGCGGTCCTGCGGTTTGGGTTGCATGGTGCGCAGAAAGAGGTCATGCACCCGCCGCCGCGCAACGGTTGAAATGCGCCGGGCAAAGCCCATTTTCCCCGTGTGCTGATAATAGCTCTCATCAACAGTGGCCCGATTGTTGGATGGAGCGCTCATGGCTTATTATTTTTAACCGGCTCGGAAACGTGTCTTTGCCCGACAACTTTCAGCGGATCAATTTTTGAAAAGCGCAATCTTGCCAGGGCTTTCAACCAGGTCAGCGGATCGCGGAACATCCGCACTTTTTTCCCTTCCTTGAAGGAGCGCGAGCGGTAATTCACCGGCAATTCCACCGGGCGATAACCTTTGCGAATCAACTTGATTAACAACTCGAAATCGAAGTCGAAACGATCGCATTCAAATTCCAGCGCGTAAAGGCAGTCGCGGCGAAAGACTTTGAACATGGTGAATGGATCGCGCAGCCGTTGAAGGAACAAGAGGTTGATGAGCGTGGTAAAAAACCAGTGACCCAGATTGACAAACAGGCTCAAGCCGTGCTGTCCGGTGAACTGGCGCATTTTCCAGACGTTGCGACCGCCGTGCCGGGAGCCGAGCACGAACGCCGCGCGCCCCGCGAGGAGCGGTTCCAGCAAGGCGTCGTAATCTTCCAAATCATATTCGAGGTCGGCATCCTGAATGAGCAAAAAGTCGCCGGTGGCGGCCTGCAAACCAGTGCGCACGGCATGGCCTTTGCCGCGCGGTTGATCTTCCAGAATCAGTTTCACCCGCGCATGATCCTGAAATTTCAGGGCGGCTTCACGCGTGCCGTCGGTGGAGTTGCTTTCCACGACGATGATTTCCATCTGGAAGCCGGGCATGGTTTTGAGCAGGAGGGCTTCCATCAACGCGCCGAATGTTTTCACTTCGTTAAAAGCGGGGACAATCACGGAAAGCACCGGCTCCGGTCGCCGATCCGCTTTGCGCGAGAAAACCATCATGCCGCTGGCCACGATGCGATGATGCTGGTATTGCATTTTTTTCGGCACGATGCGGGCAACCAAGCCCAAGACCGGGGTGATCATTGGAATTGGAAAGCGGTCAAAATGCTTTTTGATGTAGTCAAAACTAAGCACTTTCCAGCCGGGCTGAACGATGATGTCGCGGAAATCCGATTCAAAGAGTGCTGTCTGGAGATTCTGTTGGTCGAAATAGGTCAGGTGCTCGGCTTTGAATTCCATCCATTTTTGCTGCATGATCCGGGCCGACCAGGAATCAATCGAGGGCGTGGCGATGAACAGCGTGCCGCCGGGTTTGAGCACGCGGTGGATTTCCAAAAGAAAATCGTGGGGCGAGCGGACGTGTTCGATGACGTCGGAAATAACGCACAGATCAAACTGCTCCGCCGCGAGATTCGCCGCCGGCAATTCTCCGCACCGCACTTCGCCCTGTTTCAGGCGTTGCCGCGCACGGTCGCTGGCGGCGGCAGAATATTCGATGCCGGTGACCTGCCAGCCTTCAGCTTCAGCCGAGACGAGGAAATCGCCTTCGCCACATCCGATTTCCAGCAGTCGTCCGCATTTCAAGCCTTGGTAACGGAGAATCTCGGAAAGGTATAATTTGGCCGTGGCCTGCTTGATGTGGCTGACCGTTTCGCGACCGGCTTCGCTCTCGCTGCCCAGAAAATAATGGGCGTTGTAAATCTTGGCCAGATCCCCGTCGCTGGGCTGCGGATTCAGAAACACCAGCCCGCAATCTTCGCAGCGCACCACCCGGTGGCCGCAGGCCGAAAAAAGATAATAGATTCGTGGACCTTTGCAGACATGGCAAATTTTAACGGACGGTCTCTCAGTTGCCGGATGATTGGTTTGGCTCATGGTCTTCAATTGTCGGCGCTGCCCGTTTTTTTCACCGCGCCCTTGACGTGAATGCGGCTCGTCAAGGCCAGCATGATGATTCCGCCAAAGGAAATCCAGAAAAGTGCGCAGGCCAGCCGCCAGTGCCGCGGCCGGTAGGTGAACTGGACATGATAATCTCCCGGATGATCCAGATAAATGCCTTTGAACGCGCGGTTGACGGTCAAAACCTCCTTCGGCTGTTTATTCGCCGTGGCCATAAAATCTTTGGCTTGTCCTTCCGTCAGGCAAACCACACCGGCGGATGATGCGTGAACATCAAACTCGGTGGCGTTGGGCGACAGCCGGTAGTTGGTTGCGGGAGATATGGCTGCCGGCCTGGCGGTTTCCAGAGATTGCAAGCCGGGTTGTTTTTCGATTTCTGTTTGCGTCACGGCGACAAATGGCTGCCGTCCGTTTTCCGAAAGGTGTTGAATGAATTCCGCATTGGAGGCAACCGCGATGACTTGGTTCACAAAAAAAGCCCGGGGCCAGACCTGTAAATTTTCCAGCACCCCGAAATCACTGCGGTCGGTGATGCGAAACGCGAGTTGCCGGCGCAGGCCAACATCCGGCCACGACAACAGATACTTGACGTTGAGCAAATTTAAAAGCGGTTGCGCCCGGGCCGGGTCAACAATTTCCACCTCCCAATCTTTGGTCAACTCCACGCCGGGAAAATGACGGAGGAGATTGACAAATTCTCCGTTGCTCAATGGCGCGCAAGAGCGGATGTCTTCCAATTCATAAACCGCGGAGTAATCGCCCATGAAGTTCCATTCCAACCCGACCACTCGAAAGGGTTTCGACTTGTCCCGCTTGATTTTGTCAACCGCCGGGCTGGGAGGATTCAAAACCAGCCGGGGACCCGGCAGCATCAGCAAGGCGTCATTCCCCCGGTTGTATAGCCCGAACCGGAAATTTGGAATGAATCCCAAAACGATGATTCCCATCCACCCGACAACCCAAGTCTGACGCCGGCGGCTTTTCAAAAAAACAAACAGCAGCGGCGCGCCAACCGCTCCCGCTACAGCGCATAAGACGTAATTCCAAGGAATAGGGTGGTGCCTGTATCCGTGGGAATACAGCAGGAATAAACCCGCGAAGATTCCGCCCAAGACGGCGAAATCAACCGCCACCTGCCGCAGCTTGTCCACCTTCGTTAAGCACACGAAGCCGTAGGCGCTCTGAATGGTGAGGTGAATGACCAACAAATAAGAAAAATCGGTGTAGATGTGTCCCACGCGGTTCAACATCGGAACGATGGCGAGCAGGGAAGTCGGAACCGCGCCAAAAACAATGCCTCCCCACAAACCGATGGCACCCAGGTTGACCCAAAAGAAAGGTTCTGCCTTGAGTTGCTGCCAGCGCATCAGGGAAAAAACGCAGCCAGCCAATACCAGCAGGCTGGTGCCGGGCGCGATGGCGGGAATGGAATCATCCGCTCGAAGCAGAAGAAAAAACAAGTCGTCAAAAGCGCCGGGCAGACTGGTGAAAGGAAGTTGACTCACTTCAATTTTTTCGTGAGCGGTGTAGGAGCCGTCCAGCGCCGCCAAAAACGACATCCACACCGGCGCCGTCAGTCCAAAAAAAAGCAGCGTTCCAATGGCCATGTGTCCCAAGACTTTTGCCGATGCGGCGGCGTTGCGATGAAGAATTAGTTGGTAAGATACGACCGCCAAATTCAGCCCGCCAATCAGCACCACCGCCAGCTCCAAATGACCGGCATTAAAACAGGAGAAATTCGCCAGCAGCCAGACCAATCCCCAGCCGATGCGCCGCTCCGATTGCGGATCGAGCCATTCAATGCCCGCCAGCAGAATCCACGGAGCATAGGCGAAGACAAAAAATGCGGGGTGGTTGTTGATGTAAAAATACGCCCCGCAATACGCCGCCAGCGCGGTGAAAATCAACGACAACGGCGGCGTTTTCAGGAGTCGTCGGATGAGCAGCCCGAATCCGGCGCAAAATAGAATTTTCGCCACCAGGAACTTCACATCCCAAGCCCCGGCTGATCCGTGACCGATCAAGACGATCAAATGCAACGGGTCTCCCAGCATGGTGACCGCCTGCCCGATCAAGGTATCGCCGGCATGGCTGTAGCGGTTCCACAACGGAAGCTCTCCGTGCTCAAACAGACTGCGATACTCAAGAAAACCAAGCGGAACCCCCCACCACATGGTCGCGCCGACATCGCTGCCATGTATGTTATGCATCACTTCCAAGGTCTGTGCGGGCCATCCTCCTGTCCGGGTCGGTCCTGGCCACCGTTCCATGCCCGGCAAGGGCGGCCACCAGCTATACACCAGAGGATTGCCGACGGACATGGGCGAGACAAAGCTTTTGCCAGAGAAAATGACCGGGTGACAGTTGATGCCCACCGCCAGCAGCGCGGTGAAAACAATTGCCGCAACGGGGTGTCTGACATGCCACTCCAAAACGCGGGACAAAATTCCTTTCGTCCGGATTTTTGATTCCAAGACAGGCGCCGGGGTGGAGACGATGGGAGGGTCTGGACTCATTTGGAATGGGCCGGCTTCACGTTCGCGGAAACTAATTTTTGGACTGGTTGGTGTCAAACGCAATCGCTTGCACAACCGGCTTGCGAACATGCAGACTATCACTTCGTCCGCTTGAATTGTTTCAATCCCGTCTGGCTTGACGAAACCGGCTTTCGCTGCGATTTTTTCTGCGCTTGGCGCAAAGCGAATCCTCGTCAGCGGCAGGCAATTTGTTCGCTGACATTTTGCAAACTCCCGCCGCGCAAGCCCTCGTCCGGCGACTGGAGACTGGCGAAGCGCTGGCTTTTTCCGGCGTCGCCGCTTCCGCGCAACCATTTTTCGCCGCGCTCATTTCAAAAATTTTTCCGCAGCGGCCAATTGTCGTCGTTGCGGAGAATCTAAAGACGCAGGAAAGTTTTCAGCAGGATTTGGAAACTTGGTTGCAAGTTGCAGGTTACAAGTTGCAAGTTGAGCCGCGCGCGGAAAAAACCTTCAACCTTCAACCTTCAACCTTCAACCTTTTATTTTATCCCGCTTGGGAAATTTTTCCGCACGAAGGAAAATTGCCGCACGCCGACGTCATCAGCGACCGGCTGCAAACGCTCGTCGCGCTTGGCGATGAGTCCAAAGTCCAAAGTCCAAAGTCCAAAGTCATTGTCACAAGCGCTGTCGCGCTGCTGCAAAAGACGTTTGCGCCGGAAGATTTGAAAAGTCGCACGCGGCGATTGCGGCGTGGTGACAAAATCGCGCCGCTCGACCTCACCGAATGGCTCGAAGAACAGGGCTACGAACCGGAAGCACAGGTTTCGCAAAAGGGCGAACTCGCGCTGCGCGGCGGCATCGTGGACGTTTTTCCGCCAACGCGCCCGTGGCCGGTGCGGCTGGAATTTTTTGGCGACGAACTCGAATCGCTGCGCGAGTTTGACCCGCTCACGCAGGTTTCGCGCGGCGAAATCACCGAAGACACGCTGCCGCCCGCCGGAGAAATCGGAATTCTCAACAAAGGAATTCAGGAGCCAGAAGCCAGAAGTCAGAACGCCGATTCCAAACCTTCAACCTTCAACCTTCAACTTTCAACTCTTTTGGATTATCTGCCGCGCGAAACGATTTTTCTTTTGTGCGATCCGGAAGTCGCTCGCCGTTCATGCGGAAAACTACGCGCAGCAAATTCCCCAAGACGATCCGTTTTTCATTTCGTGGCCGGATTTTCTGGCGGAATTAAACCGGCGCGGCTTCACGTCAGTTGAACTGGCTGAAGATGCCGAAATCGGCGAAGCCATTCCGCAATCCGAATTCCGCAATCCGCAATTTGAAAACCTGGACGCCTTCCGTCCGCTGGCGGAGCGCGCGCCGGAACCGCAAGTCACCGAGGCGCAGCGGCGCGAATTTTTCCAGCAACTTCACCGCTGGCTGCGGCAGGATTACGCCGTCCACGTCTTTTGCAACAATGACGGCGAACGACAGCGGTTTCAGGAAATTTGGAATGAATTGGGCTTGGCGGACAGTCCAAAGTCCGATGTCCAAAGTCCAAAGTCAGGTGAACGCGAGCAACTTTGGACTTTGGACATCGGACTTTGGACTCATCTCGGCTCGCTGGCGCGCGGCTTCATTTGTGACGAGGCGAAACTGGTCGTTGTCACCGACGCGGAGATTTTCGGCCGCTACAAAATCCAGCGGCCGCGCCGGCTCAAATCGCCGCACGCGCTGGCGGCCCGTTCCGCGCTCGACATTGATTTCACCGATTTGGAGGAAGGTGATTTGGTCGTGCATTTGCAGCACGGCATCGGAAAATATCTTGGCCTGAAAAATTTGCCGGCGACGACGGAAAAAGCGGAAAGCGGAAAGCGGAAAGCGGAAATTGAATGCCTCGTCATCGAATACGCGCCGAGCGGCGACGCGGTTGAGCCGCCGAAACTTTACGTTCCCGTCAGCGAGGCGCATCTCGTCAGCAAATACGTCGGCGCGGGCAAGGCGCATCCGCCGCTCAACCAGTTAGGCGGCACGCGTTGGGCGAAAGCAAAAGAACAAACGGAGAAAGCCGTGCGCGACATCGCGGCGGAAATGCTGCGCATCCAGGCCGTGCGCGAAACCCAACCCGGCCACCCTTGCAAGCCGGACACTCAATGGCAGCGCGAGTTTGAAAGCGCCTTCATCTACGAGGAAACGCCGGACCAGCTCACCGCGATTTCGGAAACGAAAACCGATCAGGAACGCGCCAAGCCGATGGACCGGTTGATTTGCGGCGATGTGGGTTTTGGCAAAACGGAAGTGGCCATCCGCGCGGCGTTCAAGTGCGTGATGGACGGCAAGCAGGCCGCCATTCTGGTGCCGACGACGGTTTTGGCGCAGCAGCATTTCAACAATTTCCGCGAGCGCATGGCGGATTATCCGATCCGCGTCGAGTTGCTCTCGCGTTTCCGCACCCAGCGCGAGCAGGCGCGGGTCGTGAAAGATTTGGCGGCGGGTGCGGTGGACATCGTCATCGGCACGCATCGAATTGTGCAGGACGACATCGCGTTCAAAGATTTGGGACTGGTCGTGATTGACGAGGAACAGCGGTTTGGCGTGCTGCATAAGGAAAAATTCAAGCGGCTGCGGACGATGGTGGACGTGCTGACGTTGAGCGCCACGCCGATTCCGCGAACACTTTATCTCGCGCTCACCGGCGCGCGCGACATGAGCACGATTCAAACGCCGCCGCACGACCGGCTGCCCGTCGAGACGATTGCGACGCAATACGACGAGCGTCTCATCCGCGACGCGATCCAGCGCGAACTGCATCGCGGCGGACAAGTTTTTTTCCTGCACAACCGCGTGACGACGATTGAAACGATGCGGTCGAAATTGCAATCGCTCGTGCCGCAAGCAAAAATTGTCGTCGGCCACGGGCAGATGAATTCGGACGATCTCGAAGAAGTGATGACGCAATTCGTCAACGGCGAGGCGGACGTTTTGCTTTCGACGACGATTATCGAAAGCGGTTTGGACATTCCAAACGCAAATACAATTATCATTGATCGCGCTGACCGTTTTGGCTTGAGCGATTTGTATCAACTTCGCGGGCGCGTCGGGCGCTACAAGCATCAGGCTTACGCGTATCTGCTGCTGCCGCGCCACGCACGATTGCTCACCGACGTGCGCAAGCGCATCAGCGCGATGAAGCAATACGCGTCGCTCGGCAGCGGATTCAAGATTGCGATGCGCGATCTGGAAATTCGCGGCGCGGGCAATCTTTTGGGCGCGGAACAAAGCGGCCACATCACCGCCGTCGGCTTTGAACTTTACTGCCAGTTGCTCAAACAAAGTGTGGCTTCGATGAAAGGCAAGAAAGTGAAACCGCGCGTCGAAGTGCGCGTGGCGCTGGATTTTCTTGTTGCCGCCAACAGCCTGCCGGAAAGCTACGTCACCGAACCGCATCATCGAATCGAAATGTATCGCAAGCTCGCGCAGGCCAATGAAAAATCCGCGCTGGAAAATTTGCAGAAAGAATTGCGCGACCGTTTTGGACCGATTCCGCCGCCAGTGGAATTGCTGCTGGCCGTCGGGGAATTGAAGGTTCTCGCCAGCGAAAAGGCGGTGACCGCCATCGAAGTCGAGGAAGACAAACTGAAGCTGATTCGCGCCGGCGATTTCATCCAACTCGGCGGCAAATTTCCGCGCCTCGCGAAGAAAGAGCCGGCGGCCCGGCTCAAGGAAATCAAGCGCCTGCTGCTGGCGCTTTGAAACCCCGAAATGTTTTCAAGCCGGTTTTATTTCCAATCAAAGACGGTTTCGGCGTCCAGATATTTCCAGGTGTTTCCCTTTTTAATGCGCGGAGTGGTGCGGCCGATGTAGGAAACAATATGATGGGAACCCTCTTCTTCCACCGTGAAGCTGAGCGGTTTTAACACATGTGAAACCAGCAGGTTCGTGGGTTCCATTTTGATCAGCTCAAAGGTGCGACCAGCCTGCGCGCGTTCCCCGGTTTTTACCAGACGAAAGTTAAAAGTGCATTTCCATTCCAGCGAGACAAAGTGAAATTTCGGGGCGCCGCCGCGCATCAACTCATCCCAGTGGGCGAGCATGAAGGGATACAACGTGTCGTCAATCACCGTGTCCGGCAGCAGATCTTTCGGGGTGCCTTCCGGCGGGTTCAGGCCGTGCGCATAGCCGATGCTGATTTTTCGCCGGGCTGGATTGTTTGGGTCGGGGGTAATCTTGATGCTGCCGGAGACGTTGGCTTGGAATTCTTTCATTTCAAACGAGACAAGCTGGCCGGATTGATAGTCCACATTTTCCACGGCGGCGATAGTTCCATCGGGACAGGTGAAAGCGCGCTCGACGCGGACGCCGTCGCCCACGCGGGTGGCGGTGCGCCGGAAATGGAAGAGAATTTTTTCCGGCGGCGCGCCCAGCTCGAAGACGGTGCCGGTCAAGCTTTGGGGTGCGGCAAAATCAAACGGTTCGGCCTGGGTCGGGTGTTCCGAAACGGCGTTGGCTCCTGCCCAGCCGATAACCGGCCACAGCGCGACCGTTAGGAAATAAAACGCCGATCGAAACCTGTGAATGCGATACATCAGGCGAGGATAATTGCGCGGGAATTGACGGCAAGCGGGAATTAGTTTGCCCGGCCGGCGGCAAATTCCAGCGCCTGGCGAAAAGGAACCGAAGGCGCGGTTGAAGGAAATCAAACGCCTGCCGCTGGCGATTGGGTCAGCTTACTCGCAGCCAGACTGTTTTCAAATACGCCGGTTCGGCGCGGTTGACGGGAAAATCCGGCGGCTGCGAGACGAAATGTTTTTTTAAAATTTTCCGGCGAGATTGGAAAACAGACGCCTCAATCTCCGCCAGAAATTTTTCCGGCGCAAAGTCCGCCGCGTTCGTCGAGGCAAACAAAATTCCGCCCGGCTTCAAAACCGGCAGCGCGGCGGACACGAGCCGGCCAAAATCTTTTTCCGCGCGAAACGCGCCGCGCTCTTTCGATTGGGAAAACGTCGGCGGGTCGAGCACCACGGCGTCGAACGCCCGGCCCTTTTTCGCCAGCCGCCGCAGCCAGTCGAACGCGTCGCCGTAAATGAAATCGTGCGCCGCCGGGTCAAGGCCGTTCAGCGCGAAATTGCGCTTGCCCCACTCCAGATATTTTTTCGAGAGATCGAGGCTCGTCGTCCGCGCGCCGGCTTTTGCGGCGCAAACCGAGAAGCCGCAAGTGTAGGCGAAACAATTCAAAAGTCCGAAGTCCGAAGTCCAATGTCCAAAGTCAAAATCGGCGGCGATGTGGCCGGTCAAAAACCGGCGGCGGTTGTCGCGCTGATCCAGAAACAGGCCGACGGAATAGCCTTCGTTGAAACTCATTTCGAAGCGGACGCCGTTTTCCAAAACCTCGAACCGCTCCGGCGAGGCGTCGCCCAAAATGAGTTGCGGCGCGGCGTCCGTTGCTTTGGTTTGGCGAACGTGGTGCGAGAGAATTTTGTGATAAGCGCCGCGTGCGGAAACCATTTTTGCCAGGCGGGCAAGCTCCTCGTTTTGCGCCGAGATCAAAGGCGCTTCGGATTGCGAGAGCATAAAACTGCCGAGTTTTTCCACGAACCAGCCGGGCCAGCCGTCGCTCGCGCCGTGGATCAAACGAAACGCATTCGTGGCTTCCGGTTCGATGATGGCCGTGCGCAACGCCAGGCGCGGTTCGTGGTCGAAATCCGGCGGCACGGAAAACTTCACCGGCTGGCCTGTCGCCGGATGCGTGAATTCAATTTCGCCCGCGTGCAGAAAAACGCGTGCCGCCGCCGTGCCGCCGTAAAGCGTGTCGCCGAGAATCGGAAAGCCGTTTTCCGCCGCGTGGACGCGAATCTGATGCGTCCGGCCGGTGAGCGGAAGCGCAGCGAGGATGGAGAATGGAGGATGGCAAATGGCGGATTTGAAATTTGTAATTTCAGATTTCAAATCGGCAGGACAAAAGCGCGTCTCCGCGATTTCGCCGCCCGGCCGGCTGGCGTATTTTTCGCCGACGCGGGTCAAAGCGGCTTTTGCGGTGAACTCTTTTTTCGGCACTTCACGGTCGGTGAGCAGCAGATATTTTTTGCGGACGGCGCGGGTGGTGAATTGTTCCGTCAGCGATTTGTTGGCGAGCGGCGTTTTGCCGAAGACGAGCACGCCGCTGGTTTCCTTGTCGAGCCGGTGGATGATGGCGAGCGACGCCCAGCGTGGTTCGCGGTGGCGCAGCCAGTCGTAAATGCCTTCGCCCGCGAACGGCGACGGCGCGTGCGTGTTCCAGCCGGCAGGTTTGGAAACCACCAGCAGATGTTCGTCCTCAAAAATCATGCACGGAACCATGCGCCATGAAATCATTTTTTCGCGCGGGAAACAAATCCGTGTTTCATCCGCGACCATCCGCGGCTAAAATCCGCGCGTGCATCTGGCCCATCTGCGACTCCGAGACTTCCGCAATTACGCGCGGTTGGACGTGGATTTTGCGCCCGGCTTCCACCTGCTGCTCGGCGACAATGCGCAGGGCAAGACGAACATCCTCGAAGCGATTTATCTCATGGCCACGCTGCGTTCGTTTCGCGGCGTGGGCGGCGCGCAAATGATCCGGCACGGCGCAAAAGGCTATTTTGTCGGCGGCAACGTCGTGGGGCAGGGCGAACATGAAATCAAAATGTATTGGTCAGTGCGCGAACGGAAACTCGCGCTGGACGGCCAGCCGGTGAAAAAGCTGGCGGACTATTTCGGCGCGCTGCGCACGGTGGTTTTTTGCACGGAAGATTTGCAGCTCATCAAAGGCGCGAGCCGCGCGCGGCGGCGGTTTCTGGATTTGCTGCTGGCGCAGACGCAGCCGGGCTATCTGCCGCTGCTCCAGCGTTACATGCGCGCCGTGCGCGCATCGCAATGCGCTGTTGAAGCAGCGCGCGACGGACGAGGCGGCGCTGGAAAGTTTTTCCGCCGAAACTGGTCAAGCTCGGCAACGAAATCATCCGCGCCCGGCGCGAACTGGTGCCGAAATTTTCCCCGCTCGCGCGGCTGGCGTATCGCCGCATTGCCAACGACGCCGAGGAATTGCGCATCGAGTATCAGCCCAGCGTGAAAAAGGATTTCGCCGTGGAACTCGCGCAGTCGCGCTCGCGCGAACGAACTTTTCGCGCCACGCTGGTCGGACCGCACCGCGATGATCTGCAGTTGTTGCAGAACGAGAAATCCGCCGCGCAGTTCGGCAGCGAAGGCCAGAAGCGCACGCTGGCGATCGCGCTGAAAATCGCGCAGGCGGAATTTCTCACGGGCACTTCACGGCTCGCCGCCGATTTTGCTGATTGACGACGTGATGGGCGAGCTGGACGTGAAACGGCGCAGCGGCTTTCTGCCGTTGCTGGAGTCGGCCCGCCGGTCGAGCGGCCAGGTGTTCATGACCTGCACCGAGGAAAACTGGCCGCGCGAACTGGGAAAAGGGCTGCAACGCTGGATCATTTCACAGGGAACCGTGGTTTCTGCCGCTGGGAAATCCATTTGATTGGCCGGAGTTTCCGCACCCCTCAATTGGGGGATGGCCTCAACGCAGCCAATGCGACTATACAATAAATCTTACGCATGAAAAAAATTGCAGTTCCAGCGATTTTTTCTTTGCGTTTATTGGATTAAATAGTAATGTTAATTAAATTCCATCCAAATTACTGATGAAAAAGACATTTCAGCCAATTCCCTCGCGGAAGGCTTTTACATTGATCGAACTCCTGGTCGTCATTGCCATCATCGCCATTCTCGCGGCGATGCTGCTGCCCGCGCTTTCCAAGGCCAAGGCCAAGGCCATAAAAATCACGGACATGAACAACCTGCACCAGCAGGAAATTGCTTTGAATGTCTATGCGGTGGATTTCAAGGACAGGCTGCCGATTTGCGGTATTAATGGCGCTGACAGCGCGAATTGGGCTTGGGATATGCCATTCAGTGCGGGTGAGCTTATGCTATCGGCAATGAACAAATCGAAGAAGGCTTTTTATGATCCGGGGACATCTCCCCGATTTACCGATCATGAGAACTGGCAGGATGTGACGGCTGCAGGCAGGAATTTGTGGGATTTTGGCGATAACTCTTGGCCGCCTCAAAATTCCACGGGTGGTTTCCATATTACCGGATACCTATATACATTTGCCGGCCCCTTGAGCAAATTAGTCCAAACCAACCAGAATATCACCCTGCACGATGAACCACTGATCGGTGGTAAGGCCGGAGAGATGGCGCAATCCGTTGCTGACCGGGTTCTAGTTTCTTGTGCGACGATTTCCGGAAACTGACCGATCAGCAAGGACCGGCGGTTGCCTCCTATAATTGGACGCAGATTCAAGGCGGGTTTTATAAGAACCACCTTAGCCCGCACATGCAGGCCAAGGCTAATGTTCCCGAAGGTTGCTCGGTTGGGTTCAAAGACGGGCATGTTCAATGGCGCAAGTTTCAAGACATGCAGCAACGGGCCACCAGTTCTCCTGGTTTCTGGTTTTAGAATCATTTCAAGTTTCAAGCGTCCCGCCTTTGGGCCGGACGCTTTTTGTTTTTCCGAATCGCGCGCCGGCTGTTAATTTGTGGCCATGCGAATTTTATCCGGCATCCAGCCCAGCGGCACGCTGCACCTTGGAAACTATTTCGGGATGATGCGGCCCGCCATCGAGCTGCAGGAAAAAGGCGAGGCGTTTTATTTCATCGCCGATTATCACTCGATGACCTCGCTTTTCGATCCGGCGGAGCGGCGCAAAAATTCTTTGAACGTGGCGCTGGATTTTCTCGCGTGCGGGCTGGACCCGAAGAAATCCGTTTTCTTCAAGCAGTCCGACGTGCCGGAAGTTACCGAACTGGCATGGTTGCTTTCGAGCGTCTTCCCCAAGGCCCGGCTCGAACTCTCCCACAGCTACAAGGACAAAGTCGCCAAAGGCATTGCGCCCAATCACGGCCTCTTCGCCTATCCCGTCCTCATGGCCGCAGATATTTTGATCTACGACTCGAACGTCGTTCCCGTCGGTCGCGATCAGAAGCAGCACGTCGAAATGACCCGCGACATGGCCCTGAAATTCAATGAAATTTATGGCGAGACCTTCCTCATTCCCGAGGAGCAAATCCGCGCGGAAGTCGCCGTGGTGCCCGGCACCGATGGCCAAAAGATGAGCAAAAGCTATGACAACACTATTGAAATTTTTGGCGACGAGAAAGCCATCCGGAAAAAAATCATGGGCATCGTGATGGACTCGCGCCCGCCCGCCGAGCCGAAGCCGGACGCGGATAAAAATCTCGCCGTGCAATTGCTCAAGCTCGTCGCGCCGGCAAATGTTGGCAAAGAATTTGAGGAAAAATTGCGCGCCGGCGGCCTCGGCTACGGCGATTTGAAGAAAGCGCTGTTTGAGAATTACTGGAATTATTTCGCCGCCGCCCGGAAGAAACGCGCCGAACTCGCGGCCAATCTGGATTATGTCCACGGCGTTCTTGCCGGCGGCGCGGCGAAAGCGCGCGTTCTGGCGCAGAAAGTTTTGAAACGCGCCCGCAAAGCCAGCGGGCTGGAATAATTCCCGCGCAAAGCCGCAAAGTTCATTTTTTCTTTGCGCATTCGCGCCTTTGCGTGACACCCTCCGCGCATGATTCCGCAACGCTGGCTCCGCATTATTCCGGTCGCGCTGGTCATGTATACGATTTCGTATGTGGACCGCACGAACGTTTCGCTGGCGCTGGACCCGAACATTTCGACGCTGCTGCGCGATTTGGCGATGGACGACCGGATGAAAGGCCAGGCGGCGGGGATTTTTTTTCTTGGCTACGTTTTGCTGCAAATGGCCGGCGGCCACCTGGCGGGAAGCTGGAGCGCCAAAAAACTAGTCAGCCTGTGTTTGATTTTCTGGGGCGTTTGCGCCGTAGGTTGCGGCCTGGCGAAAACTTTTTATCAGTTTGAAATCGCCCGGTTTCTGCTCGGCGTTTCGGAAAGCAGCGTGTTTCCCGCGACGCTCGTTTTGCTGGCGCACTGGTTTCCGCGCGCCGAACGTGCGCGGGCCAACGCCTTTTGGAACCTGTGCCAGCCGCTCGCGGTCGTTGCGTCCGCGCCCATCACCGGCTGGCTGCTCGGCGCGTTCGGCTGGCAGACCATGCTGATTTTGGAAGGCGCGCTGCCGTTCATCTGGCTGCCCGTCTGGTGGATTTTCATCAGCGACCATCCGCGCGACGCGAAATGGATTTCAGCGGCGGAAAAAAACTTTTTGGAAACCACGCTGCAAAATGAAGCGGCGCAACTGGAGCCGCCCAAAAAAATTCATTTCTGGCAGCGGCTCGCGCGCCGGGAAATCCTCGTGATGGTTGTCATGAATTTTCTGCACAACTCGGCGGCCTACGGCTGCATGGCGTTTTTCACCGACGGCTTGAAGTCAAAACATTTCAGCGCGGTGCAATACGGATTTCTGTTCGCCGCGCCGTATGCCCTCACCGCCGTCATCATGGTGCTCAACTCCTGGCACTCGGACAAAACCCGCGAACGGCGTGGCCACGTCGCGGCGGTTTATACGTTGAGCGGCGTCAGCTTGATTTTGAGCGTGCTGACCAAGGATCATTTCTGGCTGTCCTATGCTTTTCTGTGCCTGGCAATTCCCGGCCCGTT
Source organism: uncultured Verrucomicrobiae bacterium (assembly GCA_963738225.1). Lineage (GTDB taxonomy): Bacteria > Verrucomicrobiota > Verrucomicrobiia > Limisphaerales > UBA11358 > UBA11358. The sequence continues at coordinate 109,467 of CAVTVR010000008.1, forward strand.
TGCCGCGCTCGCGCCGTTTTGGGCGATTCCCACCGAAACCTTGCCGCGAAATGTTTTCGGCCCCGTCATCGGCCTGGTGAACGCCTTGGGAAACACCGGCGGTTTTGCCGGGCCTTACATCGTCGGCTGGCTCAAGACGGAATATCGCAGCGTCGCCATTTCGTTCACCGCGTTGGGAACGGGACTGCTGCTCGCCGCCGCGCTGGCGTTTCTCCTGCCGAAAAGCGTGAACCCAGCGCAATCAGGAACCGCGCTGCCTGAATCTTAAACACCCGAAGGCTGGACGTTTCACGGCTACATGATTTTCAATTTGGGCAAATCCTGCGAGTCCACGAGGCCGACGGGCGCTTGCGCCGCGTTGACGACGATCAAATCGTCAATGTTCCGCTCGTTGAAAATTCTCAACGCTTCCACGGCCAGCGCGTCGTCGCGGATGCAAATGGGGTTTCGGGTCATCACTTTTTTCAGCGGCTGCGAAAGCAGGTTGATGTTGCCGGCCATGTGGCGGCGGAAATCGCCGTCGGTAAAAACGCCCGTCAATTTCCCGCGCGCGTTCACGACCGCCAGGCTGCCGGATTTGGCGCGCGTCATCACGAACAGCGCTTCCTTGACCGTGAGATTTTCGTTGGCGACGGCGTTGCGTTCGCCGCGGCGCATGATGTCGCCGACTTTGAGCAGCATCGCGCGGCCGATGGCGCCGCTGGGATGATACTTCGCAAAATCTTTTTGCGTGAAACCGCGCGCCGCGAGCACGGCCATCGCCAGCGCGTCGCCCATGACCAGCATCGCCGTGGTGCTGCTGGTCGGCGCCAGGTTGAACGGACACGCTTCTTTGGGCACTTGGATGTTGAGCGAAACTTCGCTGTGTCTGGCGAGCGACGATTTCAGGTTGCCGGTGAAGGAAATGATTTTGACGGAAAACCGTTTCAGCGCGGGCAGCAAATTCAGCAGCTCCTCCGATTCGCCGGAATAGCTTAACGCGAGAATCACATCGCCATCGGCGATGATTCCCAGATCGCCATGCAGTGCGTCCACGCTGTTGAGGACGACGGCGGTGGAGCCGGTGCTGGTGAGCGTGGCGGCGATTTTGGCGCCGATGTTGCCGGATTTGCCGATGCCGACGATGACGATTTTGCCGCGTTCCTTGAGCGCAGCGAGGATGATTTCGACGGCGGCGGCGAAGGATTTGTCGAGTTGCGCGCGGACGGCTTTGAGCGCGGCCAACTCGGTGGCGAACACTTCACGGGCTTTGGCGAGATGATTCATTCCGGCGAGGATGCCGCCAAAGCAAACATATTTCAACCAGGAAGCCGGGTCAAACCGCAACCGGCTCAAGCAGCGGGATGAGCGGGATGGCGGCTGCTTTGGCGACCGCTTTTTCCAGTTTGGTTTTCAATTCCTGCATTTCCACGGGTTTGGAGATGTAATCATCCATGCCCGCCGCTAGGCAACGTTCTTCGTCGCCTTGCATCACGCTGGCGGTCATGGCGATGATCTGCGTGGCGGCTCCGCCCCGGCCGGCCTCCAGTTCGCGGATTTTCCGGGTGGCCTCGTAGCCGTCCATTTCGGGCATCTGGCAATCCATGAAAATGACGTCGTATTTTTCCCGCTGCCATGCTTCCACGGCTTGGATTCCATTGGCAACGACTTCCACGAGACAGCCAAATTTCTTGAGTTGTTTCATGGCCACGAACTGATTGACCTGGTTGTCTTCTGCCAGCAGGATGCGGATGTTGTTTGGGAGCGGGACAATGGCTTTGCCGTTGGGCGCGGCCGGTTGCTCCACGGTTCCGCCGGCAACCGTTTTTTGCCTGGCCAATGGCAGGGTGAACCAGAAAACGGATCCTTTTCCCAAGCTGCTGCTGATGCCGATGGTGCCGCCCATTAATTCAACCAGTTTCCGGCAGATGGCCAGCCCCAAGCCGGTGCCGCCGAACCGGCGCGTGGTGGACGTGTCGGCTTGAACAAAGGATTGGAAAAGTTTTGTTTGCGTTTCTTCCGACAGGCCGATGCCGGTGTCGCGAACGGCAAAATGCAGGGTGACATCCTCGGCGGATTCACCGGTCTGGGTAATGGCCAGGGAAACTTCGCCTTGATCGGTGAACTTGACGGCATTGCTGATCAAATTCAGAAGGATTTGCCGCAGGCGGGAAGGATCGCCGACCACATGCCGGGGAACCTCCGGCGCGATCTGGCAATGAAGAGCCAGCCCCTTGGCTTGCGCGCGGGGAGCCAGAAGTTCAACGGCGTTTTTCACAGTTGCGCGCAGGTCAAAACCCACCTTTTCAATGCTCATCTTGCCGGCTTCGATTTTTGAAAAATCCAGAATGTCATTGATAATGCACAACAAGGCGTCGGCGCTGATCTTGATGGTGTGGGCAAATTCGTGCTGTTCGGGCGTCAGGCCCGTCTCGAGAAGCAGGTTGATCGTGCCGATGACTCCGTTCATGGGCGTGCGGATCTCATGGCTCATGTTGGCGAGAAACTCGCTCTTGACTTTGCTGGCGATGAGCGCGGCGTCGGCGAGCTTCTTCGTTTTTTCCGTGGCCACCACCAGGAGCTGGTTGGTCTGGGACAATTCGGCGTTGGCATCTTGGAGTTCGGCCGTCCGTTCGCGAACCATCTGTTCCATCTCGTCCAACTGAAGTTTCGCCTGCTGATGCAGCCGCCATTTTTCCGTCGTGGAAATGGCCAGTTGCAGAACTTCGATGTTGTCAAACGGCTTTTTCAAAATGACGAGCCGGTCGGAATAACCGAATTTTTTCAGCATCTCATCCCAGGAATAATCGGAATACGCGGTGCAGATGACGACCTGCAGGTTGGGATATATTTCCCAGATTTTTTTCGTGGTCTCGACGCCGTCCCAGCCGGGCGGCATCCGCACATCCACAAACGCCATGGCATAGGGATGTCCGTCCCGCAGGCTCTGCTCGATCAAGGCAAATCCTTCCTGTCCCTGATAGGCCGAGTCAATTTGAAATTCAGGCAGCGTGAGCGGCGTCGGGGCGTCGCCAAACAGGGATGCCTCCGCGGCATCCAAGTCGTCCGTCGCCGTTTTTGCAGGCGTCAGAATTTTCCGGAAATCCGCATGAATGGCCTGATTATCATCAATCACAAGAATCCGGTGATTATCAATGAGATTGGGATGCATGGTTCTTTCGGGGTTATGATTTGACCGGCAATTCAATGGTGAAGGTGGCGCCCCGCCCCAGTCCCTCGCTCAGGACGGTGAGGCTGCCGCCAATTTCTTTGGCCGCCAGTGCTCCGCTATGCAGGCCGAAACCGTGTCCGTTTTTTCGGGTGGTAAAACCGTGGTTGAAAATCCGGCTTAAATTTTCCGCCGGAATGCCAATGCCATTGTCGCTGACCGACATTTTGATGCGGTCGTTTTCCCGGTTGACCGTCAGAGTGATTTGCTTATCTGGCCGGCCGGAATCATCGCAGGCATGTTTGGCGTTGCGGATGAGGTTGACCAGGATTTGGAGCACCTTGTGTTTCTCGATTGAAACCGGCGGCGTTTCAGAATAGTTGCGGATCAGCTCAATCCGATGGCGTTCCATGGCGCCGAGATTGATGCGGATGGCGTCTTCCATCAGGTCCGCGGCACTGATCGTTTCCGCCACGCCGGAAATTCGGGCGTAACTCTGCTGGAGCGAGACCACCTCCTTGACGTGTTCGACATGGCTAACCAGCGATTCGAACTCCTCCACGATTTCCTTTTGCTCCTGGGCCAGGTGCGTGGCGAGATTGGCGAGGTAGGCGGGCAGTTGTTTGCCTTTGGGATCGTTGGCGAAAAACCCGGCCAGACGGTCTTCCGGCATTTGCAGGAGGGCGACAGCCTTGGCGAGGTTTGGCATTCTTGAATTTTGGATTTTATCGCGGATCAAGGCGCTGGACACATTGATGCTGTTGAGCACATTGCCGACGTTGTGCAGGACGCTGGTGGCCACCTCCGCCATCCCTGCCTGGCGGGACGTGGCCAGCAATTGTTGATGCACCAGATCCAGCTTCGCCTCCGCCGCTTTGATCGCCGTGATGTCCTTGGAGACGCCGAAAGTGCCGATGATTTCGCCGGCTTCATCGCGGAGTGGCAGTTTGCTGGTCAACGCCCATGATTCCTTCCCATCGCGCAAAATCTCCTGTTCAACCTTGCCCACCAGCGGTTTTCCGGTGCGGATGATTTCCTGCTCATCGTCAAAGGCCGGCTGGGCGTGGGCTTTCGAGAAAAAATCAAAATCACTCTTGCCCACCAGTTCCTCGGGGCTTTTGGCCCCCAGCAGATTTGCGAGCGCCTTGCTGGCCTTGATAAAACGCGATTGAAAATCCTTGAAGTAAATGGCGTCCGGCAAATTATCCAGCAACGCCCGCAAAAAACGCCGTTCAACAATCAATTCGGCCTCCAGTTGTTTGCGCTCTTCCTGCTTTGAAGTGGAGAAATCGTTTGTTTCCACAATTAGTTTTTCGTCCGGCAGGACATGGCCGTTTTCCGCGCCATTCGGTTTTGACAGCGGATGTCTGAAATTTTGGCAAGCAGACTCCACAATGTGGACATCGCCGGTGTTTTGCAAGGTGGCTTTCATTAATTCCCGGAGGCCGCGATAATCGTGCCAACCGGGAATCAAATGCTCGGATGAACGAAATTTTTGGATGCCAGCGGGAACCAATGCCGGCCGGCCCGCCGGTTAATCGGTGTTGGGATACGAGCCGAGGATTTTCACAAAATTGCAATGTTTGCCGAGCCGGTTGATGGCTTTGGCGACTTTCACGTCTCGAAAATGTCCGGCGCAATCAATGAAGAAGAAATACTCCCACGCCTTGCGCTTGCTGGGACGCGACTCGATTTTCGTCATGTTGATCTTGAACTTGCGGAAAACGGAAATGGCCTCGTGCAACGCGCCGGCGCGGTCGGCCACGCTCAACATCAAACTCGTCCGATCGTCGCCCGTCGGCGGACTGCATTGCCGGCCCAGCACGATGAAACGCGTGACGTTGACGGTGTTGTCCTGAATGTCCTGCGCCAGAATTTCCAGTCCGTATTTTTCCGCCGCCAAAACGCCGCCGAGTGCGGCGGAATTTTTTTCCTTCGCGGCCAGTTCCGCCGAGCGCGCGTTGGACGACGTTTCCACAATTTCCACGCCCGGCAAATGTTTCGCCAGCCAGCCGCGGCATTGCGCCAGCGACTGCGGATGCACGTAAAGTTTTTTGATTTTCGCCAGCGGCGAGTTGCTCATCAGGCATTGCTGGATTTGCAGCACGATTTGCGAAACGATTTTTAAATCGCTGTCGGCAAACATGTCGAGCGTGTGCGTGACGACGCCCTCGGTGGAATTTTCCACCGGCACCACGCCGTAATCCGCCGCGCGCTTGCCGACTTCCATGAACACGTCGCCGATGGTTTTTTGCGCGGCGTAATTCAGGCTTGCGCCGAATTTTTGCAGCGCGGCCTGATGCGTGAACGTCGCCTCCGGCCCGAAATACGCAATGGTCATGGTCTTTTCGAGCGCGAGGGCGCTGGACATGATTTCGCGGTAAATGGCGCGGAGCTGTTCGCCGGTGATCGGCCCGGCGTTGAGTGCGCAGACGCGGTCGAACACGGCGCGCTCGCGGTGCGGCGCGTAAATTTCCTCGCCGGCCTTGAGTTTGATTTCGCCGATGGCCAGCACGTGGCGCGTGCGTTCGTTGAGCAGCCGGACGATCTGCGCGTCCAGCCTGTCAATCGCCTGACGATGTTCGGAAAGGCTCATTCGGAAATGAAGAATGATGAATTATGAATGAAGAATCAAACTTGTTTCGTTCTTGTTTGAACAGCCGTCATGCTTTGAGTTTGTGTCGGATTTCTTTTGAGGAAACCAAGAAAATAGGGAACTTCCAAATAAAATTCATGGGTCATGGATTCAATTTTTCAACTCGTCAATCAAGCCGTTGGCGATGAGTTGCTCGATGATTTGATAAACCGTGGCGCGGTAATCAGCAAAGAAACAGACGCGCCGGCGTTCGCCCCGGCAAAACTGCTCTTCATAAATGACGCGGATGCGTCCACAGCGCAGCCGCCAATACGGATGCAGCTTGCCTTCCAGTTGCAAAATGTCCCGGTCTTCGTCTGCGAGATGTTTGATGGCAGCGGTCAATTTTCGTCGCGGTTCGGGCGCGAGTGCGCCAATGAAATCATGCACTTGCTGGCGCACAATCACTTTGGCCTTCATGCGGAAAATTCCTTGTCCAGTTCTTCGATGCTGTAAGTTTTCCCTTTGCCGGATTTGTGGTCTTTCAGCGCCTTCATGAATTCCGGGTTGCCGAGCAGTTCCATGGTTTCGATCATTGCCTCCAGCCGTTCCTTGGACAGAAAAAAACCTTTCACCTTGCCGTGGACGGAAATGGCAAAGCTGTCCTGCTTGATCAGCCGCGGCAGTTTGGCCTGGGCCTGGGAAACAGTGTATGTAGAATTGCTCATAAATTTATGTAAAAATAGGCGGTCGGGTGCTTTTGTCAAGTCCGCCGCCATGCCCGGGCCGGAGAGCGGATTAAATTCATTGACTTCACGCGCAGAAAATCTATCCTCCATGTTCCTAAATTTATGCGGGAACTGCCCGTGGCAGTTTTTTGCCCGCCCCCGGAAGGAAGTGAGTGCAATGACAGAGATTAAACTGAAAAAAGGCGAACCGGTGGAACGTGCTTTGCGTCGGCTGAAGAAAAAAGTTGACCGCGAAGGCACGCTCAAGATCCGTGCGCATGCGCCGGCAATTTGAAAAACCCAGCGCCGTCCGCCGGCGCAAGGAAAAAGTCGCCCGTTTCTCCGCCATGCTCGCCGCGCGCCACGCCGACGATTAGGCCGCGATTTGCATTTCCCCCGCCGGGCGTGTCCGCTAGGATGCGCCCGGTTTTTTTATGTATTCGCTTTCGACCTGCTGGAATTCCGCGCGGCACACTGACGGCCGCGCGATGCTGCGCGAAATCCGCGACCTCGGTTTTGAATACGCCGAGTTGAGCCACGGCATCCGCATGAGCCTCGTGCCGGGCATTCTCGACGCCGTGAAGGCCGGCGAGATGAAAATTTCCACGCCTGCACAATTTCTGTCCGCTGCCGCGTCGGCGTCGAGCGGCCCGTCGCCGAACCTTTACGAGTTTTCCGCCGACCGCGAGCCGCGACCGCGCAGCTGGCCATCAAGCACACGCTCAACACGCTCGATTTTGCCGTGCGCGTCGGCGCGCCGCTGGTGGTGCTGCATTTCGGCAGCATGGACTTGAAGGATTACACCGGCAAACTGAAGGAAATGCTCGAACGCGGCGAAACAGCGCTCGCCCAAATTCCAAAAACTCGTCGCCGAAGCCATCGCCGCGCGCGAGGCCCGAAAAGAAAAAGTGCGACGACCGCTCTCTGCGCACGTTGAAAATCATCCTGCCGCGAAGCCGAAAAACGCGGCCTTGTCCTCGGCATCGAAAATCCGCGAGGCGCGTCGAGGAAATTGCCGGTGGAATCCGATTTTAAAATGTTGCTGCGGGAATTTCCCGCGCCGCATATTTATTACTGGCACGACTGCGGCCACGCGACAGATCAAGCAGGACCTCGGCTTCATCAACCACGTCCGGAACATCTGGCCGCGCTGGCCGACCGGCTGGCTGGCTTTCACATCCACGACGTGAAATTTCCCGCGCGCGACCATTTCCCGCCCGGCGGCGGCGATCATTGATTTCGCCGTCGCTCAAGCCGTTTGTGAAACCGGAGCACATCAAGGTTTTTGAATTAAGCCCCAAAGTCCCGCTGGACTCCGTGCCAACGCAGGCATCGCGCATCTGAAAAGCATCTGGGGCGAGGAATAAATTTGCGATATGCGATTTACGATTGACGAGTTGACTTGCAAATCCGCGCGTAAATCGTAAATCGCAAATCGTAAATGACGCCAGATTCGCCCAGGGCTGTTGCCAAAGAAATTGTTGCCAGGTTGCAACAGGCGGGCTTTCGCCGCGTTCTGGGTCGGCGGCTGCGTGCGCGATTTTTTGCTGGGCCGCGAGCCGCAGGATTTCGACATCGCCACGGACGCCAAGCCGGAGCAGGTCGAAAAACTTTTCCGCAAAACCATTCCCGTCGGCAAAAAATTCGGCGTCATCATCGTCGTCGAAACCGGCAGCAATTTCAGGTCGCCACGTTCCGCGCCGAGGCGGATTACCAGGACGGCCGGCGCCCGGAGAAAGTGATTTTCGCCAATGCCGAGGCGGACGCGTCGCGCCGCGATTTCACGGTGAACGGACTTTTTTACGATCCGCTCACGCAAAAAATCCACGACTGGGTCGGCGGCGAAAAAGATTTGCGCGCAAGAATTATCCGAACAATTGGCAAACCGGAAGAACGTTTTGCCGAAGACCATTTGCGGATTGTTGCGCGCGGTGCGTTTTGCCGCGCAGTTGGATTTTGAGATCGCGCCGGAGACGTTTGCCGCCATTCAATCGCTCGCGCCGAAAATAAAAATCATCAGCGCCGAGCGGATTCGCGATGAGTTGATGAAATTATTTGCGCCGCCGCACGCCGCGCGCGGCCTGGTGTTGCTGCGCGACAGCGGATTGCTGGAACATATTCTGCCGGAACTGGCGGCGACGGTTGGCTGCGAGCAGTCGCCGGATTTTCATCCCGAAGGCAGCGTGTTCAACCACATCTGGCTGATGCTGGAAAAAATGCCGCCCGGCGCGAGCGAATCGCTGCCGTGGGCGGTGTTGTTGCACGACATCGCCAAGCCGGTGACGGCGGAGCGCGACGCGGCGACGGGCAAAATCCATTTTTACGGCCACGAAAAAATTGGCGCGGACATGGCGGAGAAAATTTTGCAGCGGCTGAAGTTTCCCGAAAAAGCAGACGGAAGAAATCGTGGCTTGCGTGCGGCATCACATGCAGTTCAAGGACGTGAAGCAGATGCGCAAGGCGACGTTGCGGCGGCTGCTGCTGCGCGAGACGTTTCCGCTGGAACTGGAATTGCACCGGCTGGACTGCCTCGGTTCGCACGGCGATTTGGAGTATTACAATTTTTTGCTGGCGCAGGCGGAGGAATTGAAACATCAGCCGGCGATCCGTCCGCCGCTGCTGACGGGAAATGATTTGATCGCGCTGGGCATGAAACCCGGCCCGGCGCTGGGCGCGTTGCTGGCGGAAATCCGCGAACTGCAACTGGCGGACGAATTGAAAACCTCGCGCGAGGCGAAAGCGTGGGTGAAACGGATGCTGGCTCAATAATTCATTTTGCAGACTATCAAGCTGTTAGGCGGCTGGCTCATCTGAACAATGACGACTCTTCCAACGACGATAAATCTGGACGCACGCATAAATCAATGCTCCCCAAAATAACGGAACCGAAATAAAACTTACAACCATAAATGCCCATGTGTTCGCAAGACCAACCCAATAAAACAGATAAAAGACAATGTTTGATGGAAAAAGAAAAACAAACATCGGAATGCCGAATATGGCACTCCAAAACTGTGTGCTAGAATCTGGCGGATTCGGAGAAATCATTCCGCAAAATGCAAAGTAACAGGCAATAAGTGCCACGCCAACGGCAGCAGCCCAAAGCGAATATATCAAAATGCCTCGGCAGTGTTTCATAATTGGTGTGCGCATAAGCCGCCTAACAGTAATTAGGCCGCAGTTTTTGTGGCCTATCAACTTTGATAAATTTGAGCTTGAGCCGGTTGTGAAAAGTTGTCCAGTAAATTTCCCTACAAAATTCAATATTTCAGCGGCGAAAAATAAACGGTGCGGATTTCAATGTCGCCGCCTTCGCTTTGGATGCCAATATAGCCGGAATTGAGCGTGCATTCGGTAATTTCGTTCACAAACTTGCCGTTGATGAAGGACTCGACTTTATTGTGGATGCAGATGGTTTCCGCCTTGTTCCATTCGCCGATGGGATTTTCCTGCGACGGGCCGCGCATGGGAACGGGCGTGTTTTTGTCCATGCCTTTGTGTTCCTTCGCTTCCGCGCCTTCCATCAAAAACAAGTCGCCCTGGCGGTCGTGCTTGCCTTGAACTTGAACGCACTGCGGCCAGACTTTATCCGGCGGCTGGATATGGACGAGGATGCCGGTATTGTCGGCCTTGGGCGCGATTTTGACGAAACGCCATTCGACGGTGAGAAAATAATTGCTGTAGCTCTGCGTGGTGCGGAGGTAGCCGATGGGCTTGCCGGTGCAATGAATAACGCCATTGGTCACGCTCCAGGTTTGGAGCGGATCGGCGTTGTCCTTCATGCAAAACGTCCAGCCGGAAAAATCCCTGCCGTTGAACAGCGCGACTTCGTTTTCGCGGGCGTGGGCGGGCGGATAAGCCAAGCTCCGGTCTTGCGCCAGACAACCGGTTGCATGAAGCAAGGCCAGAGTAAAAATCGCCGTGATGATTTTCATGGCGGCGAGAATTGTCCGGCGGTGTCCGCAAGTCAAGCGCGCGGCGACAGCAATTTTTGCGCGCGCTCGAAAACCAGCGCCGGCGCAAGGGCGCGGAGACATTCTTCGGTTTTTTCAAAATGGCAGACGGACTTCAGGCAGGGCGAGCAGGGAAGATCCAGGCGCAAAACATTTTCGAGCTGGCCATAAGGCCCGGTGCGGCGCGGTTCGGTGGGGCCGAACAGCGCGACAAGCGGCTTGCCGAGCGCGGCGGCGACGTGCATCGGGCCGGTGTCGTTCGTGATCATCAAATCGCAGCGGCGGATCCACTCGACCATTTCGGGCAACGAAGTCTGGCCGCATAAATTCAGGCAGCGCTCCGGCGCGGCCTGCAAAATGATTTCGCCGAGCGGCTGGTCGTCCTTGCCGCCGAGAATGGCGAACCGGGCGGCGGGAAAATTTGGCGGCGAGCGCGCGGACGAGTTCGGCGAAATGATTCACCGGCCAGCGCTTGTTTTTCCAGCGCGCGCCGGGCTGGAGCAGAATCAATTTCGGATTTCGGATTTCGGATTTCGGATTTGCCAGGGCCATTTGCGTTTGATTTCGGCGGCGACGGCCGGGCGTTCAGGCAGCCAGCAAAAATTGTTATGCACGGGCACGCCGAGCGCCGGCAGCACGGACAAATACCAGTCCACGGCGTGCGTGTGAAAACTTTTGCGCGGCACGGCCACGTCGTAAAATCCGCGCGCGCCTTCGCGAACTTCATCCAGGCCGACGAGAAATTTTCCGCGCGCGAGCCACGCGAACGCGCCGCTGCGGGCGAGGCATTGCAGGTCAATGACGAGATCGAAATTTTGTGCGCGCAGCCAGCGGATGCTGCGGAACATTTCCGGCCAGTGCCGCGGATGCGCCCAGCGTTTGCGCTCGAAGCGGACGACGCCGGCCAGGTCGGGATCGCCTTCCAGCAGCGGGGCGAGCGCGGAATCAATCCACCAGAAAATTTCGGCGTCCGGGCCAGTGGAGTTTCAGCAACCGCAGCACGGGCAACGCTTGAATCACGTCGCCGAGCGAACTGGGTTTGAGGATGAGAATTTTCAACTTTTAAGCCACAGATGAACACAGATGAAACACAGATAACAATCGGCAATTCGCAGATTGAAATGATCTGTGAAAATCTGTGTGAATCTGTGGCCGGAATTATCTTCCGAACGCCAGCCGTTCGGCGAGGCGTTCGGGCAGGCCGGCGTCGAGGATTTTTTTCTGGGCGGCGGCGATGTCGTATTCGAGGCGGCGCAGTTCAATCGTCTGCGCGTCCATGTCGTAAATGACGTAGGCGGCCTTGGGATTGTTGTCGCGCGGCTGGCCGACGGCGCCGACGTTGATGAAATATTTTTTCGACGGGATCCACTTTGAACTTGGAGTAAGTGCCGCCGCGCACGACGGTGTCGCGCATGAAGGCGACGGGCACATGCGTGTGGCCGAAGAAACACATCTGCGTGTTTTGATAGGGAAAACTGGCGGCGGCGGCGAGCTTGTCGAAGACGTAGCCCCAGCGTTCGGGCGCGTCGAGCGTGGCGTGGACCATCGTGAAGTTCGCGGCCATGCGCGGAGTATTTCAAATCGCGCAGCCATTTTTTGTCGTCTTCGGAAAGCTGGTCGCGCGTCCAGTGGACGGCTTCGGCGGCGTGCGGATTGAAGCCGTCGAGATGGTTTTCGGTGGAGCAGTATTCGTCGTGGTTGCCCTTGACGCAGGGGATGTTCATCTCGCGGACGATCTGGAGGCATTCCTTGGGATTGGCGTTGTAGCCCACGACGTCGCCGAGGCAGACGACGTGCGTGGCGTTTTGGGCGCGAATGTCCTCCAGCACCACTTGGAAGGCATCCAGGTTGCCGTGAATGTCTGCGATGATGGCGTATTTCATTTCCTAGCGAACGATTTCAAATCCCCGAAATTCATTTTTTGCATCGGCCCAATTTACCTGCTCGTCGCGGATAAATCCAGCAAGACCTGCATCGTGCAGCGCGGCGCGAAAAGCGTCCAGTTCCGCGCGCGCTGCCTTCGGCGACCAGTTCCACGCGGCCGTCGGGCAGATTGCGGACGGTGCCGGTGATTTCAAAGCCGGTGGCGACGGTTTTGGCGGTGTAGCGGAAACCGACGCCCTGCACCTGGCCGGAGAAAAGCACGGTCATCCGGCGGCGGGAAGTGTTGGCGGCAGGTGGCGGCACGCGGAGGATGAAGCCAAAGGCGCGGGCGGGATGCAACTTTTTTCAGCGCGGCGCAAATTTTTTTTGATTTTAGTTTGACCCGTGCGACGATTTACCCTAATCAACTGCCTGCCCATCACGCGTTTTGAAAAATCAGACTCGGCGACGGCCAAGACGCAAACAGCATGCTGAACACCAAGTCATTTTTGACCGTTGATTTCGGGGCCGGAAGCCTCAAGCTCGCGGAGTTTGAAATCAATGAATCCGGCGGTTTGCGGCTGAACGATTTTGCCATCAAGCCGCTCGGCCTGGAAGGCGCGCAGGAAGCCACGCGCGAAAAATTGATTCTGTCCACGCTCCAGGCGGTGATTGCCGAAAAAGGTTTCAAGGCCAAAAGCGTGAACGTCTGCGCGCCGGGCTTCCACGTCTTTTCCAAATTCGTCAAGCTGCCGCCGGTGGACTCCGGCAAGGTGGATCAAATCATCCAATACGAGGCGCAGCAGAATGTGCCGTTCCCGCTGGCCGAAGTGGTGTGGGACTACCAAATCCTCGGCTCCGCCCCGAGCGGCGAACTGGAAGTGCTGCTGGTGGCCATCAAGTCGGAAATTGTCGAAGGGCTGTTCCGCGTGGCCGCCGAGGCCAAGTTGAACCTCCAGCTTTGCGACGCCTCGCCGGCGGCACTGTGCAACGCGTTCCGGTATAATTATGGCGATCTGGAAGATTGCACCATGCTGCTGGACATCGGCGCGAAGACGAGCAACCTGCTGTTTTTTGAAAAGGGAAAAGTTTTTTCGCGCAGCATCAATCTGGGCGCCAACGCCATCACGCAGGATTTTGCGAACGAGGCGAAGTTGAAATTTGACGACGCGGAAAAAATAAAAATCGCCGAGGGCTTTGTCAGCCTCGGCGGCGCCTACGAGGAGCCGGACAATCCGCACCAGGCGGCCATTTCCAAAATCGCGCGGCAGTTCATGACCAAGCTGCACATCCAGGTCAACCAGACGTTGCAGTTTTATCGCGGCCAGCAGGGCGGCGCGGCGCCGCAACGATTGTTCTTGTCCGGCGGCGCTTCGATCATGCCTTACACGGCGCAGTTTTTCGCGGAAAAATTGAACGTGCCGGTCGAGTATTTCAATCCGTTCCGCAACGTGCAGATTTCCCCGGCGGTGAATCTGGAGGAATTGTCGCGCGTGGCGCATTCCTTCGGCGAAGTGGTCGGCCTCGGACTGCGCAATCTGGCCACCTGCCCGGTGGAAATGAATTTGATGCCGGACAGCACCCTGCGCTGGCAGTCGTTCAACCAGAAAAAGCCCTATTTGATCGCCACCGTCGTCAGCATGGTGCTGGTCACGTTTGCGGTCGGGCTTCTTGTTCCAGAAACTGGCGGGGAACAAGGAGGCGGAAATCGCCCGGCTCGACCCGCAGGTGGAGGAGTTGAGCAGCAAGATCGGAACGGTTCAAAGCCGGCCTACGCCAAGCTGCAAGCGACGCAGGACGCAGGCCACGCAAATCGCCACCTTGATGCAAGCAGCGTTATTATTGGGGGGATTTTCTGGCCGAAATGCGCCGGGCGCTGATTCGCTCCGAGGACGGACGTCAAGAAAAAATTGTCCGCGCAAAAACCGGGCGTCGAGGTGGGCATTTGGGTTGAGCAAATCACCACGGCGGACGCTTTGCTTGCGGCCAGCGATTCGCCGGCCGCTGTTGCCGCCCCGACAGTGGCTACCCCGATGGATCAGTCGCACGAAGCCCTGATGAGGCGCTACCGGGGACTCCCGGCAGCGCCCCAGACGGCTCCGACGCCCGATCAAACCGCGCTGGCCGGCGGCGTCGGACAGACCAACAACCTGCTCACCTTGGTCTGCCGCGCAGTCAGCCTGACCAGTGTGGATTCCTCGGCCAACCCGTCCATCGCCTATGCGGTGGAAAGTGAAATTAAAAATTCGCCGATGGTGGATCCCGCATGCCACGCAGCTTTCGGCGAACATTTCGCCGGATGACCCCAACGGCACCTTCTACCTTCACCGTGAACGTGACGCTGCTCAACCCGCTGAAATTTTGATATGGGCTGGATCAAACGAAATTTATTTTTTGTGGTCGGCGGCATCCTCGCCTTGGGGATGCTGGGCGGGGCGGGCTTTTACATCTACACGGGCTGGGCGCGCAATTCCGAGCAGTCGGCCAAAGCTGAATGAGATTTACGACAAGCTACAGGAGATCGCCAAGCAGCAGCCGGCGCCGGGCAACGCGAAAATCAACAACACGCAGATTGCCAGGGACCAGGAGAAGCAGGAGCTTGATTGGATCGCGGCGGCGGGCAAATATTTTCAACGCATTCGGGCCATCCCGCCGCGCGTGCCGGTCGCCAGCGCGGATTATGCGGCGGGGCTGCGCCAGACCATTGACCCGTTGCAGCATGAGGCGGACAACGCGAGCGTGACATTGCCGCCGAAATATGATTTTTCATTCTCGGCCCAACGTTCGCTGGTCAGGTTTGCTCCGGGCAGCCTGGAGCCGCTCGCCGCGCAACTCGGCGAGGTCAAAGCAATCGCGGAAATATTTTCGCGGCCCGCGTCAACGACCTGGACAGCGTCCAGCGGGTGCGCGTTTCAGATGATGACACCGCCGGCTTGCAGTCGGACTACATTGATGAGCGCCCGTTCACCAACGATCTGGCGGTTTTTACGCCTTATGTGGTCACGTTCCGCAGCTTCACGCCGGAGCTGGCCCGGATTGTCAGCGGCTTTGCGAACTCGCCGAATCCATTTATAGTCAAGTCAATCATCGTCCAACCGGCGACAATTAACGAGTTAACAACTGAAGGTCAGAACGAGGCTGCGCCCAATCCGTATGCTCGGGGCGGTCCCATGTCGGAAATGCAGCGCCGTTATCTAGGTTATCGAGGCCGCATGGCTCCTCCAATGGCAGCCCCGGAGCAGCCGCCGCCGGCAGCCACCGGCAGGGGGGGCTTGCAAACAGTTTTGAAGGAGCAATTGCTTCAGATCACGATGGAGGTGGAGGTCGTGAAACTGCTGCCCAAGAGTTAACATGGACTTTCTCAAAAAACATTACGAAAAGGTCTTGCTGGGACTGATGCTGGCCGGACTCATTGGCGTGCTGGTGTTCATGATCTTCTACATCAACGCTGACAAGACGGACATGGACAACAAAAGAACCTCCTATTTCAACCCGCCCGTCAAGGCGCTGACGAACTTGGACATGACCCTGCAGGACAGTGCGATTTCGCGGCTGAAAACACCCTTCGTTCTTGATTTGGAAACGACCAACAAACTGCTGAACCCGGAGGAATGGCAAAAGAGTTTGGACGGCAACCTGATTCTTGCCGCCAAAAAAACCGGATCGCAGGTGGCGGTGGTCACCAATATCACGCCGTTGTATCTGGTGATCAGACTGGTTTCCAGCGTCACGAATGAATTGGGCGCGCGATACAACATCAGCGTGGAACGGCAGGCGGCGGCAACCTTCGTCAAGCGGCGTCCCACTTCACATTATGTTTCCCTCGGCGACAAGGCGAACGACGATTTTGAACTGCTACAGGTCAAAGGCGCGCCGGAGAATCCCGATGCGCTGGTGCTTGAAATTGACGGGCAGCGGGGAAACGGTGACGATTTCGCCTGACAAACCGTATCTCCATGTGGAGGGCTACACGGCGGATTTCCGTTATGACCCGGAGCGAAAAGCTTTTCACAACATGCGAATCGGCAGACAAGGCCTCCTTCGGCGGCGTGGATTACGCCGTGGTGGAAGTCAATCAGAATGAATTGATTTTGTCCGATCAGTCCAACCAGAAAAAAACCTCTTTGCCATTTGTTCCCTGACTGATATATTTTTAACATTGCAACGCCCCGACCAGAGACGAACCTGATTTTGCCATGACCAAAGCCGCCCTTATTTCTCTCGGACTTGCCGCGCTGGTGCTCTTTCCCGCCCCGACGCCTGCGCAGGACAATCCCGCCAACCTCGCCGTGAACGAAGCGGTGTTGCGCCAGGCCAACACCATCGTGCTCCGCCAGAAATTGTCGGACGCCAAGGCGGTCATGCAGCGCGGCGACATCGTCAACGCCGCCAAACTCTATCAGGAATCAGTCACTTTGGCGCAGCAGATCGGGTCGGGCATTGATGCCGAGACGCAACAGGCCGTGGCCGGATTGGCGGCCACGCGCATGGCGCTGGCGCGGGATGCCCAAAGCCGCGGCGATTTGCGAGACGCCAATGCGCAGGTGCTTCAGGTCTTGAAAGCGGACCCCAAAAACGGCGTGGCCATCGCCTTCAAGCAAAAAAACGACGAAATGATCGCAGCCATGAAGGGCCGGATGCCGGACGCCGCCACCATGGAGAAAATTCCGCAACTGACGGCGCAAAAAGTTTCCGCCGGCACGCTCGTTCAAGATGGTCGAGTGCTTTACGAAGCCGGCCAATACAGCGACGCCGAAATCAAGCTGGACGAAGCCATCAAGCTGGATCCGGACAACACGTCGGCATATTACTATTTGAACCTCATCAAGCAGGCCAAATACTCCCGCGCCAGCGCGGCGCATAATACCGACACGCAGGAACGCATGGAGCATGTCGAAAAACAATGGATCCTGCCCCGCCCCACTGTGAATCTGCCGGTTCCCAATGCTTACGCGACCAACACCCTCGTCTACACCGGACCCGGACGGCAACTGATCGTGGACAAGCTGGATCGCATCCACCTGGACAATTTTTCCACAGGTGACAATGGCGTGCCGTTGAGCGAAGTGCTCCGGCTCCTGTCCGAACAAGCCCGGGCGCGCGATCCCGAACGCAAGGGCATCAACTTTTTGATCAACAACAATCCCGACCTCTCCGGCCAACCAATCGCCGCGCCGGTCGGTCAGGGCATTGGCGGCTTCGGCGGCGCAGGCGGCGGCGGCGGCGGTGGCAACTTTGGTCTTGGTGCGGGCGCTGGCGGCGCTGGCTATGGCAACGGTGGCCCTGGCTTTGGCAACGGTGGTGCTCCCGCTCTTGATCCCAATACCGGACTTCCGATTGCGAACAATACCGCAGCGGCAACGGCCGAGCCGGTGGATGTCGGTTCTTGGCTGGTGAAAATTCCCAGTTTGACGGATGTCCGGTTGGCGGATGTGTTGGATGCCATCGTTCTAGTGACGCAGAACCCGAATCCCGCCGATGGTCACTCGCTTAAATTCTCAATCACCGATTTCGCCATTGTGTTTTCCGCCCAAGGTCAGCAATCTCCCCAGCTTTTCATGCGCACGTTCCGCATTGACCCCAACACGTTCTACTCCGGCCTGGAAAGTGTCAGTTCGCAACCTTTTGCCTCCGTCAACAACAACAGCAGCGGCGGCGGCATCGGCGGCGGCGGTGGTGGCGGCGGTGGCGGCGGTGGCGGCCAAAATCAAAACAATGGTGCTGCTTACGGTATTGTCAATGCTTTCGCCGGCCAGGGCGGTTTTCGTAACACCGGCCAGAGTGGTGGCGGTGGCGGCGGTGGCGGTGGTGGCGGCGGTGCCGGCGGCAACGGGGGAGGAGCGGTCAATCCGCTTGACACTACTGGCCAAGGTGGCGCAGGTGGCGGTGGCGGCGGTAATATCGGCGGCCAAGGTGGCCTTCAATATGTCACTCAAGTGACCTTGGCCCAAACGGTGAGCCAGGCGGCCAGAGCATTTTTTACGACCTTGGGGGTGAATCTTTTGAATCCGCCGGGCAAGTCGGTGTTTTTCAACGACCGCCTGGGTTATTTGTTTGTCAAGGCTACCGAAGATGATTTGGACACCATTGAACGCGCCATCCAAGTGCTCAACCAAGTGCCGCCGCAGGTCCACATCAAAGCCCGTTTCATTGAAGTTTCCCAGACCGACAACAAGCAACTGGGTTTCGACTGGTATCTCGGCCAGTTCAACTTGGGAAACAATAACAACGTGGTGGCGCAGGGCGGCAATCCGGGGTCGCTCACGGTGCCAACCTCGGCAGCCAATCCCATCGGTGCTTTCCCCGGGGCCACAGCGGCCAACACCATTGCCGATCAAGGCCAGTCAATTTTTTCCAGCGGGCTGTCCTCCGGAACCGCCGGCTCCACCACCGCCACCATTACGGGCATCCTGACCAATCCCAATTTTCAAGTAGTTCTGCACGCGCTGGAATCGCGCGCGGGAGTGGAAAATCTGGGTGAGCCGGAAGCCACCACCATCAGCGGACGTCAGACCCAGATGCGGGCCACGTCCGTCATCACCGTGGTCACCGGTTTGACCTTCCAACAAGGCACGGCGGCGACGACGACGGGAACCGGGACCACGGCCGCTGGTCAATAACTTAAATCCATAAGGCGAAAATGAAAAAGTCATTCAAAAAACTGCCGTTCAAACTGGCATCGCTGGCGCTCGTGACCGGCGTCATCCACGGCATTTCCCTGTCAAATGCCCGCGCCCAGGCGAATAACGTATTCAATCCCGGAACCTCGGCCATCAGTCCCATCACGCAGCCGGTGGAGCAGGGGCCAGTCCTGGACGTGGTGCCTTATGTCTTGGCCGATGGCTACACCATCAATCTGGCCCTTATCCCGGCTGACACGGAATTTACCGGCTATGCTCCGTCACCGGACATCCCGCAGGTCGCCGGCAACTTGAACGTCGTCCAGATCCCGACCGTGCTGCCGACCTTCACCGTCCGTCAGGTGGTCGCCACCGTGAACGTTTGGGACAATCAGACCGTGGTCCTGGGCGGTTTGGTCACTTCGTCCGTGCAAAGCACCAAGAACAAGGTGCCGGTTCTCGGCGACATTCCGTTGGTTGGCCGCTTGTTTCAGAGCCAGAGCAAGGCCACGCAAAAAGATAATTTGATGATTTTTGTAACCGCGACCATTGTGGATCCGGCGGGCAACCGCGTGCATTCCGATGACGAACTGCCGTTTGCGCAGAATTCGGTTCCGTTGCAGACGGGGACTGTCGCGCCGGTTGAAAAAGTGAATAATGTCGTCGGTGTGCCGGGCCAGAACCCGTGAACCGGCTGCTGATCGTTGACGGCCATGCCTATGCGTATCGGGCATTTCATGCCATCCGCGATTTGCGCGGGCCGGACGGCCGGCCAACCAACGCCATTTACGGTTTCGTCAAGATGCTGGAGAAAATGCGTTCGGCCCTTGAGCCGGCCGCGTTTGATGGTGGTATGGGATGGCGGCTTGAGCGCCGAGCGCATGGCGGCCTTGCCGGAATACAAGGCGCAGCGTCCGGAAATGCCGGCGGATTTGCGGCCGCAACTGGACGAGATTGTAAGCTATCTGGCGGCGGCGGGCGTGGCGAGTTATTGCGGCGACGGCGTCGAGGCCGATGATTACATCGCCTGTCTGGCGCGGCGCGCGGCGGTGGCCGGCTGGAACGTGGTGATTGCCAGTTCCGACAAGGATTTTATGCAGTTGGTGTCGGCGCGGATCGGGCTGTTGAACCCGAACGACAAGACCGGGACAATTTGGGCGCGCGAACAGGTTCGGGCCAAGGCCGGCGTGGAACCGGAGCAGGTGGCCGACTGGCTGGCGCTGATGGGCGACGCGGTGGACAACATTCCCGGCGTGCCCGGAGTCGGGCCGAAAACCGCCGCCGATTTGTTGAAGCAATTTGGTTCGGTGGCCGCGCTGTTCGAGCGGCTGGCCGAAGTGAAGTCTGAAAAACTGCGGGCCGCCTTGCTGGTTTCGGCGGAGGCCGTGCGGCGGAATTTGAAACTGGTGCAGTTGCATGAAGTGCCGTGCGAATTTGTGCCGGAGCAACTGGCGGTTCAGCCGGCGAACCGGGAAAAATTGCGTGAATTGTTCCGGCGCTGGGGGTTCAAGGGAATGATCGAAGCCCTGGACCGGCAGATGTCCGGGCAACAGGCGGAGTTGATTTGAAAAATGAATTTGCAAAGCTGGTTCAATCATGTGGCCGACGCGGTCAAGCGCGGAACGGCAGAAGCGGGATTTTTTTCGACAAATCCTTCGTGGTGGCTTATCGTCTGCGCGCCGCATGATGTCATTGCCCGTCCGCGCCAGAGGACTTGCCGTTCGCCTTTGCCGGAGCGCTGGGTTTCACGCTCGTGTCCACCGTTTCCGCGCAGACCAATTATTATGCCGCCAACGGTTCTGAATATGCCGTCGTCGGCTCGCTGCCCGGCGATCAAGTGTTTCCCGATGCCGCCATTTCTCCGAACGGCGGTTTTGTGGTCTGGCAGGACAATGCCACTGACGGCGACGGCTGGGGCATCAGCGCGCGGCGGTTGGACGCGACGTTGTCCGGCACGCTGGGCACCTTCCGCGTGAATGCGCAAGGCGCCAACGATCAGGAAAATGCGCGCGTGGCGCTGCTTGAAAAACGGCGGTGCGGTTTTTGTCTGGCAGGGCGGCGATGGAAGGCTACCAGCACATATTCGCCCGGTTCCTGACGCCAACTAACACGTTTTTGACGGACCACCGACGTGCTGGTCAGCACCTTTGCCAGCACCGGCAGTTTTCAGGTCAATCCCGCCGTGGCCGTGCTCGACAACAGCAACGTCGTGGTCGTCTGGTCCAGTTTCAACCAGGCCGGCTCCAAACAGCCTGCTGGATGTCTATGCCAAAATTTTGTCGCCGACCGGCGGAACGGTCAGCGGCGAGTTCCTGGTCAACCAGTTCACCAATTACAACCAGCGCACTCCGGCGGTTGCGGCGTTGGCGGGCGGCGGGTTTGTTGTGACG
This sequence comes from uncultured Verrucomicrobiae bacterium, assembly GCA_963738225.1. GTDB lineage: Bacteria > Verrucomicrobiota > Verrucomicrobiia > Limisphaerales > UBA11358 > UBA11358. The sequence goes on from CAVTVR010000008.1 coordinate 130,744, forward strand.
TGGGTTTCGGAACAGCAGCGGTTGGCGGCTCCAGTGTTGGGGTCGAATACAACTTATACCGCCGCGAGCGGGATAACTATTCCGAGCGTGGACATTTATGCCCGGCTTTATCAAAACAACGGCACCGCTACCGGTAATGAATTTCTCGTGAATGCGGGCGCCAATCCGTGTGCGAATCCAAATGTCGCCGCCGCTTCGGACGGCAGTTTCATGGTGGCATGGAGCGGGCGCGACACGGCAGTCATCACCAACGGCTGGGACGTTTATGCCCGGCCTTTTTCCAGCACCGGCACTGGCGGCACGACGGTGCGCCTGAACACTTATGTCCGTGGCAGCCAATATGCGCCGCGCCTGAGCGCCGTCGGTCTGGATTATCTGGCGGTCTGGACCAGCTTGGGACAGGACGGCTCGCGCGAGGGAGTTTATGGTCAGTTCGTTCATAACGACGGTTCTCTGGTCGGCCATGAATTCCGTGTGAACACCACGACCGTCAGCCAGCAAATCCAGCCGGTCGTGACTTCGGACGGCGTGAACCAGTTCCTGGCGGTCTGGACGAGTTACACCGGCGGCGCGAACAGTTTTGATCTGTTTGCCCAGCGATACCTCAACGTGTCGGCGATGCTGACGGCCATGCCCGCGCCGTTTGTCTATGCGCCCTTCACCGTGAGCAACGGCGTGTATCAGCCGCAATTGCAGGTTTCCTGGGCGCCGCTGCTGGGCATCGCGGTTTCCAACTACGAGGTTTATGTCAACGGTTCGGCCACGCCGATGGGGGTGGTCACCAGCAACCAATGGGTGATGACGGCGGCCAACGGTCTGACCGCCAGCAGCACCAATTCGTTTCAGGTGGACTATGTGCGGACGGATGGCAAACGTCCGCCGCTTTCGCCCGCCGCCGTGGCTCCACGTGGAGCGGACTCAACTGGGGCGGCATTCCTTTTGATTGGATGACGGCAAATTATGGCAGCGATGTTTCGCAATGGCCGTCCGCCGGCTCCATGCTGGCTGCCAACCTGACCCTCCGTCAGGCGTTCGTGAGCGGCGGCAATCCACTGGACTCGGCCACCTGGCTGCAGGAAACCCTCCAACACACGGCGCAAGGCATGTTTCTGGAGCTGGAACACGCAGCCGGGCGCAACATATCAAGTGCAACAGAAAACCGACTTGACGGCGCCGTGGAGCAATCTGGGTTCGCCGCGGTTTGCGGCGGGGACGACGGATTCAATTTATGTCGGCGGCAGCCCGGCCGGTTATTACCGGGTGACGCTATTGCGCCAGTGAAGATTTATATGCGACAAGTGATGAAGACAATTTTGCTGGCGGCGGCGGTGGTATTTAGTCTGATGCCATCAGCTTGGGCTTACTCGCTCGGTGGGCCGATTGGCAATGCCGGCGACTCATATCAGGTGCCCGTGATCGGTTATGGACTGCCTGGCGATGTCAACGCGCCGAAAAACCTCGGGGAGGAATACCGCCGCAATACTCCGGTGTTGTATTATGCCTGCGATGCAACTTTCCTCGATTACTTCGGATCGAACGGCGTGGCGGCGGTGGACAGTGCTTATATACTCATTAACAGTGCCTTCACCAATAATCAGACGGGAATGGTCAATGGGTTGGATGGTTACAGCGCCAATCTAACGGAATTCCCGCTGGATTCGCGCCATGTCAATTATCAGGCGCAGGCTTTGGCATTAATGGACGTAAAAACACAAACCCTCGGACTGATGATTGAACAGCTTGGCTTGGCGGATCCGGTGCGTTACACTTGGACGCTGCATGACCGGAAACACACCGGCAATATCCCTTGTCCGGTTGGGCAGGAATATTTGGTGGAGCAAAGGAATTTCGATTATTTCTCCACGCCCCTGAATCAGCTCCAATATTCTCCTTACGTCAACGACACGCTCTACACTTATTTAATTGAGGAATTCTGCATCCCACCCAACCCGTTGGCGGTGGCGGTGCCGTATTCGGTGGATCCTCTGGCCGACATTTATTCGCCGGTGGCTTCTTATGTCAGCGGCAATGCGATCATGGGCGATTATTTCACGGGCTTGACGCGTGACGATGTGGCGGGGTTGAGGTATATGCTGCAAAAGAACAACATCAACTGGGAAACCCCGTCGGCGGACAGCCTGTTGCTCACCATCAACACGAACTTCAACCTGCAGCAGTTGTTTCCCGCCGTCGCCGGCACGAATGGTGTGGGCACCAATACTGTGTTTTATTATTTTGACGGCACCTTTGGCTACGGTGATTTGCGGACGCTTCTGGCGACTTCCATCACGAATAACCCGGCGACGTTGCAGGCGCTGTATCCCGGCTTGGTGATTGCGACTGCCACGAATTATTTCGTCCTCGCTTCCAATGCGACCGTGAATGCGTATTTTGTCGCCCCGATCGGTTCCCCCTATGGTTCGGTCCAATTGGTCGTCGTGACCAATTACACTCCTTATCTTCAGGAGCGCTGGGGCTACACGTTTGCCAACCTGTTCACCAACCACTATTACAGCAAGAGCGTTTCGTATCTCCAGAGCATCACCGTGGCCCCGGCAAACGGCTCGCCTTATGGCACTCCGTCCACGACCAATGCAGTCACCCAGGCGCTGGTCAATACCAACCTTCCCTCCGGCGACTTCTTTGTCCTGACGCCATTCGGAACCAATGTCTGTCCTTTTGACATCCTTTACACCGGGCTGACCAACGTGACGGCGGTCACCAATTTCATCACCTCGGCCAGCACCAACGTGGTGATTAACACCAACGTGGTGACCAGCAGCAACAGCTACGCCTTTTCCCAGGTTCTGATCACCTATTTCACCAACTACACCTTTGTCATCAATCCGGTGACGTGCTCGACCGTCACCAACGGGCCTGGGTTGTATCAGGGCATTGAGAAGATCCAGTTTGTGGGAAGCAAATTCGACTCAACACTCGGCCAGCTCTACCAGCCCATCACCAATTATTACACGTTGGTGCTGGTGACCAACAGCCAGGCAGTGGTGCAGCATTTTCAGCGCATCGTGACGGCGCCTGACATTTTACTTGCCGCTGCTGACTTGGCCAGCACGCCGGCGGACCCGGGGTTTGGCGTTCCATTTGGTGCGCGGAATCTCAACTTTGACACCGCCAACGTGCTGCCTCAGTTGGCCGGTCCGGGAACCATCACCACACCCACCTTGATTACCTACGACAAAGTCGGCCCGGTTTTTTACAATGGCACTGCCACCACTCTGGACGTTCTGGACGGCACGCCCTATTTCACCGAGACGCCCGGTGGTGACGTGAACGACACGTTTTACATCGCGTATTTTGTCTGGGGATCCTTCGACGGCACCACCAATGCGCCGGTGGTTTATCCCAACGGCACAAGCATTGACGCCTTGCAAAACGAGATTTTGATCCAGGTCACCCCGACGACGGTGCCCGACGGCTATAGCGACGGCTCGCAGTATCCGCCGGTGACCTTTACCGCGACCGGTGGTTCGTTTGAGCCGCCTTACACCTGGTCGGCCACGGGCCTGCCCGCTGGGTTTAGTATTTCATCCGGCGGAACGCTTTCCGGCGCCACCACGCAGCCCGGCAATTATATTTTCACCCTTACCTTGACGGATTCCTTATCCCGATCCGTTCAATGGAGATACCCGCTTAAGATCCAATGAACAGCACGGAACCCATCTCACGCCGGGCGAATATTATGAACCGTTTCATGAAATGGCCGCTCGTTTGCGGGTGGCTGGCGCTCGCCTTGGTCCGCCTGGCGCCGGCGGCGGATTCGACCTATTTGAACAATGGCATTGTCACTTATCCCGGCACGCAAATCTTTCCGCCGGTGATTGACGCCACCAACTTTGTCAACAACGGTTCGTTCATCATCAATTTTACGACTATAGACGTGGCCTCCATCGTGCAGCCTTTCTACGAGACGTCGGACACGCAGAATTACACCAACAGCGGCAGCGGAGTGATGATGACGGATACCGGCTTCCGGTTTGACAACCAAGCCAGCAGCGCGGGAACACGAACCATGTCCGCCAACTTTTTCAATGCTGGCTACATCAGTTGCTCATCGGTCAATAACCTAACCGATCCATTCGCAGGCCTGCTTGGCAGCGCCCTGGGCTATGCGCAATGCCTCATCAACGCGACCAATATCGTCAGTCCCGGCACGTTGGACGTGGGCGTGGATGGAGTGATTCAGGCCACCGGCCAGAACGTGGACTTCAGCCATGGCGTGCTGAACGTGGAAGGCGGAGGCGCGAATGCTTTTGGGATTGCCGGGCTGGCTGCCTTTTCGAACACGAATTTCTGGGATCCCAACGCGTATTTGCAACCTAATTATGCGATCTCGGCACTCATTCCGATTTTTTCTCTTCAGCCGTATTTCTTCGCAGGGTTTATTGACTACGAGTATTTGACCAACTCCACCGCTTATATCAAAATTGACCAGGGAATCAGCAACAACATCATCCGGGCGGTATTCATTGAGGATAACAGTCCCGCCAATATAAACTACAATGTCTATTTTGACACCGCCAATATCGGGTTTGGCAATGGCAGTGTGACTATTGAATGGATCGGCTCGTTTCTCGATGCGGCCAGTGGCAACACCTTTAAGAATTATCTCTATCTGAACGATGATTATATTGAAAGCGCCGACACCAATAATTTCCTGAACGGAAATGGCATTCCGATCAATTTTACCTTTACCGCCAGCCCCACGCCTCTGCCCATTGGAGTGGCACCGGCTCCCGCCGGCTTCCAAAACGTGTTTTTGCCTGGCTCCATCACCAATTACTATTCCTTCGCCGATGTCCAACTGACCTCCACCACGTTCAGCACCAATAATCTGGTCAACGCCGCCCTGACCAATTTGCCGGGCCGCATAGTCAAATCGCCGCCACCAATGAATTGAATCTGGCCTACTGCGCAAATCTCCGGCCCCAATTATATGTCGGTGCTCGCCACGAATCAATTTGACGGCACGCGCCGGAGCGGCGATTCAAACGCCCTATTCCGACATCAACGTGGGCGTCACCAACGGATTTCTGAGCCTCACGAATTTGATCACCCCGCAGGTTCCGATCTGGGCCGGCGAAGTTCAAGCGTGGAGCACCCGCTGGCTTGCGCCCGTAACCACTGCAATAATCGTCGTGGACACCAACGGAGTGGCTACGACCAATCTTATCACGACGACCAATGACTACCGGGTGCTGATCGTCGGCAGCATTTTGAGTCCGACCACCCGCGCGCAGGTGCAGGATTTGATACTGCACGGCACCAACAGCATGGTGGTCAGCGACACCTATAACATCATGCGCACCTTTACCGCCGACACTGAAAACCTGACGCTGACGACCAACGGTCCCGGCGTTGGCGCTACCTCGCTGGACGGTGAAGTGAACTTTATTTCTCCCTATATTTACTGGCAGAGTTCCCTGCCAAATTTACGCAATCTGACCAACTATGGAGCCATTCGGATGCAGAACCTGGCTAATTTCGGCAATCCATTGACCTATAATACCACGGCCAGCATGCCGGGGGCGACGGCCACCGGAACCTTGTCCCGATTGGGCCTGAATGTGGCAACCAATGACAGCGTAACCCTTGGCACAAATAAATACGTCTTTGTCGGGCAGCTGACGAACACGCTGCCCAACCAGAGTCAAGATCGCCACGAACTTCAACGGTTCAATCAGCAACTTGATGGCCGCCATCAACGGCACCGCCGGCGTCGGCACCGCTTACAGCACGGCAACCAAAACGAACCCGCTGGCGACAGCGGTCCTGTTTGCCAATAATAATCTGACGGTTTCGGCGCGCACCGCCGGGGCCGCGGGCAACGCGATTGCCACTTTGGTGACTTCAGCGAATCTAACTTGGAACGGGAACGGCACACTTAGCGGCGGCATTGATTCGGTTCCCGCATCCACGAACGTGGTGACGTTCCCTTACGACAACTTCGTCAACAACGGTCTGGTTTCCGACCAAGGTTCGATTATTTGGGCCACCAACTTTGTCAACAGCGGCACCGTTTCCAACGGCGTCAATTCCTTCATGTTGCAGTCCGTGACCACCACCTTGACCAATGGCGACATTGTCGCCGGCGGCGACATCGCGATCACCGCCAGCAGCCTGGTGACGAGCAACCTGTCGTTGCAGGCCGGCCAGTCGCTGACCTTGCAGGTGACCAATCTGCTGACGGATGGCGTGCCGAACGGCACGGCGGGCCTGACGAATCCCAATGTCTGGATGGTGCAGAGCAGCCTCACCAGTTCGGGCGGCAACGGCCTGATGCTGCCGATCAAGCCGGTCGCAGGTGATTTGCTCGGCACGACCATCACCAACATGGCGGCGGCTCCCAACCGGCAGGTGGTTAATGTCTGGGCGGGCAAGGACCGGGGCGTGTCGGCCAATGGTTATACGAATAACGCGGCCATTGGCCAGTTGGTTTTGGATGCCCATCGGGACCGACCAGCCAGTTTAAGTTCTCCGGCGCCGGGACGAGCAACGCCATTTATGTGGATGAACTGGTGTTTCTCGACCAGGCGACCAATGGCATTTATGATCCGCTGCACATCCGTCAGGCTTATGATTTCAGCCAGTGGCTGTCCATCAACACCAACATGATGGTTTATTTTGCGCAGGCGATCGCCGACGGATTTTCCATCGCCGAAAAAATTGACGCGGTGAGCAAGGCCGGTCGAAATAATGGCGGGCGGCTGCGCTGGGTGCCCCAATACATCGGATATTTCAGTTCCACCAATCTGGTGTATCCCGGCGGACTGACCAATACCGTGAACGCCGCGCTGGCAGGTTCGACGACCATTGATTCGAACGGCAACGGCATTCCCAATGCCAGCGACCCGACGCCGTTTTTCGTGAACAGCCAGTTGCAGTTCAACGTGACCTTGAGTAACACGGCGCCGAGAAAGATGGTCGTTGCCTGGAATTCCATTCCGAGTTCCACGAACTATCTCTTTTACAAGACGAATATCTTGTCGGCCAACTGGCTGGTGCTGACCAATTTTGTTTCGCCGGCCACAGTGCCGCCGGCGGGCGGCTGGCCGATCGCGAATGTGGTGTATGATCTGGTCACGAACCAGGCGCGTTTTTATCAGGTCCGGGTGGACCCGGCGAATTAGTTCATCATCGGATTTGACCGCCGGGAGATTGTATGGTTTTGTTGCGGGTAAATGCCTGTGAAGCGTGTGATGCGGCGGATTTTTTTTTGAAGAAATGTTGTGAAAATGAATATTAAAGACTTCATGCCTGATTTGCAAAACCAGGCCTTCAAGGCGGTTTGGCTGAAAGCGGGGCTGCTGCTTTTGATTGGTTTTGCGGCCAATGTTGGCAAGGCCCAGACGAATTTTGCCAGCGCGCAGCCGATTTTCGGCGCTTGGGGGAGCGTGACCAACAATAACACCGGCGTCAGGCCGGACATCGGTGCGCCGAACAATGCCGGCTTTGCTCCCAACGCCCCGCTCTGGTATGCGTGGACCGCGCCCGAGGATGGCGTGGTGGAAATGGACACGGTCGGCAGCGCGATCTCCTACACGTATATCACAGTGGCTGGCTATGACCCGATCACCCGTCAATATACACTGGTCACCAACACATACACGATCAACCTTGACACGGTGCTGGGCGTTTATACCGGAAACAGTCTGAAGACGCTTAGTCAAGTGGCGGCCAACGATGATATTTTTCCGATCAATCAAAATCTCACTACTTCCCAGTCCCAATCTGCTCATTTGCCTCAAATAACTGAAAGTGGCAACGCGGATTATGGCCAATTGATTTCCCAATACGGGGGATTAGGTGGGGGGATAATCAACGGGACTTCACTTCCCGAATACAGCTTTATCCAGCCTTATTACGGGCCGAGCGGACTTCGGTTTAATGCCAAGGGCGGTCAGACCTATTACATCGCGGTGGATACAAAATCGTCCTCCTTGACCGGTCCAATCGTATTGAGTTGGGCTTACAAGCCTTCGGGGGTGTTTCGTTTTGCCAGTGAAGACATGGATCCTTGGTCGGGGATGCTGCTTTATCAGACTGCGGAAACCGAAAGCGAGCCGGTTGACGGGACGGATAACGCTGGTAATTCAACCGTTTTGACCTATTACGGTTACAATGCGCTGGGAGCGTTGGTAACCGTCACTCGCGTCGCCGGTTCCACCGGCCGCGCCACGGTGGATTATACGACGGTGGATGGCGCGGATTTGCCGGCTGGTTCTATTGCGCCGAATGATACGCCGGGGGTGGCCGGCATAGATTATACCCCGGTCAGCGGCACGCTGGTGTTTGACGACTTCGAGATGAGCAAGACCATTCTCATTCCCATTAATTACTTGGGAGGTGGCATCGTTCGTGGCGGTGGCGGAATTGGCTTCGGCGGCGATCAGACCAACCGGGTTTTTGGGATCAAGTTGATTGATGATGGCGGCAATACCAGCCCGGTGCTGGATCCGCTGGAGGCGGCGGATGTGTCCCAACCGCGGGTGGACAAGACGTTCAGCACGGCTATGGTGCGAATTTTAAATGTCAATGCCGATCCTTATGGGCCGGACTTGATCGAGAATGTGTCAACCAACGGCTATTTGGATGCGCCGACCAACACCATACCCAATTTGGTAACCAACTTCACGCCGGCCTTATATCCAACGAACGTGGTGTTCAATTTTGAGAAAGCCAATTACCGGGTTCCCGCCGACGTCAATGACCCCAATGTCAGTCCGTGGACAAAAGTGACCCTCTGGGTGGAGCGTTACGGCACGAACGGTTCGGCTGCCACGCTGAATTACCGCGTTAATAACATTCTTGGCAATGATGGGGATGCCAGCGAGGAGATGAATATTTATTTCCCGCTCCAGCCCGGCTCTGATTACGCCGTGCCCACGCCGACAACGTGGTCGCCGGTTCGCGGGAACAGCCCCGACCCTGGCGGGACCAACGGTGACTATGTATTGACGCAGGGCACTATCTCGTTTCCATCCAGCGGCCCGGGGGCCACTTATCAGCCAATCACTTTTACCGTTCCCGTCCCCACCAACACGCAACCCCGGTTCAACAAAGACTTTAAGGTTCAGATTTATCAGGAAGTCAACATTAACGGCCAAAACACGCCGAGACTCGTGGGCATGGTCAACGAAGCCACGGTGACAATTATGTTCAACGACCTGACGCCGCCGGCCGGCTCGGTGGATGAATTCTACAACGCGGATTTCAACAGCCAGATGGCGCTGTATGCCGGCCAGATTCCGCTGACGACGCCGCCCAACAATGAAAATCCCGGCGTGGGGCTGTTTGGTGAAGTCTATGGCATGGCCATCCTGCCGAACAACGAAGCGCTGATCGGCGGCGACTTCCAGTCCTACAATGGCATCGCGCAGAACAGTGTGGCGGTGGTCAATACCAATGGACAGCTCGACACCACCTTTAACCTTGGATCGGGCGCCAATGCCGCCGTCAACGCGGTGGCGCCTTCCGGGACCCAGTTTTATATTGGCGGCAGTTTCACTTCCTTCAACGGGAGTTTGGTCGGCCACATCGCGCGCTTGAATGCCGATGGCTCGCTTGACACTTCGTTCAATCCCGGGCTGGGCGCGGACGATGTGGTCCGGGCGGTCGCGGTGCTGCCCAACGGCGAAGTGTTGATTGCCGGCGACTTTACCCACATCAACGGCGCGGAGCGCAACTATATCGCCTTGCTGAACACCAGCGGCGGCTTGGACACCAGTTTTGATCCGGGGAACAATCTTACCGGACCCGTTTATGCCCTGGCGACTTACGGAAATCAGGTTCTCGTCGGCGGCAATTTTGGCGTGAAAGGCCAGATCTATCAAAACCTCGCCCGGTTGAACCCCGATGGTTCGCTGGATGGCACCTTCAATCCCGGCACCGGGGCGGACAATGTGGTGCATACGCTGGCGGTGCAGATCGAAGGCCAGATTCTCGTGGGCGGCGAATTCACCCACATCAACGGCACGGCACTCAACCGGATCGCGCGGCTCAATCCCAACGGCACTCTTGACACCGCTAACTTCTTTCCCGGCACGGGCGCGGATGCCACGGTGTTCACCGTCAATGCGCCCATCCTGACGACCACCACCTATTTGACGAACACGATCGGCACCAATACGGTGGTCACCACCAATTACACTTACAGCACCGCCTCCATTTATGTCGGCGGCGCTTTCGCCTCGTTCAATGGCACGCATCGCCTGGGATTTGCCCGGTTGTATGTGAATGGAACCTTGGACACCACCTTCATGGATACGGCTTACAACCAGTTCGCCGGACTGAAGCGGATTTATTCGACGGATGTTCCGTCAGTGCTGGTCTCCGCCGTGCAAAGCGATGGTAACATCCTTATCGGCGGCTCGTTCAATCAAGTGGGTGGCGGCCAGGCGAACCGCAATGTCTGCAACACGCTGGACGAAGAGGAGTTCATTCCGGAGAGTTTTGCCGACACCAACCTGTGGGTGGAACCAAAGGCGCGGGATGGCGTGCGCAACCGCAGCGGACTGGCCCGGCTGATTGGCGGTGCCACGCCCGGTCCCGGCAACCTCGGCTTGAATCAAACCAGCTTCTCCGCCAACAAGAGCCAGAGTTCATTGTCGGTAAGTCTGGTGCGGACCAACGGCATGTTGGGGCCGGTGGCGGCCAACTTTTCCGTGACGCCCGGACTGGCGCAAAGTGGAGTGGATTATGCCTATAACAGCCCGCCGCCGATCTTTTGGGTGGCTTCGCAGTATATAACGCATCTCTCGCGCGAGCGCAGCGACGGTCTGTTCGGGAAAAATGGTTTTCTGATTGACCCTTATGGTTTGAGTTTGACGCTGTCCGACGCCATCGTCAACAACCAGTCGGAAGTCACCGTCAGCATCATCAACAACAAGCTGACCTCCGGCGACCTTAACGCCCAGTTCCAACTGGCGAACCCAAGCGTGGCTGATACGTTCTATCTCGGCGGCGAGGAAATTCCTCTCGGCACCGGGCTGGGCGTTTCTTCCGCGCCCTTTAAGCTGGTGGACGATACTTCCTATCCTGGCACATTTAGCTTCAGTTCGCCCACGTTCATTGCCACGAACCTTAATCCCACCATCACCGTGCTGCGGAGCAATGGCGTCTTTGGCGTGGTTTCGATGAAGTATTCCACCACCAATGGAACGGCCCTGGCCGGCATAGATTATGTTGGCTTGACGAATCAAAATCTGGTTTTCAGCCAGAACATTGTGAGCAATAAGTTTAACGTCACGCTGAAGGGCGATAGTTATATCAGCAGCGTGGAGAAGACGGTCAATCTGCGGCTTTCCAGCCTTGGCACCACTCCGGGCGCGACGTTTGGGATTTCGAACGCGGTGCTGCGCATCATCAATCCCAACTATCAGGGTTATCTGACCTTGGGCGCGACCAACTATACCGGCGCGATCAGCTCCGGCGTGCTGACCTTTGTGGTCAACCGGGTGTCCGGCAGTTCGGGCAGCGCCACGGTGCAATATGCCACCACCGATGGTTCGGCCATGAACGGCGTGGATTATCTTGGAGCCACGAATACCCTCACGTGGAACGACGGCGATGTTTCACCGAAGCCGGTAAATATTCCGCTGCTCAACCCCGGCGTCCTTGGCCCGAACAAGCAGTTCAGCGTGGCCTTGTTCAATCCCATGTTGAATGGAGCCGGCGCACCGTCGTTGATGGGGCTGATCACCAATGCTTCGCTGACCATCAGCAATGACAACAACAACGGGATGATCCAATTCAGCGCGTCCACTTATCCCGTGAACGAGAACGGCGGTTACGCCACCATCACGGTGATCCGCACCGGCGGGAACGTCGGCCCGATTTCGGCTCATTACGCCACGAGCGATGGCACGGCCGCGAACGGCGTCAACTACACCGCCGTCAATGGCACGCTCACCTTGCAGTCGGGGCAGAGCAGCGCCAGTTTCATCGTCCCGATATTGAATGACGGCGTGTCCAACCCGCCGCCCGCCAATTTTTACTTCAATGTGTCGTTGATCGGTCCGGGCACATCGGACAACGCGGTGGTGCGGATTTTGGATGCTCAAACTTACAACCAGCCGCCCGGTTCGTTGGACCCGTCCTTCAACACCAATGGCTTTAATGGAGATGTTTCCGCGCTGGCGCTGCAATCCAACGGTCAGATTCTGGCCGGCGGCAACTTTACGGCCGTCGGCCCGGTCGGGGAAAGCCGGATTGCCCGGCTGAACTCCGATGGTTCGCTCGACACCGTGTTTCTAAACGGGCTGGCCGGCGCTGACGCGCCCGTGAATGCCTTGATCTGCCAGACCGATAATCGCATCGTGGTTGGCGGCGCGTTCACCACCATGGACGGAGTCCGGCGCAATTTCATCGCCCGTTTGATGACCGACGGCTCGCTCGACACCAGTTTCAATCCGGGTTCGGGCGCGGACAACACGGTGAATGCGTTGGCGGAAACTTTCCTTGCCAGTGGCACCAACTCGGTGCGGGCGCTCTATGTCGGCGGCGCCTTTGGCGCATTCAACGGCAGCAGCAGTCCGGGACTGGTTCGCTTGAACAATAACGGCACGGTGGATGGCGGGTTTAACGCCGGCTCCGGCGCGGCCGGCCAGATTTACGCCATTGCGGTTTATCCCACCAATTCCATTTACGCCGGCAAAGTCTTGGTTGGCGGATCTTTTGCCAGTTTCAATGGCACTGTGATTACGAACCTGGCGCGTTTGAATGTGGATGGTTCGCTGGACACCAATTTTAACGCCAATCTCGGATTCGGCCCATCTGGAACCGTGCAAGCTTTGGCCATCCAGGCGGGTGGGCAGGTGCTCGTGGGCGGCGCCTTCACGAACTTCAACGGGACGGTCGTGAGCCGCCTGGTTCGCCTGAACCCCGATGGGACGGCCGATACGAGTTTCATCGCGGCGGTCGGCAGCGGTGCGGATCGCAACGTGGTTGGCATCACATTACAGGCGGATGATCGCATTGTGCTGGTGGGAGATTTTTCGCGGTTCAACGGCGTGACGCGCAACCATATTACCCGGTTGTTGCCGACGGGCGCGACCGATCCGACCATTAATTTTGGCAGCGGCGCCAACGGCACCGTGAATGCCGCAGTCTATCAACCGGCGGATGCGAAGCTGGTGATCGGCGGTGCCTTCACCCAGTATGACGGCCAGCCCGCCGCCGGCATCGCGCGCATCTACGGCGGCTCGACAACGGGTTCCGGCGGATTCACCTTTACCACCGCGAATTTCCAGGTGAATGAAAATGCCATCGTCGCGCCCATCACGATTTTGCGCACGGGCGGCACGAGTGGCACCAATGCCGATGGTTCGGGCGATGTCTTTGTCCACTTTGCCACCGGCAGCGGCTCGGCCGTGGCCGGAACCAATTATCTTCCGGTTTCAACTGACGTGGATTTCCCGCCCGGGGAAGTGCAGGAAACCGTGCTGGTTCCCGTGTTGGATGATTTGGTGATTACGCCCAACTTGACGGTGAATCTGGCGCTTTCCAATCCGACGCCGCCCGCGACCAATGGCGTTCAAATCACCGCCACATTGACCATTGTGAACGTGGACAGCGCGGTGGCCTTCTCTTCCGCATACTACACCCAGGCCAAGAACACGCCGACGGGCGTTGCCGTGATAAATGTCCTTCGCCAGGGCGGCACCAACGATGTCAGCATGGTGGATGTCTACACTACGACCAACGGGACGGCTGTTATCGGCATAGATTATTATCCGACCAATGCCACGATCACGTTCAATCCCGGCCAGACCGACGTTCAAATCCTGGTTCCCATCATTAACAACAATCTGGCGGAAGGGAATAAGACCGTCAGCCTCGTGTTGTCCAACGCGGTGAACACGATGTTGGCCTCGCCGTCCAACTCGACGCTGACCATTATTGACACGGTGGCGGCACCCGGCCAGTTGTATTTCAGCGCCACCAATTTTGTGGCGAACTCGGGCGATGGCACCGCTTATCTCTCCGTGTTGCGGACCAACGGTTCTTCCGGATCGGTCTCGGTGACTTACAACATGGTTCCAGGCACGGCGCAACCCGGCCTTAATTACATCCCCGCCACCGGCACATTGACGTTCAACTCCGGCAGCACCGTCGCCTATGTGCCGGTGCAGTTGGTCAACAACAGTGTCATCCAAGGCCCCGTTAGTCTGTCCGTGCTGTTGTCCAATCCGACGGGAGGTTCGACGCTGACGGCGCCGACGAACGCCACACTCTCGATTTTGAACACGAACATCGGTTATGCTTTCCAGAATGGAACCAACTATGTCCGGGAAACCAATGGATTTGTCCCCATCTATGTCCAGCGGCTGGGCGGCACCAATGGCGGTGTTTCCGTTCATTATTCAACCATTCCCGGCACCGCCTTGCCGCAAGTGAATTACACGCCGGTTTCCGGCACGCTGACCTTCGGCGCCGGCGAAATGTTGAAGGCCATCTCGCTGCCGCTGTTTTATGATCCGCTGGTGACCGGCAACTTGACTCTCACCATGCAATTGACCAGCCCCAGTTTCGGCACGCTGCTGGGCAGCCCGAGCAATTCGCTGGTGGTGGTGCAGGACGCCGACGCCGGCATCAGTTTCACCAACTCGGCGATGAGTGTTTTCAAAAACGTCGGGACCGCCGTCATCCCCGTGATTTGCACCAATCCGGCCGTTGAACCGGTGGTGATCAACACGAATGTCATTCCGATGACTGTGCATTACGCCACGGCGGACGGCACGGCAGTGGCGGGAGCGGATTATCTGGCCACAAGCGGCGTGCTCTTCTTCACCAATGGCATCGGGACAAATTATATTCGCGTGCCCATTCTTAATAACAGCCAGGTGCTGGGAGACCACACGTTCTCGGTGAGCCTGCTGAATCCCACAGCCCCCGGCCAGCTGGTGCCGCCCAGCACCACGACGGTGACCATTGTGGACAACAACTCCGGCCTGAGCTTCTCCAGCCCGGCCTATTCGGTTTTGAAAACCGGCGTTTCAGCGACCATCACGGTGCTGCGCACGGACTACACCAACACCACTTCCACGGTTAATTTCTCCACGGCCGATGGCACGGCGCTGGCCGGCACGGATTATTTCCCGACGAACGGCATGTTGACCTTCACCAATGGCGAGACCAGTCATTCCTTTGCCGTGACGGTGATTGCCAACACCACGGTGCAGCCGGACAAAACCGTTTTGCTGCAGTTGTCGCGGCCGAATAACGGCTACCTGATTGCGCCCTACGCCGCGACGCTCACGATTCACGATACGACCGGCAGTTTGGTCGTGCCGGCGGGTTCAACGCTCGTTTCCGAAAGCTTGATCGCCAACGGCATTATTGACCCTGGCGAAACGGTGACGATGCTGTTCGCCCTGCGCGCCAGCGGCGGAACCAATGTGAGCAATCTTTCCGCCACTTTGCTCGCGACTAATGGCGTCGCCTCGCCGACTTCGCCCAATGGAACGGCTACGCAGTCCTATGGCAGCTTGACCGTTCAAGGGCCGTCGGTGTCGAGGCCGTTCACCTTCACCGGCATGGGCACGAACAGCCAGCAAATTGCCGCGACGTTCCTGCTGAACAACGGCGTCACCAACATCGGCACGGCGACGTTCACCTATACGCTGGGCACTTGGACGACGACATTCTCCAATTTGAACAGCATCGTCATCAATGACCACACGATTGCCTCGCCTTATCCGTCGAGCATAAACGTCAGAGACGTGGGCGGCGTGCTGGTCAAATCAGTCGTGACCTTGACCAACCTCAATCACGGATACACCAAGGACATTCAAGCTCTGGTGGTTTCGCCGGCCGGTCAGGACACGCTGATCATGGGTCGCGCGGGCAATGGCAGCGTGTCCCGGATTACCCTGACGTTCGACGACGCGGCGGCCAGTTACCTGTCGGCCACCAACGTGCTGGTGACTGGCACCAACAAGCCGACCGCCTATCCTCCCACAACCATTTTCCCCTGACCCGGCATGAAAACGATCAAAGAACAATTCACTCCGGTGACGCCCATGCTTAAAGCTTCTCAAATTTTGAAAATGTGTATGCCGAAGACCTTCCTGATGATGGTCGCGGGACTCGCCTGGTTCACGGCCACGACTTATTCCAGCCACGCGGCGGACTTGGCCACCGTGAAGCTGCACGGCCATGTGCCGGCGATTGTCGCGCATTTGCAGGCCAATGGAAATGTGGCGGCCGACGCCCACTTGGGCCTAGCCATCGGACTGCCCTTGCGGAACCGCGAGGCGCTGACGAATCTGCTCGCCCAAATCTATGATCCGGCCAGCACCAATTATCAGCATTACCTGACGCCGGAGGAGTTCACGGCCCAATTTGGACCGACCGAACAGGACTATGAGATGGTCGTCAATTTCGCCAGAGTGAACGGTCTGAAAGTGACCGGCACGCATCCCAACCGAATGTTGCTGGACGTGAGCGGCCGGGCGGCGGACATTCAAAAGGCGTTCGGTGTCGCTTTGCGAACCTATCATCATCCGACTGAAAATCGCGACTTTTTTGCGCCGGATACGGAGCCTTCCGTTCCGGTGGGTTTATCCATTGAGGAAGTCAGCGGCTTGGATAATTTCCGGCGGCCGCACGCGAATTTCAAGCTGAAGCCTGTCAGCAAGTCCGTTTCAACCGCCAAACCTTTGGCCAGCCCAGCGCCCGGAGCAACGACGGGTTCCGGCCCGGCTGGCAATTATATCGGCGATGATTTCCGGAACGCCTATGTTCCCGGCACGGCTCTCAATGGTTCCGGGCAGACAATCGCCTTGGTGCAATTTGACGGCTATCTGTCCAACGATATTGTTGCCTACGCAACCTTGGCCGGAAGGACAACTGTTCCGACATTGCAGAATATTTTGATAGACGGTTTCAACGGCCTGCCGACCGGCAACGGTGGAGAGGTGGAAGTATCGTTGGATATTGAGATGTCGCTTTCCATGGCTCCAGCCTTGACCAAAATCATGGTTTATGAGGGCAACCCTTATAATTTTCACCCGAACGATGTGCTCAACCGAATCGCGACGGACAACTCCGCGCGTCAGGTTAGTTGTTCTTGGGGGTGGACGGGTGGACCACTCGGCAATCAGCGATCAAATATTCCAGCAAATGGCGCTCCAAGGGCAGTCGTTTTTTGCGTCTTCCGGCGACGGTGACGCATATCCGGCCGGAACCGTTGACGACCCCTTTAACTTCGGCACGCCTGCGGACAGTCCCTACATAACGTCAGTTGGGGGAACAACATTGACAATGAGTGGATCTGGCGCTTCCTACTCGTCTGAAATCGTTTGGAATTGGGATATTACCTATGGTCCCGCTGCAGACGGCATCGGCAGCAGCGGTGGATTCAGCAGTTATTACTTGATCCCAAGCTGGCAGACGAACATCAACATGACCGTCCGCGGTGGCTCGACGACCTATCGCAATTTCCCGGATGTTGCCATGACGGCGGATGATGTCTTGGTGATTGCCGACGGTGGCGTGGAATATATCGGCGTGGGTGGCACCAGTTGCGCCTCACCGCTCTGGGCCGGCTTCCTGTCCTTGGTGAACCAGCAGGCTGCCAACATTGGCCACGCAGCCATAGGTTTCCTTAACCCGGCGGTTTATAACATTGCCAATAGTCCAATCTACCTTAATTGTTTTCACGACACCACCACGGGCAATAACACTTGGAGCGGCAGCCCGAACTTGTTTTACGCCAATGCCAATTATGACCTCTGCACCGGTCTGGGAACTCCCAATGGCGCCAATTTAATCAACACGCTCACCGCCGTTGGCGTCACCAATTCCATCACCCATCTTTCGCCGCCGCCGGCGCCGTATGGTTCAACCTTGTCCGTCTTGAACGGCGGCAATCCAAACGGCACCTGGCAGTTGTTTGTTCTGGATGACACGGTTTTGAACACCGGCATCATTTCCAACGGCTGGATTCTGAACCTGACAACGGCCAATCCGGTCGGCGCTTCCGCCGATCTCTCGTTGACCATGACGCCATCGGTCAGCGCCATCATCGTCAGCAACAATCTAAGCTATACGCTGACGGTGACAAACTACGGTCCGTCTATCTCCACCAATGTGCTGGTTTCGGATACTCTGCCGTTGAATGTGACATTGCTTTCCAGTCACGCCGATCAAGGCACCGTCATCCGCAACGGAACGCTGTTGAATTGGAACGTCGGCGTGCTCGGAGTCGGCGACGGTTCGCGGCTCGTCTTCACCGTGCTCCCGAATGCTTCGGGAAATTTGCTTAACTATGCTTTGGCCAGCGCCACCACGCCGGATGGCAATCCCGCCGACGATTTCGCCTCCACCAATATTCTCGCCACCGTTCCGATGCCGCCGCAAGTAACGGGCATAGCCGGGAATCCCGACGGCTCGATCCGCTTCTCAATCATCAGTGCGGCAGGACAGACCAACGTCATTCAGGCGTCCACAAATCTCACCAACCCGGCTGGCTGGGTTCCCATTTATACCAATGTGGGATCGTTCCTGTTTAGTGATTCCACGGCGACGAACTATCCTTACCGGTTCTATCGCGACCTCCAGATCAGTCCGTAAAGCCTGTCAACTGATGAAACTCTGCGGTTTGACCGGCGGCGTGGGGATGGGCAAATCCACCGCCGCCGGTCTTTTTTCGCAACTCGGCGCGCGGGTGGTGGACACTGACCAACTGGCCCGCGAACTGGTTTTGCCAGGCCAGCCCGCGTTGATGGAAATCCAGCATGAGTTTGGCCGGGACATCGTCGCTGGCGAAGGTCAGTTGAAGCGGGACGAACTGGCCCGGCTGATTTTCTCCGATGCCGGGGCGCGTAAAAAGTTGGAGGCGATTTTGCACCCGCGCATCCGCGAACGCTGGCAGGCGCAGGTTGAACAATGGCGGAGAGAAGGCTGTTCGCTGGCGCTGGTCGTCATTCCGCTTCTATTTGAAACCGCCGCCGAAACCTGTTTTGATAAGATCATCTGCGTCGCCTGTTCGGCGGCGGGGCAACGCGAAAGGTTGCTGGCTCGCGGCTGGATGGCCGATCAAATCCAAGGTCGCGTCGCCGCCCAACTGCCCGTCGAACAAAAGATGAGCCGTTCCCATTTTGTCATCTGGAGCGAAGGCTCGCCGGAAGTCCACCGCCAGCAGGTTGCACGGATTCTGACCAGAATTTGATCGGCTAACTGGTCAACAGTTACCAGCGCAACTGGTTGTCGCAACTTAGATTCTTCAATATACCACCACGCGATAATACATCTGCGTTGCCACCAGGAAACGATTATCGGCGACGGTCACGTTGCCGCCGGTTCCGGCGATTCCGTCTTGCACCGTCTGCCAGGTCAGGAGGTCGCTGGACGCTTCCACGCGATAGGTCCGGTTCAGGGCGGTGTTGAAAGTGACCTGGTATTGGCCAAACGGTCCGGTTGGCATCAGATTTTGGATGGCGAACACCGAACTGGCGTTGGTCGGATTCAGTCCGGCCACATAGTCCTGCCAGATCATCAATCCATTGCCGCTCACGTCGTTGGTTTCGTTGGCGACCCAGTTGGCGGTGTTTGTGAACCCGTATTGGAGCAGCCACGGCACGGGCGTGCCATAAGGCAGCACGGGATAGATTGTGACGAAGGCGTTGGTATTTTCAAATGTAAAGCTCTGGCCGCCGCCGTCGGTGTTAGTGTAAATGGTGTTGTCCACTTCAAAATCGCTGAAGGCGGCGGCGGCGCTCAACACGTCGTGGAAGTTGAAGGTGAGCAGCGGCCCGAAGTCGGCGAAGGGAATGCTGGTGCCCGAGTCCTGCGGGTTGGAGCTGGTGAGCAACGCCCATTGGCCGCCCGCGCCGTCGTTGGTCTGCGTCAGGCTCCAGCCGTAAAGCTGGTCGCCGGAGTTGGTGGATTCCAGATTGACGGTGCAAGGCCAGTTAGCCCGGTAGTGCAGGCGAATCTGGCGGACGTAACGGGGAACATAGGTTGCGCGCAGGGTGATGGCCGAGGGCAGCACGTCCGCGTCGGCCACCAGCCGCAGCGAACCAACGGTGACATTGCCGGCGTAGGTGTTGGGCGGATAGGGGGAAATGATATAGTTGGTTTTCCAGACCGGCATTTCGTTGGTCGTGATCGAATCATCCGAGTTCGTGATATAGGTATAGTTGGTGCTGGCAATAAACGGCGGCGGATTGGTCGGCGAGTAAGCCGTGTAGCCCTGGTAAGTAATCTGGAAGGAGGGCATGAAGGGGGGGCTTTTCGCGTTTTTGAGCGTGGCCCAGCGCAGGAAGTATTGACCGCTGAGATCTTTGCCAATCTGGGCGAAGTTGGCCGCCAACGCCGCCAAGTTGGTTGCCTCGTAGTATTGGCCTTGAGTCTGACTGGTGATGGAGAGGAGCGTGTTGGTGTTGATTTCATTGCCGAAACCGACGCAATACACCTGCACGTTGGCGTTGCTGGCGGTATTGATGACGGTCTGGAATGTTTGTGTGCTGGACGTGTCGTTGCCGTCGGAACAAAAGATGACCACATGTTCCTCATCGGCATTCTTCGCGCCCAGCGCCTTGATCGCCGCATACAAGGCGTCCCAGCAACGCGAGCCGGCGGGAAAATTCTGGACATAGTTGGTCCAAATGCCGGCAATATCATTGTCCAGCAGCGTTTTGTCCGCGGTGAGCGACTGCACTTGGTTCGGGCTTACGTCGTCGCGATGGAATTCATAGACGCCGATTTGAGCGCCTGCAGGCTGTTGGTTGACGAAATTCTCGGCGGCGCCCACCTCGGTGTCCACCGCGTCGGAGATGCCGTTGTGGTTGGTGTCGCCGTTTGATAAGATGGAGGCGATGCTTTCCGAGAAATCCAGCACCAGATAGGCTTTGAGCACTTTTGCTGTGACCCCTTGGTTGACCCCTTGGATGATGACCGAAGTTTCCGATGGATCAACGGGCACGCCGTCTTCAAAAGCGGTCACCGTCAAGTTTCGCGGATCCGTCACCACGGCGTTGCCCAACGTGGGATCGTCGTTGTCAAACAACGTGAATTGGAAATTCAACAGATAGGGCGACGCATAGTTGGTGAGTAAGTTGGCCATGGACAACCCGGCGACGGGCGCATTGGAAATGCTCAACTGCAGGGTGGCCGCGCCGACACCCCAGACATTGCTGGCAGTGAGCGCCACGTTGTAATTCCCGGCATAGAGCGGGCTGCCAGAAATGGCGCCATTGGTCGGGTTCACAGTCAACCCTTGCGGCAAATTTCCCGCGCCAAATGCCGTGGGCGAATCCGAGGCGCGGATTTGATAAATGAAGGCGACCTGTTCCGTGCCGGAAGCCGTCAACGTGCTGGTGATGACGGGGATCGAAGAAGCGATGGTCAGCGTCAGGTTGGTTTGGGCGGACTCGCACAGGTTGGCCGTGCCAAGTGTCACAACAAAGATACCGCTTTCCAGTGGCGTTCCCTGAATGACGCCGTTCGTCGGGTTCGCGGCCAGTCCCAGCGGCAGACCGTCAGCCATGAAGTAAGTCGGATCATGCTGGCCGGTGATGGTGTAGCTGAAAGCTGCCCCTTGCTTGCCGGTGGCAGTCAATGGACTGGTGATCAGCGGCGGCTGGCCGATCACGGTCAGGATGGCCGCTTGACTGGTCGCCGAGCCGTTGAGATTGGTCACGATGATGGAGTATTCACCCGCGTTGTCGCCAGTGACATTTGCCAGAGTCAGCACAGAGTTTGTGGCATCCGCGATGTTGGTTCCATTGAATTGCCACTGGTAGCTTAACGGCTTGGTGCCGCCGACCAATAATTGGAAGGTTACGGGATCGTTGCAAAGGATGGCCTGGCTTTGCGGCTGGGTTGAAATGAATGGCTGGCGCCAGACCGGCGGCAATTCCACATTGGCGCTCGTGACGGTTCCCAGCGCATTGCTCACCGTCACCGAGTAAACGCCTGCTGCGGACGTTGCCAGGTTCGTCAGCATGAGCAGCGAATTCGTCGCGCCGTCAATGTTGGTGCCGTCCTGCTGCCATTGGTAGCTCAACGGCGACAAACCCGCCGCCATCACCCAAAAAAATGCGGCACCGCTGCTGGCGTTGTATTGGCTGACCGGTTGGACGGTGATGGCCGGCGCGCCGGTGCCCACCACCGCCAAATTGTAATTGCGCCCGGCGGCGATCCCGACAATGTTGGTCAGGCCGGCGGGAATGTTGGTTTGAAAATAGGTGTTGTCCCCCCACACGACCACGGTGCCATTTTGCTTCAGTGCCAGACTGTGATAAGCGCCCGCTGCGATCGCCACGACATTGGCCAGATGGGCCGGCACGGCGCTTTGTTTCCAGGTGTTGTCACCCCAGGCGACCACGGTGCCGTCGCTTTTCAGGGCGAGACTGTGATATTCGCCTCCGGCCAGCGCCACCACGTTGGTCAGGCCGGTTGGCACGGTGCATTGTCCCCAAGTATTGTCGCCCCAGGCGGCGACGGTGCCATCGCCTTGCAGCGCCAGACTGTGTGTGTAACCGGCGGCCAGCGCCACGACATTCGTTACCGTTGCGGGGGGCGGCGCAACGACGCCCCAGGAAACCACGGCGCCATCACTGGTGAGCGCCATTGTGTTGGACGAAGCAACGGCCACTGCCACCGCGTTGGTCAATCCGGACGGCACCGTCGTCTGGCTTCCCCAACTGACAACGCCGCCGCTGCTTTTCAGCGCCAGGCTGAACCCGTTGCCGGCGGCAATTCCGATGACGCCGGACAGTCCGGCGGGGACATTGGTCGGGCTGCCCCAGGCGACTACGGTGCCGGAGTTTTTCAAAGCCAGGCTGTGGGAAAAACCGCCGGCGACGGCGATGACGTTGGTCAAATTCGGCGGAACGGTGCTCTGCGAAGAATCATTTTGCCCCCAGGCGACCACTGTCCCGGCAGCGTGACCGCGTTCAACGGCAAGATTAAAAAACAGAACGGTGGCACACAAAAAACTGGCAAATGAAAAGCGGGTCTTGGTTGCGCCAAACGCAGACTGCTCCTTCAGGAGATTCAAAGCGGAGTTCATAATCAGCGACATGTTAAATATTTGCAAACGCGGCTCAAGAATAATTCTTCAGCCCGCATTTTTTGCTTTTCTGAAACGATATATCATCAGGTAATTAAGTCCAGCGGAACTCAAAAATGTGCAAACCAAACAGGCGGTCTGTAACTGGCGTTCTCTTGATCGAAAGAATCGGCAGTCGATTTATGAATTTCATGTCTTGACGAAAAAATTGTGTTATTCTTTCGTCGTCATGTTGCTGACCAAAGATGAACTCCGCAGTCTGGTTGATCTGACCCATCAATCACCGCACACGTTGCTCGGCATGCATCCGCTCGGCGACCAGTCCGGTCTCGTCGTCCGCGCCCTGCTTCCCGACGCCGCCAAGGTCGAAGTCCAGCCCGTGCATGAAAAGGCCAAACCGAGCTTCGAGTTGAAGCGGATTCCCCAAACCGATGTGTTTGAAGGCATCACGCCGCTGGCAAACGCCGTCTATGCCTACGACCTCGTCATCACCGATAACGCCGGCCACACGCGCCGCACGCGCGACGCCTATTCTTTTCTGCCGACGCTCGGCGAGGCGGACTTGTTTCTGTTCGGCAAAGGGGACGAGCGGAAAATTTTCGACAAGCTGGGCGCGCAACTGCGCGTGATTGACGGCGTTCACGGCGCCAGCTTCGCGGTCTGGGCGCCAAACGCGCAGCGCGTCAGCGTGGTCGGCGATTTCAACCATTGGGACGGACGCGTTAATTCCATGCGATTGCTCGGCGCGTCCGGCGTCTGGGAAATTTTCATTCCCGGCGTGGCCCAGGGCGCGCATTACAAATTTGAAATTCGCGATGCGCACGGCCAGATCAAATTGAACACCGATCCGTTCGGTTTTCATTTTGAAGTCGCGCCGAAACAGGCCGCGATTGTCTGGGACACAAAAAAGTTTCAATGGAGCGACGATGCCTGGCTGCGAAAACGCCGCGAACGCGACCCGCTGCGCTCGCCGATGAGCGTTTATGAAGTCCACGTCGGCTCGTGGCGGAAAAAGACCGCGACCGAATCGTGGAGTTACCGCGAACTGGCCCGGCCGCTCGTCGAATACGTCACGCGCCTCGGCTTCACGCACGTCGAATTTCTGCCTGTTGCGGAACACGCCTATTATCCGTCGTGGGGCTATCAAGTCACCGGCTTTTACGCGCCGACCAGCCGGTTCGGCACGCCGGAGGATTTTCAATTTCTGGTCAACGCGCTGCACGCGGCTGGCATCGGCGTGATCGTGGACTGGGTGCCGGCGCATTTCCCGCGCGACACCTGGGCGCTGGCGCGCTTCGACGGCACCGCGTTGTTCGAACATGAAGACCCGCGCAAGGGCGCACATCAGGACTGGGGCACGCTGATTTTCAATTTTGGCCGGAACGAAGTTTCCAATTTCCTCGTCGCCAACGCGCTCTTCTGGTGCGAGCGTTTCCACATTGACGGACTGCGCGTGGACGCCGTCGCCTCGATGCTTTATCTCGATTACTCGCGCAAGGAAGGCCAGTGGATTCCGAATCAATTCGGCGGCCGTGAAAATCTGGAAGCCATCGAATTCCTGAAAAAATTCAACCACATCACGCACACGGAATTTCCCGGTGTGATGACCATTGCCGAGGAATCCACCGCGTGGCCGCTGGTGACGCGCCCGCCGTATCTGGGCGGGCTGGGTTTCTCGTTCAAATGGAACATGGGCTGGATGCACGACACACTCGGCTATTTCGGCCGCGAGCCGATCCACCGCAAGTATCACCAGAACGATCTCACGTTCGCGATGCTCTATCATCACAATGAAAATTTCGTGCTGCCGCTGTCGCACGACGAAGTTGTCCACGGCAAAGGCTCGCTCATCACGCGGATGCCCGGCGACGACTGGCAGAAATTCGCGAACCTCCGCGCGCTGCTCGGTTATCAATGGCTGTTCCCCGGCAAAAAACTTTTGTTCATGGGCGGGGAATTCGGCCAGCGCGCCGAATGGAATGAAAATGCGCAGCTCGACTGGTGGCTGCTCGACGCCGGCCCGTATCATCGCGGCGCGCAGAAATTCGTCGCCGATTTGAACCAGCTTTATAAAAAATCGCCGGCCCTCTGGCAGGCGGATTACGACCATGCGGGCTTCAACTGGATTGACTGCACCGACCGCGAGAACAGCGTGCTCTCCTTTTTGCGCCAGACGGCGGATGGCAAAAATCAGACCGTGGTTATTCTGAATCTCACGCCCGTGCCGCGGCCGTTCTATCGCATCGGCCTGCCGCGCGGCGGCAAGTGGAACGAAGTCCTAAACAGCGACGCGCAGATTTACGGCGGCGGCAACCAGGGAAATCTGGGCGGCGTCACCGCCGAAAACAGCCCGTGCCACAGCCAGCCGCACTCGGCGGAATTCAACCTGCCACCGTTGAGCGCGATTGTGTTTCAGGCGGAATGAAGCCACGGAGTGGCGACCGGCAATAGCCCACGGTGAAACCTTGGGTTTGGCGTCAAAAAATAATTTAAGCCCCGGTAGGGGCGGCGGAAAACCGACTGACGGAATTTCTTCCGCCCCTGCCGGGGCTTTTTAAATATGCAAATATAATCCCACGGTTTCACCGTGGGATACTTTCTGCCGCTGCTCCGCAGCTTAAAGTGAAAGCTGAACGACGCGCTCCTGAATCTGGCTGTTCCAGCGGTTGAAATAGCCGAACAGCCGGTAAAGCTCCTCCAGCTTCGGCAACATTTCCCGGCGCGAAGCGGCGTCCGCTGAAATCCATTGCGCGTCGAGCGATTTCAATTCACCCGTCAGTTTCTCGCGCAGTTCGTTCAGTTTTTTTTGCAGGCGATTCAGTTGGTCAATCCAGTCCTGTCCGCGCTCAAACAACTGGACTTGCACCAGCGGCGAAGTGGCCTTGCTTTTTTCAACGAGAAAAATATCCGCGCCTTTGCAAACGGTCGCGATTTCGGCAAACAAATCGGCCAGCGCGGCAGGAATCGTTTGGATGTCCTTTGGTTTCGCGCCGAGTTCCAGCTCGAGCAAATGCACCAAACGCAGTTTCGGTTCGGCGAGACAATGATAAGCCGCATTCAACCGGGCGTAACGCGCCGTGATCGCGGATTTTTCAGATTCACTCGCGTTGTGAGCGCGGTCGGGATGGGCGTCCGATGCCAGCGCGAGAAATTTTTGCTTGAGCAAATCCGCATCCAGCCACGGGCGGCGCGGTTCGTTGAGCAGGGCGAAGTAATCCATCAATTTTTAACTTTGAGATTTAAATTTTGAGTCAAGGCGACCGTGTTCCAGCAATTAAAAAACTAAAAATTAAGAATTAAAAATTGTTGGATCACGCGCTGAAACTTTCGCCGCAGGAGCAGCTCGTCGCGGCGTTGGGATTTTTCACCTTGAAGCCGCCGTCCTGCAGCGCCTCGATGTAATCCAGTTCACTGCCGGTGACGTAGAGCGCGCTCTTGGGGTCAACGACCACGCGGACCCCGCCGCTTTGGACAAGGATGTCACGGCTGGCCGGGCCGTCCTGCAAATCCATCTTGTATTGCAGGCCGGAACAACCGCCGCCGACGACGGCCACGCGCAGCACGCCGCCGGGCCGACCTTGCTTGGCGAGCAGCGCGGCGACTTTGTCGGCGGCGCTGGCTGTAAGCTTGACGAGCCGCTCGTCGCCCGTGCGGAAATTCGGCGGTGTTGCTGGTTTGGTGGCGAGGTTGGCAATCATGTTTAACTGCCAGCAATTTAGCCGTCTTACTCCTCAACGTCAAAGTATCAAATCATCCCTCATCCTCTTCCTCATGCTCATCCTCGCAATGGGAAATTGAGGAAGACGATGAGGATGAGAATGATTCAAATCTGTGTTTCATCTGTGTTCATTTGTGGCTTAAAATGCCGGCGCATGAAACTGATTTCCTGGAACGTCAACGGCCTGCGCGCCGTGCAGAAGCGAAATTTTCTGGAATATCTCGCCGCCGAGAATCCGGATGTGCTGTGTTTGCAGGAAATCAAATGCACGCCCGACGACGTGGAACATCTCTGGCCCGCCAGCTACACGACCTTCTGGAACTGCGCGGAAAAGAAAGGTTATTCCGGCACTGCCATCTTCACCAAGACGCGGCCGCTGAACGTCATCCCGCACATTGACATCAGCGAGCACGACAAGGAAGGCCGCGTGCTGGCCGCCGAATACGCGGATTTTTTTCTCGTGAACGTCTATGTGCCGAATTCCAAGCGCGACCTGTCCCGGCTCGGCTACCGGCAGAAATGGGACGCTGATTTTCTCGCCTACCTGAAAAAGCTGGAGCGGAAAAAGCCGGTGATTTGTTGCGGCGACCTCAACGTGGCGCACACGGAACTAGATCTCGCGAATCCCAAAGCCAATGTCCGCAACCACGGTTTCACCATCGAGGAGCGCAACGGCTTCACCGCGTTCGTGAATGCCGGCTTCGTGGACACCTTTCGTGAATTTGAAAAAAGCGGCGGACATTACAGTTGGTGGAGTCCGATGAGCGGCGCGCGTTCGCGGAACATCGGCTGGCGCATTGATTATTTTCTCATTTCCAAATCGCTGCGTCCGCAACTGAAAAACGCTTTCATCCGCCGGAAAATTTTGGGCAGTGACCATTGCCCGGTTGGCATTGAGCTGGCTTGATCGGCGCGAACTGGCGTTGCCGACAAATTTTGCCATCGCGGCGTTTTTGGACTAGTTCCCAGTGAAATTTATTGGCGAGGGACTGGCTTTGCCAAAGCACTATTGCTACCGCGCTTTCCCATGGCAGTTCAAATTCCACCAAGCTCACAATAAAGAACCCATCTTCGCCGGAGCGAAGATGGGTAGTTGATTAAATTGAAACTACGGCGATGAATAATTGTGTCCGCCTGGAGGAGCTTGGGTTCCTGTGCCGGGATTAATCACAGGCGGTGTTCCCGAAACGGGAACCTGCGGAGGCACTGCTGACGGGCCGCGAGCCATGCTGGGTGTCGCATTCCCTGCAAGCGCTGCCGTTTGATTAGACAACTGAGGCAACAGTGTGCTCATTGAAGGGAGGTTGCTCCCATAGGTAACCAAGATTTGATTGATAGTATTTTTGAGTTCAGGAATTGCCGCTGCAATAGCGGCTAAAATTTCCTTGCTGGCTCCCGGCACGGCTTCCGCCACCGCCGCCGCCACTTTTTGATAATCCGCTGGCACTACGCGGCAGATGGCTTCAACAATCGCACCCGCCTTGGCCGGGGCCGCTGAAGCAGCGGCCCGCGCGATGGCAGCGGCTTGGTTCGGCACCAAAGTAACCGCGGTCGCAGACGCGATTGCGGTCATTGCCGGCGACGATTTGGCGATGCTCTCGACGATGGCCGGAGCGGCGGCGGGATTTAAACCCACGGCGGCTTTGACGACGTCAATGGTGGTTTGTTTGAGCATTTTAGCATCCGCCTGGGCAACCAATGCCCCCGCCTTGGCTGGCAGTTCGGCGGAGGTGGCCGCAGTTAAAACGCTCAACGAAGGATTGGCAGTGTTGTTGTCACTCGCGCTGGCCGTTGACGCTGTCGCCAAAGCAACCGCAGCCGTTAAAAACATCGTGTATTTTAATGATTTCATAATTTTTTAATTGGGTGGAGTGTTTAACCCCTTTTTTAAAACAACTGCTAAATCTTTTACCAAAATTTGCTTTCTGTCAACATTAAATATTAAAAAAAGAGCCCAAGAACCGTGATTGCCCTGATTTAATCAGGGAACAAAACAACTAACATTGGGGGTGATGGCCGTCAAAAGCCGGGCGTCAGCCTGCGGTCGCATCACCGTATGCCCAGTCAAAGTGTTTCCAACACCGGCTCTGCCATCAAATCATAATCCGCGTGGCCGGTGACTCTGACTTTGGCAAATTCGCCGATGGGAAGCTTGCCGCGAATGTAAACACGTCCGTCAATGTCCGGCGCATCCGCCTCGCTGCGCGCGACCAGATAATTTCCGATTTCCGATTTGCGGTTTCCGATTTTCACCGCGTCGCGTTCCCGCAGCAGGCCATGTTCCCACGAACTCACGCTGGCGGATTGCAACTGTTTCGCGTTGGCCTCGCCTTCGATGAGGACTTTGATTTCGCGGCCAACAAAACTTTCCGCGACGGCCACGGCGACCTGGTGCTGCACGGCCATGGCGAGTTCGCGGCGCTTTTGTTTCACTCTCTCGGAAAGCTGGCCGGCCATCGCGCCGGCGCGCGTGCCGTCTTCTTTTGAGTAAGCAAACACGCCGAGCCGCTCAAACTTCGTTTCGCGGATGAACTCCAGCAGCGTGTTGAAGCTCGCCTCGGTTTCGCCGGGAAAACCGACGATGAATGTCGTCCGCAACGCGATGCCCGGCACGCCGGCGCGGATTTTGCGGATGAGGTCCACGATGTATTGTTGCGAGGTTTCGCGACGCATCCGTTCGAGCATGTTTTCGTGGATGTGCTGGAGCGGCATGTCCACATAGCGCGCCACTTTTTCGCACTCCGCAATCGTCTGGATGAGTTCGTCGGTCCAGTGCGCCGGATGCGTGTAAAGCAGGCGAATCCAGAAATCGCCCTTGAGCGAATTAAGTTCGCGCAGCAGCGTGCAAATGGTCGTGGCGTCGGCGGATAGCGATTGAGTCGGCGGCGTTGAATTTTTCCGGCGACGAAATGGCGCGGCTATGGTTCGGGCGCAGATCGAGCCCGTAATACGTCGAGTCCTGCGAAATCAAATTGATCTCCTTCACGCCGTCGGCGATAAGCGCCTTCGCTTCGGCGACGATGTCGCTTTGCGTGCGGCTGCGGTGCGAGCCGCGCATCCGGGGAATGATGCAGAAACTGCACGGATGGTTGCAGCCTTCGGCGATTTTGACGTAGGCAAAATGTTTCGGCGTCAGGCGGAAGCGTGGCGTCTCGAAATCGGGAATGAAAACCGGGCGCGGGGTGACATCCAAAATTGCCGATTGCCGGATTGCGCGATTGCGCGATTGAGGAACGACGACGGTTTTGGTTTTGCCAAATTTGTCTGTGCCGCGAATCCGCGTTTTCCTTTTCGTGTTCGTCGAGCGGACGGTTTTTTTCCAGTTCGTTCAGGCGCGAGACGAGTTTGGCTTTCTGGACTTTGCGACTTTGGACTTTGAACTTTTCGGACTCGCGATTGGCAATGGCCTTGCCCACGATGTCGCCAACTTGCGCGACCTGGTCAATGCCCATGAACGCGTCCACTTCGGGCATGAGCTTGGGCAGTTCCTCGCGGAACCGCTGCGGCAGGCAGCCGGAGACGATGACGGCCTGGCCGCGTTGGTTCGCCTCGCGCAGCTCGACGGATTCGAGAATGGTGTCCACGCTTTCCTCCTGCGCGGAGTCAATGAAGGAACAGGTGTTGACGATGATGGCGTCGGCGTTGCGCGGCGTCGTTGGTGATTTCGACGCCGCTTTTCAGGAGCGAGCCGAGCATGATCTCGGCGTCCACCAGATTTTTGGCGCAGCCGAGCGAAATCAGGCCGACGCGCAGCGGCTTGGAACTGGAATTTTTCTTCGTCACAGCAAGAACCAGCTTACGCGAAACGGCGCCGGCCGGTCGCAAAAATTATTTCACGGCCGCGCCGGTGCAACGGCATTGGTCGGAATGGCATTGGTGGAAACATTTTCAACGGCGTTGGTCGCGGTGTTTGCCGGACGCAAGCAGGTTGGCGGGCAAGCCCAGTTTGGTGACCAGTTCGGCGCGGGCGGCATAAGGCACGCCGTCTTTCGGGTCGAGCAATTGCCGGATTACGGCGGCATTCAGCGTGTCGAAAGGCGGCAGCGGGATGCGCGTCTTGCCGCCGGAGCCGGCGGTTTTGGCCGTATATCGCTGATAGACCCGGATGGCGAGGCGCTTGAGATTTTCGTAGCGGTCGTCCTCACCGGCGGCGAGGGCATAATAGGCGCGCGATCAGCAGGCCCTGCACGGCGGCGGTCACGCGTTCCTGCGAGGTTTCGCCAATGTCAATCTGCACCACGGCCACGGCGTATTCATCCAGCGTCAGATTTTTCGGCAGTGAATCCGGCTGGTTTTCAATGATCGGCTTGTCGGGATATTTTTCGCCCAGATATTTGAACCATTTCTGCGCCTCGCCAATGCGGTCGGCCTCGTAGAGAAAATAAACGGCGTCGCGCAGAAAATTCCGGTGCGCGTTGAGGATGCCGTCCTTCTGGCTGGGGTCGGTTTCATCGGCATACAAATTCGAGATAAGCTTGGTTGACCTGCGGCGACGAGATCCAGGTTCGGGCCGAGCGAATAGGCCTTGGTGAACGGATCGACCACGATCCGTCCGTGATGAAACGCCTGCAGCAGGGACTGGTAAATGATCCGGCGCAAGGTGATCAGGTCGTCGGCCTTGACCTTGTCCGGGTTTTTCGCGGCGGCTTCCAGTCCCTTGGCGCCCCAATAAATCGCGTGCGCCTCCGGCAGCCGCCAGTCAAAGGGGCCGTATTTCTCATCCACCTTTTTCGCGAATGCCGGGTCCAGCTTGTATTGGTTTGTGAAGACGCGACAATTGCCGGATGTCCTCGGCCGTTTGCGGATGGAGCAGGCGGTCAAAATTCGTGCCGTTCGGGCCGAAAAAACTTTTCCATTTCATCCGCCCACTGGCCCTTGTAATACATGTTCGCGTCGTCGAGGTTTTGTCCCATCTTGCTGCTTGAAAAATCCAGCCCAGCTCGCGGTAAATCAGTGGGTTGTTGGGATTGTAACGCAGGCCGTCGTCGCGCAGCAGTTCGATGCCGCGCTCGACCCAGCGCCAGCGGTCGGCCGAAAATCCTTGAACTTGACCGAGATGTTGTAGGCCATGTTCCAGGCCTGAAACAGCCACACCTGCGCGAACGTCGGCTCCAGCTTCGTGATCCAGTCCGCCAGCTGCGCGGCCTCGAAAAATTTGTCGTCCTGCTGCAGATCGTTGGCGCGAATCCAGAGGAAATTTGAAATCAACCCGCGAAAACCGCCGAGCGCGACCGTGGTGAACGCCAGCAGCGGCGGCGCGTTCTGCAGCACGGCCATGCTGCGTCAGGCCGAGCGTGTCGCGGTCATGGTTCAACGACTTTTGCATCTGGCCGGAACCCAGACAGCAGCGCGGCGGCGAGCAGCAGCAGAAGAATTTTTTTGACGCGCGCGTTCATTTTGAATTTTTCATTGTGCTTGCGCCGTGGCCAGTTCGCGCCGGTTGAAGAAAACGATTCCCGCCACCGCAAAAAAACCGCCCAGCAACAGGACGATTTGCGCAAAGGCCAGGCCGAGTTCGCCCCAGGTGATGCTGCGGCCGGTGCTCAACGCGTCAATCGGGGAAAAATTTTTCGCCAGGCTCACCACCGCCAGCATGCCTCTGAACGCCGGGATCAGCACGAAATCCATGATCGAATGTCCCGCCACGCCCTTTTCTCGGTTGCCCGCCGCCACCGAGCCGGAATCCACCGATCTCCGCCAGCGTGCCGCTGGAGAAAACCACCAGCATCATCGCCAGCGAAAAAAATGCCGCCACCGGAAACGAAAGCAGGCTCGCCGCCGCCAGTCCCAGCGCCGCCAGCAGCGCCATCCAGCAAAAAATGATGCCCAGCCCGCGCGCAAAATTCAGCGCGAAACCGCCTTCGGGATACAAGACTTCCATGCCGTCATCCAGCGGGAAAAGCAGCGCGGTCTCGTTCGGGTTGACGAAGGTGATCGGTCAGCATGCCGTTCGCGTCAAACAAGTCCGGCGGGATCGCAAATTCATGGAACGTGTCCGGCGCGAGGCTCATCGGCGCCAGCCGCCGCGCGTTCGGGGTATTGGGATCGCCGATCTGCCACAGCGCCACGAAAGTCCCCGCCGCGCTGTTCTGCGCCGCGTTGAATTTCACCCGCAATTGGAGCGGCTTGCCGTGCAGATAATTTTTGGCGAAACCCAGGTCAATCTGCCAGGTGCGCTGGTAGCTCGGCGGCACCAGTTGCGAATCCGCCTTGACCCCCTCGCGGATCTGGCGGCGCACTTCCGGCACGTCCACTTTTTCCACCGGGCTGGACTTCAAACGATTCGCCAGAATTTGTTCCGCCGCCGCATTGATCTCCGCGGTGTTGTCCGGTGGCTTTGCCGAGCCGCGCGCGACCAACACCTGCTCGTCGCAAAATTTTCTGCTCCGCCGGCGGGAGCTTCGTCGCGCGCCACTGGAGCAGGCCGAAAACACAGCCGCCGGAAATCGCCAGCAGCGCCGCGTTCAGCGACACGATGCCCAGCCATTTGCCCAGCCAGATCTGCCAGCGGGCAATCGGCTTGGTCGCGACGACTTGGATTTGGCATTCCTCGATGTCCCGCGCCAGCGTTCCGCACGCCAGCCAGAGCGTTGAAAGCCCGAGCAGCGCCGTGATCGCGCTCAACGTGTAGGTCAGAATGATCTGAGTGAACCCCTGCGCCGTGCCGTCGTCCTTGATGACCAGCGGCAGTCCGACAACCGCGAACACCAGCAACGCCGCGATGACGAGGAACAGCTTGAACCGCAGCGCGGCCTTCCACGTCAACCAGGCAATGGCAAAAATTCTTTGCATTTATTCAGAAGCCACAGATGGGCACAGATGAAACACAGATAAAAAATCCGGCGGGACGGCTTTTCTCCATCTGTGTTTCATCTGTGAAAATCTGTGGCCAAAATTATTTCTTTCCGCCGAGCAGCGACGACAGTTTTTCATCCGCCTGGGACAAATCCACCGGTTTGGCCGCTTCCGTTTCCGGTTTGGGTTTTTCCACCGGCGTTGCGGAAACGCCCGGTTGTGCGAGCGCGGCCAGCTTGCGATCGTCCACTTTGGGCGCGGCGGTTTCCGTGGCGGATTTGGTTGCGGTCGGCGCCGCTTGCGGCAGCGACAATTTTTCCAAAACCTTGTCCGTCGCCGGGATTGCTTCCACGCCGCCGCGCAGATACTCGGCCACGCGTGCGCCGGACTGCGCGCCGCTGGTTTCCTGCGCCGCGTGTTTCGCCTTTTCGACCACTTGCAGAAAATAACTTTCCAGATTTTGCGTCGGATTGTCCACGCGCACTTCGCCGGTCGAAATGTCACGGCGGATGATTTCCAAAACGCGCTCCAGTGTTTCGCGTGGCAGCACCGGCGTTGTGATGCGCAACGTGTCCGGCTCGGCCAGCAGTTCTTTCAGCGTGCCGGCGGCCTGGATTTTGCCGCCATAATAAATCACCACGCGGTCGCACACATCTTCAACATCCGACAGCAGATGGCTGCTCAAAATCACCGTCTTGCCGCGCCGCGCCAGCGCGAGGATCAAATCTTTCACCTCGCGGCAGCCGATGGGATCGAGGCCGGCGGTCGGTTCGTCGAGAATCACCAAATCAGGATCGTTGATCAGCGCCTGCGCCAGCCCGATGCGGCGCTGCATGCCTTTGGAAAATTCGCCGACGGCGCGCATCTGCGTTTTGCCAAGGCCGACCATTTCCAGCAACTGCTCCGCGCGGTTGTCGCGGTCAGCCTTGTTCAGATGAAAAAGATTTCCGAAAAAATCCAGCGTCTCGCGCGAGTTGAGATAGCGATACAAATAAGATTCTTCGGGCAAATAACCGATGCGCGCTTTCGTCTGGACATGGCGCGGCGAATGGCCAAACACCTCAATGTGCCCGCGCGTCGGATTCAGCAAACCGAGCAGCAGCTTGACCGTGGTGGATTTGCCGGAGCCGTTCGGTCCGAGCAGTCCAAAAACTTCGCCTTGGCGGACTTCAAAATCCACGTTGTCCACCGCGCGAGCCTTGGGCCGGTTCCAGAAATCCTTGAAAATTTTCGTCAGGCCGCGAACCGAGACAACGACTTCGCCGTTTGATTGCGGATTGCGGATTGCGGATTGCGGATTTAATTCGGGGACGGGCATAAAAAATTAGCTATGAGTTTTTCCAGCTTCTCATTTTCTTCCAGTCCGCACGACTGAACCATTGCTCTGCTTCATCAACCAATTTGTAATGCGGCGATTCGATTTCATTTTGTTCCCAAATTCTTCGTTCAATTAATTTTCGCCATGCGTTTTCTTCTTTATTGGTTGGTTCAATTTTACCAACGTGAACATCAATCAATCTTTTTTGATTTTCGGTTATTGGTAAAATCTTGCCATCAACTAAAGCTTCCATCCAGAACCCATATCTGCTTAAAAAAATTAATTCGTCGTTGCTAAAAACCTCCTCCGAACACTTCAAAGGATAATCTTGTTTTGCAAGATATATGCGGTGTTCCGCAGGCGCTTTCATTATTCACGCCAACTTCGGCGTTAATTGGCCGGCGTTCGGGCGTTCGGGCTTTTCCGTTTCAGGATGAAAATGCTCCAGTTCCTCGCCTTTGCGCACCAGTCGCGCGCTGTTGAAAATCACGATCAGCGAGCCGACATTGTGCAAAATCGCCGCAACAATCGGGCCGATGATGCCGAACGCGGTCACCGTCAGGCCGACGATGATGAACAGCACGCCGAACAGGAAATTCTGGTTGATGACGGCGCGCGTGCTGCGCGAAAGCTTCACCAAAAACGGCAACCGGCGCAGATCATTGTTCATCAGCGCAATCGTCGCGCTGTGGATGGCCACTTCGCTGCCCGCCGCGCCCATCGCGATGCCGATGTCGCCCGCCGCCAGCGCCGGCGCGTCGTTCACGCCGTCGCCGACGACCGCGACTTTGTAGCCTTTCGACCTCACGACGCCGACGAAATCCACCTTGTTTTGCGGCAGGCAATCGCCTTTCGCTTCCTCGCAACCAATTTCGGCGGCGACGCGCGTGGCGACCACTTGCCGGTCGCCGGAAATCATCGCGATGCGGCGCACGCCGGCTTCCTTCAATTCGGCCAGCGCTTCCTTGGCCTCGGCGCGCGTCTGGTCCTGCATGCCGACCCAGCCGACGCACCTGCCGTTTTGCGCGACGAAAATCAAGCTCCAGCCTTCGGTCTCGCCGACGTCCACGGATTTTTCAAAGCTGCCGTCAATGCCGTTGTCCTTGAGCCATTGCGCGCGGCCCACCAGAATTTTCGCGCCGTTGATTTCCGCCTTCACGCCGCGACCGGCGGTTTCGGCAAAATCTTTCGGCTCGGCCAGGGGAACTCCGGCTTCACCCGCCAAAGTTGCCAGCGCTTTTGCTGTCGGGTGGTTGCTGTATTTTTCGGCGGACGCGGCCAGCAGCAAAAGTTCCGCCGGTTTCGTGTCGCCAATCGGCGCAAGGCGGCTGACGGCGAGCTGGCCGGTCGTGAGAGTGCCGGTTTTGTCGAAGACGAACGCGTTGATTTTCGCGGCAAGCTCAATGTCCGCGACGTTTTTGATCAAAATTCCCAGACGCGCGGCGGCGGACAGCGCGGCGACCATCGCGGTCGGCGTCGCCAAAATGAACGCGCACGGACACGACACGACGAACACGGCGATGACGCGGTTCAAATCATGCGTGAAGGCCCAGACCAGCGCGCCGATGACCAGCACCAGCGGCGTGTAAAAGCCCATGTATTGATCCACGATTTTCTGGATGGGCAGCTTGGTTTTTTCGGCGGCGATGATCAGTTCGCGCACGCGGCCAAGCGTGGTGTCCGTTCCGGCGCGGCTGACTTTGATTTCCAGAACGCCGGTCAAATTTTGCGTGCCGGCAAAAACTTCGTCGCCGGTTTTTTGTCCGCCGGCAGCGATTCGCCGGTGATGGTGGCCTGATTGAACGAGCCTTCGCCGGTCAAGATAATGCCGTCCGCAGCCACGTTGTCGCCAGGGCGAATGCGGATGACATCGCCGACCGCAAGTTGGCTGGCGGCAACTTCTTCCTCGCTGCCGTCGTTCAAAATGCGGCGCGCTTTCGTGGGCGTGAGTTTGATGAGCGATTCGATGGACTGGCGCGCGCCCTCGGCGGTGCGGGATTCGATGAGTTCGCCGGTGAGCATGAAAAAGGCGACGATGCCGGCGGTCTCGTAATTGCCGGACGCGAACGCGGCGAGCACGGCGATGGCGACGAGTTCGTTGATGCTCAAGCGGCCGACGCGCAAATCCTTGACGGCGGTGACGACGATGGGATAAATCAAAATGAGCGCGCCGATCATGGCGCTGGCGCTGGCGAGCGTGGTGCCGGCTTCAAACAGCCAGTCCACGATGAAGGCGTTGAGGACGAAGACGACGCCGAGGACGGCCTGCCAGAGATGCACGACGGAATGTTCGTGGTCGTGGCCGCAGCCGCATTCCGGCCCGTGCTCGTGTTCGTGATGGCTTAAAAGAGAAGTAACTTGCATAACTTTAAAAATGAAAATTGACGGGTAATCCGATTTTTTATTTCGGCAAAAAGCAAACCAAATAGAACACTGCAAAGCAGAATTGAAATCAACATAGTTATTGAGGTCATCAAAGCAGCAATATAAAAACTGCTTTCGCTCCCTATTGCAATTGGGACGTTAGACGGATAAACCAACCAAAATTGAGGTTGAAGAAAGAAAAAAGCTTTCAAATCAAAATTGCCCCACATGAAAAATGAATCTTCATAAATTCCTCCGGCTCCGAGATGGTAAATCACTGCAATTCCGAAATAAATGCTCAACGTCAAGTGCACCGCTGTTGCCGCTATCTGCGTTTTTAATTTTTGCATCGCGTCCATTTTCATTTACGGATTCGCCGCCGATTTCGGCTGCGGCGGTTCGCGGTTCAACATGTAGCCTAAGTTCGCGCGGCTTGCCATCGGCGCGCTGCGGCAGAAAGATTTTGTCCTGCACGTTCGTCAAAATCTGCGTCATGGCCTTGGCCAGTTCCATTTGCGCGAACAGGTTCGGGTTGCTCTCGTATTTCGGCAGCAGTTCGGTGAACGCCTTGGCGTCCGACTCGACGCCGGTGACGAAGCGCGTGCGCGCGGATTCGGCGGCGTTGGTGATGGACGCGGCGTCCGCGCCGGCCTGGCTCAAAATGCGGTTCTCCTCGCTGCGGGCGTCGTTGAGCAGCTTGTCGTGGTTCTGGCGCGCGGTGGTGACCTGCGCAAACACGTCCGCCAACTGGCGCGGCGGGATGCTCTGCACCTGCACCTGGTCAATCGCCACGCCGAGATGCTCGCGCTCGGCCAGTTCGCTCACGCGCGGTTTGACCGCGTCCTGAAATCCGGCCACGTCGCGGGTGAGGATGTCGTCCACATTGAAGCGCGCGGCGGTGAGGATGAGGGCGTTGTTGGCGGCGTTCTGCACGGCGTTGGAAACGCCGGCGAGGTTGAACGTCTGGTTGGTGCCGCTGGTAAAATTGAAAATGGCCGTGCGCGGGTCGTCAATCCGATACAAAACCGTGGCGCGGGTGTGGATGATGTTGCGGTCGGCGGTGATGACGTAGCCGTCAATCGCCGGATTCAGCGACGGGCCGGGCGGCGGCTCGGTGCCGGCGAGTTCCATTTCCGGCGTGGTCGGCATACCAGCCGACGGTGGAAGTTGACCTTCTGGATTTCCGTGATGGGAATGCGGATGATTTCATCAATCGGATACGGAAACGACCAGTAGAATTTCCCCGAGCTCAAGCAGCATTTTCTGGCCTTCGCCCAGCGGCTTGCCGAAGCGGAGAATGACGGCCTTTTCCTGCGGCCCGACGGTGAAAAATCCCGCGCCGAAGATGACCAGCACCAGCGCCGCCATCGCGAACTTGACGATGACGAAGCTGCTGCGCAACGCCTCGGCCAGCGCCTGCGAGCCGGCGTCCTGCGTTTCCGGCGGGTGCGGGTGGTCGTGATGATCGTGGTCGCTCATGGCTCAATCACTTCGTTGCCGAATTCGCCGGCAGATTCTGGAACAGACTGAACGGCGGCGTGCGCTCGTCAAAAATCAGCGTGGACTTCTGGTTCAGCGAATTTTTCAACGCCTCGAGCTGCAACTGGAACACGCCAGTTCCGGGTTCTGCTGGAACACGGCCAGCGTTTTCGCGGCCTCGGCCACGCCCGCGCCCTCGATCTGCGTGGCGGCGGCCTGCGCGTTGGCGATCACATCGGCGGCCTGGCGTTCGGCGGCGGACTTGATCTTGGTCGCCTCGGCCTCGCCCTTGAACTGCGCCTCGCTGATGAATTTGTTGCCGCTCGGATTTCATGCGGTCAAACACGGTCTGCGTCACGCTTTCCGGCAGGCCGAGCTTTTTGATGCCGAGAAATTCAATGCTGATGCCGTAATTGTTCGCGGCCAGTTCGTGTTGCACCGTGCGCTTTGATTTCATTTTCAATCGCCTCGAACTTGAGCTGCGCCGGATCGGGGTTCACCAAGTCGGACAAATTATGGCTGCCCGATGACCGCCAGCTTGGCGCTGCGGAGCATGGTTTCCAGCTGGCTGTTGCGCCGCCGCCACCGAGCCGCCGCGCAAACTTCGGGAAAAATTCGGCTTCGCGTCGGAAATCCGCCAGCCCACATAAACGCTGGTCAGCACGCATGGTGTTGATCCGCCGTGTAGGTTTTCGCTGAACTTGTCCTCGAAATTCTGCACGCGCTGGTCGAAGCGATAAACCTGCTGGATCGGCCACGGCCATTTGAAATAGAGATTCGGCTGGTCAATGTTGTTCGCGGCCGGCTTGCCGAACGTCGTCAGCACGGCGACTTCCGACTGGCGCACCTGGAAGGTGAACAGCAGCAGCGCGAAAATCACCACCAGCACGGCGGCGATGATGACGGTAATCAGATTTTTTTTCATGGCGAATTGGTGATGGAAAGGTTCAGCAGGTCGTCGCGGATTTTGTCTTCGAGGTCAAACATCACCACGTCCTGCGTGTTGGTGACGAGCAAAACATATTTGCGCGCGTTTTTCGTGGCGGCGGCGAAGCTCTGCAAATACAGCCGCTGGCGATAAACCGACGGCGCCGCTTCAAACGCCGGAATCTGGTTCGTGAACAGCGCCGCCTCGGCAAACTGCGAGGTGACGAGCTGCACGCGCTTGGCGTCGGCGACGTTGGTGACCGTGAACGACTGCGCGTCGGCCAGCGCGTTCGTGCGGATGGCGTCGGCCTGGGCGTCGAGAATTTTGGCGAGCTTGGTCTGCTCCGCGCCGACGACATTTTCGTAGGTCTCGGCGACTTTGCTGGCCGTCGGCGGATGAATGTCCTGCAAGCCGACAAAAACGATTTTTGCGCCGAGCGCGCGGGCGTTGGCCGCGTCTTGAATCCGGTCGCGCAACGCGTCCGCCGCCTGCAGACGGCCTTGCGAAAGCACTTCGTTCAAATCCACGCCGGCAAGATAATGAATCACTTCGCGCGTCGCCAAATCCTTCAGCAGCGCGTCCGGCTCGCTGTTTTTATAAACCCAGTCCATGACGTTCGTGATTTGAAACTGCACCGGAATGCTGACGGTGATCAGGCCGACGGCCTGCGCTTTGGCCGCGTCATTGGTGCCGGCTGTCGCGGCTGTGGTGGCGGCGCGGTTGGCGACGAGAAAATTTTCCTCCTTGTTGTGGCTGACCGTCCAGAGAATCGTGTCTCGCTGCCTCGCTCTGCGCGTCCGGCGTGTAGCCGACCGTAAAGCGACTGGATCTGCTCGGTGCGGAAGCGGTAAATTTTATCGGCCGGCCACGGCAATTTGAAATGCGCGCCGGGATCCGAGCGTCGGCCACCGGCTTGCCGAAATGTTCCCGCACGGCCTGTTCGCCCACGTCCACGAACACGACCGTCGTGGACAACAATCAGCACGGCAAATTGGATCAGCAGCAGCGCCGCGAGATTTTTTTGCGCCGCCTGGAAAAACCACGTTTCCGAAACCTTGAAGCCGAACTGGTAATCCAGCGTCTGCGCCGCCGTGGTGAACAGGCTTTCCGGCTGCGCGAAAATGCCGACCACGCGGCTTTCGTAAAGCGGCCGGGCGATCTTGCCCTTCACGCGCGGACGGTAAATTTCCAGCAGCAGCGTCAGCAAGTTTTCCACCGCCATCAAGCCGAGCAGCACGCACAGGCCGCGCGCCACCCAGAAATCCGCGCTGCGGAAATTTCGCCTCGACGCCCGCGATGCCGAGCGCCGTGAGCGCGCAAACATAGGCGCCCGCCAGCAGAAAACTCGCGCCCGGCCGCAGCAGCCGGTGGTTTTCCAGCCGCGCAATCGTCACGGAAAAACGGCCGATCAAAAACAGCACCAGCGCAAAAATGGCGAAGAGCGAAAGCGCCGCCGTGGCGTTGGCCTCTTTGAGGCCGGCGGTGGTTCTTGCCGCTCCAGTTCCAGAGCAGCCACGCGCCGCCGGCTTCGAGCAGCAGGATCAAAACCGCGAAGCCGGGCACGAAAAATTTTTCAAATTGCCGCCGCGCGTTTTGCGCCGGAAAACTGCCGCCGTCCTTGCTTTCAAACAGCGACGCGCCCCGGCTGCGGGCGAGTTCGTCCAGTTCCAGTTTTTCCAGCCGCTCGTTTTCCTCGAGCCGCATCTGGAACCAACTGATGAAAGTGACCAGCACGCCGAGGCCGAGGAAAACCGCCGCCGCCTGTCCCGCCAGCGAGCCGGCGAAAACCGTCACGCCAAAGCCGGCGAGAAAAATCAGCAGCGCGACCGCGAGGTTCACCAGCCCGTTTTTTTGGATGTTGCGTTCCACGTTTTGTTAAATCGTTAAATCGTTAACATTGTCAAATCGTTGCATTCGGAATTTGCCGAATCGGTTTGACGATTCAACAATTCAATCGATTTAACTTCAGCTTAATTCCCGTTCATCAAACAGCGCCACGCCCACGGCCAGCGCCGCGCCGGCATAGCCGACCGCGTAGCCGAGCGCCTTGCCGACGTAAGCCCAGTGAAACGTGCTTTTGCCCGTTTCCAGCGCGTCGGCGAGCCAGAAAAGCTGCCAGTTCGGAACGAGGGTGTAAAGCGCCGAAGCCCACCAACTGCCGTGGGCGGCGGGCAGGCCGAAGAAATAATCCGACATCAGCCCGATCAGAAACACCGCCGAACAGACCGCCAGCGTCGCAATCATGTCCAGCCGCGTGGAACACGCCAGCGCCACCGCCGCCAGAATCCAGAGCGCGAACAAAATTAAAATGCCCGCCGGAATCAACCGCCAGTCCACCGCCGCCTGTTCGCCAAGGCTCTGCATCTGCTGCGTGAATTGAAAAATCACAAATGTCGCCAGCGTGACCATCACCACCAGCGCGATCACCGCATCGCTCACGAACGGGCGGCGCAGGAAAAAATTGCTGAACCCCGCCAGCGCGTAGGCCAGCGCGATGGCCGCCGCCAAAAATCGCGATGGCCTGCACATCGGTTTTGCCGTAGGCGTCAAACGCCATCCAGCTTGCCAGCATCACGCCGACCAGGTTGACGTAGGCCAGCAGCGTGAGCGCCGCCGCCAGGCCGGCGAATTTCGCCAGCAGAAACTGCGCGCGCCCGACCGGCTTGGACAGCACCGCCAGCGCCGTGCCGGTGCGGATTTCCCGCGCGAGCGACGCCGACGCGCTCAACACCGCGCCGAACAAGCCCGACAGCAGCATCACCGCCAGCGCGCTGGTTTTGACGAGTTTCATTTCGTCGCCGAACGCGAAATAATACGGCACCGCGAGAAAAATCTCGAACAGCACGGAACCCGTCATCAGCAGCAGAAAAATCGGCTGCCGGATGAGTTCCATGAAGGCATTGACCGCGATATTGCGAAATTGACGCATGAACTTCCGAATAGCTTACAAACCGCGCGCACGTTTGCAAACGGTTAATCAGCTTGGGCAAGGAAGTGGAGCGGGAAAACGGGGTTTGCGTTCAAAACGAATTTTACCGGGACGCAAATTGCGGGTGCCCGGAGTTTTTGTTCCAAGCGGGACGGCTTTCATCGCCGTCATCTGTTCCAGCGCGATTTTCCCCCATTGCCAAAGCATCGTCCCCAATTCGCGGGTCATGTTTCCCAATTTCACGAGGCCTGCCCCCATTTTCAAATCGGCTCTCCCCATGGTGCAGAGCGTTTTTCCCATTTTCCCGATAACCGTCCCCAATTTCCCGACGATTTTCCCCAATTTTTCCGGGGCTGTCCCCATTTATCCCGAGGGTTTTCCCCAATTTCCCGGCCATGTTCCCCAATTTTTCTCTCCCAAATCAAATTTACAATGGTCTTATCCCCAGCCATTTATTAAAATTCACCGGCCCAGACCCCCAGTAGAGCTTGGAAACAGGACACACGCCATGAGCCGGGCTTTGGAAACTGCCCGGCCATTCATGGCGACAATTTTTCGCGCTGCGGCAGATGGTTGATGGCCCGCCAGTGCGCCAAGGCCGCGTCGCTGGTGTCTGCGAACAGAAATTTTAGCGTTGGCGATTCAACGTGACCGTCGCAAAAGACCACGTTGGCTTGCATTGGGGACGCAAGGAAATGGCACGAGCAACACGCGGATAAGGCGAACCGGAAGTTTCATCCCTTGCTTTACACTACGGTATAATTACGATGTTCGGCAAACACAATATGAAGACTCCATTTTGGTTCCATCTCCTAGAATCTCACTGTGACGAAAAATCAGGATTAACACTTCCATTTCTCGTTGGTGCATCAGCTATTCAGCGTCATGCAGACGCTCGACCGGAGGATGCGAGGGCCATTTATAGCGAGATGAGTGAAAAACCATGGCCGAATTCGATGTTTTACATTTCTTTTTGCCAGTTTTTGCAAGCTCCCGTTCTCACGCTTGTTCACGATTACGGAACAGGCGTAAAGGTGTGTCTCAGCAAAGAGTGGGGAAGTGACGATGAGGCAAAAATCAAGGCATACATACTTGATGCCGAAGAACGCATTCGCAGCGGACATTTTTCACGCATTCGGGAAGGTGATACACGCA
Organism: uncultured Verrucomicrobiae bacterium; assembly: GCA_963738225.1. GTDB lineage: Bacteria > Verrucomicrobiota > Verrucomicrobiia > Limisphaerales > UBA11358 > UBA11358. The sequence continues at coordinate 174,468 of CAVTVR010000008.1, forward strand.
CATGGAAACCTTTTCAGAAGCCGGATCTCGACTTGATTGATTCTCTTATTAAGTCTTACTAAAATGCCGATTTGGACAACACAGAGGCAACTTTTGTCCGCTTATCGTCAGTCAATGCAGTCGGAAAAAGGCACTCGTTGTCAGATTTGTGATTATGAGGCCGCCAATGGGAATGCCAGAGGAAACTGTTGTCCAACTGCCGCTTGTTAAATTCGTCGTCATCTGCAAAACAAAATTTGCTCCAGTGGCTGTTGGAAAAAACACTGCTGGATTGCCACCACTATAAGTGCTGATTCCCAAAGCAGGTGGAATCGGAGCACTGCCAAATAATGCCGTGGGAATGCCGTCAAAGATGTTAGTCCACCCATAAGTGCCCGAAAGATAGTAGCCAGTGACAAAGTTATCGCCCGAAAAAACAGTGGTATCGTCTGCCGGCGAAGGAGCGTTTCCTTGGAAATACACGCTTATCAGGGCAGAACAGCTTTGGAAAGCACTTCCGCCAATACTTATGATACTGCTAGGAATCATAATACTCGTGAGCGCAGAACAGGATTGAAATGCACTGCTGCCGATGCTGGTGACTCCGTTGTTGAGCGTGACATTTGTCAGAGCATAGCAGAAAGCAAATGCTTGATTACCAAGATTGGTAACACTGCTCGGAATGGTGATGCTTTTAAGGGCAGAACAGCTTTGAAATGTGAGGCTGCCGATGCTTTTGGTGCCATTGCTGATGGAAACATTTGTCAACCCAGAGCAGAGGTAAAACGCTTGGTTGCCAATGATCCCTGCACTGCTAGCGATGTTGACGCTAGTCAGCGCAGAACAACTTGCAAATACACTATTGCCTATGCTGTTTACGCTGCTGGGAATGAAGACGCTGCCTAAAGTAGAACAGTTTTGGAAAGCATTGTTACCGATGCTGTTGACACTATTGGGAATAATAACGCCGGCTAAAGAAGAGCAATTTTGGAAAGCATTGTTACCAATACTGACCACGCTGTTGGGGATATTGATGGTGCCCAGCTTAGAGCAGCCATTGAAAACACTGCTTCCGATGGTTGTTATGCCGTTATTGAGTGTAATGCTAGTCAAAGCCGAACAGCTTTGAAATGCACTGACGCCAAGGCTTGTAACGTTACTCGAAATAGTAATGCTTGTGAGGCTTGAACAGCTAGAAAACGCACTGTTGCCAATACTGATAACGCTGTTGGGGATCGTTATGCTGGTCAGAGCGGAACAACTTTGAAAGGCACCATTCCCCACTAAGAAGACTCCTTCTGAAATATTCACGCCGAACAGGCTGCTGCATCCGTTGAACGCATTGTTTCCAATACTGACAACAGAACTCGGGATATAAAGACTTGTGATTGGTTTGCCACTAAAAGCATTGTCTCCAATTCCCACAACCGACATTCCGTTCGCCGTGCTAGGAATAATTAGCGAACCACCACTGCCCGAATAGCCCGAAATAATAATAGTTCCACCATTCGTTGTGTATTGAAATTGCGCTTTGATAGCAAGCGGAACTGCCCACAAGAAGAGCAGCAATAAAGCACTTTTTGCACGCGTTCTCATTTGAGCAGTTAGTAGATTGACTCTGTAGGAATGACAAATTTGAATCAAGTTCTTTATTTGAAACACTTCACGCCATCGCCCGCGCGATGCTGTTCCACCACGCGTCGTGCAGTTCGGTGAGCGGGGCGGAGAATTCGCCGCCGGCGGTTTTCACCGTCAACTTGTCGCCGCCGACTTTGCCTCGTTGCCTTGTCATGTCATTTCTTCGGCGGCAGTTCGCGGATGAAGGCCCAGGAGACTTCGGCGGTCTGCCCGTTGTTGTAATGCACGTCAAAGCCGATGCGGCATTCCGCTTCGAGGATAATCTCCACCGGCTCGGCTTTGGCGGATATTTTGTTGGCCTTGCGGATGGTGGCGTGCGGTTCCAGAAAGCTCAAGCCGTCGTCAAATTCCACATCAAAGGCGTCTTCCCACGCCAGATAGCGGACGCTTTTGATGCGCACCATCTTGGCGGTGCCAAACGGCTTTTTGAGATTGGTCAGCGATTTCATAGACGGCCTTCGTTTTCCAGATCGGCAATTAACTTTAACAGCTTTTTGTCCGGCTGCCAACCTTCCATCCCGCGCCGGGTTTGTAAATCAAAACGGCCAATCAGCTTGCCCTTGTCCGTCTCGACGTGAACATGGCGCGGCGTATGGTCACCAATAAACCAAGTGATGATGTAACCGGAGCGCCGGATTCGTCCCATAATTCAATAGTTTATGCCATCGCGCGGGCGATGCTGTTCCACCACGGGTCGTGTAATTCGGTGAGCGGGGCGGAGAATTCGCCGCCGGCGGTTTTCACCGTCAGCCTGTCGCCGCAAACTTTGCCGATCTGCACCGCCGGCACGCCCATGAGCTTGGCGCGTTCGACGACTTTCACGGCATCCAGCGGTTTGCAACTGATGACGACGCGCGATTGCGTTTCACCGAAAAGCAAGGCGTCCAGTCTCAACGTGCTGCCGGCATCTTGCCGGCAGGGCTGACTTGAAATTTTAGTTTGATCTGCCGGCGAGACGCCGGCAGCACATTGGGTCAAATCAATCGTCGCGCCGATAAGCCTCGGCGTTTCGCGGGCGATGAGCTGGCTGATGCAACTTTCGGCGAGCGCAACGGCCAGGCCGCCTTCGCTGCAATCATGCGCGCTTTTCACCAAGCCGGATTGGATCAAGCCGAGCAGCGTGGTGTGCAAAGTTTTTGCCGTTTCCAAATCGCAGCGCGGCGGCGAACCGTTTTTGATTCCGTGAATGACTTGCAAATACGCCGAGCCGCCAAGTCCGAGCAGCAAATCATTTTTGTCAACGATGTCGCCGAGCAAAATAATCGCGTCGCCTTCGTCCTTGAACCATTGCGTGGTGACGTGTTCCGGTTTTTCGATGAGGCCGACGACGGAAATCGTGGGCGTCGGATCAATCGGGCCGGCGGGATTTTGATTGTAGAGCGAGCAATTGCCGCCGGTGACGGGCGCGTTGAACGCGCGGCAGCCGTCGGCCAAGCCGCGCACGGATTCCTTGATCTGCCAGAACAACTCGGGCTTGAGCGGGCTGGGCATGTTGAGATTATCCGTCGCGCCGAGCGGAATTGCGCCGGAACATGCGAGATTGCGGCACGCTTCTGCCACGGCGATTTTCGCGCCTTCGTAGGGATCGAGATAAACGTAACCGCCGTTGCAGTCCACCGTCATGGCGATGAGCTTTTCGGGAAATGAATTTGCCTTGGGGAGCGCACGCGTCTCGCGTGCCGCATCCGGCGTCGCGCCGGATGCTTCGACAACACCATTCAAGTTTGTTGCACGAGAACCCGGCGCGACGCCGGGTTCCTCAGGCGGGACGCCTGCGCTCCCCTGAACAGGAATTGAATCGGCTTTGATGCGGATGACTGCCGCGTCGCTGCCGGGCAACACGACCGAGCCGTCGCGCACTTGATGATCGTATTGGCGATACACCCAGTTCTTGGACGCAATTGACGGCCACGCGAGCAGCTTCTTCAAATCCTCAATCGGCAACTGGCAATCGGCAATTCCATCAAGGCGGAAGGCGCGAACGTCTTTCAAATACGCCGGCTCAACGCCTTCGCGCTGATACACCGGCGATTCGTCCGCGATCTTTTTCGCGGGAATGTCCACGACGAGTTTGCCGCCATGACGCACGACCATGTGGCCGGTGTCGGTGATGATGCCGATCTCGGCCCACGGCAAATCCCACTTGTCGAAAATGCGCTTCACTTCCTCTTCGCGGCCTTTGTGGATGACGATCAACATGCGCTCCTGCGATTCCGAGAGCATGATCTCGTAGCTGCTCATGTTCGGCGCGCGTTGTGGAACTTTATCGAGTTCGATCTCGATGCCCGTGCCGGCGCGCGCGGCCATTTCGCAAGTGGAACAAGTGAGGCCCGCCGCGCCCATGTCCTGCATGCCCGCGACGCAACCGGTGGCGAGCAATTCCAAGCACGCTTCGCACACGAGTTTTTCCATGAAAGGATCGCCGACCTGCACCGCGCCGCGCTGTTGCTCGGCGGATTCCTCGGTCAAATCCTGCGACGCAAACGCCGCGCCCGCGAGACCGTCGCGACCCGTCGCCGGGCCGACGTAAAACACGGGATTGCCCACGCCCCTGGCCGCGCCGCGCGTGATCTGTTCGTGGCGCAGCACGCCGAGGCAGAACGCGTTCACGAGCGGATTGCCCTGATACGTCTTGTCGAAATACACCTCGCCCGCGACGGTCGGAATGCCAAAGCAATTCCCGTAATGCGCAATGCCGCTGACGACGCCGGCGAACAATCGGCGATTGTTCGCAATTTCGGATTTCAAATTTGAAATTTCAGATTCGCCGTTGGCCGTGATCGGCCCGAAGCGCAGCGAGTTCACCGCGCAGACGGGCCGCGCGCCCATCGTGAAGATGTCGCGCACGATGCCGCCGACGCCGGTGGTCGCGCCCTGAAACGGCTCGACCGCGCTCGGATGGTTGTGCGACTCGATCTTGAACGCGATGGCGATGCCGTCGCCGATGTCAATGATGCCGGCGTTTTCCTCGCCCGCGCCGACGAGGATCTTCGGCGACTTGGTGGGGAAAGTCTTGAGCAGCGGCTTGGTGTTTTTATAGCTGCAATGCTCGCTCCACATCACGGAAAAAATTCCCAGCTCGGTGTAGCTCGGCGTGCGGCCGAGGATTTCCACGGCGTGGGCGTATTCTTCCGGCGTGAGGTTGTGCTTGGCAACCAACTCTGGGGTGATGGCGGGTTCGGTCATTTAAGAAAAAATTTTAATTCATTTGAACCTTGCAACTCGCGCGTCAATTTCCGGGCGAAGCTCAATTTCAATCCGGTTAAAGTAAAACTTTCAATCGCTCTTGGAAATCAAAAACCAAAAATGCAGATTGTAAAAATACGCTTACTCAATCCCGAAGGGATTGAATCATCTAGCCCGGGGTTGCGAGGAACGAGCTACCCTGGGAAAACGCCGCAAACAATTTCAACCCTGAAAGGGTTGAATCAATCGCCGACCTGTCGCATCATTCGGCCATGCCGCAATCGCTCGCCAAAATCATTGTGCATACCGTTTTCTCGACGAAAGACCGCCGCCCATTTCTGCGTGACAAAATTCTGCGCGAAGAATTGCACCGCTACCTCGGCGGCATTTTGACCAACCTCGATTGCCAGCCGCTCATCATCGGCGGCGTGGAAGATCACGTTCACATTCTCTCAACTTTGTCACGCACCGGCACGGCGGCGGAAATGGTCAAGGAAGTCAAACGCGGTTCGTCGCTCTGGCTGAAAACCAAAAGCCCGGAGTTGCACGATTTTGCGTGGCAAAACGGCTACGGCATTTTCTCGATTGGTTATTCGCAGGTCGAGGAGGTGCGAAAATACATTGCCGGACAGGAGGAACATCATCGCACGATTTCGTTTCAGGACGAGTTGCGGAAATTTTTGGGACGCTACGCCGTGGAATATGACGAGCGATATGTGTGGGATTGATTCAACCCTTTCAGGGTTGATGATTTTGTGACGCGAACCCAGGGTAGCTCGTTCCTCGCAACCCTGGGCTGAATGATTTGAATCCCGTTGGGATTCACGGAATCAAAAAGCCTCGTCCAAATTCTTGGCCTTCATTAAACGCTCAAATGAAGTGTAACGCGGTGCTTGTGGCGCTTTAACTTTCCCGTTTGGTTTTGGAATCAACTTAATTGGGCCAACCGGCTTGGCTGGTTCGGTGAAATACAAAATATATTTACTGCTGTCTTTCCAACGCTCAATCTTTTTCACCTCCGCGACGAATGTAATCGCCGACTCTGGCGCGACTTGATACGCAGCGATGTGTTTGATTTTCGGAATCATGCTGGAATGAATCCGAATCGCATACCAGCAGTTCTCGCCGATGAACGTCTCTTGAAAACCTTCCGGCTGCGCCGGGACGACGACGGTATCAATGTTGGAAGGGTCAACGGTCTGGACAGTTTTTACGTCAGCTTCGGAACTGACATCGGCCTGCACCGAAACATCGCTCAAGAAAGGCTCGAAGCTGTAAATCCGCTCGCCATCCCCGGACAAATAACGCTCCACCGTCACGATTTCGACCGGGAAACGAAATTTGCTCAACAGGACGGATTCCAATTCTTCTGGTGCGCTATCAATGATAACCAGCGCATTGAACGCGTTTGAGCTGTGAACAATCCGTTCCAGCATCAAATCCACATTTTCAAATCCGTTCTGTTGGGCGTAGGCGGCACATTTTGCAAACGCGGCTTTATCTTTCGCCAGACAATCGCGGACAACTTCTTTGACTTTGTGCGGCGCAGTCTCGAAGGCGAGTGAGAATTCCAGAATCTGAACCGCGATATGACGAAGCGGTTCGTGTTTCGCCAGTTCGTTCTCGATGACGTAGAGCTTGGGGTCAATCTTCGACGAAAGGTCGAGCAAGTAGCCGTCAGGAATGTTCTTTTGCTTTCCCTTGCCGCCAATCTTCTTTTTTACATCGAGATAAATTCTCAACTCGCCAAAAAGCGGCGTGGCAAGCGAAATGACGGCTTGCTCCAACTCGTCTTCGAGTTCAAACGGCTCTGCCTGAAATTTTTTCGTCGGCGTCCAAAGCAAAAATCGTTTTGAAGCGTAACAACACCAACCCGCCGGTTCAAGCAAAGCCGACCTCACACCTTCGCGCGGCGGGTGCGTCCTCCGAATCCCAACGGGATTCAAATCATTCAGCCCAAGGTTGCGCGGCACGCGCTACCTTGGGTTATCGCCCAAACAAATCATCAACCCCAACGGGGTTGCATCAGGTTGCACCAAATTGACTCAACCCTTTCAGGGTTGCGTTCATTTCCGTTTGTCCACCCAGCGTAGGCCGACTGCGTCGTCCAACGCTGGGCTGATTGATGAAATCCCTTTGGGATTTTCAAAATGGCTCGACACGCGACTTTCACGCTGCCTGCGCGACGGTTTTGTTTTCGAGCGCGGCGAAAATGCTTTCAAAAATCCATTTGCCGTCGTCGCTGCCGAGGAGCGGTTCGCAGGCGCGTTCGGGGTGCGGCATCAGGCCGGCCACGTTGCGCTGCTCATTGCAGATGCCGGCGATGTTTTGCAGCGCGCCGTTGGGATTCGCGGTGTCGGTCAAGTTTCCGCTGGCGTCGCAGTATTGCCACAAGATTTGGTTGTTGGCCTTAAGCTTTGCGAGCGTTTCTTCATCGGCAAAATAGCAGCCTTCGCCGTGGGCAATGGGAACGCGAAGAATTTTTTCCCCCGAAATTTGATTCGTAAATGGCGATTCGCGCGTAAGCGTCTTGAGAAAAATATATTCGCAATGAAACTGCAAATCGCGGTTGCGAATGAGCGCGCCGGGCAACAAGCCCGCTTCCGCCAAAACTTGAAAGCCGTTGCACACGCCAAGCACGAGACCGCCGTTGTCAGCGAATTGTTTCACGGCCTGCATCACGGGGCTGAACCGCGCGATCGCGCCGCAGCGCAGATAATCGCCGTAGCTGAATCCGCCGGGCACGATGACGCAGTCGGTGTCGCCGAGCGAACTTTCTTTATGCCAGAGCAATTTTGCGCTTTGACCCAAATGGCGCACTGCGTGGACGGCGTCCTGGTCGCAGTTGCTGGCGGGGAATTGGAGGACGGAGAAATTCATTTTATTTTTCAACCACAAAGACACCAAGGCACAAAGGGAAAATCATTTTCATTCTTCTTGGTGACTTTGTGTCTTGGTGGTTATTCGGAAATTTCCAGTTTGTAATCTTCAATCACCGGATTGCTCAACAGCTTGTGCGCCGCATCGTTCAACGCTCTTTGCGCGGCCGCCTTGTCCGTGCCGGGCGCGAGATCAATCTCGATATATTTGCCGATGTGGACGCCGGTGACGCCGGTGTAACCCATCTGGGCGAGGGCGTTCTGGACGGTTTTGCCCTGCGGATCAAGGACGGCTTTCTTCGGGGTGATGATGATTTTTGCTTTCATGCGCGCACCCGAAAATACTGCGGAAAAAATGCTCCGGAAGCGAGCCAAAAAGATTGCGGCGGAACGCAAATCAAGGCGAAGGTGAATTATTTTCATCCGCAGCCGCCGATTGTTTCATGCAAAAATCCGCATCCACGGCAGAAGCAAAGTTGAATTTCCCCGCCCCTTGCGGCATTGTGTCCGCCGTGAATCATTTGATTTCTCTCGACGAACCGCGCGGCGGCAGCATCGCCGGCGAACGCAAGCAACTGGATGCCTGCACGATCGTGATTTTTGGCGCGAGCGGTGACCTGACCGCGCGCAAGCTGGTTCCCGCGCTTTACCATCTGTTCAAGGAAAAACAGATGCCGGCGGCGTTCCGCGTCGTCGGTTTTGCGCGGCGCGAAAAGACCGACGAATCGTGGCGGCAGGAATTGCGCGCTGCGCTCGACCAGTTTTCCCGCACCAAGCCGGTGGACGAAAAAGTCTGGAATGACTTCGCAAAAAATCTTTTTTACTGCCATGGGCGATTTGACCGACGACGCGGCATACGCCAAGCTGGAAACGCTGCTGACGTCGTTCGGCAGCGCGCCGTTGCGCGAAAACCTTTTGTTTTATCTGGCGATTTCGCCGAGCCAGTTCGGCGAAGTGGTCGAGCAAATTCACCGCTCCGGCCTGTTGAACAAGGAAGGTTCGCGCCTGGCAGCGCATCGTGGTGGAGAAGCCGTTCGGCCACGACCTCGCCTCCGCGCAGGCGCTCAACCGCGAGCTGACGCGCTACGCGCACGAGCAGCAGGTGTTCCGCATTGACCATTACCTCGGCAAGGAAACGGTGCAGAACATTTTGATGTTCCGCTTTTCCAACTCCATTTTTGAAAAGCTTTGGAACCGCAATTCCGTGGACCATGTCCAGATCACCGTCAGCGAAAAAATCGGCGTGGGCGAACGCGGCGGTTATTACGAGGAAGCCGGCGCGCTGCGCGACATGGTGCAAAATCACATGCTGCAAGTGTTGTCGCTCATCGCGATGGAACCGCCGGTGTCGCTCGAAGCCGAGGCCGTCCGCGACGAAAAAGTGAAGCTGCTCAAATCCATCCGCCCGCTCACGCCGGAGGATGTCGCCAAGCAGATCGTGCGCGGTCAATACTTTGCCGGCTCGGTGGATGGCCAAATGCGCCCCGGTTATCGGCAGGAAACGAAGGTGAAGCCGGATTCGAACGTCGAAACCTACGCCGCGCTGAAATTGTTCATTGATAACTGGCGCTGGAGCGGCGTGCCGTTTTATCTGCGCACGGGAAAAAATCTGCCGCATGAGCGCCAGCGAAGTGCGGATTCAATTCCGCCCCACGCCGAACGTCCTGTTCGCCGCGCAGTGCGGAAATCATCTTGACGCCAACGCGCTCACGCTGCGGCTTCAGCCCAACGAGGGCATTTCATTGCGGTTCAACGGCAAGGTGCCCGGCATGAGCCTCGGCGTGCGGCCCGTGCGGATGCACTTCAGCTACGACTCGGAGTTTGGCGCCTACACGCCGGAAGCCTACGAACGCCTGCTGCTGGAAGCCATCGCCGGCGACGCGACGCTGTTCATTCGCCGCGACGAAGTGGAGACGGCGTGGCAGATTGTGGATTCCATCCGCAAAGGCTGGGAAAACAAGCCGCTGACGAACCGCGAATTTTACGCCGCCGGAACGTGGGGGCCGATTGCCGCCGACGATCTGCTGGCGCAACTTGGCCACACCTGGCACGAGCCGCTGGTGGTCAAGTGATTTGCGATTTACGATTGACGATTCGCGATTAAATAAGCGGGCAAATTTAATTTATGTCTGAATACAAAGCGACGATCAAATGGCGGCGAACCAGCCCTGATTTTCTCCAAGGGCAAATATTCGCGGGAGCACACCTGGATATTTGATGGCGGCGTTGTCGTTCCGGCTTCGGCTTCGCCGCACGTTGTGCCCGCGCCGTGGTCGAATCCCGCCTGCGTGGATCCGGAAGAAGCATTCGTCGCGGCGCTTTCGAGCTGTCACATGCTGACGTTTATTTGGCTGGCGTCCAAACAGGGTTTCCAAATTGACAGCTACGAGGATGAAGCCGTCGGCACGATGACAAAGAATGAAAAAGGCGTTCCATGGGTCAGTTTGGTCACACTCAATCCGAAGATTATTTACAGCGGGGACAAATTGCCCGCGCCCGCGGATGAACAGCAGTTGCATCATCTGGCGCACGAACAATGTTACATCGCAAATTCGGTCAAGACCGAGGTCACCGTTCAGCCGAAATAGGCTGGTTCCAATTTTGTGAAGAATTTTGAACTGCTTTCCTTCGCCAGCGCCGGCGAACTGGCCCGCGCCGCCGCCGGCGCGTGGCTGGATGAAATCGAAGCGGCCCGGCGCGCGGGCCAGCCGCATTGCGTCGCGCTTTCCGGCGGGCGCATCGCGCAAAAATTCTTCGCCACGGCGGTCGAGTTGGCCAAAGCCCGCGCCGTTTCCTTTGATAACGTCCATTTTTTCTGGGCGGATGAGCGTTGCGTGTCGCCGGCCGATCCGGACAGCAATTTCAAACTGGCAAACGAGCTTTTGTTCTTGCCGCTCAACATTGCCGCCGGGCAAATTCATCGCCTGCGCGGTGAAGATTCACCTTCAGTGGCGGTCAACATTGCTGCGTCAGAGTTGTGTCGCTTCGCGCCGAAAAACCAAAACCAGCAGCCGGTTTTGGATTTGATTTTGCTCGGCATGGGCGAGGACGGCCACGTCGCCTCGCTGTTCCCGGACGCGGCTGCAAAAATCCTGGACGTTTCCGCCCCGTTTTTGGTCGTGGAAAATTCGCCCAAGCCGCCGCCGACCCGGATTTCGTTGAGTTACCAAACGATTTTCGCCGCGAAAAAAATATGGATTCTCGTTTCCGGCGCCGGCAAGGAGTCCGCATTGCGCGAGTCTTTGGCGCCCGGAGGCGGCACGCCGCTGGCGCGCGTCATTCAATCGCATCCGGTGAAAATATTTTCCGATTTGGCAAAATTTTAACTTGTAACCAAACGGTTAATAGTGTATGATGCTTTGCTTGGTTGAAGCGATGAGTGGCGCAAAAACGGCGAAAAGATTTTTGAAAATAGTTTGAACTTTTTCAGCGCGGAGGCGTCTGAAATAAAGACGGTGAAAATTTCGCTGTCCGTTTAGGGTTGGCATAGAGGTTTTGCTTGCGGCGCGGCTCGGACAGCGTCCCCAAGTTGGTCGCGTCGCCCTTCTGAGCGCCTTGGTGAAGGCGTATTTAAACCTCGTCACCACGAAGGCCGGACGAAAGTCCGGCCTTTTTTTATTTTATGCGCCAGCCGGTTGCCCCAACGGAGCGCCGGGCATTGCCCGGCTGGCGGGCTTTGCTCTTCCTTGCCGGGCAAGGCTCGGCGTTCCGAACCCAGCCGCTGGCCGAATTCCTCATTGATTAAGCCTAAAAGCCGTTTAAAATCCCCACGCATGAAGCATCAGCTCGATTTTGAAAAGCCGATCACCGAATTGCAGAACAAGCTGGAAGAACTGCGGTCGCATCCGGAGAAACATTCCCTAGGCATCAGCTTTGAGGACGAAATCCAGATCATCGAGAAAAAAATCGAGGAAACGCGCCGGCAGATTTTCCTGAATCTCAACGCCTGGCAGCGCGTCCAGCTTGCGCGCCATCCCAAGCGGCCTTACACGCTGGATTATTTTCGCAGGACTTTTTCCGATTTTCAGGGGCTGCACGGCGACCGGATGTTCGCCGAAGACCACGCCATGGTTGGCGGTTTTGCCAAACTCGGCGAGCACCGCGTCATGGTCATCGGCACGCAAAAGGGCCGCGACACCAAGGAAAACATCCTGCGCAACTTCGGTTCCGCGCATCCTGAAGGCTATCGCAAGGCGCTGCGGCTGATGCGGCTGGCCAACAAGTTCGGCCTGCCGATCATCACCATCATTGACACGGCGGGCGCGTATCCGGGCGTCGCGGCGGAGGAGCGCCACATTGCCGAGGCCATCGCCGTCAATCTCCGCGAGATGACATTGCTCGAAGTGCCCATCATCGCGGCCATCATTGGCGAAGGCGGTTCCGGCGGCGCGCTGGGCATCGGCGTGGCCGACCGCGTTTTGATTTTGGAAAACGCCTATTATTCCGTCATCAGCCCGGAAGGCTGCGCGGCGATTTTGTGGAAAGACCGCGCCAACGCCGCCAAGGCCGCCGCCGCGTTGAAAATCACCGCGAAAGATTTGCTGCACCTCAAGCTGGTGGATGAAGTGGTGCCCGAACCGCTGGGCGGCGCGCACACCGACGCCATGGGAACGGCCTTGAACCTGAAAACCCATCTGCTCAAAAATCTCGAACAAATCCTCGCCCTGCCGGTTGCGGAACGCCTGAAACAGCGATATGAAAAGTTCCGCGCGCACGGGCATTTCATTGAAAAGAACGGGGATAATGGCGAAATGAATCCCGTCCAAGCCGGCGAACCCGCCGTTGCCTGACATGCTTTATCCCCTGGTTTTTCGGCCTGTTTTCAAGGACCGCATCTGGGGCGGACGCGAACTGGAACGGCTGTTCGCCAAACAAATCCCCGCCGGCCAGCCCATCGGCGAATCGTGGGAAATTTCCGACCGGCCCGGCGACGCCAGCGTCATCGCCAACGGCCCGCTCGCCGGAAAAAATCTCCGCTGGCTGATGGAAAATTATGCCGCGGAAATTCTTGGCAACGCGAAGCCGACCGCCGGAGGAAGATTTCCACTGCTCTGCAAAATCTTAGATGCGCGGGAAAAACTCTCTTTGCAAGTCCATCCGCCGGCCAGCAAGTCGAAAGAATTAAATGGCGAACCAAAAACCGAAATGTGGTTTATCGCCGACGCCGCGCCGGACGCCAGTTTGTATGTCGGCCTCAAGCGCGGCGTGACGCGCGCGGACTTTGAGAAAAAAACTTCCGACGGCAGCGTGGCGGATTGTTTTCATCGCCTTCCGGTAAAAGCCGGCGACGCGATGTTTCTGCCCAGCGGCCGCGTCCACGCCATCGGCGCGGGCCTGGTGATTTTTGAAATCCAGCAAAATTCCGACACGACCTACCGCGTGTTTGACTGGAACCGCGTCGGCCTCGACGGCCAGCCGCGCGAGCTGCACGTCGCGCAATCGCTGGCGAGCATTGATTTCAACGACTTCGAGCCGAAGCTGGTTTCGGCGCATTATCGCCAGGCGGCAGATTTCAAATATCGCCTGCTGGTGGAAGATCCGCTGTTCACGGTGCGGGAAATGGTTTTTGAAAATGCGGGCGCAGTCGCGTTGGCGGGACAATTTCTGCGCATCCTCGCGGTGGTTCGCGGCTCGGCCGCGGTCGCCCACGCCGGCGGGAAATTTTCCGTGGAATTAAAATCCGGCCAGTTTTGTTTGCTTCCCGCGGGTTTGAAAAACGTGGAGGTAAAAACATCGGCGCGGACTTCGTTGCTCTGCGCCGCGCCGGATTTCAATCCTGATCCAGACGTCTTCTGATGGTCTGCGCCAGTTTGGGGGTTTGAAACGGTTTGGCCAAAAAGTTGACGCCTTCTTCCAGCAACAGGTCCTTGCCGGCCACTTCCACGCTGTAACCGCTGGCATAGATGACTTTCAATTTTGGATTCTGCCGCAAAAGCTGTCCGGCCAGTTCTTTTCCGGTCATTTCGCCCGGCATGACCAGGTCGGTCAGCAGGAGGTTGATTTCGTCACGATGCTGTTGCCAGAGCGCCAGCGCGGCGGTGCCGTTGGCGGCTTCCAGCACCTGATAGCCCAGCCGCGACAGGGCGGTCCGCACAATCGCGCGCAACGGAGCTTCGTCCTCCACCAGCAAGATGGTTTCCTTGCCGCCCCGCAGGGATGACCGCGATGACCAGAAGAATTCGGTGTCGGAAGCTTTGTTCTGGCGCGGCAGATAAACCCGGAAAGCGGTGCCGCGTCCAACCTCGCTATACACGGTGATCCAGCCTTGATGCTGCTCGACAATGCCGAAAACGGTGGCCAGCCCCAGGCCGGTGCCTTTGCCCACTTCCTTGGTCGTGAAAAAAGGTTCAAAAATCCGCGGCAGAATTTCCGGCGGAATGCCGTTGCCAGTGTCGGAGACGCTTAAACACACAAACGAACCTGGCCGGGCTTGCGGATATTGCGCCGCAGTGACTTCATCAAATTCGGCGGCTGAAGTTTCGATGATGATCTGTCCGCCCTTGGGCATGGCGTCCCGCGCGTTCACCGCCAGATTCAATAGGATTTGATCCATCATGCTCGGATCGGCGCGAATGAACAGCGGCTCTTGCGCAAACTTTAATTGCAGCTCGATATGTTCGCCCAGCGTGCGTCGGAGCATGCTGGCAACATTGTCCACCACGTCTTTGAATTTAAGATTCTGGAGCTGCATGGTCTGCTTGCGGCTGAAGAGCAGCAGTTGGCGGGTGAGATTGGCGCCGCGCTGGGCCGCCAGCTCGATGTCGCTGGCAAACGCGAGTTGTTCCGGCGAGAGGCCGTGTTCCATTTTCAGCAGCCCGGCCTGCAGTTGGATCACCGCCAGAATGTTGTTGAAATCATGCGCCACGCCGCCGGCCAACTGGCCGAACGCCTCCATCTTCTGCGACTGGCGGAGTTGATTTTCCAATTCCCGGCGCTCGGTGATGTCGCGCGCCGCGGCGAAGACGCCAATCACTTCGCCCGCCGCGTCGCGATAGACGGAGGCGTTGTAAAGCACGGACATGATGTGCCGGTCGCGGTGGCGCAGTTCCAGCGGATAGTCGCGCACGAATCCGTCGTGAAACGCCCGCTGGAAACCCGCCCGCGCCTTTTCCGGCTCGGTGAAATAATCGGAAAAATCCGTCCCGATGAGTTCAGCCCGCGCACAGCCGGTGGCCTTTTCCGTGGCGGCGTTGACATCGGTGATTTTACCATCGGTGCCAATGGTCACCAGCGGATCCAGGCTGGCTTCGATCAGGCTGCGGTTATAGACGCCCGCCAATCGCAACGCTTGCTCCGCCCGTTTGCGCTCGGTGATGTCGCGGGAGATGCCGATGGTGCCGATGATTTTCCCGGCGGCGTCGAGCCACGGCAATTTCGTGGTGGAGGCCCAGGTGACCGGTCCGTCCTTCCACACTTCGCACTCTTCCTTGGCAATGATCGGCCGGCCGGTGCGGATGATTTCCTGTTCATCCTCAAACGCGGGACGGGCGTGCGATTCATCGAAGAAATCAAAATCCGTCTTGCCCGCCATTTCCTCCGGTGACGCCACCCCGCACTGGCGCGCCTGCGCCTTGCTGGCTTTGACGAAGCGGGATTGGGCGTCTTTGAAATAAATACTGTCCGGCGAATTATCCATCAGCGTCCGCAGCAAATCCCGTTCGCGGTTCAACTCGGCTTCCGCCTGCTTGCGCTCGGTGATGTCCTGAATGGCCGCGCGAATGCCGGTGACCGCGCCATCCTCCCGTTTCAATAGCCGGTCTTCAATCATCACCGGAAAAGTGGAGCCGTCTTTCCGGCGGAAAATCCGCTCGAAACCGTCCGGCGGCAACAACTCGCCGCGCAATTTCGCCAGCGCGGCCTGGCGGGACGTTTCTTCATCCGCGGAAATTTTCCAGACAAATTGCCCCAGCAATTCTCCGGCGGTGTAGCCGAGCATTTTCAATTCGGTGTTGTTGATGCGGATGATGCGTCCTTCGGTGTCAATTTCATGAAAACCAACGGGCGCGTTTTCAAACAGGTCTTTGAATTCCTCGCGGCTCCGATGCACCGCCTCCTCCGCCTGCCGGCGAACTTCTTCCCGCGCCAGGTTGTCGAGCGCGAACGAAACGTCGGTGGCGGCCTCCTCCAGCAGGGCGATTTCCTTGTCCTGAAAAAATCCAATTTCATCGGAGTAAATTGTCAGTGCGCCGCAGACCGCGCCGCCTTGCCGGATGGGAAAGCTTGCCACGGCCCGGAAATCGGCCCGGTTCGCTGCTTCAAGCCACGGAAGCATGTTCGGGTCGCGGACAATATCGTTGCAAACGTATTTTTTCTCCTCGCGAATGGCCGTTCCGACCGGTCCGTAACCCTCTGGCCGGTCGTCCGCGTAAATAACCGCGTGCGAGAGGTAGTCCGTGCTGTCTCCCCATTTCGCGACCGGGTTGACCCGCCGCGTTACCGC
Source organism: uncultured Verrucomicrobiae bacterium (assembly GCA_963738225.1). Classification (GTDB taxonomy): domain Bacteria; phylum Verrucomicrobiota; class Verrucomicrobiia; order Limisphaerales; family UBA11358; genus UBA11358. The sequence continues at coordinate 190,590 of CAVTVR010000008.1, forward strand.
ATCGGGCTGGCCAATCCACGCCATGCGGAATCCGCCGTTTTCCACCAGCGCGCGGCAAACTTTCTCCAGCATCTCGCCGCGTTGGGATGTCCAGACGATGGCCTGGTTGATCTGGCTCAACGTCACGTAGAGCCGCGACAAACGGAGTATCTCGCGCTCCTGCGCTTTTCGCGGCGTGATGTCGCGCGCCACTTTCGACACACCGATGATTTTGCCTTTGGCATCCTTGACGGGGGAAATCGTGACCGAAACATCCAGCAGCCGTCCGTCCTTGGTCTGGCGCACCGTCTCAAAATGGCTGACGCTTTTTCCGCTCGCAATTTGGTCCAGGATTTGAATTTCCTCTTTCTGCCGGTCGGCGGGAATCAGCCGAAGGATGGAAGTCCCCACCATCTCGCCAGCCGTGTAGCCGAAAATTTTTTCCGCGCCGTGGTTCCAACTGGTGATGATGCCGTTCAGGTCTTTGCCGATGATGGCGTCGTCGGAAGATTCGACGATGGCGCCAAGCAGGGCGCGCAAGCTTCCGGCTTCAGCGGATTTCTCCGCCGGTTCAACCCGCTTGTCGTTGTGGGGACGCATTTGTTCTTCAATGCTTATCCGGATGCTTCAAAAAAAAGTCGGGATGGCTCGCTGCACGGGAAAATAACTGGATTGCGATAACAAATTCCCACGCACGATTGCGCTGGCGCGCGGGTGTGAATTTGGTGAAAACTTCACAATTTTGCATAGGAACATTACCAAAATCGGCAGCGAGGCGGCAACTCAATTCTTTGCGGTCAAGCTTCTTGCCTTGACATGATTTTATTCAGTTGTGCGACAAATCATCGGGCATCTGGGCGAGCAGTTTGTTTTTCCAGCCGCCCTTGTTATTTAGAATTTTTTGCCAGAGCTGTTCGGGCGGCGTTTCAAAAACGAGTTGAACCGAAGCGGGAAAAGTCAGCCATGACTTGCGCTTCATTTCCATTTCAAGCTGGCCGGGACTCCAGCCGGCGTAACCGGCGAAGAGCCGGACTTTTTTGGTCGGTGAAAAACCCTCGCCGATGTCCACCAAATCATCAAGCGTGTGGCCAAGAGCCAGATTTGGCAAAACATCCGCATCGGGAAGGTAACTGTCCGTGTGCAGAAAACTCAGCGCGCCGGGCTGCACCGGGCCGCCCAGAAACAACGGCGTTTCCTTGAGCATGTCCGGCAGATCGGCCACGATCATCTCGCCGACGGTCTTGCCGAGCGCGCGGTTGAGAACCAAGCCGAACGCGCCCTCGGAGTTGTGCTGGCAGACGAGAACGACGGTGCGCTGGAAAAAGGAGCCGCCCAGTTGCCCGCTGTCGAGCAGCAACTGTCCTTGTAGAAATTTTGGCTTGGCTGCCATCGTTGCCACAATGTGCATCAATTTCCGGTAGCTGGCAAAAAATAAACCACCCAGACACAAAGACACAAAAAAACGGCGCGGAAGTTTTCACTTCCGCGCCAGGCTGTCAAAAGGACAATTTTCTTGGTGTCTTGGTGGTTAAAGCGATTTGATTTTTTTCACAATCGCCGCCGCGTCAATGCCGAACGCGGCCATCAGTTCCGCCGCGTGGCCGGAGCGCGGGATGCCAATGACCGCGAGCTTGTGGACCTTGATGCCTTCGCTGCTCAATTCGCCCGCAACCGCGTCGCCCAGTCCGCCTTCGGCTATAATGATCTTCCACGGTGATGACGGTGTTGCCGGTCTTTTGCGCCTCGGCAAGAATTTCCTTTTTGCCGAGCGGCTTGATGCTGTAGGCGTCAACGACCGTGATGTCGATGCCTTCGGCCTTCAACGCATCCGCCGCCTTCAAGGCTTCAAACAGCGTGACGCCCGCCGCGACGACGGTGGCCTTGTCGCCGGTGCGCAAGACTTTCGCGCCGCCGATGGGGAACGGTTCGTCGTTGCCGTAAATGACCGGCGTTTTCGGGCGCGAGGTGCGCAGGAAGCAGACGCCTTTGTGCGAGGCCATTTGTTCCAGCAGTTTTTCCGTGGCGACGGCTTCCGCCGGATACAGCACCGTGCTGCCGACGATGGCGCGCATCAGGGCGATGTCTTCCAGCGCCATTTGCGACGGGCCGTCCTCGCCGATGCTGATGCCGACGTGCGAGCCGACGAGCTTCAAATTCGACTGCGAAATGCCGGCGACGCGAATCTGGTCCGCCGCGCGCGTGAAAAACGTCGCAAACGTCGAAGCGAACGGCACGTGCCCGCGCGTGGCGAAACCGACGGCGACGGCGACGAGGTTTTGTTCCGCGATGTAACATTCCGTGGAACGTTCAGGAAATTTCTTGAAAAATTTGTCTGCGAACGTTGAATTTTTTGTGTCGCCGTCCAACGCGTTGATGCGCGGATCAGCTTCGCCGATGCGGACGAGCGCCGTGCCGTAAGCTTCGCGCGTGGCGATGGAGTCGCCCAGCTTGTAGCTGATGGCCGGATAGCTTGCGGGCGCGGCCAGATTTGGAGCGGGCAGATCAGTTGGCGCGGGAATCGCGACGTTGAGGCCGGACTTGGCGCTGGGCTGGAGTTCGGCGATCGCTTTCGCCGCCTCTTCCTTGTTCAGCGGCTTGCCGTGCCAGCCGTCCTTGTCCTGCAAAAAGGAGACGCCCGCGCCCTTGTAAGTCTTGGCGATGATGGCCAGCGGGCGTTCATCCAAACCGACGCCGCTCAAGACTTCCATGATTTCTTCCATATCGTGCCCGTCGTCGAGTGTTTCAACGCGCCAGCCGAACGATTCAAAGCGCTTCACATAAACGCCGATGTCGTGACCGAACGCCGTCGCCTGGCTCTGGCCGAGGCGGTTGGCGTCCACGATGGCGATGAGATTGTTCAATTTGTAAATGCCCGCGAGCGACGCGGCTTCCCACACGGCGCCCTCGGCGATCTCGCCGTCGCCGAGCAAAACGTAGGTATTGTAATCCAGCTTGTCCTGTCGCGCCGCGAGCGCCATGCCGACGCCGACGCCGAGACCCTGGCCGAGCGAGCCGGTCGCCACGTCGGCGAACGCGAGGCGCGGCGTGGGATGACCTTCGAGGTCGTTGCCAAACTGGCGGAGTTTCAGCAGTTCAGGGATTGGGACAAAGCCGTTTTCCGCCCACGCGGCGTAAAGCAGCGGTGCGGCGTGACCTTTGGACAAAATGAAACGGTCGTTGTTGTAAAAATGCGGGTTCTTCGCGTCATACTTCATGTGGCCGAAAAAAAGCGCGGCAACGACATCCGCCGCCGAGCAGCAGGAGGTCGGATGGCCGCTGCCCGCCGCCGTGGTGGCCTCGATGGAATGGATGCGCAACTGGTTGGCGATCCCTTTCAACAGTTCAATGTCAGTCTCAATCATAAATCAAATTTTAAGAACGCAGAGATTAGCCGACCAACAGCGAAAGCCAAGAATGAAAATGTGCCCGCCGCTCACGGCGTCAGCACATGGCCGGGGATGGAACAGGTCGGCAGCGCGCCGATGGCGTTGATGGTATAAATTCCTCCGTCGGGGCAAACCGGGAAAATTCCATCCTTGAAATACGGCAGCAAATCCTGTGCTTTGGGCACATCGTCCGCGGTCTTGGCGTTGTCCACCGCCCATTGCTGCTTGGCCGCGTCAATCTGGCGGAGGTTGTTGATGCAGGCATTGGCATTGGCGGCCAGCTTGGCCTGCTGCTGTTCGGTCTGGAGTTGCTGGAGGTTTGCCTGCTGCAACTCGAGCGCCGTGCGCGCGGTGGTGAGGTGCTGCGCCGTCTGCCGGCTTTCCGCCTGCAACTGCTCCACATTTTTTTGCAGGGCGCTGACTTTGCCGGTGAGCACCTCGTTTTGCTTCCGCAAACTGGAAATTTCCGCCGCCTGCCGGCCCGCGCTGGAATTTTTCAAATCGTCCAGTTCTGTCTGCGCCTGATGCAACTGCTGCTGCGCGTCGCGCAAATCCGTCAACGCCGCGTCCCGCTGGTGGTTCGCGCGAAATAAAAAAAATTCCGCGACCAGCATCAGCGCCAGGCACACCCAGGCAAACCAGCGTTTGGCATTCATGGTGGCCGCAGTTGTCGCGTTTTTGCGGGACGGCGTCAAATCAGAAATGAAGGAAAGAAGTCTGGCGTGGTGCGCCCGGCGCGAATCGAACGCGCGACAACCTGCTTAGAAGGCAGGTGCTCTATCCAACTGAGCTACGGGCGCAACCGTTATGAGATTAGACCAGGCCGGCTCGCGCGGCAAGCGCGCTGAAATGGCTGCGCTGGGAGGAAAAGATATTTTTTGATTTCGCAACCGGACCGGGATGATTTCAGGAATGATTTTCATTCGTGCCAATTCGGGAGATTTGTGTAAAAATTCCCGCGCCCATGAACGAGTGGAACATCCAGTCCCGCGCCCACGCCTGCGAGGCGTGCGCCCAACCGTTTGCCGACCGGCAAGCCTACCGCACGATTTTGTTCGAGGCGGGCAAGGAATTGCGCCGCTCGGACATCTGCGAGGCGTGCGTGCAAAAGGCCGGAGACGCGCGCCGCCGCGCCGGTTTCATCTCGCAATGGCAGGGCATTTACGAGGCGCCGCCCGCGCAGCCGGTTGAGGCCATCCAGAAGGAAACCGCCGAAACCGTCCTGCGCAAACTCATCGCGCAGAATGACCCGCGCTATGCGCCGGCGGCGTATATCCTGGCGGTGATGCTCGAACGCAAACGCCTTCTCAAGGTGAAGGAACAATTCCAGCGCGATGGCCAGCGTTTTTTTGTTTATGAACATCCCAAATCCGGCGACATTTTTACGATTGCCGACCCGGTTTTGCATTTGAACCAGCTCGAAGCCGTCCAGCGCGACGTGGCGCAATTGCTGGAACACGGCGTGAATCCGCCGGCGGAAACGCCCGCGCCGGCGACGGAACCAACCGTCGTTGCATCTGAAGTCGAGCCGGGCGTTGTTTAAAAGTGAAACATTCAACATTCAACAACCAACGCCAAATTTTCCGACGCCTCCGACGTTTCTTGGCGGTTCGGTATTGAATGTTGAATGTTTCCCCAGCCATTTATGCCCGGCCTCATCGCGCTCCAGCAACGTCTCGGCTACCAGTTCCGCGACGAGAGTCTGCTGCGCCTCGCGCTCACGCATCCGTCGGTCGCGCATGAGCAGAACCATCCCGCGCCGCACAATCAGCGGTTGGAATTTCTCGGCGACGCGGTGCTGGGATTGGTGCTCTCCCGCGAGTTATACGAAAAATTTCCCGCCGCCGACGAAGGCGTGCTCACGAAGTCGCGCGCGAAACTCGTGAACGCCAGTTCGCTGGCGGCGCATGGCCGGATGCTCGGTCTCGGCGCGCACCTGATTTTGAGCCGCGGCGAGGAAAACACGGGCGGGCGCGAACGCGCGTCGGCGCATACGGATGCGTTCGAGGCGTTGCTGGGCGCGGTCTTTTTGGATGGCGGCTTTGACGCCGCGCGGGAATTGATCAGACGCGAATTCGCAGCCGATTTCGGCACGCTGGCCGAACTGACCGGCATCGAGAATCCCAAAGGCGAATTGCAGGAACTGCTGCAATCCCGTTCGCCGCAGGCGCCGGAATACCAGCTCGTCTCCGCGCGCGGCGCGGATCACGACCGCAACTTCGAATGCGCCGTTCTGCACGACGGCGTGGAACTGGCGCGCGGCCGTGGCAAAAGCAAAAAGGCGGCCGAAAGCGATGCGGCGCTGGCGGCATTGAAAAAGTTGCGGGAAATCGCTTGAAGGAAGGTAATGCCGCTCAGAAGGAAATTTGGCGAATTCTCAAAAATAAAGCCGTTAAAATGGTCGGGGCGGTGAGATTCGAACTCACGACCTCTTGTACCCGAAACAAGCGCGCTAGCCAGGCTACGCTACGCCCCGACACTATATGAAACAACTGCCTTTTAATCCGTAATTCGGAGATTTCCGTCTTGCTGAAACCCACCTTCACCAAGCTGCTCCGTCACGAGCCGTCACAGGGTTATTTTGCTTAATTTCCCGTTAAGGGCAAGCTCATTCGTCGAAGTCTGTAAACGGCTGGCATCAGGGCGAGACACAATCCGTCTCGACCAGCTCGAGGGTTTTTTTCTAATCACTAATCTTTATCCGCCGTTCTCACCGCCCATTCGGGATACGCTTTGTTTCTCATGGTTGCGTGCCAGAGAATGCGGTTCAGCACGTCCTCCGGGCATTGGTCGGCTTTTTCCAGCGGCAAACGCGCGGAGACGAAGGCGTCTTTGCGCAGTTGCGCGTCGGAAATTTTTTTGGGCGCCGGATTCATCTCATCCAGCGGCACGTTATTCGTCACGGCGGTGAAGGCGGTGAAGTCCGGCATGATTCGTGAAGCAGTCGAACATCGGCGTGGCCGTCGCATCCATCTGGTTCATTGGCGGCAGACCCAGCATCAGCTCCATCGTGCGCAGCAGGCTCGTCTGGTTGTATTGCGTGTTGACGACGGCGTGGCGTTTTGTGTAAGCGCTGACCACGTAGGCCGTGGTGCGATAGCCGCTGACGTGGTCCCAGCCGTTTTGCGGATCGTCCTCGATGGCGAAGAGGCAGGTGTCCTTCCAAAATTTGCTATGGCTTACGGCCTCGACGATCTGGCCGAAGCCGAGGTCGTTGTCCGCCACCTGGGCTTCGGGCGTGGGACTGCCCGCGCTGGTTCCGCTGGTGTGGTCATTGGGCAGCCAGATGATGACGAGATTCGGCAAGTTGTCCGCCACTTCAAATTGTTTGAGGTCTTTGACGAACTGCGCCGCGCGCCAGACATCCGGCACCTTCAAATCCCAGCCAATCGTGTTGGTGACCATGAACGGCCGCAGCGCTTCGATGTCCGGCTCGCAGGAATAAACAATTTCATTCGAGCCGCCAAGAAAATCACGATAGGCACCGAGGAAGCCAATTTTCCCCTTGCGCGCGGGATCTTTCCAGTGTTTTGCATCGGTTGTGAATTCGCCAAAGTCCGCGCACCGTTTTGCCATGCGCCGCCGCGTTGTTCCAGATGAAACCGGCGGGCGAATACGCCAGCGCGTCCGCGCCGCCCTCACCGTCGCCGCCGGCGGGATAGCTGCGCGGCCAACCGGCAAATTCGCGCTCCAGATAATCCGTCGCGATGCCGCTGTCGGCCCAGTTGTGGCCGTCCGCGCTCAAGATGCCGCGAGCAGTAAGCGTTGTCGAGCAGCGTGAATTCGCGGACGAGCTTGTGCTGGTTCGGCGTTACGCGTTCGCCGAAGTTGCACAGGTCCGCCGTCGCCGTTGCCCTCCTTCACATCGCCGAGCACCTGGTCATAACTGCGATTTTCCTTGATGATGTAGATGACGTGCCGGAACACGCTCGGTTCGCCGGCGCGTTCCGGCACCGGCGCCGGCTCGCGGCCGGGCCGCGCGGGCAGCTTCGCCTGCGCGAGCAGCGGATACCGGAGATTCGCCAGCGCTTTTTGTGTGAACGCCGCGAGTTCCGTTTTGGACGGGACGGGAACCAGCGAGAGCGAGCCGGCGTATTGCTTGGTGTTGAAGCCGAAACCAGCCGCACCGAGTTTCGCCTTTTCCGTTTTGCCGCCAATGCTTTTCAAATTCGCCACACAAATTGAATTCCGCCTGCCGTCAAATGCAATCGCGCCCGGAAACCAGCCGACGGGAATCAGCCCGAGCAATTGGGTTGCGCGCGGCTGAAATTGAAAAACCGCGATGGCGTTCTGCGTGCCATTGCAGATAAACAGTTTTTTCCCCGACCGGTCGAACGCCAGCGCGTCCGGCTGCGCGCCGAACAAATCGCCCGGATTCTGCCGCGCGCTGAAAGTTTCAACGATCTCGTCGCTGCGCGTGTCAATCACGTTCAACGTGTCCGCGCCCGCGCTGGCCGCGACGAGCCAGCGGCCATTGGGCGAGAGCGCCAGCGCGCACGCGTGCGGGCCGAGGATAATTTCAGATTTCGGATTTCGGATTTCGGATTTCAAATCAATCACTGACACCGATCCTTCGCTGGCGATGCTGCGATTATCCACGCGCACGAATGTGCCCTGTCCCGCCGGCCCGGTTACGCTGCCGGCGTCGGGCCGGCGGCCGCCCCAGTTGCTGACGTAAATTTTGTCGCCGGCGAGAACCACGTCAAACGGAGCGACACCGACGTTCCACAACCGCAGAATTTTTCCCGTCACCGCGTCCAACTCGGCCAGCCGGTTGGAAAGATTGAACGCGACATAAATTTTTTTGCCGTTCGCCGCCACCGCGAGGCCGGCGGGAATTTCCTCCTTGCGCGATGGCGCGGCGTTCGTCGGCAGCGGAAAGGAACACAGCGGGGAAATTTGTTTGTCCTGGCCAACGCCGAAGACCTTGATGTCGCCGTTGACATTGGACAGATAAATCCGCGAACCGTCGGGCGAGAACACGAGGCCGGTGAAACTCAACTGCGCCTTGCCGTCCGGCGAAAGAATTTCCGCCGAAACCGCCGTCTGCTCCTTCGACTGATCAGATGGCAAAACAACGCGCTGCAAAATTTTTCCGGTGGCCGGATCCAGCGCCACGAGTTCATGCGTCCGCCCGGCGGTGACGAGAATTTTCCGGTCGGGACTCAGCGCCAGCGCCTGCGGCCGCATCCCCGGCAGCTCAACCAAAGTGCCGGCGGGCGTAACGATTTGATTGGCGGGCGTGATGAGCGAAGCGCCATCCCGACCGACCGGCGCGGTCGTGGCCGGGAATTCATCGGCGCAAATTTTGACGAGGCAGAAACAAGCCAGCGCAACGAGGCCGGCGCGAACGCAGAGAAGATTTTTCATTTGAGATACTGAACCACGGTCGCCCGCCGCCGGCAAGTCACGTTCCTGTGAACTTATCCCACTGCCGGATCGAGCCGCTTGTCCGCCAGAAGATATTTGCGGACGTAATCATGAACGGCGTTTTCGAGCGACGTGACGGGCGCCGCATAGCCCGCGCCGCGCAGGCGCAGCAGGTTGGCCTGCGTGAAATACTGGTATTTGTCGCGGATCGTGTCCGGCATCGGGATGAACTTGATGACGGGCTTTTTTTTCAGCGCGGTGAAAACAGCGTTCGATAAATCAATCCATGTCCGCGCCTGGCCGGAGCCGATGTTGAACAAGCCGTTCGCACGCGGCGTCGCGGCCAGATGCAGCGTCATGGCCACGCAATCCTTGACGTAGAGAAAATCGCGCTTCTGCTCGCCGTCCTTGAATTCCGGTTTGTAGCTTTTGAACAACTGGATCACGCCCTTGCCCTGCACCTGCGCGAAACTTTTGTGGACGAGCGAACGCATGTCGCCTTTGTGATCCTCGTTCGGGCCGAAGACGTTGAAAAATTTCAGGCCGCAAACTTTGTTCAAAATCCCGGCGCGCTTGGCGTGCAGATCGAACATCTGCTTGGAGTAACCATACATGTTCAGCGGGCGCAGCGTGTCGAGCTTCGATTCGTCGTCCTCCATGCCTGCCGAGCCGTCGCCATAAGTCGCGGCGGACGATGCATAGACGAAGCGCACCTTGTTTGCCAGTGACCACTGCGCGAGGTCTTTGGTGAACTCGTAATTGTTCTTCGCCAGAAAGGTTGCGTCTTTTTCCGTCGTGGACGAGCACGCGCCCATGTGCAAAACTAGATCAAATTTCCCCAGCGCGCCGCTTTGCAAACGCGACAGCAAATCGGCGGCCTCGACGTAATCGGCGAAGCGCAGCGGCGTGAGATTGCGCCATTTTTCGTTCGTGCCGAGGATGTCGCAGACGGTGATGTGATCGCAGCCTCGGCGGTTGAGCGCCCAAACCAGCGCGCTGCCAATGAAGCCCGCGCCGCCGGTGACCAAGACTCGTGAATCGGAGAAATCGTTTGGTTTCATGGCTGGTTAAAATTGCAAGCGAATGTGACTTGCCCAAGCTTGTTTAATTCGTTGCGCATCGTTCAAGGACAAACTGCCAAGCTTTCGTCGCAACAAAATTTGTTCGAGACAATCCAATCGCGAAAGTCGAACGGTTGATGGGACGCGCAATCCGGAAGATTTCCAATCTGCCAGCGGCACATCTATTTGCGAACGAGGCACGGCGGAAGTGACCGCCGCGACAACGACATCCATTGCATCAATCCACAAAATTAAAACCGGACGAATTTTAGACAATGTGCCGCCCGTGAAAGAAATTTCCGCAAGCCAGATTTCACCGGGCCGCGATATCATCGTAGAGTCCTTCGTCTTCTGGAATATAACTCTTTAGAAATGCACTGTGGTCGCGAATGTCCTGTTTGCCGCGTCGCCGGCTAATCCATTCGGCAAGTTCCGCAAAATCTTCCGGCGGTAATTGCTCCGCCGCGCGCTCAATTTCTTCAACTTTGCTCATGGAAAAATAGTAACACTTGCGAGCGAGACTACCAGCCCAAAACATGCGCAAAAATCAATGGCGCGACAATGGTGGCATCTGATTCGATGATGAATTTCGGCGTCTTGATGCCGAGCTTGCCCCAGGTGATTTTTTCGTTCGGCACCGCGCCGGAATAACTGCCGTAGCTCGTGGTCGAATCGCTGATCTGGCAGAAGTAGCCCCAGAGCGGAACGTTCGTGCGCAGCAAATCCTGATGCAGCATCGGCACGACGCAAATCGGGAAGTCGCCGGAAATGCCGCCGCCGATCTGGAACATTCCAAGCATGCTTTTCTTCGTCGCCGTGCGGGTGTAAAATTCCGCGAGCCACGTCATATATTCGATGCCCGTGCGAACTGTGTGGACGTTTTTTACGTCGCCGCGAATGACAGCGGCGGCATACATGTTGCCGAGCGTCGCGTCTTCCCAACCGGGCACGACGATGGGCAGATTTTTTTCCGCAGCCGCAAGCATCCAGGAATCTTTCGGATCAATCTGATAATATTTCTCGTATTTGCCGCTAAGCAAAACTTTGTAAAAAAATTCGTGCGGGAAAAAGCGTTCGCCTTTATTGTCGGCGTCGGTCCAGACTTCGAGCATGGCTTTTTCCATGCGGCGCATGGCTTCGCCTTCGGGAATGCATGTGTCCGTCACGCGGTTCATGTGGCGGTTCAGCAACGCCTGTTCGTCCGCAGCGGTCAACATTCGATAATGCGGCACGCGCTCGTAAAAGTCATGCGCGACGAGATTGAAAACATCTTCCTCCAGATTCGCGCCGGTGCAGGTGATGAGTTGCACTTTGTCGCGGCGGATCATTTCGGCGAGCGAGAGGCCGAGTTCCGCGGTGCTCATCGCGCCGCCGAGCGTGATCATCATGCGCCCGCCGCTTTCGAGATGCGCCGCGTAACCACGCGCGGCGTCCACGAGCGCGGCGGCGTTGAAATGCCGGTAATGATGCTGGATGAACCGGGAGACCGGCCCGTTCGCGAGTTTTGTCGGCTTTTTCCTGCGCATGACGATAAAATTACCGCTGTTACGATATGCAGCGTTGCCGCGATTGCCAATGCAAAACTAGGCCGCCGGGCGAATTTTGCTTCGCTTCGAGGCCCATCGGACAGTCAATGATTTTCAGCCGGGAAGGCGGATCAAGTTCACCGGAACAGCGCGGCGAGGTCGAAGTTGCAGATCAGTTGCAGGCCGGTTATCAGCAGGACCGCATAAATCACCCTGACGAAAATGGTTTCGGAAAAACGGCGGTTGAGCCAGACGCCGAGCCAGACGCCCAACGGCACCAGCGGAAAAAATTTCGCGCTCGTCAGCAGTGTGGACGGGGTGATCAGTGCTTGCGAAGCGAAGACCGGCAGATCCACCACGGAGCGATCCAGACAGAAAAACGGCAGCTTGATCCAGTTGACGCAGGTGAAGATCAGGATGTTGGTGCCGACGTAAATTTCCTTGGAGAGGCGCTGCGGCACCAGAAATATCGTCGCCAGCGGCCCCGCGCCGTGGGCAAACGTCGAGGTGACGCCCATGCCGATGCCGCACGGCCAACCCAACCAGTGGTTCGGGGCAAAGGCTCCTTCCGCCCGGAAGATGCGGTTTTGGACGATTTGGAATCCCACGAACAGCACGGCAATCAGGCCGATGGCAAAATTAAGTTGGCGCGGCGAAAATTGGCCGACCAACTGCACGCCAATCATGACGCCCACCACCACGCCCGGGAGAAGGAATTTTAAATTCTCTATCTTCCAACGCCGCCAGTAGTAATAAAGGGAAAAAGCATCGCCCGCGCACAGCAGCGGCAGCAGGATGCCGATGGCCGTCTTCGGCCCGAAGGCGAGCACGCACACCGGCGTCACGAGCATTCCCAAGCCACCGCCAAAACCCGCCTTGGCGACGCCGATAAACAGCACCGCCAAACCAGCGAGCAAAAGCGAAAACCAGTCCATGTTCCGTATTCGTGTAGGCGAAGGCGTCCGCAAAAGCGAGGGAAAACATATTGATGTCCGAGTAACCACCAAGACACAAAGTCACCAAGCAGAAAAATGAATTTCCCTTTGTGTCTTGGTGTCTTGGTGGTTAAAAAGGGAGTGGCATTCCAAGGTCAAGGCTTCTCCGGCACCGTAATGACATCGCCGTCACGCAACCAGAGACCGGTTTGAGGCGACGGATTATTCGCGCCGGCTCCCAAACGATAATTTAACGGAACACCGCCATTGCCCGTCGCCGCCGGCGTGCAGTCCAAAATCCATTCGCTGATTTTGCCGGTCTTCGGATCGGACCGGGAAACCGTCACTTGCGAGAGGTCAGATGAAGACAGCAGCAGCCGCTGGGCTTCCGGCTGGTTCAGGACGGCCCCGACGGTGGGTTGATTGCCAATGCGGTAAAACGGCAGCTCCACTTTTTGATCCCGCACGACGAGCTGGACATTTCCTTTCAAATAATTGGCCATGCACTGGGACTGGTTGCTGGTCAAACCGACGGGCCGGTCGCCCAGCGAATGGTCGCGTTCGGGCACTTCCACCACATCGCCGAACTCCAGCGGCACATCCTGCGCGCAGTCAATGCCGTTCGTGCCGTTGAGCAGATTGACCACCCGCCGCACTTCGTTGGTCGAATCGCGACTGGGGCGGACGATGGTGATGCGGGCCAGATCGGGGAACGGCATCATGGAAGTGGCGGTGGCCATCGTCCAGGTGTTGTTTCCCAGCGGCACGGAATACGATTGCGATGAATCGTAATAATTCAAGATCGTTTCGAGCAGGGTGAATTGATTCCAGTCATTGGTTCCCCTGGCGAAAATCGGGACGGAAAAATTCGCGGACGGGCGGCTGATGGCGATGCGGTCCCAATTGGGCAGGCTGTCGCGCGCGCCGTGCTGGCGCAGCAGATTGGCCAGTTGGCCGGCCATGATTTTTTGTTCGGGCGGCGTGTCGTTGCCGGCCATTTTTTCCTTGAGCAAATCCAGCGGCGTTTTGCCATCGTTGTTGCGCACATTGGGATCGGCCTGGTGGATGAGCAGCAACTCAAACACTTTGCTGTCGGCCAGGCGATAGGCCGCCCAATGCAGCGGCGTAATGCCGTCCCGATTCCGCACGTTCGGATTTGCCGCGTGCTTCAATAATATTTCCACCGCCGGGGCGTTGTTTTGATTGGCCGCCGCGCCCAGTGGCGTCCACTGGAAATCTTCCGGACTGACCGGATCAACATTGGCTCCCGCGTTGAGCAAGGCTTCCAGCAGGTTGGTGTTCGCTGTCACGCTGAACAACAATGGCCGCCCGTCGGTTTCGGAATCATTGGGATCGGCCTTGTATTTCAACAGCGTTTGAACCGCCGGGAATTGATCCAAATTGACGGCCATCCATAATGGGGTCAAATGTCTGGAATGGTTTAAAAAATTTACAGTGGGGCCGTTCACCGCCAGATTAAAAGCTCCCGCCAGTTTGGGATTCGCGCCCGCCCGGAGCAGCAACTCCAAGATGTTGGTATTTCCCTGCTGGATGGCGCTGTAAATCGGAGCATCGAGTTCGCCGCCATTCGGATCGGCCTTGGCATTGAGCAGTAAACTGACAATCGCTGGATTGTTCTTTTCCGCCGCGTAGCTCAACGGAGTGCGGCCAAAGGTGTCTTCCGTGTTGACCGCCGTCCCGGCATCCAAAAGCGCCTTGACGATTTCCGGCGAACCGGCGGTGATGGCGTAGTTCAACGGCGACAGGCCGTGGATGTCCTTTAAATTTGGATTCGCGCTGGCGGCCAGCAGCATCTGGACGATTTTTAATTGGCCGGATTGCGCGGCCAAAAACAACGGGGTGGCTTCGTTGTTGTCCAAGGCATTGACGTTGGCATGATTCGTCAGCAGCACTTCCGTCACCGCCTGGAACCCGTGTTTGGCCGTCTGATGAAGCGCGGTCTCACCGGCGTCGCCCGCCGCATTGACATCCGCCCCGTGGCTCAAGAGCAGTTCGACCATGGCCTTGTGTCCCCCAAACGCCGCCATCGTCAGCGGCGTCTCGCCATTGTTGATGGTCACGTTCACATTGACATTATTGTCCAGAAGATAATGGGCCACGCGGAGATGATCCGAGATCGCGGCCTGGATCAGCGGCGGGTAGTTGCTGGCGTTTCCGGGCGCATTGATCAAATCGGGACTGTTCTGGATCATTTGCTTGATGTGCAAAATTTCCTGGTCCTGGTCATCGGGTGAATCGCCAATGGCTTCCGCGTTCGTATCCGCGCTGGAATGAGCGAGCATGGCCTGCAATTTCTGTTGCAGATTTTCCGCGGCGGATTGTGATTGCGTCGCCGTCAGCAACCGGGGCGGCACGGCCATGCCCATGCCGGTCAAATCCTGCTGGCTCAAGGTGGTCAGCGTGGTTTGATCGGAAAAATCGCGCAGGATGCGCTGGTATTGCGCGGCGGCTTCGTTGGTCTGGCCGAGCTTGCGGTAACATTCGCCGAGCCGGTAAATGGCCGTCGCCGCGACTTGGCGGTCCCGGTCGAATTGTTTCGCGAGCGACTGGTAGTCGGTGATCGCGGCATTGAGATCGTGGCTGGCCTCCTCGTCAAACAACCCCTGCTGCAACAGCAGGGTGAGGCCGTTGGTTTGCGCCTGCGCCAATGAAATTCCCAGCAGGAGCATCCACACGCAGAGTATCGGTTTCATGGAGCGAATGATTTTAATCTGCCCAGTCTTCACGGTTTCAATTGTCATGCTTTTGTAAAATGGTTTCATAATTCCAGTTTGTAGCCCACGCCATGCACCGTTTTAACCCAGCGTGGTTCGTCCGGATTTTTTTCCAGCTTGGCGCGCAGGCTGGCGATGTGGTTGTCCACCGTGCGCGTGGTGGGGAATGCGGTGTAGCCCCAGACCACGTCCAGAAATTTCTCCCGCGTCACCGGTTCGCCGGCCGCCTCCGCCATCAGGCGCAGCATGGCAAATTCCTTCGCCGTCAGTGGGATCGGTTTCTTCCCGCGCAGGGCGGTCTGCCGCGCCAGATCAATTTCCACCTCGCCCAGTTTCAATTTCAGCGGCCCCCGGCTGACCCGCTCCACCCGCCGCAGCAGGGCGCGCACCCGGGCGAGCAGTTCGTCCGTGCTGAACGGCTTGACCAGATAATCGTCGGCGCCGACATCCAGACCGCCTACGCGATCTTCAATCTGGCCTTTGGCGGTGAGCATCACCACCGGCACCGCGTTGGCCAGGCGGCGCAACTCGGCGCACAACGCGAAACCGTCGAGCTTGGGCATCATGATGTCGAGCAGGATGAGGTCCGGCTTTTCCGCAAGCGCGCGTTGGAGGCCGTTCTCGCCATCCGCGGCGGTCAGCGTGCGGTAGCCTTCGGACGCAAGCAAATCCGCCAGCGCCCGCCGCATCGGCGCTTCGTCTTCAACGATTAAAATTCGTTCATGCATTTTGTCTTCTTTCCGGCAATTCGATGGTGAACCGGCTGCCCTGGCCCACCTCGCTTTGCACCATCACGCGCCCGCCGTGCGCCTCAACAATATGTTTCACGATGCTCAGGCCGATGCCCACGCCCTGGGTTTCGCGGCGCAACTCGGAACCGCGCCGGTAAAACCGCTCGAAAATTTTTTCCTGCTCCGCAGCGGGAATGCCGGGGCCGCGGTCGGAAACACACAAATGAAGGACTGTCGCCGACGGATCGTTGTTCAAGGCAATTTCCACCGTCACCGTCTGGCCGTCCGCCGAATGCTTGACGGCATTGTCAATCAGGTTCACCAGCGCCTGCTGGATCGCGCGGCCATCCACGTTCATTTCGAGATGAGCCGCCGGAAGTTTCCCGCCCGCGAACTCCAGCCGCACGCCTTTTTCCGCCGCATACGGTTCCATGAGTTTCACGGTGGTCTGGGCAAGCGCGCCCAGATCGGTCGGCTCGAATTCATAGAGTTTGCGGCCCTGTTCAATGCGCGAAAAATCCAGCACGTTCTCGATGAGCGATGACAGCCGGCGGCATTCCTGCACGATGAAACCGAAATACTCGTTTTGCCGGCGCAGTTCGGGAATCTTGCCGCCTTCCAGATTTTCGGCCATCAACCGGACGGAGGCGATGGGCGCGCGCAGTTCGTGCGAGACGCTGGAGACAAAGTTGGATTTCAATTCATTGAGTTGTTGCTGCCGCAAAAAAGCGCGCCAGGCCGCCAGCAGTCCGAACAAGGCCGCGAGGGTGGAGGCCAGTATCATCGCTCCCAGCAGCAGGGTGCGCTGATGCTGCCGGGCGTAAAGCACGTCGCGGTTGGCCAGATACACCCGCACCGCAAACGGGTAAATGAGTCCTGGATTCTGGATTCTGGATTCTGGATTCTCGCCCTGAAAGGCCAAACTCCCCGTGGTCTCGCCCAGCACCGGCAGAAAGTCCAAAGTCCCGTGTCCAAAGTCCAAAGTCGCACCCGCCGTGCCATGACTTTGGGCTTTGGCCTTTAGACTTTGGACTCCCTCGCCCAGAAGCAGTTCATTCCCGCCCATCTCCAATCCGGCGATGGCAAATGGCGGCAGCGAGAAATCGGCCTTGGTCGTGATGTTTGCCAGCGCCTGGTCCACCACCG
Organism: uncultured Verrucomicrobiae bacterium; assembly: GCA_963738225.1. Taxonomy (GTDB): domain Bacteria; phylum Verrucomicrobiota; class Verrucomicrobiia; order Limisphaerales; family UBA11358; genus UBA11358. Next base: position 207,459 of record CAVTVR010000008.1, read on the forward strand.
CTTGCGGGATTAACAAAATCGAGGATGCAGAATTGAGGATGGAGGATGGCGGGTCGGACAACGAGGATGGCTGGGATTGGGGATTGCGGATTGCGGCATCGTTGTTCAACACGATTAAAAATTTCCCGCCCGGAATGTTGATCCAATAAATTGCGTTGGTCCAGGTGCCGACGGGATGCTGCTCCCGAAAACTTCGCAACACGGCTCTGGATCTTTCATCCGCGTCCCACCAGGCTTTCAACTCGGCCACGTCGGGTTCGGCATCCGCCTCCGCCGGCGCGGCGACCCGTTCGGCCTCGGCGATGAGCCGCGATGAGAGGATGGAGGCGCGATTTTGAATGGCCCAGGCGACGCTCTGAAGCAGTTCGTCGGGCATGCCCGCATGATCCGGCAGCAACCGCAAGGCGCGGTAGCAAACCAACTGGCTCAACGGCAGTCCGGCTTCGGAGTAGTCCGCCGCTTGGGCCCAGCGGGAAGTGGCCAATCGCTCGACGGCTTCGTCCGGCGCCAGCGCGCGGGTTTTCAGGAGGAGCAGTTGAAACTCGGCGTTGGCGCGCGCGCCGTCCGGCGGTTCGGTGGCGAGGAAATTGGTGATCGCCGACGCCAAGACGTTCGAGTCGCCGGACATGAATTCGGCCTGCTCGGCCTGCTGCCATCGCCGGCGTTGTTCGGGTGAAAGCTCAGTGAGCCAGGCGGGTGGAACCGGCAACAGCGGATAAAGCAACGGCGATGACAATTCGTCCTGGGCGCTCACTCGGCAATCCGCCACCGGCATCGCGGCCAGATCAATGTCCGGATTAGCTTGTCGCCAGGTCTGGATTCGCTCGCCCGTGGCATCCTCCACCCGGATGCTGTCCGCCCGTTGCGTGAGGCCCAGGTCGGCCATCCGGTTGGCATGCAATTCAGAGTTTGCCTCGCGGTATTCTTGCAGTTGCCGTGTCGCCTCGTCCGCGAAATCCTTCGCCAGTTGTCCGGCAATGGCTGCACCGCGCTCCTTTGCCTCTTGGTCCGCCAGCCGCCGGTCCTGCCGCAGCGAGAACATGCCCATTCCCGCCAACACGCCCACGGGCAGCATGATGAGGACAGCCTGCCACAGAAACGATTGCCGGCGAGGGACGGGATTGCCAAGTTCCGTATTCATGTGGGCGAAGGCATCATCCGTCCAAAATAGTCCAAAGCCCAAGACCCAAAGTCCAAGGCCCGACCGGTCGCGTGCTTTGGGACGTTAGACATTGGGCTTTGGGCTTTGGACTTTCCCAGCATGGCATTTGATCCATTACGGGCAAAGTTAGTCGTCGGCGCAAGGCCAATTGTCATGGTTTTGTAAAAATCAGCCGGCCCGGTTTTGACCTGCGGATAAACCGGGGTTCAAGCCGCCGCCGGCTGTAATAATTGGTGAAGGCGATGGGAAAGGACGGCGAGGCCTTCCGCCAGATCTTCTTTCTGGGTTGCAACGGTGTTCGGCAATCGGAGCTTGGCAGGAGTGAAATTCCAAATGCCCTTGATCCCAGCCCGCACCATCAGCTCGGCGGCTTCCTCGGCGGCGGCTTCCGGAACCGTCAATACGCCCAGCCGGATTTCGCCGCGCCGGACAAAGGGCGTCAACTGGTCAACGGCCTGCACTTTACGGCCGTGAACCCATTTGCCAACGACTTTCGGGTCCTGATCAAACGCGCCAACGAACCGGAATCCGAAATTTTGGAAGCCATGATAGCCCAGCAGCGCCGTGCCCAGACTGCCGACGCCGACGATGACCGCCTTGGTCTGATTGTCCCAGCCCAGAAACCGTTCGATGGCGGCAATCAACTCGGTGATGTGAAAGCCAATGCGCGGCGTGCCTACCGCGCCGGTCATCGCCAAATCCTTGCGCACAATCACCGGCTCCAGATTATGCACGCTGGCCAGCACCGTTCCCGAAACATGTTCTTGGCCGGCCGCCTGCAACACGCGCAGCAACTGAAGATACGAAGGCATTCGTTTGACGCAGGGCAGTCCCGCCTTGCGCGCGCCGGCCGTGTGGCGGAGCAGAGTTTCAGGAAAAGCAATTCTCATGTTTGGCGCAGTTGTGTGCAAACCGGTATTTGAATAACGATATGTTTGTAGCGACTGGACGGCAATCTGAAACTTTTCGTTTCGCCGTTTGAAAAGCAGAAAAACTATACATTTGACATGATTTGCTCATAAGCCATTGCTTAAATCGTCATGCATTGGACTAATACTTTGTAATAAAACAATTCGCCGGGTTGACAAATTCAAATTTTTGGATTAAATAGAGAAAGTTTTATTGATATAAAATTCACGATATGAATATCAAAACCCAGCTTGGACGATCGGACGGGACGCCTTTGAAAGTCGTCTCGGAACCGGCGTTGAAGCGGTTGCCGCTGTATCACCGCTTCCTGAAAGAATGGCAGGCGGCGGGACGCGAAACCGTTTCCTGCACGGACATCGGGCTGGATTTGGACTTGGACGCGACGCAGGTGCGGAAGGATTTGGAGTCGGTCGGCATCGTTGGCCGTCCGCGCATCGGCTATGTGCTGGCGAACGTGATCGAGGAACTGGAACAGTTTCTCGGCTGGAATAATATCAACGACGCCTTTCTCGTCGGCGCCGGCAGCATGGGCTCGGCGCTGCTGGGCTATCGCAAATTTGAACAATGCGGGCTGAAGATCGTGACGGCATTTGACCTGGATCCTTCGAAAATCGGCACGAAAATCCACGGCAAACACGTTTTGCCGTTGGAAAAACTGCCGAATCTCGCGCAGCGGATGCACATTCTCATCGGCATCATCACCGTGCCGGCGGCGGAAGCGCAGGCCGTGGCGGATTTGATGGTGGCGGGCGGCATCCGCGCCATTTGGAATTTTGCGCCGGTCCGCCTGCGCATGCCGGAGCACGTCATCGTCCACAACGAAGACCTTTACTGCTCGCTGGCCGCGCTTTCGCAAAAGCTTTTCAAAACCCTGCAAGTCGGACCAAGCCAGCCTCGGGCACCAAATCCAAGCCGGCACCCGCTGCGGCTTGCTCACTTAACCAAAACATTAAACACTACAATGCGCTCAAACAATACAGCCGGACTGCAACGGCAGAAAGTTTGTGAAAGTTTTCACAATCCTGGAAAAACACGGACGAAAACCCTCGCGGCTGGTGCCGATTCTCCAGGCCGTGCAGGAGGAATACCGCTATCTGCCCGAGGAAGTCCTGACCTACGTCGCCACGGCGCTGGATATTTCGCCGGCGCGCGTCTTTGGCGTCGCCACGTTTTACTCGCACTTCGCGATCAAGCCCAAGGGCAAGCATCTCGTCCGCCTGTGCGACGGCACGGCGTGCCACGTGAAGGATTCCGTGCCGATTCTCGACGCCATCCGCAAACGCCTCAAGCTCGAAGGCAAGAAAAACACCACCGACGACATGCTGTTCACGGTGGAAACGGTCGCGTGCCTCGGCGCGTGCGGCCTCGCGCCGGTCGTGGTGGTGGACGACCAGGTGCATGGCCAGATGACGCCGGCAAGCCGGCGTGAAACTCGTCGAAGAAATCATCGCCCAGGAACAATCGTAATGAATACAAAACTTATTTTGGATCCGGCCGCCGGCAAGGCGGCAAAACGCAGCGCCGCGTCATGGTTTGCGCCGGCACCGGCTGCGTCGCCAACGGCGCTTACGACGTCATCAAGGCGTTTGAGGAACAAATCGCCGCCGCCGGCATCAGCGTCACCACGGAATTCAAGCCGGAGCACGACGCACGATTTGCGCCTGAACAAGAGCGGTTGCCAGGGTTTCTGCCAGATGGGACCGCTGGTCACGATTCTGCCGGACGAAATTCTCTACAACAAAGTGAAGGTCGAGGACGTCGCCGAAATCGTCCGCGAGACGCTCGTCGGCGGCAAGGTCGTGGACCGGCTGCTCTACGTTGATCCGGCGACCAAGAAGCATTGCCAAGGCATCAACGACATTCCGTTTTATCAGCGCCAGCAGCGGTTCGTGCTGAAGGAATGCGGCACGATTGATCCGGAAAACATTCAGGAATATCTCCATCACGGCGGTTACGCGGCGGCGAAAAAGGCGATCCTGAAAATGTCGCAGGAAGAGATCGTGCAGGAAATCACCAAGTCCGGCCTGCGCGGCCGCGGCGGCGGCGGTTTCCCGACCGGCCGCAAATGGGAGGCGGCGCGCGTGCAAAAGAGCGCCAAGAAATACGTCATCTGCAACGCCGACGAAGGCGACCCCGGCGCGTTCATGAACCGCAGCGTGATGGAAGGCAATCCGCACAGCGTCATCGAAGGTCTGATGATCGCCGCGCGCGCCATCGGCGCGGATGAGACGCTCATTTACGTCCGCACGGAATATCCGCTCGCCGTCGCGCGCATGAAGCGAGCCGTCGAGGACGCGCAGAAAATGGGCTTCCTCGGCGACAACGTTTTCGGTTCCGGCCAAACCCTGAACTGCGAAGTGATGGAAGGCGCGGGCGCTTTTGTCTGCGGCGAAGAAACCGCAATGATCGCCTCGATCGAAGGCCAGCGCGGCATGCCGCGGCCCAAGCCGCCGTTCCCGGCGCAAAGCGGTTTGTGGGGCAAGCCCACCATCATCAACAACGTCGAGACGCTGGCGCACGTCGTCCGCATCATCAATCAGGGCGCGGACATGTTCAAGCAGCTTGGCTCGCCGGCTTCGCCCGGCACCAAGACGTTTGCGCTCACCGGTCACGTCGCCAACACCGGCCTGATCGAAGTGCCGTTTGGCACAACGCTGCGCGAAGTCGTTTTGAACATCGGCGGCGGCATCACCGACCGGCGCGGCAAGGTGAAACCGAACGGTTTCAAGGCCGTGCAAATCGGCGGTCCGTCCGGCGGCTGCCTGACGCAGGAACATCTCGATTTGCCGCTCGATTACGATTCGCTCCGCAGCGTCGGCGCGATGGTGGGCTCCGGCGGTCTGGTCGCGATGAACGAAAAGACCTGCATGGTCAGCATCGCGCGGTTTTTCATGGATTTCACCCAGCGCGAAAGCTGCGGCAAATGCGTGCTCTGCCGCGAAGGCACGCGCCAGTTGCTGGCGATGCTGGACGACATCATCGAAGGCCGCGCCACCGGCGAAACGCTGGTGCTGATGGAGAAGCTCGCGCTCGCCGTGCAAAAAGGTTCGCTCTGCGGCCTCGGCAAAACCGCGCCGAATCCGGTGCTCTCGACGCTGCGCTATTTCCGCCACGAATACGACGCGCACGTTTTCCACAAGCATTGTCCGACCGGCCAGTGCAAGGCGCTCGCGAAGCCGAGCATTGATCCGGTGAAATGCAAAGGCTGCATCGCCTGCGCGAAGAAATGTCCCGTCGGCGCGATCAGCGGCGAACGGAAACAGGCCGCATGTCATTGATCAAGTGAAGTGCATCGTGTGCGGCGTCTGCGCCGACACCTGCAAACTGGAAGCCGTCGTCGGCGTGTAAAAATCAAACCTAAAATTTGAACTGAAAATTTCATGAGCGACTACTGCACCGCAGTAAAAACCCTGAACATTGACGGCATCGAAGTGCCGATCAACGGCGAGCGCAATCTGCTCGAACTGATCCGCAAGGCGGACATTGATCTGCCGACGTTTTGTTATCATTCCGACTTGAGCGTCTATGGCGCGTGCCGGTTGTGCCTCGTGGACATCGCCGGGCGCGGCATCCAGGGCGCGTGCTCCACGCCGCCGGAGCCGGGCCTGAAAATCCGCACGCAGACCGAGGAAATCCGCGAGATTCGCAAAATCTCCATCGAACTGCTGCTCGCCAATCACGAGCGCGAATGCACGACCTGCGCGCAAAAGCGCCGCGTGCCAGTTGCAGGATGTCGCGCGCAAGCTCGGCATCCAGAAAGTCCGTTTCAAGCCGGTGCATGAACCGGCGCCGGTGGATCGCTCCTCGCTCTCGCTCGTGCGCGACCCGAACAAGTGCGTGCTCTGCGGCGACTGCGTGCGCTTCTGCTCGGAAATCCAGGGCATCGGCGCGATTGACTTCGCGTATCGCGGCCACGATGCGGCGGTGTTGCCGGCGTTCGGCAAGGATTTGGGCGAAGGCGAATGCGTCAACTGCGGCCAATGCGCCGCCGTCTGCCCGACCGGCGCGCTCACGCCGCGTCAGGAAATTGACGAAGTCTGGAAAGCGCTCGACGATCCGACCAAAACCGTCGTCGCGCAAATCGCTCCGGCCGTGCGCGTCGCCATCGGCGAACTATTCGGAATGCCGCCCGGCGAATCCACGCGCGGCCAGATGGTCGCGGCGTTGAAACGGCTCGGCTTCGACCGCGTCTATGACACGTCGTTCAGCGCCGACCTCACGGTGATCGAGGAAGCGAACGAGTTTTTAGGCCGCAAAACCAAGGGCGGAAAACTGCCGCTGTTCACGAGCTGCTGCCCGGGCTGGGTGAAATTCGCGGAACAGTATTTCCCGGAACTGCTGCCGAATCTGTCCACCTGCAAATCGCCGCAGCAGATGCTCGGCGCACTGGTGCAAGGAACTGTTGCCGGCGGAACTCGGCGTGGAAGAAGGAAAATCTCGTGATGGTTTCGATCATGCCTTGCACGGCGAAGAAATTTGAGGCCAAGCGCCCGGAATTTGCGCAGGACGGCATCGCCGGAAGTGGATCACGTCCTCACCACGCAGGAACTCGCGCGGATGATCGAGGAGGCCGGTTTGCGCTTCACGAAACTGCAGCCGGAATCGTTCGACATGCCGATGGGCTTCAAGACCGGCGCGGGCGTGATTTTCGGCAATTCCGGCGGCGTGAGCGAAGCGGTGCTGCGCTACGCCTACGAAAAAGTCACCGGCAAAAAACTGGTGAACCCCGACATCCACGCGGTGCGCGGCGAAGACGGATTGCGCATCGTCGAAGTGCCGGTGGACGGCATCACCTTGAAGCTCGGCATCGTCCACGGTTTGAAAAACGCGCGGACGCTCGCGGAAAAGGCGCGGCGCGGCAAATGCGATCTCGACCTCATCGAAGTGATGGCGTGTCCCGGCGGCTGCATCGGCGGCGCGGGCCAGCCGGTGTCGCGCGATCCCGACATCCGCAAGCTGCGCACGCGCGGGCTTTACGACGTGGACAAGAACATGGAACTGCACAAGTCGCAGGAGAATCACTTTGTCACGGAATGTTACCAGCGGCATCTTGGCGAGATCGGCGGCAAGAACGCGCATCGCCTGCTGCACACGCATTATCACAACCGCCGCCGCATCGCCGGCGAGGAACCATCGCGCTGGGCGACGGGCCGTCGGCGGAAAAATTGAAGGTGAACGTCTGCGCCGGCACGAATTGTTTCGTGAAAGGTTCGCAGCACATTTTGCACGAGCTGCTGCGACCAGGTGGAGAAGGAAAATCTCCAGGACCAGGTCGCCATCAACGCCTCGTTCTGTTTCGAGAAATGCGACCACGGCCCGACCGTGAGCGTGGACGGCAATAAAATTCCAGTGCTGCACCGCCGCCGCCGCCAAGTGCGGAAGTTCATGCAAAAATTGAAAGAGAAAAAATAATTATGACCGCCACCCTTTGCGAAAAACCGGCCACGTTCATCGACGAGGCGAAAATCGCCGAAACCCTCGCCGCCGCCCGCCGGTCCGACTCCGGCCGCGTGCGCGAAGTGCTGTCCAAGGCGCGGCAGATGCGAAGGCCTGGATGCCGACGAAGTCGCCGTGCTGATGGAAATTCAGGATGCCGGCGCTGCTCGAAGAAATGTTCGCCGCCGCGCGGTTCGTGAAGGACGAAATCTACGGCAACCGGCTGGTGCTGTTCGCGCCGCTTTACATTGCGAATCTTGTGCAAAAACGAATGCAGCTACTGTGCCTTTCGCGCCGGGAACACCGAGTTGAAACGCCGCACGCTGACGCAGGACGAAATCGCCGCCGAGGTGAAAGTGTCTGATTGATCAGGGCCACAAGCGGTTGCTGCTCGTCTCCGGCGAGGAATATCCGAAAGAAGGATTCAACTACGTCCTCAAGGCGATTGACACGATTTACGCGACCAAGAGCGGCCGCGGCGAAATCCGCCGCGTGAACGTGAACATCGCGCCGCTGACGGTGGAACAGTTCAAGCAACTCAAGGACGCCGGCATCGGCACCTACCAGTTGTTTCAGGAAACGTATCACCGCGAAACCTACGCCAAGATCCACACCGCCGGCGCGAAGAAAAACTTCGACTGGCGCGTGACCGTGATGGATCGCGCGATGGAGGCGGGCATTGACGACGTCGGCATCGGCGTGCTGTTCGGGCTTTACGACTGGAAGTTTGAAATGCTCGCGATGCAGCAGCACATCCGGCATCTCGAGGAAAAGTTCGGCGTCGGCCCGCACACCATCAGCGTGCCGCGCATCGAGCCGGCGGTCGGTTCGAGCTATGGCGGATCGTCCGCCGCACGCGGTGTCGGACGAGGATTTCAAAAAAATCGTCGCCATCCTGCGCCTCGCCGTGCCTTACACCGGCATCATCATGTCCACGCGCGAAAACGCCGACACGCGCCGCGCGACGTTTCAACTGGGCGTGTCGCAGATTTCCGCCGGCAGCCGCTGCAATCCCGGCGGCTACGCGGAACTCGGCGACGGCCACGACGCGGAACAATTTCAGCTCGGCGACCACCGTTCGCTCGACGAAGTCGTGCGCGACGTCGCGTCGCTCGGCTACACGCCGTCGTTTTGCACCGCCTGCTACCGGCTGGGCCGCACCGGCGCGGATTTCATGGATTTGGCCAAGCCCGGCTTGATCAAGGAACATTGCAGTCCCAACGCGCTGTCGAGCTGCATGGAATACCTGATGGGCTACGCCTCGCCGGAAACACGAAAGCGACCGGCGAAAAACTGGTGAACCACGAACTGGCCACCATGCCCGGCAGCATCGGCAAAACCGCCAACGAACTGGTCGGCCGCGTGCGCAAAAACGAGCGCGACGTGTTTGTGTGATTCATCTATGAACAACGCCTTTCGCATCGAACGGGATTTGCTCGGCGAACTGCCGGTTCCGGCGGAGGCGTTGCATGGCATTCACACGGCGCGGGCGCTGGAAAATTTTCCGCTCGCCCGCCGTTCGGTTCATCCCGAACTCGCCCGCGCTTACGGCGACGTGAAACTCGCCTGCGCCCGCACGAACCGCGCTCTCGGCGCGTGGGCCGACGACCGGCCAAGGCCGACGCCATTGACCGCGCCTGCCGCGAACTCGCCAACGGCGACCTCGGCGGCTTCATCATCGTGGACGCGTTGCAAGGCGGCGCCGGCACCAGCACGAACATGAACGTCAACGAGGTGCTGGCCAATCGCGCGCTGGAAATTCTGGGCCTGCCGCCCGGCTGCTACGATTGCGTTTCACCGCTGGACGATCTGAATCTGCATCAGTCCACCAACGACACTTACCCGACGGCGCTGCGGCTGGCGGCGATTCGGCTGCTGCACGCGCTGGAGAAAAATGTCGTCGCGCTTGCAGGAATCGTTTCAGGCGGCGGAAAAGAAATTCGCCCACGTCGTCAAAGTCGGCCGCACGCAATTTCAGGACGCCGTGCTGACGACGCTTGGCCGCGAAATGAGCGCCTATGCCGAGGCCGATCAATCGCGACCGCTGGCGCATCTACAAATGCGAGGAACGCCTGCGCGTCGTGAATCTCGGCGGCACCGCCATCGGCACCGGTCTGGCCGCGCCGCGCCAATATATTTTTCAAGTCGTGGACCAGTTGCGCGAAATCACCGGCATCGGTTTCGCCCGCGCGGAAAATCTCGTGGACGCCACGCAAAACGCCGACGTGTTCGTCGAAGTGTCGGGCATTCTAAAGGCGCATGCGGTTTCGCTGCTGAAAATTTGCGGCGACTTGCGCTTGCTGTCGTCGGGGCCGGAAGCCGGGTTTGGCGAAATCCGTCTGCCCGCGCGGCAAGCCGGTTCTTCGATCATGCCCGGCAAGGTGAATCCGGTGATTCCCGAAGCCGTGAGCCAGGCGGCGATGCGCGTCATCGGCCATGACGCAACCATCACGATGGCCTGCGCGTCAGGCAGTCTGGAACTGAATCCGTTTCTGCCGCTGGTTGCCGATTGCTTGCTGGACAGCTTGGATTTGCTGACGCGCGCCAATGACATTTTGCGCCGGCATTGCGTTGAAGGAATTGAAGCCGATGAAGCGCGTTGCCGCGAACATCGTAGAAAATTCGACTGCCGCCGCGACAGCATTGTTGCCCGCGCTCGGCTACGAACGCGCCGGCGAAGTGGCGAAACTCGCGCGGAAGAACCGCCGCAGCGTCCGGGAAACGGTGATTGCCAAGGCTGGCTGACGGGCGAGGAATTTGATGAGTTGATCAGCCCGGAAGCCGTCTGTCGGCTGGGCATTCCGCAAACGCGTTCGGGGAGCGCATGCGTCTCGCGTGCAGCCGACGGCGTCGCGCCGTCGGCTTCGACTGACCAATTTCATTCAATTGTGCAGAACGGTCAGTTGGACAAAAGTTTGCGGCGCGATGCCGCAAATCACACGCCAGAGGCGTGTGCTACCACGGAAAGGAACAGTTATGACCACCACGCCTAAAAGTCTGCGTCTGCACATCGCGTTTTTCGGCCGGCGCAACGTCGGCAAATCGTCGCTGCTCAATGCGCTCACGCGCCAGCAGGTTTCCATCGTCTCGCCGGTCGCCGGCACGACCACCGATCCGGTGGAGAAGCCGATGGAACTGTTGCCGCTCGGCCCGGTGCTGTTCATTGACACCGCCGGCATTGACGACGTCGGCGAACTTGGCGCGTTGCGCGTGCAGAAAACACGGCAGGTTTTGGAACGCACGGACCTGGCCGTGCTCGTCGCCGAAGCTGGCGCGTGGGGAAATTTTGAAGAGGAAATTTCTGCGCGAGTTGACCGCGCGCAAAACGCCGACGGTCGTGGTGTTCAACAAAATGGATCGTGGCACAGGCATCCTGCCTGCGACGTTCGCGAAACACACTGGCGGGACAAAAAATTCCGCGTCGGTCAGAACTTCGGCTTTGACACGGCGCAGGAATTTTGGATTTGCGCGAGGCGCTGCTCGCCGCCGCGCCGGCGGATTTCATTGACAGCCCGGCGATTCTCGGCGACCTCGTCGGTCCCGGCGAAATGGCGGTGCTCGTGGTGCCGATTGACAAGGAAGCGCCGAAGGGCCGTTTGATTTTGCCGCAGGTGCAGTCCATCCGCGATTTGCTGGACAGCGACGCGTATTGCCTCGTCGTGAAGGAACGCGAGTTGCGCAGCGCGCTGGACCGGCTGAAAGCGCCGCCGAAACTGGTCGTCACCGATTCGCAGGCGTTTCTGAAAGTCGCCGCCGACACGCCGCGCGAGCGTGCCGATGACGAGTTTTTCGATTCTGATGTCGCGCTTCAAAGGCGATTTGCTGGCGCAGGTGCAAGGCGCGCTGGCCATCGAAAATTTGCGCAGCGGCGACCGCGTGCTGATTGCCGAGGCGTGTTCGCATCATCCGATCGGCGAGGACATCGGCCGCGTGAAAATTCCGCGCTGGCTGACGCAATACACCGGCGTGAAACTTGAATTTCGAGAACATGCAGGGCCGCGATTTTCCGGCAAGACCTCGCGGATTACAAACTGGTGATTCATTGCGGCGCGTGCATGTGGAACCGGCGCGAAATGTTGAGCCGCATTTTGCAATGCCAGCAGGCCGGCGTGCCGATCACGAACTACGGCCTGACCATCGCCTACAGCCTGGGAATTTTTGAGCGCGCGTTGCAGCCGTTTCCGGCGGCGCTGGAATTTTATCGGAACACGCGAAGCGAAAACCGCATTGTCCAAATGAACCGGCGCCTGACCAAAACTGAAATTCTCGGCTGGCTGCGCGAAAACGATCCGCAGCGGCTGGGAGAATTGTGGCGGCGCGCCGACGAAACGCGCCGGCGCGCATGTCGGCGACGCCGTGCATCTGCGCGGGCTGGTGGAAATCTCGAATTATTGCGCGCGGCAATGCGCGTATTGCGGCCTGCGCGCCGGCAACGCAAATCTCGGCGCGCTACCGGATGCTGGCGGAGGAAATTGTTGAAGCCGCGCAGCAGGCCGTGAAATTTGGCTACGGCACCGTCGTGCTGCAAGGCGGCGAAGATTATCGGCATCACGACTGCAATGGATGGCGGAAATCATCCGGCGCATCAAAAGCTGAAACGCCGCTGGCGGTGACGTTGAGCCTGGGCGAACGGACGGAAAAAGATTTGGCGGCGTGGCGCGAGGCGGGCGCCGACCGTTATTTGCTGCGATTTGAAACTTCGGACCGCAATTTGTTCGACGAAATTCATCCGCCGCTGGGCAACCGCCAGTGCGACCGCATCGCCATTTTGCGGCGGCTGAAGCAAAAGCGGCTACGAAGTCGGCAGCGGCGTCATGGTCGGCATTCCCGGCCAGACTTACGCAAGCCTGGCGAACGACATCGCGCTTGTTCCGCGAACTGGACCTGGACATGATCGGCATCGGGCCGTTCATTCCGCATCCGGCGACGCCGCTGGGCAGCGGCATGAGGATTTTTCCGCCGGTGAACGGCGAGCAGGTGCCGAACAGCGAGCTGATGGTTTACAAGGCGGTCGCGTTGACGCGGCTGGTGCGGCCGGATGCCAACATTCCGGCGACGACCGCGCTGGCGACGATCAACAAAAAGAACGGACGCGAACTCGGCTTGCAGCGCGGCGCAAATGTGTTCATGCCGAACCTGACGCCGCTGAAATACCGCCGGCTTTACGAAATTTATCCGGACAAGGCGTGCATCGAGGAAACCGGCGACGCCTGCAACGGCTGTTTGGACGGCGCGAATCAAATGATTGGCCGGCACGTCGGCAGCGGCCCGGCGGACGAAGGAAACGCCGGGCAACGCTTCTACTTGGAGCGGGCGACAGTCCGCATCTGAAAACGGCGACATTTCGCCGCAGTCAAAATCCCGGAGGCGCCTATGCCTGAAACGGAGTTGTGCCCATGCCTGAAGATGTCCCGCCGCCAGCAATCACGATTTGCATGGGCAGTTCCTGCTTTTCGCGCGGGAACAGCCGCAACATCGAGGTGGTCCAGGATTTCTTGAAGACGCACCGCCTGCCGCCGGCGGTGGAGTTGACCGGGCATTTGTGCGAAGGCCATTGCAAGTCGGGGCCGAACGTCACCATCAACGGCAAGATGTATCACGAGGTTGATCCGATCGTCATCATCGGCCTGCTCAATCATTTTGTGCCGAAGGAGAAGGCATGAACTACCTGAATCCCATCTACACCGAGAAGCGCGAGTGCCAGGACTGCTACAAATGCGTCCGCAACTGCCCGGTGAAGGCGATCAAGGTCGAGGGCGGCTACGCGTCGGTGATTGCCGGAGCTGTGCATCGTCTGCGGCCATTGCGTCGAGGTCTGCCCCAACGGCGCCAAGCGCGTGCGCGACGATCTGCCGCACGCGCGGCAGTTGCTGGCGCAGAAAAAAGCGGTGTTTGTTTCGCTCGCGCCGTCGTTTGTCAGCGAATTTCCCGGGGTGCAACCGGCGCAACTGATCGGCGCGTTGAAAAGACTGGGCTTTGCCGGCGTGTCGGAAACGGCGCTGGGCGCGCAGCAGGTTTCGGCGCAGGCGGCGGCGCTGTTGCAAAAAAATCCGGACGCGCGTGCTGGTCGTCGTCGGCGTGTCCGACGGTGGTGGCGTTTCTGCAAAAGCATCGCGCGAACGGCGCGGCGCTGCTCACCGGCTTGCTGTCGCCGCTGCTGACGCATTGCAAAATGTTGCGGCAAACTTTTGGCGCGGACATCGGCATCGTGTTCATCGGCCCGTGCATCGCCAAAAAAATGGAGGCGGCGCAGCATCCGGAATTGCTGGACGTGGTGCTGACGTTTGAAGATTTGCGGCGCTGGCTGGAGCAGGAAAAAATTGCGCCGGATAAACTTGCCGGAAACGCCGGAAGATCATTTCGTTCCCGGAACGTTCGGCGGAAGGCGCGTGGTATCCGGTGGACGGCGGCATGATCGCCGGCATGAAATCCGCCTGCGCGGTGAACGACTGCTCGCTCATGGCGTTTTCCGGCCTCGGCGCGATCAAAAAGGCGCTCGACGGCATTGATGAAATGAAGCCGGATGACGGTTTGTTTCTGGAACTGCTGGCCTGCGAAGGCGGCTGCGTGAACGGCCCGAAAGTCCGTTGCGGCGCGACGCAACGGTGGTGAAACGCCACCGCGTGTTGCGTTCGGTGGCCACGCCGGCAGGTGTCGCTGCCGCGTCCGCCGGCGATGGAGACTCCGAGCCGATTTCGCCGTCGCGCCGCCGGCGAGCGGTGCATTATCCCGATTCGCAAATCCGCGAGGCGTTGCGCAACGTCGGGAAATTTTCGCCGGACGACGAATTGAACTGCGGCGGCTGCGGCTACGATTCGTGCCGCGAATTTGGCCATCGCGCTGATCAACCAGAAGGCCGAGCGCGCGATGTGCGTGACCTACATGCGCCAGCTCGCGCACAAGAAAGCCAACGCGCTGATCCAAAAAATGCCGTCGGCGGTGGTGATCGTGAACGACGCGATGCGCGTCATCGAGTTCAACGCCGCGTTTGCCGATTTGTTCGCGCCGGAAAAAATGGCCGCGCCGGCACGGCGGCGCTGGAAGGCATCGCGCTGGCCGAGGTGATGCCGTTTGCGAGCCTGTTTCACAACGTGCTGAAAAGCGGCGAGGACATTCTGGATCGCGACCTGCGGTTTCAGAACACGATTTTGCACGCGACGATTTTCAGCATCGAAAAGACACTGCCTGGTCGGCGGCATCATCCAGGACATCACCAAGCCGGCGGTGCGCAAGGAACAGGTCATCCGCAAGGCGCGCGAGGTGATCCAGAAGCAACTGGCGACGACGCAGCAGATCGCCTACCTGCTCGGCGAAAACGCGGCGGAAGCGGAGATCACGCTCAACTCGATCATCGAATCGTTTTCGCCGCCGAAGCCCGACGAGCCGAAGGAAGACAATGACTGGCGAAAGCTTTATAGACGTTGACTTCTGCCAGCAGGCGAAAGCCGGGCAGGTCGTGGCCGGCGATGTTTTTCTCTCCCGCAAAATCAAGGAGGAGGGCCGCATCATCTCCGTGCTGTCGGACGGCCTGGGCAGCGGCGTGAAAGCCAGCGTGCTGGCCAATCTCACCGCGACGATGGCGCTGCGCTACACCTCGGCGTTCGTGGACGTGCGGCAGAGCGCCAAGACGATCATGGACACGCTGCCGGTCTGCGAGAAGCGCAAGATCAGCTACTCGACGTTCACCATTGTGGATCTGGACGAGGACGGAAAAACGCGCGTGATCGAACACGGCAATCCGCCGCTGGTGCTGTTGCGCGGCCAGACGCCGGTGCCGATTGAGCGGGCCAGCTTCACGCTGGAAGCATGGAAGGATCGCGTGATTCATTACAGCGAATTCGACACGCAGCTCGGCGACCGCATTGTTTATTTTTCCGACGGCGTCAGCCAGTCCGGCTTGGGCCGCGCCGGCCTGCCGTTGGGCTGGGGACAGGACCGCGTCGATGGATTTTCTGCAGCGAACAAATCATCGGCGGAAAATGAAATTTCCTCGCGCGAACTGTCGCGCCGGCTGGTGGCCGAAGCCGCCGACGAACGACGGTCGCGCGGCGAAGGACGACATCACCTGCGGCGTGATTTATTATCGGCGGCCGCGCCGGCTGCTGGTCATCACCGGCCCGCCGTTCAGCAAGGAGCGCGACGGCGAACTGGCCGAACTGGTGCAAACTTTCAACGGACGGAAAGTCATTTGCGGCGGCACCACGGCGAACATCGTTTCGCGCCTGCTGAACCGGCCGGTCACGATGGCGCTGACGCAACCTCATTCCGGAAATTCCGCCCGCCGCGGAGATGGACGGGCGTTGACCTGGTCACCGAAGGCACGGTGACGCTGGCCAAGGCGGCGGAGATGTTGGAACGCGGTGCCGCCGGCCGATGCCGCGCGCAAAAACCCCGCAAGCGATCTGGTGGCGCTGATGCTGCAAAGCGACATCGTGGAATTCGTCGTGGGCACGCGCATCAACGAGGCGCATCAGGATCCGAACGTGCCGGTGGAACTGGATTTGCGCCGGAACATCGTCCGCAAAATCGCCTCGCTGCTGGAGAGCCGCTATTTCAAAGAATCGCGCGTGCGGTTCACCTGATCTTTTTTGCCGCGAAATGCGCGTCGGCAAAATCCAGAAAGTTGTCCCAGTCCGATGGCAGCACGTCATGCTGGCCCGTGTGACAGTTGAAGCCGATGTCGTGTTGGAGCGCGTGATCGGATGGTGGAAAATTGGTTTCAGTAATGCCCGTTTTGCCGAGCAGTTCATAAACGAGCGTGGCGGCGCGGGCGGCGAGAAATTCACCATGCGGATCGCCCCAGCGGTCCTCGCTGCCGGTGTTCAAAAACAGCGGACGCGGCGCGATGAGCGAAATCAGGCAATGCGAGTCCACCGGCAGGTCGTTCCAGTGGCCGGCGTATTTTTGAAAATTGCCGGCCATCCAATACGGAAAACGTTTCGCCACGTCGTCCACCGTCTCGCCGTAATCGCGCCGCGAGAGCGCCGCGCCCATCTCGCCGGAGCAGTTGGCGATGACGGCGGCGAAGCGCGTGATCCTGCGCGCCCGCCCACAAGGCGGTTTTGCCGAGCCGCGAATGGCCGAACAAAATCACGCGCCGCGCGTCCACGTCCTTGTCCATGGCCAGATAATCCAGCGCGCGGCTCGCGCCCCAAGCCCATGCGCCGATGGCACCCCAGCCGTCGGCGGCCGGTGGCGGAAAATTTTTATGCAATCCGAATTTGAAGCCCGCGCTGCCGGCCAGATCCGGTTCGATTTCGTTGTAATCCATGATGGCAATGCCGTAGCCGCGCGCGAGCGTTTCGGCGATTTTCCAGTTGCGCGCAAATTCGCCGCGCACGGGATTTTTCGGCATCGCCGGCAGCGCCGGTTTTGCCGTTCCAAACGGGAAAAATCGCGATGGCCGGATCATCGTCCACCGTGTAATTGCCGTTGAATTGCAGGCACAGAAAGGTTGGCGCGGAAATTTTCCCGGCGGGCGTGTAGAGCAGCAGATGCGCGAACGGACCGTCCGGCGTGCCGGAAAAATCGATTTCAATCTGCTTGCGCGTGGCGGCGCCGCCGAGGGCGTTGGTGGAAATTTCCCAGGCGTTGAAGGCGACGTTGGTTCCCGCCGCGGGGCTGCGGCCAAAAATTTCGGCGCGATAGGCTTCCAAAATTTCCGGGCGCCGCCTGGCGAACCACGTTTCCGCGTTCGTCACGCGCGAGCCGTCGTTGCAGACGAGCGGATCGGGCAGGGTGTAACTGCCGACTTTGGATTCGTCGTAATTGGTGGCGCCGGCCGGGCTGGCGGCCAGAAGAACCAGCCCAAAAAGTCCGCAAAAAAAACCGGCGTGAAAAGTGGATGGCGATGAATTCATGCGGCCAGCTTGCCAAAAGCCCCGGCGCAAGTCACACTTTTTGGCATCAGTCTGAATATCGCAGCTTGGAAGAAACATTCTGCTGTTTTGCTGATTCAACTTTAATGCCCATCATGATGCCGACCGATTTTGCCGCCGCGCGGGAAACTTACCGGAAAATTTCCGACAACATCGCCAAAATCATGCGCGGCCAGGCCGGCGGCCACGCGGCATCTGCTCGCGGCGCTGGCGGCGGGCGGCCACGTGTTGCTGGAGGATTATCCCGGCACGGGCAAGACGACGCTGGCCAAGGCGCTCGCCAAATCCATTGACGCGCAGTTCAAGCGGCTCCAGTTCACGCCGGACTTGCTGCCGTCGGACATTCTGGGCGTCTCCATTTTCGACCAGCGCGACCAGCAGTTTCATTTTCACGAAGGCCCGGTGTTCACGAACATCCTGCTCGCCGA
The DNA here is from genome assembly GCA_963738225.1 of uncultured Verrucomicrobiae bacterium. Classification (GTDB taxonomy): domain Bacteria; phylum Verrucomicrobiota; class Verrucomicrobiia; order Limisphaerales; family UBA11358; genus UBA11358. The sequence goes on from CAVTVR010000008.1 coordinate 225,293, forward strand.
TGAAATCAACCGCGCCTCGCCGCGCACGCAATCCGCGTTGCTCGAAGCGATGGGCGAGGCGCAGGTGAGCGTCGAGGGCGAGCGCCGGAATTTGTCGGAATTGTTTTTCGTCATCGCCACGGAAAACCCGGTGGAATTTCGCGGGACGTATCCGCTGCCGGAGGCGCAGATGGACCGGTTCGCGATGCAATTCACGCTCGGCTACGTTTCGCCCGCCGAGGAAGTCGCCATTCTCACCGCGCAGGAACACAATCATCCGCTCGACGAATTGAAGCCGCGCCGCCACGCTCGCGGAAGTGCTGGCGCTGAAACGCGCGGTGGAAAACATCCGCATCAGCGACGAATTGAAACGCTATGCGGTTGACCTGGTCGCCGCGACGCGCACCGCCAGCGGCGTGCAACTCGGCGCCAGCCCGCGCGCGTCCATCGCGCTGATGAAAACCGCGCAGGCGGAGGCGTTGTTCGACGGCCTCGATTTTGTCACGCCGGAGCAGATTCAAAAACTCGCCGTGCCGGTCATCGCGCACCGGCTGGTGCTGGAACCGCAGGCGCGCTTTTCCGGCGTGACCGCGCGCGGCGTGGTCGAGGACGTCGCTGAAAAAACTGCCGGTGCCGGCGTGAAGGAGGAAGCATGAATGATGAATGCATGAACGATAAATTCCGCGCCGCGTCCAATGTCTTCACGTTCATACCTTCAGCCTTCAGACTTGCATACTTGTGTGACCTTTCATCTACAAACTCATTTACTGGAGCTACCGCGCACGTCAGCGGCCTGTGGTATTGGGCGCGGCGGCGGTTCACGCCGGCGGGCTTGTGCGTGGCCGGCGGCTGGCTGGTCGCCGGCGCGGTGGGCGTGGACATTGAGAACACCGTCACCTACCAGTCGTTCGCGCTGCTGCTGGCGTTTTTGATTTTCGCCTTCGGCGTGCAGTTTTTTCTTCCGCGCAAAATTTTCCGCGACGCGTTCGCTGCCGCGTTTCGGCACCGCCGGCCAGCCGCTGCATTATCAAATCCAGGTGAAAAATCTGACGGCAAAAACGCAGGCCGGCCTGACGCTGCTGGAGGATCTGGCCGATCCGCGCCCGCCGTTTGACGAATGGCTGGCGTTTCAACTGGCGGAAAGCCGGCGCATCCGGCCGTTCCGCGTGACCCAGCGGCGCGGAACGAAATCCCTTCCGCCTCGCGACGTTGAAGGCGGCGGAAATTCCGCCGCTGCCGCCGAACGGCGAAGCGGAGCGTGCGCGATGGAACTGGTGCCGCTGCGGCGCGGCATTTTGCGTTTCACCGGCGTGACGGTGGCGCGGCCGGATCCGCTGGGATTGTTCCGCTCGTTCAGCAAAGTTGCCGCGCCGCAGACGGTTTTGATTTTGCCGAAGCGCTATCCGCTGCCGCCCATCGCGCTGCCCGGCGCGATGAAATATCAGGAAGGCGGCGTGGCGCTGGCGGCGAACGTCGGGCGCAGCGAGGAATTTGTCGCGCTGCGCGATTACCGGCACGGCGATCCGCTGCGGCACATCCACTGGCGGAGCTGGGCCAAGACCGGCAAGCCCATCGTGAAGGAATTCGAGGACGAATTTTTTGTGCGCCACGCGCTGGTGCTCGACACGTTCACGGACGAGCCGCACAGCGAAGTTTTGGAGGAAGCGGTGTCCGTCGCGGCGTCGTTTGCCTGCACGGTGCTGACGCAGGAATCGCTGCTGGACCTGCTGTTTGTCGGCAACCAGTCGTATTGCTTCACCGCCGGGCGCGGGCTGGGCCAGGCGGATCAGATGCTGGAAATTCTCGCCTCCGTCCAAAATTGCGCGGACAAAAAATTTGACGCGCTGGAGCATCTGGTGCTCAACCACATTTCCGTCGTGAGCGGCTGCATCTGCGTGCTGCAACGCTGGGACGAGGCGCGGCGAAAATTCGTGGAAAAACTGCACGCGCTCGGCGTGCCGGTGCTGGTGCTGGTCGTCGTGCGGCCGGGCGGAAGGAATCGCCGGCGCCGGCGGGCCGCTGCTGGACGCGCCGGGAAGATTGCACGTTTTGGAAATCGGGCGGATCGACGGAAGAGATTGGCGCGAACTTAAAATGAAAACGCCGCCCTTCCTGCTGTTTGCCGCGCTCCTGTTTTGGGGCTGGCAGTCGGGACTTGCTGCTGGTCGGCGCGCTCGCGGGCGTGGTGTTGGAAGCCGCCTTGGCTTTCAAAGGGCGCTGGGATTTGGAGGACGTTGGATTTCCACCGCATCTGGAGTTTTTGCATGCTCGCGTGGTGGCGCTGGCGGGCTATGTTTTCACCACCAACGACGAGGGCGGCGGCTAGGCCGGAATGTTTCCACGGCGCTTCGGTTCACAACGCCTCAGTCGCCTCCGTGCTGACCGCCACGACGGTGCTGCGCTGGCTGCCGCTGGCGTTTTTTCCGTTCATCGCCGCGCAGATTTACAATGTCCGTCCGTCGGTGCCGCTCACCGCTGTTTCGTTTGTGCTGCGCCTGCGCCGGCGGCGCGGCGACCAGGCGTTCACGGGGCGATACCTGGATGTTTCGTATCCGTATTTCATCGTGTGCGTGTTTTCGGCCGGCATTCACGCCAACCAGGGAGACGCACACTTATTTCTGGGGGCAATGCGTTTTGATTTTGTGGGCGCTGTGGCCGCTGCGGTCGCGGCGGTTTGGCATCAAAGCCTGGGCGGGCGCGTTCGCGGCGGTGGTCGCGCTGGGCTTTGTTGGGCAGACTTGGCATCAGCCAAGCCACGCGGCTGGCGCAAAATTTCAATGCGCAATGGCTGGCGCGGTTGTTCGGCCTCCAGAACGGATGCGGCGCAAAGCGTCACGGCCATCGGCCAGATCGGGCGAACTGAAATTGTCCCCGCGCATCGTCATCCGGCTGGAACCCCAAAAAGTCGGCGTCGTGCCGGCATATTTGCGCGAGGCCAGTTACCGGAATTACAGCTCGCGCAACCAGACCTGGTTTGCCGGCGGCTCGATCAATGATTTCACCAGCGTGCATCAGGAGCCGGATGACACCACCTGGGTTTTGCTGCCCAAAAAAGTGGATGCCGACGTCGGTCAACATCGCCTGCTATCTCAACGGCCGTTCGTCGGATGGCGATCCCGGAAGGCGTGCTGCCGCTGCCGACTGGTTGCAGCCAGCTGGAGAATCTTCCCGCCGAAAAATCCATCATTGCCCTGCAAACGAACAAAATGGGCGTCGTGCTGGCCACGGGTTCGGGCCTGCAAATTTTTGACGCGCGTTACGGCCACGGCGCAACCATTGATTCCCGCCCGATGTCGTTTCCACAAACAACGACCTGACCGTCATCGCCAGCGAAATTCCAGCGCTCAACCAGGTGATTGCCGAAATGCGCCTCACGACCACGAATGAGGCGGAAACACGGCTCGCCGTTGAAAGTTTCTTTTTAAGCAAATTCACTTACAGCACCTGGCAGGGGCGGGACAAGCTCGCGACCAAAGACGTGACGCCGCTCACGCGTTTTCTTCTGACCAGCCGGAGCGGCCATTGCGAATACTTTGCCACCGCCACGGTGTTGCTGCTGCGGCAGCTCGGCATTCCCGCGCGCTACGCCGTCGGCTACTACGTCCACGAAGCCGCCGGCAGCGGCTACGTCGTGCGCGAACGCGACGCCCACGCCTGGTGCCTCGCTTGGAACCGCGACACGCGGACGTGGGACGACTTCGACACCACGCCCGGCTCCTGGCTCGCAATTGAAGGCAGTCATTCCGCGTTTGCCGACTGGTTGTCTGACGCGCGCTCGTGGATCGGTTTTCAGATCGCAAAACTCCGCTGGCGGCAGGCGCATTTGCGGCAATACATTTTGTGGACGCTCTCGCCGGTGCTGGTGGTGATGATGTATTACATTATTTTCCAGCGCCGGAACAAAAAACTACCGGCCAAAAAAAACGCGGCGGTGGAAGCGGCTGTGTTCTGGCCGGGCCGCGACTCGGCCTTTTACCGGCTGGAAAAAACCCTGGCCGCGCGCGGCCTGGAGCGCCCGGCTGCCGAAGCCGCTCTCCGACTGGCTGGAACGCGCGCTGGCGGAACCGGCGCTGGCCCGGCAGCGCGGCCCGCTGCGGGAGTTGTTGCAATTGCATTACCGCTGCCGTTTTGATCCAAACGGTCTTGACGACCGCGAGAAAAATTTGCTGCTGCAAAATGTGGATTCCGTTCTGAAAACGCTGGCGGAAAAATGAAAATGCGGTGTTGGCGTGGACGGGCTTTGGTCAGTTGCTTAAAATTTGCGGCCTATCAATATATTAGACCTCATCGGCCAGCCTTTGTGCCCGTCGTGCGAAAACCGTCATCGAGATTCTCTTCGACAAGCTCATGGTCATCCACACGTATAATGCGCTGCCGTTCAATTTTCGGAAGCTTCATATTAATGTCATATTCGGCCTCGCTACATTTCATAACCGTTGCAATCTCAATACCATCTTTAACCCTCAGAATGCCTTCCGACTCGACAACCGACACTTGGTTCGACCCGAAAGACATAAATTTCAAAGTGACCCAATGGCCGTCAGCATCCATATTTTCAACACCGAAAGCGGGCGGATTGGTTTGGCATCCCCACCAAATCCCAACCAGTTTCTTTTGGAGTATCGCGTCTTGGTTACTTTGACTACTGCAACTTGTCAGCACACCAATCAACGCCAAGAAAGGAATCGTGAGCTTCATCGCGTATGAGGTCTAACAGATAATGGACTGCTGATCTTGCAGCCTACTCTTTTTTGGTTTTGGGCGGCAGGGCAGGGCCAAAGTGTTTCTCGCCATTTGAATTTAATGGAAACTAGCCGCGTCACGCGCGTCAAGCCGGAATTCTCATTGCGGCGCCGGGCCTTGCACCACTTGCACCAAGCCGTCCGGGCGAATCCATTTTTTGAAAGCGGTCGTGACATCACCCGCCGTGAGTTTGAGATAAAGGCGTCCGGCGAGCACCGGTTCATCCAGCGGCAGGCCGAGCGCCGAGCGCGCGAGCCAGCCGCCGGCGATGCCATCCACACTGGCCTCCGCGAGCGGAATGTCGCGCAGCAGCATCAGCTTGGCCTGTTTTAATTCCTGCGCAGTGACATTTTTGTCCTGCATTTGCCTGAGGTTGCTCACGATGATGGCGCGGGCTTTGGCGACATTCGGCGGATCGCAGGCGTAAGACGCTTGGTAGACGCCGCGCGTCAAGCCGATGTTGAACGACGAACCGACAAAATAAACCAAGCCGGTTTTTTCGCGCAAATCGCGATACAACCGCGTCGCGTAAAAACCGCCGCCGAGAACGTGGTTGCCCAGTTGCAGCGCGTAATAATCCGCGTTCGTGCGCGTCAGTTGCAGTGTTTGCGCCAGCGTCACTTTGTCCTGCACGCGGCTCGCGTCGGGGACGTGCGTGACGGAAACGGAATTCGTCGGCGCGGGCGGGAACAGCGTGTTCGGCTTTTCGCCGCCGGCTTTCCAGTCGCCAAAATATTTTTCGATCGACGGCCACGGCATTGTCCGGCGAAATTTTTCCGATGACCACAATCGTCGTCATGTCCGGGCGGAACGCGCGGGTGTAATAATTTTTCACATCGTCCAATCGTGAGCGATTTGACGGTGTCCGGCGTGGTTTCGCGCGTGGCCGGGTCGCCGTTGGGAAACAGCGCCGTCGTGAGCGCGTGGCCGGCGATATGGTTGGGACTTTGCAATTCGCCGGCGACCTGCGCGGCGAGCTGCGCCTGGATGATCTTGAAATCGGCCTCCGGCAACGCGGGCGAAAGTTCGTTGTCCGCGAGCAGCTGCACGCCGCGCTCAAAATTTTCCGGCAGCACTTGCAGCGAAAAATCCGCGCCGGCGGATTCGTTCGCGCCGATGTCGTCCAGCGCCTTTTGGAACGCGAGCCGGTCGAGCGATTTGGTGCCGTAGTTGAAAAGATGTTCCAAGCGTCTCGCTCCACGCCGTCCTGGCCGTCGGGCGTCTGGACTTTCTCATTGTTTTTGATGCGGCCATAGACGCTGACCGTGTCGCTGACGGATTCCGGCTGCACGATCAGCCTGATTCCATTGGGCAAATTCGTGCCATGAACGGATTCAGCGCCGAGACTGGGGCCGGCAGTTGTTCGGCCACTTTTTGCGCCCACGACGGCAGTTTGACGTTCGCATTTTTTGCGGAGACAAGGGATTCGCCGCCGCCAAAACTTTTGGAAGAAATCGGTTTGTCCGACGGCGTCGGCGTCAGGATCGCGCTGATGGCGTGGTCGAAATCCAAATATTTTTGGCGACGCGGTTCACGTCGTCAACCGTGACAGCGCGGAACAGGTTGATGTCGTCGTCCGGCGAATTGCGGTCTTCGACGGCGATGGCCTGCGACCAGGCGTTGGCCAGCCCGGACACGGAATTTTTTTGACAGCTCGGCGCTGATGATTTCGCGGCGCTTGGCGGCTTCGACCAGATCGGCGGTGACGCCGTTGGTGATTTCCGCGAGCAAGAATAGCTTTCACCTCGATTCAGCAGATTCGTCGAATCGCGCGCCGGCGGGAAAACCGGCAATCGCGTAGCCGAGGCCGGATTTTGGCAAAGTGTCGAAGGCAAATTGCGCGAAGAGCGCCTTGCCTTGCGGCACCAGGCCGTAAAGATTTCCGCGCTGGCTGCTCAACACGTCGGACAAAATCTGCGCGGCGGCGAAATCGGGATTTTCCGTGCCGGGAAAACGGAACGTGATCGCGGTCAGGCCGTAGGGCAAATCGGTGTCGAGCTTCAGCGTCTTCGGCTCTACGGGCGAGAAATTATATTCCGGCCGCGCGGGCAGAACCTTCGGCGGGATCGCGCCGAAAGTTTTTTTCACCTGCGCCAGCACATCCCGCGGCTCGACGTTGCCGACGACGACGAGCACGGCGTTGTTCGGCGCATACCAGGTGTTGTGAAAATTCCGCAAATCGGCGCCGGTGGTTTTGTCGAATGACGGGCGCGTGCCAAGCGCGTCGTGCTCGTAAGGCGAACCTTTGAACATCGCCGCGAGCAGTTGCATGTAAAAAACGTATTCGGGATTCGACAAGTCCTGCGCGACTTCCTGTTCGATCGCGCCGCGTTCCTTTGTCCAAAGCGATTCGTCGGGCAACAAATCTCGCATCCGCGTCGCCTCAACGCGCAGCGCGACGTCCAGATTTTCAGCCGGCGTCGTGAAAAAATACTGCGTGACGGCCTGCTGCGTGTCGGCGTTGTCGTCGCCGCCGAACGCGGCGGAAATCGCCGCAAGCTGGTCGGCGCTCAAGCCGGGGCTGCCGCGAAACATCATGTGTTCGGTGGCGTGCGCGGTGCCGGGAAAACCGGCGGGCGTCTCGTCCGAGCCGACGCGATAATTCACCATCGTCGTGACGACGGGCGCGAGCGTGTTGGGGACGATGATGACTTGAAGTCCGTTGGTCAGCGTGGCGCGGAGAACATTTATTGCCGGCGGAAATTTCATCCGTGTCCGCGCGGCTGAAAAAAATCAGCGCGGTAAAAAAAAATGAAATGAGGGTGAGCGAGAAATTGTGCTTGAGAGTTGGCCGTCATACGATTTGATGTCTGACAAGGCTAAACGCGCGCCGTTCAAGAGCGAGAGAAAATTTGCTTTGCCGTTGTGGGCGCGACAAAATCGGCGCGTGAATGATAGATTGGGAAAAATTACATGAACTGGCTTTGGCGGAAATCGAGGCGACTCTGGCGGCGTTGCCAAAACCGCTGCGCGAGCAGGCGCAAAAACTGCCGGTGACGTTTGAACGCGTGCCCAATGCTGGCTTGCAAGCGGATGGAATTGAACCAGATACGCTTGGGCTGTTCACTGGCACGGAGTTTGCTGACGAAGGCGCTTCGGTGTTGCCGCCGCAGATTATTTTGTTTCTGGAAAACCTTTGGGATTTTGCGGAAGGCGATGAAGAAGTCTTTTGCGAGGAAGTTCACACCACTTTTTTGCACGAGCTGGGACATTTTTTTGGGCTGGACGAAGACGATTTGACGGAGCGAGGTCTCGAATAGCCTGTAAACACAGGGGATTTTACTGTTTTAGCCGTTGCAAAAAATTTTCAAAAAAACTCTTGCACGATACGAAATGTCTGATAATCTTTCTGTCCCTTCGCGGTAGTAACCGATACGAAGGCCGGTTGAAAAACCGGTTGACATTGGGTCGAAATCCGTTAGGATAAACAACCCAAGCTCGATACTGACAAGCCGAGTTGAAAAGTAAGATAAATTCGGCGGTCAGGTTTTTTGTCCCCTAAACCGGGAGAAGGCAAAGCGAGCAAAGCAGATTTTTTGGCGGTAAAACGCCGGCTGCTCTTTGAAAATTGAATTGTGCGATTAGTAAAGAGCCCCTTTATTGTCAGCGAGTTAGATCGCTGGTGATAAGGGTTTTAACCAAAAATTAGTAAAAAGCTGTCTGATTTTACGATCAGGCAGGAATCATCTAACGTATTTTTATACGGAGAGTTTGATTCTGGCTCAGAACGAACGCTGGCGGCGTGGATAAGACATGCAAGTCGAGCGCTGATTTGAAGGTAGCAATATTTTCAAGTCGGAGCGGCGCAAGGGTGCGTAACACGTGGGAATCTGCCTTGAAGTGTGGGATAACTCGTCGAAAGACGAGCTAATACCGCATGTGATCGTGAGATCAAAGTTGGGGATCGCAAGACCTGACGCTTCAAGATGAGCCCGCGGCCTATCAGCTAGTTGGCGAGGTAAAAGCTCACCAAGGCTAAGACGGGTAGCTGGTCTGAGAGGACGACCAGCCACACTGGAACTGAGACACGGTCCAGACACCTACGGGTGGCAGCAGTCGAGAATTTTTCTCAATGGGCGAAAGCCTGAAGGAGCGACGCCGCGTGGGGGATGAATGGCTTCGGCCCGTAAACCCCTGTCATTTGCGAACAAATTGACTCACCTAACACGTGTAGTCATTGATTGTAGCGGAAGAGGAAGGGACGGCTAACTCTGTGCCAGCAGCCGCGGTAATACAGAGGTCCCAAGCGTTGTTCGGATTCACTGGGCGTAAAGGGTGCGTAGGCGGTTGGGTAAGTCTGACGTGAAATCTCCGGGCCTAACCCGGAAACTGCGTTGGATACTATCCGGCTAGAGGAATGGAGGGGAGACTGGAATACTTGGTGTAGCAGTGAAATGCGTAGATATCAAGTGGAACACCAGTGGCGAAGGCGAGTCTCTGGACATTTCCTGACGCTGAGGCACGAAAGCCAGGGGAGCAAACGGGATTAGATACCCCGGTAGTCCTGGCCCTAAACGGTGCGCGTTTGCTGTAAGCGGAATCGACCCCGCTCGTGGCGTAGTTAACACGATAAACGTGCCGCCTGGGAAGTACGGCCGCAAGGTTAAAACTCAAAGAAATTGACGGGGGCCTGCACAAGCGGTGGAGTATGTGGCTTAATTCGATGCAACGCGAAGAACCTTACCTGGCCTTGACATGCAAATAGTAGAAGGGTGAAAGCCTGACGAGGTAGCAATACCAGTTTGCACAGGTGCTGCATGGCTGTCGTCAGCTCGTGTCGTGAGATGTTGGGTTAAGTCCCGCAACGAGCGCAACCCCTGTGTCCTGTTGCCACCCCTTAACTGGGAGCACTCTGGACAGACTGCCTCGCTTCAACGAGGAGGAAGGTGGGGATGACGTCAAGTCAGTATGGCCCTTACGGCCAGGGCTGCACACGTACTACAATGCCCGGTACAAAGGGAAGCAAGACCGCAAGGTGGAGCAAATCCCCCAAAACCGGGCCCAGTTCAGATCGTTGTCTGCAACTCGACAGCGTGAAGCTGGAATCGCTAGTAATGGCGCATCAGCTACGGCGCCGTGAATACGTTCCCAGGCCTTGTACACACCGCCCGTCACATCATGAAAGCCGGTTGCACCCGAAGTCGCCCCTTAAAAGGTGCCGAAGGTATGACTGGTGATTGGGATGAAGTCGTAACAAGGTAGCCGTAGGGGAACCTGCGGCTGGATCACCTCCTTTCTAAGGAGAAACCACGGGTCCGAGATCAAAATCGGACTTCCGAGGTCGGACAACTCGCAAGAGTTGGATA
>CAVTVR010000009.1:0-207950 GCA_963738225.1 uncultured Verrucomicrobiae bacterium
CCTCTGCCAATTTCCGCACGCCAGATCAGGAAGTGCTCGCCCGCATTGAAATGAGTTTTCAAATTCAGGAAGCTTTCAGCACCCGGCGGGTTCAGAATTGGATAGACGAAGCCCTGTCCAGCGGCCCGCCCGCGCCGCTGACGCGCGAGGAATTTGATGCCGCCTATCAACGCGCGGTGAAACGCTTCCAAGCCCATCGCCCGGCGTCGAAATGAACCTCGTCATTCGTCCGCAATTATATCTGGACGTTGAAGAAGAGGTTTATTGGTTGTTGACCAACGCGGATGCCAGCGTGGCCCAGCGGTGGCATTCGGCGGTTTGGGAAACGATTGAATTGCTGAAAATGCATCCGCTCATTGGCCGCGAGCGCAAAGACCTCAAACAGCCCGGCGTTCGTTCGTGGCGGGTCAATCGCTTTACGCGCTGGCTGATTTTTTACGAAGTGCAGGATGAAACCCTCGTCATTTATCGCGTTCGTTCCGGCTTCATGGATTTAGCGCAAATCAAAATGCGCATTTGATTGCCGTTGCCGTTCACAACGCATTTTTCGACCGGAGATTCAAGCCATGAAAATTAAATACTTTCCAGTCCCGGACGGAGATTCCGAGATTTTCATTTGGCAAGTCACCGCTTGAAAACCGGAGTTAACACGGTCGAAATGGACGTGCGCGGAAGGTTTGACTTGCAGGCGGGAAAGCTTATTTTGTCATCGTTGTGACAACTATTGAACAGCCTCCCGCCACCGTGCGGCTTGATGAATTGCCGCCGCGCGTCTGCGCCGTGGTGCGCCGCGTTGAAACCGACGACGAGGAGACGAAGCGCCTCAAAACGCTCGGCGTCTGCGTGGGCCGCCGCGTGGAACTGGTCCGCGCGGGCAATCCGCTCATCCTGAAAATTTTCGGCTCACGGCTCGGCTTGTCCGCCGAGCTGGCCGCGCGTGTGCGCGTGGAAATCTGCCAGCCCGGCCATTGCGCCTTGCGCGAAAGCGAAGGCGCATGAACGGCTATCAGGAAACTTTGGCCCCGCCGCACGACGCGGCGCATCACCATCACGCGTTCACGCTCGCGCTGGTCGGCAATCCCAACGCCGGCAAGACGACTCTGTTCAACGCGCTCACCGGCCTTCGCGCCAAGACCGCAAATTTTCCCGGCACGACGGTCGAACGCAAAGTCGGCCGGCTGCATCTCGACCACAAACAAATTGTCGTCGTGGATTTGCCGGGCCTTTACAGCCTCGACAGTAAATCGCCGGATGAAAAACTGGCCGCCGACGCGTTGCAGGGCAAATTGGAGCACACCGCGCCAAACGCCGCGTTGGTGGTGGTGGACGCGACGAACCTCGAACGGAATCTTTTTCTCGCCAGCCAGGTTCTGGAATTGAAGTGCCCGGTCGTCGTGGCGCTGAACATGATGGACATGGCGCGGCGCGACGGCATCCGCATTGACGTGGCGAAGTTGCGCGCCGAACTCGGCTGCGTCGTCGTGCCGGTCTCCGCGCGCAACGGCGACGGCCTGGCCGAATTGAAACACGAGTTGAAGCGGCTCGTCGCCGGCGCGATGCCCGAGGCGGTGAACCACGTTGACCCGCACTGCGCCGGCTGCACCGGCTGCGCGTTTCAGGCGCGCTACGAATGGACGGAGCAGATTTCCACGCGGGTCATGGACGCCAAAATTATTCAGCGTTCGCGGTGGACGGACAAACTGGACGATTATTTCACGCATCCAGCCATCGGGGTCGTGGTTTTTCATGCGGTCATGCTGGCGCTGTTCGCGCTGATTTTCTGGGCGGCGCAAATCCCGATGGGACTGATTGACCATTTGTTCGCGGGCATCCAATCGTGGACCACGTCGCTACTGCCGCCGGGCGATTTGCAAAGCCTTGTGTCCGTCGGCGTCGTGGGCGGCGTGGGCGGCATTCTGGTTTTTCTGCCGCAGATTTGCATTTTATTTTTCGCCTTGTCGCTGCTGGAAGACACCGGCTATCTGTCGCGCGCGGCGTTTGTGATGGACAAAATCATGCGACGGCTCGGCTTGCCGGGCAAGGCGTTCGTGCCGCTGCTCTCGGCGCACGCCTGCGCAATTCCCGCCATCATGTCCACGCGCGTCATCGAAAATCCGCGCGACCGGCTGGTGACGATTCTAGTCACGCCGCTGATGGCCTGTTCCGCGCGCATTCCAGTTTATGCGATGGTCACGACACTGTTGTTCCCGCACTCGCCGTTGAAAGCGGCGCTGGTTTTCACCGCGGCTTATGCAGTCGGTGTGGCTGCGGCGCTTTGCATGGCGCTGGTTTTCAGGCGGACCATTTTGCCGGGCGAAAGCAAACCGCTGATGATCGAACTGCCGCCTTACCGCGTGCCGGGGCTGCGAACGGCGCTGCTGCACACGTTTGACCGCGCGAAAATTTTCGTGAAACAAGCGGGCACGATCATTCTGGCGATTTCGCTGGTTTTGTGGGCGCTGTCGTATTATCCCAAATCCAGTCCGCCGGCGGCGGCGGTGACGATGACCGCGCAGGCCGCGCAACTGGAAAAAACCGGCGACACGAACCAGGCGGCAGAGTTGCTTGTCGCCGCCGACCATCTGACGGCGCAACATTCATTGCAAAATTCCTTTGCCGGAAAAATCGGCCACGTCATCGAGCCGGCCATTGCGCCGCTGGGTTTCGACTGGCAGATCGGCATTGGCATCATCAGTTCATTTGCCGCGCGCGAAGTCATTGTTTCGACGCTGGCGATTGTTTATGGCGTGGGCAAGGAAACGGCCGAAAAAAATCCCGATTCGCTTTACGATTCGCTGCGGCGGTCAACGCGCTCGGACGGCACGCCGATTTTCAACACGGCGACCTGCGCGAGCCTGCTGGTGTTTTACATTCTGGCGGCGCAATGTTTGTCCACCACCGCCGTCGTGCGGCGCGAGACGAACAGTTGGAAATGGCCACTGTTTCAAATCGCCTACATGACCGGGCTGGCTTACGTCGCGGCGCTGATTGTGTATCAAGTATTGCGCCATTTTAACATTTAGGCAGGCGGATTATCTGTCACTCCGGTCAAATGGCGGACAGTGCGGAATCATAAATGATGGTGACAATCGGCGTTTCTTGTGGATAAATTCAATTATGTTGCAAGAAGGCGATTACGAAAACAGTCCTGAACCCTTCAGGAAATTGCCGGATCCTGCTATTTGTCGAGCGAAGGTTGATGAACAAACGGGAGCGGTCCAATGTCTTGTCACGTATCCTGAACGTTGCCAATACAATTTGCGTCACGACAACAAAAATTTTTGCCTTAACCCTGAGTTTAAAAAAATTATCGCCCGAACGGTGTCTGAAGAAAAAAATTGACGGGGCGTTGTTGTGAACATTCTGCGAAGTTGCATTTCCCCACGTTCGCCGGTTAAAGTGCCCCGTCTCATTCATGATTTTGCGCCGGACATTTTTTGATCGCATTTTGCCACGGCCACGTTTCCGCCCGTCAATTTTATGGTTGCTCGCGGTTTTGATTCCGGCCTTCATCAGCCAGGCGCAAACCGGCGCGGACGACCGCGTGTTCGCGGTTCAAACGCTGACGCGCATCGCCGGGCCAGTGCTGTCGGCACTGGCGGATGGAAAGCTGAAGACCGATTTGCCCGCGCACGACTGGGAACGCAGCCGGACCAATTTCGCGCCGCTGGAGGCGTTTGGCCGCACGCTGGCAGGCATCGCGCCGTGGCTCGAACTCGGTCCGGACGATTCCGCCGAGGGCAAAGTGCGCGCCCACTTCATTGACCTCGCCGACAAATCGCTCGCCAATGCCACCGATCCGCAGTCGCCGGATTTTTTGAATTTCACCAACGGCGGCCAGCCGCTCGTGGACACGGCGTTTCTCGCGCTCGGCCTGTTGCGCGCACCAAACCAGCTTTGGGGCAAACTGGATTCGCAGCAGCGCAGCAATGTCGTTGCCGCGCTTGAAATCCACGCGCAAAATCAAGCCGGGCGAAAGCAACTGGCTGCTGTTTTCCGCGACGATCGAAGCCGCGCTCTGGCAGTTCACCGGCGAGTGCGATTTGAAACCGATTGAATACGCCGTCCAGCGCCACGAGCAATGGTATCTTGGCGACGGCACTTACGGCGACGGCGCGGAATTTCATTGGGATTATTACAATAGCTACGTCATCCAGCCGATGCTGCTCGAAGTGTTGCGCGTCTGCGCGGAGAAAAAAAATCCGCTCGGCGATTTGCGTCCAAAAATGCTGGCGCGGGCGCGGCGTTACGCCGTCGTGCAGGAACGGCTGATTTCGCCGGAGGGAACTTTTCCCGTCATCGGCCGTTCCAGCGCGTATCGCTTCGGCGCATTTCAATTGCTGGCGGACATTTCACTTGCAACACGAACTGCCGGAAGAATTAAAACCCGCCGCCGTGCGCGGCGCGCTCACCGCCGTCATCCGCCGCATGATTGAGGCGCCGGAAACATTCGACGCGCAAGGCTGGTTGCAAGTCGGCGCGGTCGGCCATCAGCCTTCGATCCGCGAAAGTTACATTTCCACCGGCAGCCTTTATCTTTGCCTGTGCGGCATCGTTCAGCTGGGTTTGCCGGCGGACGATCCGTTTTGGACTGCGCCGGCCGAGCCGTGGACGCAGAAAAAAATCTGGTCCGGCGCGGACGTTCCCGCCGATCATGCTTACAGCGACAAAAAATGAAAATGAAACCAGGTCTGATTTTAACCATCCTCGCCTGCGCGCTTTCCATCGTGGCGGGCGCTGCCGAAACAACTTCGCAATCCGCGCACACCTTCGCCATCGGCACGAATGATTTTCTGCTCGACGGCCAGCGGTTCCAAATCCGCTGCGGCGAAATTCACGCCGCGCGCGTGCCGATGGAATACTGGCGGCACCGTTTGCAAATGGCCAAGGCGATGGGCTTGAACACGGTTTGCGCCTATCTGTTCTGGAATTTGCACGAGCCGAAGCCCGGGCGAATATGTCTGGACCGGCCAGGCCGACGACGCGGAGTTTTGCCGCATCGCGCAGGAGGAAGGCTTGTGGGTGATTCTGCGGCCCGGCCCGTATGCCTGCGCCGAATGGGAAATGGGCGGCACGCCGTGGTGGCTGCTGAAAAACGACGACATCAAGCTCCGCACGCGCGACCCGCGTTACATCAACGCCGTGAAATCTTATTTGAAGGAAGTCGGCCGCGTGCTCGGCCCGCTGCAAATCACGCACGGCGGCCCGATCATCATGGCGCAGGTGGAAAACGAATACGGCTTTTTCGGCAAGGACGCGCGAATACATGGATGAAATCAGAAAAGCCTTGGTGGACGCGGGTTTTGACGTGCCGCTGTTCGAGTGCAATCCGCCGGACATGATGCAGAACGGCATGCTCACGAATTTGTTTCAGGCGGGAAATTTCGGCAGCGACCCGGCAGAACAATTTTGCCAAAGCTGCGCAACATCCAGCCGACCGGCCCGCTGATTTGCAGCGAATTTTATCCCGGCTGGTTCGACACCTGGGGCCAGCCGCATCACTCGGCAACGCCGGAAAATTATCTCGCCGATCTTGAAACTCATGCTCGACACGGGCGCGTCGTTCAGCATTTACATGGCGCATGGCGGCACGACGTTCGGCCTGTGGTCCGGCTGCGACCGGCCGTTCAAGCCCGACACTTCCAGCTACGATTACGACGCGCCGATCAGCGAAGCCGGCTGGGCGACGCCGAAATTTTTCCAGACGCGCGAATTGTTTGCCAAATATCTTGCTGCCCGGCGAAAAATTGCCGGAACCGCCCGCGCAAAATCCGGTCGTCAGCTTTTGCGCCGGTGGAATTGAAAGAAGTCGCGCCGGTATTTGACAATCTGCCGGCGGCGGTGAAAGACGAAACGCCGCGCAACATGGAAGCCTACGACCAGGGCTACGGCTGCATTTTGTATCGCACCAAAATTCCGGCGGGCGCGGCGACGACGCTCGAAGCCGCGGCGATTCACGATTTCGGCTACGTGTTTCTCGATGGCAAACGCGTCGGCATTTTGGATCGCCGCAGCGCGAAGCGCACAAATTGTTTTGCCTGAACGCGCGAAAGAATCGCAGCTGGATATTCTCGTCGAGCCGATGGGCCGCATCAATTTCGGCCCGGAAATGGCCGACCGCAAAGGGCTGATTGCGCCGGTGAAACTCGGCGGGCGAAATTTTGAAAGGCTGGGAAATTTTCAATCTGCCGCTCGATGACAAGATGATTGCCGGTTTGAAATTTACCGGATGCAAAGCCAGATTCAAACTCGCCCGCCTTCTGGCGCGGCACGTTCACGCTGGAAAAGGCCGGCGACACGTTTCTGGATTTGCACAACTGGGGCAAGGGCGATTTGTGGGTCAACGGCCATTGCCTCGGCCGTTACTGGAACATCGGCCCGACGCAAACGGCTTACGCGCCCGGCTGCTGGCTGCACGCGGGCCAAAATGAAATCGTCATTCTCGACATGATCGGCTCGGAAAACCACATCGTCGCCGGACTGGAACAGCCGGTGCTCGACGAATTGCATCCGGAAAAAGATTTCGTCCAGACGCATCGGCCAGTGGTGAAGTTGAATTTGGATTCCGCGACGTCCGGTTCACACCGGCACGTTTGCGCCGGGCGCGGACACGCAGGAAATAAAATTCGCCGCGCCGGCCACGGGAAAATTTTTCTGCCTCGAATCGCTGAACGCTTACGACGGCAAGCCCTACGCCGCCGTGGCCGAACTGGATTTGCTCGACGCCGCCGGCAATGCCATCAGCCACAACGGCTGGACGATTGCCTATGTGGACAGCGAGGAACGCGCCGGCGAGGACGGCTCGGCGGAAAACGCGATTGACGGCCAGACGGCGAATTTCTGGCACACGGAATGGAAGAACGCGTCGCCGGATCATCCGCACCGGCTGATTTTGAACCTCGGCAAGTCGCAGACGATTTCCGGTTTCCGCTACGTTCCGCGCCAGGGCGAAGGCGGCGGGCGCATCAAGGATTACCGCATTTATGTCGGCGACTCGCTGGTTCAATAACCATTTTGCGGTGCGAACGCCGGCTGATAATTTTGTCATTTGATGAGCTTCCAATTGCAGAGTGAAATTCTCCGCGCGCAAAGTCTTGCAAAAAACGTCGCCAGCCGCGCCATTGGAAACTTGAACAGCGCCGCTGGTTTCAGGTCAAACAACCATGAAGCGGTTTCAATTCCAGTCGGCCTGCGCGGTGCTTTTTGTGGCCGGGTCGGCGACGAATGCGGAGATCACCAAAGCGCCGACGGGGACGTTTAAAATCCCGCCGCCGCTGCTGTTCACCAATTCGATCCTGCCGGGCACCAATGAACGGCCGCGTTTAAGCGCCAGAAAACCAGACGATTTTTCCTCCCTGCCGCCGGGAGTTTATCTCACGAAACCCTACACCTGCATGGTAAAAGTGCCAGGCTCAATCCACGATGACATCGCGGTGCGGAAGGTGACTGCGCCGACCAATTCCATGCCGATTATTCGCCCGCATTTGAAAGCCGTGCCGCTGGGCCAACCGGGCAAATGAATCAGGTGCCGGGGGCTGCCAATCCTGAAGATCAAGTTCTGATCTGGCCGGTGCCAATGCCCAGCCATTTATAGCTGGTTAATTCGTCCAAACCCATTGGGCCGCGTGCGCCGATTTTGTCGGTGCTGATGCCGATTTCCGCGCCCATGCCGAATTCGCCGCCGTCGGTGAAGCGCGTGCTCGCATTCCAATAAACCGCCGCCGAATCCACTTCGGCCAGGAACTGCTTCGCCTGCGCCTCGCCTGTGGTGACGATGCTGTCCGAGTGCGCGGAACCGTAAAAATTGATGTGGTCAATCGCCGCCTTCACGCCGTCCACGACGCGGATGTTGAGAATGAAGTCGTTGTATTCGGTAAAGAAATCCTGGTCGGTGGCGCGGCGAATTGCCGATTGCCGATTGCCGATTGCCGATTGAACAAGCGCGATTGAATTTTCATCGCAACGCAGTTCTACTTTTTTATCTGCGAGCATTGGCGCAATCTGCGGAAGAAACTTCTCCGCGATTTTTTTATCCACGAGCAGCGTCTCCATCGCGTTGCAAACCCCGGGGCGCTGGCATTTGGCATTCATCACGATTTCCCCGGCCATCTTCAGATCGGCGTCGGCATCCACGAAGACGTGGCAGACGCCTTTGTAATGCTTGATGACTGGCACTTTCGAGCAGTCCGCGACGGCGCGGATCAAACTTTCGCCGCCGCGCGGCATACAGAGGTCAACGTATTGCGTGAGCGACAGCAGAATCGGAATCGCCTCGCGGTCGGGCACGGGCACGACTTGAATTGCGTGTTCGGGAAACTGCCGGTGTGCGATTTTGCCCGCGTCAATCATCGTCCGGGCAATAAGCTGGTTTGAGTTCAACGCCTCCTTGCCGCCGCGCAGAATGGTGGCGTTGCCGGACTTGAAGCACAAGCTCGCCGCGTCCGCCGTGACGTTGGGGCGCGATTCATAAATGATGACGATGACGCCGATGGGCGTGGAAATTTTTTGCAGCTTTAGTCCATTGGGCCGCGTCCGCTCGTCCAAAATCCTGCCGACGGGATCGGGCAGCACCACGACTTCACGCAGTCCGCGCGCCATGCCGGCGATGCGTTTGTCATCCAGCTTGAGCCGGTCGAGCATGGCGGCGGAGAGGCCATGCTGCGCGCCGAATTCCAGGTCGAGCTGGTTGGCCTTTTTGATGGCTTCAGCGTTTTGTTCCAATGCCGAAGCCATCGCGAGCAGACAGGCATTTTTCTCCGCAGTCGTGAGCTTGGCGAGTTCGCGCGACGCGGCTTTGGCCTGTTTTGCCAGCCGCGTCATCTGTTCCGTCAAATTCATGCGATAGAAACTACGCCATATTTGTTTTCTGAAAAGGGCAAATCGTGAGCTTTCCTCAAACCGCAGGCCACGCTCGGTTTTTTGCCAGTCCCGGCCCGGTTCAACGTTCAATCGCCTTCCGGGTCTCTTGGGCAGCGGGGATTTGCAGCCACACATCCACTCGCGGCGCTTCCCAGTTATAGGGCTTGTCCAGAATATCGGGCAGACCGTCGCCGTTAAGATCGGCGACCCGGGCTTCGTGAAAATCAATTCCGTTGGCAAAAACTGTCGTGCGGAAATTCCCTTTTCCGTCGCCGAATAAAATCCATGCGGTGGCGTTCGGGTTGTCCGGATCCTTGCGATTCTCGGTCCATTTGGCCATCTCCGCCGCAAAGATGTCAAGGTGTCCGTCGCCGTCAATGTCCGCCACTTGCAGGCTGTGGCCGTGGATCATGTCGCGCTCCAGCAAATTGCGGCCCGCCCAGTCGCGGCTGTTTTCCGGGTTGCCCACGCACTCGTAAAAGCGGAGCGGCCCGTCGCCATCGCCGGGCGCGATGACAACCTGCGGATATTTGCCGGGCTTGAATTTTCCGGCGGCAATCCGCCCGCCGATGGGGCCGATCCGGATGGCGTCGAATTTTTTCCCGCCGCGATGCTTGAACCACATATTGCCCGCCAGCAGATCAGCTTTCCCGTCCCCGTCCATGTCGCACACGGCCATGCCTTCGGCGTAGTGGGCGGCGCCGTTGAGTCCTTCCCCGGCTTCGCCGGAAAAAATTTTCGTCAATGGCCACGAATTTGCGTGGCGCGGGTCGGCAGGAATCTCGGCCAGATAGATGGATTTATCCCCCTGATTCCAAAACGCGAGTTGCGGCTTGCCGGTGCCCAAAAAATCTCCGACGGCCTGGTCGTGATGTTGGGTGGCTCCGCCCTTTTTGATCAAGTGCCGCTTCCAGGAAACCTTGGGATCAAAGTTCGGATATGGATTTTCCCACCACCAAACCTCATCACTCTGCCAGTCGCCGCCGAAAATGATGTCGGGATGGCCGTCGCCATCCACATCGCAAACCACGCCGCCAGCCTCCACCGTGAGAAAATTGGATTCGATGACAAAGCGATCCCAACCGTTGGCTGCCCGCCGATACCAAACCAATGCCGGTGCCTTCTGCCGAAAGCTCAACACAAAACCGTTGGTGCCGTCGTTGGCAAAATCGCCGACGACGGCTCCGGTTTGTTGCGTGGAAGTTCCCGGCGCGGGCAAATCACCCATGGCGCTGGAAAGATGCTGCCACCGCAACTCTGCGGCCCGACTGATGTGCGGGGCAATCATCAAAGCCATGACCATCGCGAGCAGGCAGCCGTTGCTCTCCGCCGTGGCAAGTTTGGCGAGTTCGCGGGACACTCGCCAGATCTGATTGGTCAAACGCGGCATCTGTTTTGTCAAGTTCATGCGGGAAAACTACGCCTAATTTGCCGGCTGAAAAGCGCAATCGGCGTGAAGCAGACTTAACGCGCCGGAATTTTCGCCGCGTCGCGGATGGCTTCGACAAGCTGCTGCGGCGTCCAGTCGTTGCCGTCGAACTGCTTGAAAATTTTCCCGTTCGTGTCCAACACGACCGTCCGCAAGTTGTGCGACAGCACGCCGTTCTCGCGCCAGACATTCAAATCCACTTTCGGCGCGAGTTCGCGCAAAGTGTTCGTCGGCGCGACGGCAAATAACCAGCGGTCCGCGTTCGTGCCGCGATAAAGACCCGCGTAGCTTTGCAAAATCGGCGGCGAATCAAAGGCGGAATCAAAGGAAATGCGAAAGCAATTGCCAGTTCGCCGGCGCGTTCGTGTCGGCCAGCAGGACTTTTCGAGCCTCGGAAAAATTTTTGTTCATGCGCGGGCAGTATTCCGGCAGCGGACAG
Organism: uncultured Verrucomicrobiae bacterium; assembly: GCA_963738225.1. GTDB lineage: Bacteria > Verrucomicrobiota > Verrucomicrobiia > Limisphaerales > UBA11358 > UBA11358. Next base: position 10,728 of record CAVTVR010000009.1, read on the forward strand.
CTCGTGAAGAAAAACGTAAAGGCCACCGCGCGCCCGCGAAAATCAGAAAAGCGGATCGTGCTTCCGTTTTCGCTGGTAAATTCCTCGTCGGGCAACGGATCGCCCACCGCCAGCTCCGGCTCGACGACGTGCCAGCCCGGCGAGCCGGTCAGTCCGAGCTGGCCGATTTTTTTGAGGTTTTCAATCCAGTCATCGTCTATCCGTAACGACGAGCGTGAACGTGATTTCGTCGCCCGGCGCGAAGCTGGCCAGCGCGTTCGTGTCGCGCACGGAAAAGTCCATCGTCATCGCGGCCATGTAGCCGGGAATGGCCTCGTGCTTGATCGTCGCATGGCGATGATCGGGCGGAATTTCCTGCACGACGCCGCGCACGGCGTAGGTCTGATTTGTCGCGGCGGGCACTGGTGGCGCGGGCGATTCACGGTTGCAGCCGGCAACCAGCAGCAGACCGCAAAGCAAAAAATCGTTGATTTCATAAAACTCATGGTTCACTTCGCAGGCGGGCAATTTCCGCCGCGACGGCGGCGGGCGTTTCCGGTCGCAGTCCGTCAAAATAAGCGCGCGTCCGGCCATGCTGGTCCACCACCGCGATGCGTTCGGTGCCGGTGAAATTGCCGGGCATGGAATTAAACGGATCGCCGTTGTCCTGCGCGAGAAAACTGGTGCCAATCAGCCCATACAAAACTGATTTGTTGCCAGTGAGAAAACACCAGCGGTTCGGTGTCCGCGCCGAACCGCGCGCCCCATTTCGCCAGCACCGGCGGCGTGTCCGAACGCGGATCCACGGTGAGCGAAACGAGCCGCACGTCGGCGGCGTCCGCGGTGAGCCGCTGGATTTCCGCCATGTGTTTGCTGACTTCGGGACACGTCAACGAACAGCTTGTGAACAGGAAACTGACGGTGAGAATTTTCCCGTCGAGATCGGCGCGCGTGACCGTCCGCCCGGTTTCATCGGTCAGGGAAAAGTCGGCGAGCATCCGTTCCTTGTCGGGCAAAATGCTGCGCAGTTGGTCGTGCCGTGAAAACGCGGCGGCGGCAAACCAACTGCCAATGCCCGCGATGAGCGCCAAGGCGAGGACGATAACGAGAAATAATTTCTCGTCACCGCCCTGGCGGGATTTTTTTGGATCAAACCTTGCACGGCCATCACTTTTTCAGTTTGGCCACTGCGTCGGCGAGCTTTTTCATGTATTTGTCCGGGTTCTTGTCAAACGCGGCCTTTTCCGATTTGTCGCAGACTTTGATTTCCTGCCCTTTGTATGCAAACACAAACGGCTTGCCCATATCGCCCAGCGTCATGCCGCAGACGAGGCACGTCTTGAGCGGATATGGTTTGGGCGGAGTGGTTTTGCTGTCATCGGCAAAGACGGCGAACGACAGCAGCAACAGGATGCCGGTAAGAACGATTTTATTTTTCATGGTCGAATTTCGATTTGTGATGATTTGCTGAAATGGCTTTTTTTTCAAAACATGAAACTCAGATTGACCTTGAACAATGCGGAAGCGACGAGCTGATTGCCGGTCATGTTTTGATAAACCGGAATTTCCACGTCCGCGTAAAGTTTCACTGGATGCAGATGAAACTCAATGCCCGGCGACAGCAGCACGCGCTGGTAGCCGGTGTTGTCGGGGGTCGGCGTCCGCGCCGTTGTCGCGTCCGCGCCACGAGCCGATGACCTGCGCCACCGGCGAAATCCGCACGCGGCCCAGCGACAGGCCATCGTAATAAACTCCCGCCGCCGCGTCCACTTCCAAGCCCGGTCGGTAATCGCCGGATTTGAGCACCGGCAAATCCAATTCCGCCTGGCCGAACCAGTTCCAGCGCGAGCTGCCAAATCGCGCGCGGTGGAATCCGCCGAACAAAACGTCCGTGCTGCCGGTGCCGATCTGCGTGTCGCGGTCCACCACATCCGCGTCGCGGCTGATGCTGCCGGTGGGCAATTTCACGCCAAGGGTCAGGCCGCTGGACAAATCCTCGGAAAAGCCGGTGTAAATGGCCTTAAGGCGGATGTCGCCGAGTGTTTCCCAGCGGCGGTTCACCGGATTGCCGTCATCGTCCACGCCTTTGTAGTTGCGGAAGTCGTAAGGCAGTTCCAGTTGCGCGCCCCAACTGCGGTTGAACATGTATTGCAGGCCGAGCGTGACGAAGTCCGTTTCGATTTTTTTGTCGTCGTTGTTGGCGGCGTCGGCGGACGACGTGCCGCTCCAGTTCCGGTTTTGATCCTGGTAATCGTAGTTCAGAAACGCCATGCCGCCCGCGCCCGTGGGAAACATCGAACTGGTGCCCACTTCAAAAACCCCGCAACCGCACGCGCACGCCCAGGCCGCGCCAGGTGTCAAAACGCCCGCCAGCAAACTAAAACCGACTTTTTTCATCTGCGAATTGTTGTTTTGTTTTTTCATTTTTCAAATTTTCAAGTTGCGAGAACGTCAAGGACGTCCTCAAGTTAAAAGGAAGAAAGTTACGCCCCCGTCTCATGACGTTGGCCCGAAAAACTGTGAGAGGTCAAACGAAGCAAACACGCGGCGGCGGCAGCGGTGGCTTTTGGAAAATTGAATCAGCGGAAAGTTCCGCCAGCGAAAAGGCCAGAACGGGTTCCGGCGAAACGAGAACGAATTTTTCCGGCGCCGGCGGGAATTCCATTTTCAAGGCCGCCGAAACCGCCTCGGATTTCCTCTCGGATTTTTTGGCGGCGGCGATGGCTTTGCAAAGCGGACAGAGATGTTTGCCGTCGAAGGTCGCCGAAACCGCTTCAGAGACGGATTGCGTGCGCAGGTTGTTCGCCAGCATCGTCGTCCACGCGACCGTTTGCAGCGCGGCCCAATGCACGCCCGTCATCAGGACAAGCGCAACGACCACCAACAATTTTCCGCAACGGGCAAACACGATGGCACAATCCCTTTTAGTCGCGCACAAGTCAAGTTTGGTTCAGCGCTCGGCAATCCAGACCAGCGTGCCGCCGGGCAGCAGATCGAACAGCGAGATCAAATCCGCATCGGCCAGATGAATGCAGCCGCAGGAAGACAACTGGCCAATCGTCGTCTGGTCGCCGGTGCCGTGGATGTAAATGTAGCGGGCGTGCGAGTCCACATTTCCGCCCTGATTAAACCCCGGCTCCAAACCCTCCAGCCACATGATGCGCGTGGTGATTTTGGCCGCCGCAAATTCCGGCTGCGACGTGGAGCCGACCACTTGTCGTGATCGGAAAACCGTTCCCGCCGGCTGGCCGCCGCCGATTTTTTCCGCGATGTGGTGCAGTCCGAGCGGCGTGCGGTTCGAGCCTTCAGCCTGGCCGATGCCGAAACGCGACGTGGAGCAGGGATACTTTTTTATAAATTTATTATCTTCGAACAGCGAAACGGTCTGCCGGGAAATGTTGACCGTCAAAAAGAATTGTGTCGGCTCGATTTTCAGCCGTTCACAAGTGGCCAGACAGCCTTCCGGAATTTTGTTTTGGGAATTCATAAAATGCAGGCTCGCGCAGCCGGGAGTCAGAAACACAGCCGCGCTCATCAATGAAAGGAGAACGCGATTCATTTTCAATTCAATTTATCAAAAATATTTGGTTGGATAAAACAAGAAACCCGTCAGGTTGGCACGCTAACTTGCGATCACTTCGCCGACGCTTTTCATCTGCGGGGTGAACGTGGGGTCGGTCTGCTACAAAGATTTCGCTCCGGACGGAGCGGCGAACCGGTGCGCCAAAACCAACCGCAACGCGGTTGTAGCCTTCAGCCCAGCGTTGGCCGACGCAGTCGGGCTACGCTGGGTGAACGCGCAAAATGAAAACAACTCTGAAGGAGTTGGAGCGGTGTGGCGGCGGATTTGATGCAACGCCTTCAGCGTTGAAAATATTTTGGGGAACGTAACCCAGGGTAGGCGCTCCTCGCCTGTCCGGCTCGGACCGCCAACCCTGGTCTGATGGATTTGAATCCCGTTGGGATTCATTTTCAGCGCCGTAAGGCGCGGCATAGTTGTAGCAGCTAAATCAAACAATGTTTCAAGCTCCGTCAGGAGCGGAATATGCCGCCCCGACGGGGCTGGGGAATGGGGTGGCGCGGGTGGCTACAAAGATTTCGCTCCGGACGGAGCGGCGAACCGCCACGCCGAACCAACCGCAACGCGGTTGCAGCCTTCAGCCCAGCGTTGACGCGCAGCGGCTATGCTGGGTGAACGGGCAAAATGAAAACAACTCTGAAGGGGTTGTAGCAACGTGGCGGTGGATTTGATGCAACGCCTTCAGCGTTGATGAATGTATGGGACGGTTTCCCAGGGTAGTCGCTCCTCGCCTGTCCGGCGTGGACCGCCAACCCTGGGCTGATGGATTTGAATCCCGTTGGGATTCGCGGACGGAGCTTACCCTTGTTCCGTTATGCCAAGCAAACTGCGAATCTTGTTGGCTTTTCTGTGTTCTCGACAGGCTGACAAATATAGAGCCAATGGCATTACGAAATACACACCCAAAAGGATATTCATAAACTTGTCTTTCGAAGAGGAGACGATCTTTGCATTCAAAGGCTGTAACTTAGAAAACTCATCTGGTGTGATTTGTTTTCGAAAGCCGTCGCTAACCCCCTTCAATGTCATGATTCCATTTATGTCCTTTCTGATTTGAACCTCGTGAGGAATCGCATTCGTATCATTAACCATAAATCTGGCCTCAACGGGAACACCACGAAAGTAACTCAGACCAATCGTGAACGCAGCGAGAACCAATGTCGCGATTGACATTATCAGCCATCTCCTCCTTCGTCTTTTGCTAAAATCGTTATTTGGCAATTCAAAGGAACTTACTTTTTGAGTGTCTGCAATTCGATGACTAATGGAAAGTGCTTCGTCCAAGCGTTCTTCGATGCCTTGCTTCTGCTGTCCCTCTTTTGCGTTTTGAACTGGAACTTCTGCTATAGCCTGAAACCGAATGGATTCGTTGCATCTAAAAAGTCCTGTCGTAAAGACGAGCGACCTGTCTTGGATATCAATTGCGCCCACGGCGTTCCCGGAATTTCCAACAATCTTTGCCGTCAGCCATCGAAACCCCTCAGGCAAAGCGAAGGTGAGTTTTTGTTCCACCATCTCATTAGTTATGTCCTTGCTTCCTGTATTAAGTATCGCGCCTTTTATTAGAACCAACCCTTGCCCGACGGGGGCATTGTTGTAGAGGACTGAAAGCCCCGGCAGGTTTTTAACAATGGAGTCAAACAAACCAATGTTGGATTCCTTTATGTAGGTCAACTGCCCTGGATATTTACGACGAACGACAATAATAATGCCCCAGACACCAAATACAATCGTCGCTACGATCCCCAAAATCCCCAAGATGTTTGATGTGTTCATTCGTTGCCTTTCTTCATCGCAGTTAGTTCTTCGCCCCCGCTAGTTCTTCCTCAAAATCCACGATCTCTTTGATCTGCACCAGAAACCAGCGGTCAATTTTCGTGAGGTTGAAAATCTCTTCGATGGTGAATCCAGCCCGCAGCGCGTGGCGGATGAAGAAGATGCGTTCGGCGTTGGGCACGCTCAATTTGCGGCTGATGACGTCGCGCGGCAGGATGTCGCGGTCGCCGTAAATGTCCGCGCCGATGCGCCACGGTTTGCCATCGCCGCCCAGGCCGCTGCGGCCAATCTCCAGCGAGCGCAGGCATTTTTGCAGGCTTTCCTTGAACGTGCGGCCAATGGCCATCGCTTCGCCCACGCTTTTCATCTGCGTGGTGAGCGTGGGGTCGGCCTGCGGAAATTTCTCGAAGGCAAAGCGCGGAATCTTGGTGACGACGTAATCAATCGTCGGCTCGAAGCTAGCCGGGGTTTCGCGTGTGATGTCGTTGCGAATTTCGTCGAGCAGATAGCCGACGGCGAGTTTGGCGGCGATTTTGGCGATGGGAAATCCTGTTGCCTTCGATGCGAGCGCGGAGCTGCGCGAAACGCGCGGGTTCATTTCGATGATGACCATTCGGCCGTTGTCGGGATTCACGCCGAATTGGATGTTCGAGCCGCCGGTCTCAACGCCGACGGCGCGAATCACGGCGAAGCTCTGGTCGCGCATGATTTGAAATTCCTTGTCGGTCAGCGTCTGGATGGGCGCGACGGTAATGCTGTCGCCGGTGTGGACGCCCATCGGGTCGAAATTTTCGATGCTGCAAATGATGACACAGTTGTCCGCGCGGTCGCGCATGACTTCCATTTCGTATTCCTTCCAGCCGAGCAGCGATTCTTCGATGAGAATTTCGTTCACGGGCGAAAGTTCGATGCCGCGCTTGGCGAGTTCATCAAATTCGTCGCGGTTGTAAGCGATGCCGCCGCCGGTGCCGCCGAGCGTGAACGCGGGGCGGATGATGAGCGGGAAGCGGCCAATCTTGTCGGCCACGGCGCGGGCTTCGTCCAAATTATGCGCGGTGCCGGAAATGGGCACGTCGAGACCGATGCTCAACATAAGGTCTTTGAACACCTGCCGGTCCTCGCCGCGTTCGATGGCGTCGGGTTTGGCGCCGATCATTTCGACACCGTATTTTTCCAGCACGCCGGAGCGATGCAGGGACATTGCCGTGTTGAGCGCGGTCTGGCCGCCGAGAGTCGGGAGCAGAACCAATCTATTGCCGATTGCCGATTGCCGATTGCCGATTTCATTTCCGCTTTCCGCTTTCCGCTTTCCGCTTTCGGAAATTAATTTCTCCATTTCTGCTTTTTCCCGCGCGATGATTTTTTCCACGCATTCCGGCGTGATTGGCTCGATATAAGTGCGGTCGGCGAATTCCGGGTCGGTCATGATGGTAGCCGGATTGGAATTGACGAGCACGACGCGGTAGCCTTCTTCCTTGAGGGCTTTGCAGGCTTGCGTGCCGGAATAATCGAATTCGCACGCCTGGCCGATGATGATCGGGCCGGCGCCGATGATGAGGACGGAATGGATGTCAGTGCGCTTGGGCATGAAAATTTAAGATTTCAAACGGCCACATAGGAAACACGGAATCGGCCCGGAACGAAAGAAAAAAGCCGGTTCGCTTTCAGACCGGCGATTCCGCCTGACCAGTCATCGGCACGAAACGCACCGGGAACCGCGCGTGTTCGACCAACTGTTCGCCGCGTTTGTGGAAAACGAATAATTCCTGTTCGCCCGCCGGACCGACGGGAATGAGCATCCGTCCGCCATCCTTGAGCTGCGCGATGAGCGGCGGCGGAACCTGTTTTGGCGCGCAGGTGACGATGACGGCGTCGAATGGCGCGGCTTCGGGCCAGCCGGCGAAACCGTCGCCAATGCGCAGATAGACGTTGTCGCAACCAAGCCGTTGCAGCTCGGCGGCGGCGTGCTCCGCCAGTGGCTCGATGATTTCGACCGTGAAGATTTCCGCCACGAGTGGCGCGAGCACGGCGGCCTGATAGCCGGAACCCGTCCCGATCTCCAGCACGCGTTCGGCTGGCTGCGGGTCGAGCTGTGTCGTCATGAGGGCGACGATGTAGGGTTGGGAAATCGTCTGGCCGAAGCCGATGGGCAGCGGCCGGTCCGTGTAGGCCAAAGATTGTTTCTCTTCGGGAACAAACTCATGGCGCGGCACCTGACCCATGATCGCCAGCACACGCGGCGGAAACTCAAATAATTGCTCCCGCACCATGCGTTGCCGCGCGTCCACGAACGGATCGTTGTCGGAAACATTGTTCATGACCTGAACCTCGTTGAACGGCTTGCAAACCGTCCGCTTAAAGCAGGCTCGACTGGCCGCTCCGGGGCATTTTAAGCCCAAGTTTCTTGCAACTCAACTCGGTGGCGACGCGGCCTTGCGAGGTGCGGTTGAGGTAACCTTCCATGATGAGATACGGCTCATAGACTTCCTCAATCGTGTCCGGTTCCTCGCCCACGGCCACGGCCAGCGAATTCACGCCGACCGGCCCGCCGCCGAATTTCACAATTACGGCTTCGAGAATGCGCTTGTCCATTTCGTCCAGGCCGTTCTCGTCAATCTCCAGCATCGCCAGCGCCTTGTCGGCAACTTCGGCGGTGATGCGGCCGTCGTGGCGCACCTGCGCGTAATCGCGCACGCGACGAAGCAGATTGTTCGCGATACGCGGCGTGCCGCGGCTGCGCCGGGCGATTTCGTGCGCGCCGGCGGGATCAATTTCCACGGCAAGCAAATTGGCCGAGCGCAAAACAATTTTGTCCAAGTCCGCCGCGCAATAATAATCCAGCCGCTCGCGCATTCCGAAGCGCGTGAGCAACGGCGCGGTGAGCAGGCCGCTGCGCGTGGTCGCGCCGATGAGCGTGAAGCGCGGGAGATTCAGCCGCACGCTGCGGGCATTCGGACCTTGGTCAATGATGATGTCCAGTTTAAAATCCTCCATCGCCGGGTAAAGATATTCCTCGATGGTTTTTTGCAGGCGGTGAATTTCGTCAATGAACAGCACGTCGCCTTCTTCGAGATTTGTGAGCAGGCCGGCGAGGTCGGCGGCTTTCTCGATGGTCGGGCCGCTGGTGGCTTTGACGCTTGCGCCCATCGCCTTGGCGAGAATGTTGGCGAGGGTGGTTTTGCCGAGGCCGGGCGGGCCGGACAGCAGGATGTGGTCGAGCGCCTCGCCGCGTTGCTTGGCGGCGGCGACGGAGATTTCCAGCCGCTCCTTGACCTTGGGCTGGCCGGTGAAATCGGAAAAAAGCGACGGTCGCAGCGTCATTTCTAGCGCCACGTCGGGTTTGTTCAAATTGGCCACCGGTCGTTCGGACATCGCCATCAGCTTGCGGAAAGTGTGTGGCAGCGGCAAGCCTGGTATTTACAAAAAACGGATCGGGTATATGATTTAACCAGATCCATGCCCCGGAAGTTATCAACGACGGGTTGGTGTGTGCCCGCTAGAAATGGCCGGCCAACGGGTAAAAATCTTTTTCCGGCAACGGCTTTCACCCTCATCGAACTGCTCGTGGTCATCGCGGTCATCGCCATTCTGGCCGCGCTGCTGTTGCCCGCACTAACCGGGGCCAAAATGCAGGCGGCCCGCATCCAGTGTGTGAGCAACGAAAAACAAATGCTGCTGGCTTGGACGATTTACTCGGGCGACAACAATGAGCGCCTGGTCTTGAACGGCGGCGACACGGCCCCGACTTCCGCCCAAGCGCATTTGTGGATTTATGGCGGCAACCACGGTGACCCCGCGACGCTGACCAACGGCCTGTATTTGACGGACGCAAATTACGCGTTATTCGCCAAAATCATTCCGACCGTGCGGATTTACAAATGCCCGGCGGATACTTCCACTTGGCCGGTAGGGGCTGGCGTCTCAAAGAATGTCACCGAACTGCGCAGTTACGCCATGAACTCTTACATCGGAATCCCCGTCAACGGGGCGCTTCAGCCAATCTCCCTTAACACGGCCTACAAAACTTATTTAAAATCTTCACAAATCGCCGCGGACTCGCCGGCCAACCGGTTTGTGTTCACGGACGTGAACCCGGCCAGCATTTGCACGCCGGGCTTTGGCGTGGACATGACCCTGCAAACTTGGATTCATCTGCCATCCTACCTGCACCGGCAGCAAGGCGTGCTCGCTTTTGCCGACGGCCATGTGGAATCCCATCGCTGGTTGGATTCACGAACCATGGTGCATGGCGCCACCGCCTACATCCCGCATGGAACTCCGGCGCCCAACAGCCCGGATTTGATCTGGGTCGGACAACGGACCACATCAAAAAAATAGCCGCTTTGGCGCGACTGGCAGTGCCGCCACACAAGCGTGCATCACTCATTTCCCAAAAGAAATTGCTGGAAAATCAAATTTTGCTGCGGCAGGCTTTGCTCTCTTATGTCGAAAATTAAATTCTTTTTTGCCGCCGCGAGCTTCTGCTCGTTCAGCGCGTTCGCCGGCGAAGCGGACATCCAATTGCCTTCGCTCGACCAGGTGAGCTTTTTCCACGGCGCGGTCACCAGCCGGGCGATTTTGTTTTTCGGACTGTTCGTGTGCGCCGTCGGCGCGGCGTTTGGCCTCTGGGAATACGTCCGCACCCGCGCGCTGCCGGTGCATCGCTCGATGCGCGAGGTTTCCCACATCATCTGGGAAACCTGCAAAACGTATCTGTGGCAGCAGGGCAAATTTCTCGCCGCGCTCTGGGTGCTCATTGCGGTGTGCATGATTTATTATTTTTCAATGTCTGCAGCACAAGCCGTTCAGCAAGGTGCTGGTCATCCTCGCGTGTTCCATTTTCGGCATCCTCGGCAGCTACGGCGTCGCGTGGTTCGGCATCCGCATCAACACCACCGCCAACTCGCGCGCCTCGTTCGCCGCGCTGCGCGGCAGTCCGCTGAAAACGCTGTTCATCCCGCTGCAGGCCGGCATGAGCATCGGCCTGCTGCTCATCTGCGTGGAACTGGCCTGCATGATCGGCATCCTCGCCTTCATTCCGGCGGAACTGGCCGGGCCGTGCTTCATCGGTTTTGCGATCGGCGAATCGCTCGGCGCCAGCGCGCTGCGCATCGGCGGCGGCATCTTCACCAAAATCGCCGACATCGGCTCGCGACCTGATGAAAATCGTTTTCAACCTGCCGGAAGACGACCCGAAAAATCCCGGCGTCATCGCCGACTGCACCGGCGACAACGCCGGCGATTCCGTCGGCCCGACGGCGGACGGTTTTGAAACCTACGGCGTCACCGGCGTGGCGCTCATCGCGTTTCTCGCGCTGGCGCTGGCGCTGTCGCCGCTGCTGTGCGCCAAGCTCATCATCTGGATGTTTGCCATCCAGGTGCTGATGGTGCTGACCTCGCTCGGCTCGTTTTATTTCAACATCGTGGTCGCCAAATTCCGTTACGGCGGCAAAAAAGATTTTGACTGGGAAGCGCCGCTGACGGATTTGGTCTGGATCACCAGCATTGTTTCCATTCTCGTCTGCTTCGGCGCGAGCAAACTGCTCCTCGGCGATTTCACGATTCCGGAAATGGCCAACGGCGTTCTCGTTGACGCGCCGCTGCCAAATCTCTGGTGGGTGATCTCGGCCATCATCGGCTGCGGCACGCTCGCCGGCGCGCTCATCATGGAGTTCACGAAAATTTTCGTCAGCACCAAGTCGCGGCACGTCCAGGAAATCACCACCGCGTCCGACCACGGCGGCGCGTCGCTGAACGTCCTGTCCGGTTTTGTCGCCGGCAATTTTTCCGCGTTCTGGATGGGCATGGTCATTCTTGCGCTGATGTTCGTCTCGTTTCTGTTTTCGCGAACCCGATTTCATCGCGCTCATCCCGGCGAAATTTGTTTTCGGCGCGCCGATTTTCGCGTTCGGCCTCGTCGCGTTCGGTTTTCTCGCGATGGCGCCGGTGACGATTGCCGTGGACAGCTTCGGCCCGGTCACGGACAACGCGCAATCCGTTTATGAATTGAGCCGCATCGAAAAGCTGCCCAACATCAGCGCGGAAATTGAAAAAGATTTCGGCTTCAAGCCCGATTTCGGCAGCGCCAAACTCGAACTCGAAAAAGGCGACGGCGCGGGCAACACCTTCAAGGCCACCGCCAAACCCGTTTTGATCGGCACCGCCGTCGTCGGCTCCACCACGATGATTTTCGGCATCATCATGCTGCTCGAACACGTTTTCGGCGACGCCGTGGGCCGCTTGAGCCTCGTCATGCCGCAGATTGTTTTTGGCCTGCTCATGGGCGGCGCGGTGATTTACTGGTTCACCGGCGCGACGCATTCAGGCGGTCGTCGCCGGCGCTTACAGCGCGGTCGTTTTCATCAAGAAAAACATCAAGCTGGACAAGGAATCCGCCTCCATCGAGGACAGCAAACGCGTCGTCGAAATCTGCACCCACTACGCGCAAAAAGGCATGATCAACATTTTCATCGTCGTCTTTTGCTTCGCGCTCGGCCTGCCGTTTTTGAACCCGTATTTCTTCATCGGCTATCTCATCGCCATCGCGTTCTTCGGATTGTTCCAGGCCATTTTCATGGCCAACGCCGGCGGCGCGTGGGACAACGCCAAGAAAATCGTCGAGGTGGATTTGAAGATGAAAGGCACGCCGCTCCACGCCGCCACCGTCGTCGGCGACACCGTCGGCGACCCGTTCAAAGACACCAGTTCCGTCGCGATGAATCCCATCATCAAGTTCACCACGCTCTTCGGCCTGCTCGCCGTGGAAATCGCCGTGGAGCTGAAACAAAAAAATCCCGATTCGCCGCTTTCCTACATCATCGGCGCGGTTTGTTTTCTCGTGGCGCTCGTGTTTGTCTATCGCTCGTTTTACTGCATGAGGATTCCGGTGGCATCCGCCGGCAAAAACTGACCGCAGATTGTGCTCGAAAAATGCCGCCGCGCGTTTCAGATTGGATCGTGTGCCCGTCATTCAACGTTCCATTCAAGTCGGCTGGCAATTGCGCGTTTTCTTCACCGAAAATGTTTTTGCGCCGGACAACCCGGTTTTGCGCGACGCGCTGGCGGACACCGGTCCGCGCAAGGCGCTCGTCGTCCTGGAAGATTCGCTCGCCCAGGCGCTGCCCGAACTGGAACGCCAGATCGAAAATTATTTTTCCGCCCACGCGCCAGCAGGTCCGCCTCGTCCGCCCGCCGCTGTTCGCCTGCGGCGGCGAACGCGCCAAGAATTCCACCACGCTCGTCAGCGAAATTTATTCGCAGCTTCACCGCCACCACATTGACCGGCATTCGTATCTCGTCGCCGTCGGCGGCGGCGCGCTGCTGGACGTCGCCGGTTTTGCCGCCGCCACCGCGCATCGCGGCGTGCGGCACGTCCGCATTCCGACCACCACGTTGAGCCAGGCCGATTCCGGCGTGGGCGTGAAGAACGGCCTCAACGCCTTTGGCCAGAAAAATTTCATCGGCACCTTCGCCCCGCCGTTCGCCGTCATCAACGATTTCAACCTGCTGGCGACGCTCGCCCCGCGCGACAAGCGCTCCGGCTACGTCGAGGCCGTGAAAGTCGCCTGCATCCGCGACGCGAAGTTTTTTCGACGAGATTGAACGCGATGCCGAAAAGCTGGCCGCGTTCGAGCCGGACGCGATGAAGCAGCTCATCCGCCGCTGCGCCGAACTGCACCTGGACCACATCGCCACCAGTGGCGATCCCTTTGAAACCGGCTCCGCGCGCCCGCTCGATTTTGGCCATTGGTCGGCGCACAAGCTGGAGCAGCTTTCGCATTTTCAAATTTCCCATGGCGAGGCCGTCGCCATCGGCATCGCGCTGGACGTGGTTTATTCGCGCCGTACTGGTTTGCTGCATCCGGCATCCGCCGCGCGCATTTTGAATCTGCTCGAAAAGCTGGGCTTCAAACTCTTCGCCGATGAACTGCTCAATGCCGACAATGCCAACCTGCCGGCCTTGTTGTCCGGCCTCGAGGAATTCCGCGAACATCTCGGCGGCGAACTTTCCATCACGCTGCTCGCGGAAATCGGCCGCGGCGTCGAAGTTCACGAAATGGATCCGCAGTCCATCGCCGCCGCCGTCGCGGAACTGCGCGCCCGCGCGGGAAAATGAACCGGCTCGCCGTCATCAACGTCGTCGGCCTCACCACCGCGCTCATCGGGGAACACACGCCGCGCATCGCCGAATTCCGCCGGCGCGGCGCGCTCGCGCACATTGCGCCCGCGTTCCCCGCCGTCACCTGCACCGCGCAGTCGAATTATCTCACCGGCAAAACGCCGTCGGAACACGGAATTGTCGGCAACGGCTGGTTCAACCGCGAACTGGCCGAGGTTCAATTCTGGAAGCAATCCAATCATCTGGTGCAATCGCCCAAAATTTGGGATGCCTTGCGCCTCACGCCTCGCGCCTCACGCCTCGCAATCGCCAATTGTTTCTGGTGGTTCAACATGTATTCGAGCGTGGATTACGCCATCACGCCGCGCCCGATTTACAAAGCCGACGGCGGGAAAATTTTCGATGTTTATTCCTGGCCGTATTCGATCCGCGAAGAAATCAAAAAAGATTTGGGCGAATTTCCGTTCTTCGGTTTTTGGGGGCCGGCGGCGGGCTTGGATTCGCCGCAGGGCACAGCCGATTGCGCCACGCGGTGGATCGCCGAATCCGCGAAATGGATTGAAAACAAATTTTCGCCGGCGCTGAACTTGATCTACCTGCCGCATCTCGATTACAACTTGCAAAGACATGGTGTTCGATCGTTGAATCCTTCCATTGTTGAATCGGCAAACGCTTCAACCATTCAACCATTTAACGCTTCAACAAATCCCGCAATTGTTCCTGACTTACAGACGATTGACGCCATCGTCGGCGACTTAATTGATTTTTTTGGCAAACGCGGCGTGCAAGTTGTTTTGCTTTCCGAATACGGCCTCACCAACGTGGACACGCCGGTGCATTTGAACCGCATTTTCCGCGAGCGCGGCTGGCTGACGGTGAAGGATGAGCTTGGTTTGGAAATTCTGGACGCCGGCGCGAGCCGGGTTTTTGCCGTGGCGGATCACCAGGTCGCGCATATTTATCTGAACGACCCGTCGCTGAAAAATTCTGTGCGCGACGTTCTGGAAAAGACTCCCGGCGTTGGCGAAATCCTCGGCTTGGCTGAAAAAACGGCGGCGGGCATTGATCATTTGCGCGCGGGAGACTTGATGGCCGTGGCGCGGGAAAATGCGTGGTTCACTTATTATTACTGGCTGGATGACGCCCGCGCGCCGGATTTTGCGCGCACGGTGGACATTCATCGCAAGCCCGGCTACGACCCGGTGGAATTGTTTCTCGACCCGAAAATTCCGCTGCCGAAATTGAAAATCGCGTGGCGGCTGCTGCAAAAAAAACTCGGCTTCCGGATGTTGATGGACGTAGTTCCTCTCGACGCCAGCTTGGTGAAAGGCTCGCACGGACGGCGACCGGCGGAAAAAAAAGACTGGCCGGTGTTCATCACCAGCCAACCGGAATTATTGCGCGCGGAACAGGTTGAATCAACGGACGTTTATCAAATCCTGCAAAGCCATTTAGGAATGGGGCCGACAACCAGTGTTTGATCTAATAAATTCTGAGCGACTGGCGCAAAATATTTGTTCATGGCGGCGAGAGCAGGTGCTAAATATCCCGCTTCTAAGGCACCTACCGGCTCACTTTTAATTCGCCTGTGGCGGGATCATAGACATATTTGAAACCGGCCGGCGCGTCGGGAATTTTGGCGATGTATTTGGGTGCCAATTCGTCCAGCGTCTTCGGGAAGTGCCCTTCCTGCGTGTCGAAAGCCTGCACCGCCTGTCTCAACGCCGTCATATTATCCACAGGTGTTTTCTCGGCATTTGCACTCGGTGCGGCGGATTTGCCGCAGCCGGCCAGCAATGCCGCAGCCACGATCAAAATGAAGATGGAATAGAATGCTTTCATGCCTATAGATTATGCCCTTCGCAGGAAAATGAAAATAAATTTTGTTCTTTAATCAAAGTCGTTTTCTGGTTTAAGTCCTGATGACTGCGCCAGTTTGGATTTTATGATTTCAATCCCCATTGGCGTTAGAATCCCACCAAAGGTAAGTTTTCCCGCCCGGTCCAGGTCCCGAGCCGACGGTGGAATACTGTTTGAATTTCACAACCGTCACAAAGTCAACGTGACCGTCCAGCGCAAGACCATTGCCACCACTTTTGCTGTGTAACAGGCCAATGCCTTCTGATGTATTTGGAAAATTAGCGGCGTCGTTGTATTCAAAGGCTCCAGGATTGCCCATTCCCAAATTGTTTTCATTTGGCTCCCACAGCAGATAGCAGAGCGGACTCCAAGCGGCAGTTATTTTTAACGGCATCGGCCAGCTCCCCCTGGGGGAAAGTTTTCAACTGCGCCGTCCATGACGTAGGTGGAAAGCTTGTTTTGCCGTCCTCCGGCCGAGGACGGTGGCAAATAGTCTTTGCTTGAAATATCCACCGGGCAAAGGTATGCCGCATAGTTTTTACAATATACAAATAACAGACCCGACTGCCAAGCGAGTTGAGCATTTGGCAGCATGTTGTAAGGAGAAGCGGCGCTATAGGGATCCGGAACCGCACCTGCGGCATAACCCGCCGGCAAGCCTTGGCTTGCATTCATGCTGTAAAGCCAGCCTTGGGGAGCGGCGGCAGCATTGCCGCCATCCCAGTTTGGATAAGGCAGATGGTCGTTGTATTCAGCAATATACATTTGGTTGGCTATGCCCAACTGTTTCAGATTGTTGACGCAGCGGGTGCTTTGGGCTTTGGCCTTGGCTTTGGACAGCGCCGGCAACAGCATGGCCGCGAGAATCGCGATGATGGCAATCACCACCAGCAGTTCGATCAAGGTGAAACCGGCGGTCACTGACCGGCGCGTGAGCTTCATGCCGGAAGCATTGGAAAGCATGTTCATGGTGGATTTCATTTAAATAGTTGTCTTAATTCAATAACTTTTTCGGGACTAACTTCTAATAGCACAAAACCCAAGAATGCGCAAGAAAAATAAATGTTCATTTCAACCGTCCGCCGACCGGCGCACAAAACATAATTCACACCAGACACACTTGTGCATCGGTCATTGAACGGCTTGGCTTAGGCTGAACTGATTTTTTCACCGGCCACGGCAGAAGTCCAGCAAAAAATGCCGTCGCAGACGGCCCGGTCGTAATTTGAAGAAATTATGCACTTCACAACCGGACTTTTATTTTATCCGCAGATTACGCGGATTATGCGGATTAAAATTGAGAAAATCAGCGCAAAGGTTTGTTATCTGCACGATGGCGCAGCTTGGTCGTGTGTGGTTAGTTTGTTGATTTTGTCGCTTCTTCAATCAGCCGTTCAATTGTCCACGTCTCGCTTGTCAGCTTTCCAGCACGTTCAAATCTAACCCCACACGACCCGCAGCTTCAAAGTGCAAACATCGACCTTGCCACTTCGCAACTTGGTGTGTATAATTCCTCCGCTTTGTTTGAATGTATGCACTGTAAGGAGAAATTTTCACTCGCATTCTTTGCGCCGGGAAGGCTGTTGTCGGCCATGCTGGTGTTCAATTTCGTCGCGGCGGGTTGGAGTTCGACCATTCCAGTGACGACCACTGCCGATAGCGGCGCGGGATCGTTCCGCCAAGCCATCTTGACGGCCAACACCAATCCTGGAGTGGACACGATCGTTTTTCAAATCAGCGGCACGCCGCCTTTTACGATCACACCCGCCACCGCGTTGCCCGCCGTCACGGATCCGGTGGTGATTGACGCGACCACCCAGCCAGGATTCGCCGGCCAGCCGGTCGTTGAATTGAGCGGCGCGTCCACCAGCAGCGGCACCATCGGTCTGCGATTCGTCCAAGGCGCCAGCACGCTGCGCGGAATGGCCGTCAATCGTTTTCCGATTCAAGCCATCGAACTGGACAGCGGCTCCAACATCCTCCAGGGAAATTTCATCGGAACCGATGTGACCGGCACGCTGGCGCGCGGCAGCGGCGGCACCAGCGGCAGCCTTCTGGTCAAGAGCGCGGGCAATGTGATTGGCGGCACCAACAGCGGCAACGGCAATGTCATTTCCGGCGGCGACGGCCACGGCATTTACCTGCTGAATGCCAACAGCAATCTTGTGCAGGGCAATTTCATCGGGGTGAACGCTTCCGCCACCGCCGCGCTCGGCAACGCGAACGATGGCATCGTTCTTTACGGCAGCGGCGGAAATCTCATCGGCGGCGCGGCACTGGCGGCGCGCAATGTCATTTCCGGCAACGGATGGAGCGGCATTTTTCTGACCGGCGACGGTGCCACGGGCAATGTGATTCAAGGCAACCGCATCGGCACGGACAATTCCGGGAGCAACGCCATCAGCAACGTGGCCGGCGACGGCCTCACGCTCATCGGCGTGCCCGGCAACGTGATTTGCTCCAATCTGATTTCAGCCAACGGCCTGGCGGGAGTTTCCATCAGCGGCGCAGGCGCGGTCGGCAACTTGTTATTTGGCAATTTTATTGGCACGGACGGCAATGGAAAAGCCAGTCTGGGCAACCATTATGCCGGCGTGGAAATTGCCGGAGCCGGCGGAAACCAGATCGGCGGGCCGAACGCGGGCAGCGGCAATGTCATTTCTGGAAACGGCGTGGACGGCATCGCATTAAGCGGCGGCACGACGACCAATTTGATTCAAGGCAATGTCATCGGACTTTCCGCGGCCGGCACCAATGCGCTGCACAACGGACAAAATGGCATTTCGATCAGCGGTTCTTCATCTAACATTATCGGCGGCGTGGTCGCCGGCGCGCGGAATGTCATTTCCGGCAATTCAGCTTATGGCATCGGCATCCTGCAGCTTGCGGACAGCGGCAACATTGTGCTGGGAAACTACATCGGCACCGATGTCACCGGAACCAAAGCCATCGCCAACACGCTGTCCGGCGTGCAGATTCAAGGCTGTGCCAACACGATTGGCGGAGCCGCCGCCGGCGCCGGCAATTTGATTTCCGGCAATGGCCAGCAAGGCATCTGGCTGTCGGGAACCAATGGCAATGTGACCGGCAATGTGATACAAGGCAATTTCATCGGCTTGAACGCCGCCGGAACGGGCCGCTTGGGCAACGCCAATGTCGGCATCGGCATTTCCAGCGCGGCCAATAATTTGATCGGCGGGACGACCGCCGGCGCGCGCAATGTGATTTCGGCGAACGGCAATTCGGGCACCTTCGGCGGCGTCTTTCTCGCCTACGCGGGCACGACCGGCAATCAGTTGCTGGGGAATTATATCGGCACCGATGTCTCCGGCACCGTGGCGTTGGGCAACGTGAACGATGGGATTATCCTTTTGCAGTCGGCGGCCACGAATTTCATCGGCGGCAGCGCGGCGGGCGCGGGAAATCTGATCTCGGCCAACGGCGTGGACGGCATCTACCTGACCAGCGCCTCGCGGAACGTCATTCAGGGAAATTTCATCGGCACCCAGGCGGACGGAACCAGCGCGCTCGGCAACACGTTTCACAATGTGGAACTTGACGTGATCTCGACCAACAACACGGTCGGCGGAACCGTGGCTGGAGCGGGCAACCGCATCGCGTTCGCCCAATCAATTTATGCCGGAGTGCGGGTTCGCGACGGAAGCGTGAACAATTTGATCAGCGGAAATTCAATTTTCAGCAACGGCGCGCTTGGAATTGACCTGGGCAGCTATGGCGTCAACAGCATTTACGATTGTGAGAGCGGCATGCCGGCGAATGCCGCGAACGCCGGCCAGAATTTCCCGACTTTGTCCAATGTTTTCAGCGGCGCCATCACGCGCATTCGTGGAACGATGGATGGCAAAACCGGCAAAACCTACACCCTGCAATTTTTTGCCAGTCCCACCGGCGATTCATCCGGCTACGGCGAAGGCCAGGTTTTTCTTGGCCAAACCAACCTGACCCTGAGTTCGAGTTGTTCGTCGAATTTCACCGTTTATCTGCCGGCACCCATTCCGACGGGATGGGTGCTTACCGCCACGGCCACCGATGCCGGCAACAATACGTCTGAATTTTCAGCCTGGGTTCCGGTCACTTCCGTCCCATCCGTC
Source organism: uncultured Verrucomicrobiae bacterium (assembly GCA_963738225.1). Lineage (GTDB taxonomy): Bacteria > Verrucomicrobiota > Verrucomicrobiia > Limisphaerales > UBA11358 > UBA11358. Next base: position 30,154 of record CAVTVR010000009.1, read on the forward strand.
CAGCTGACCTTGTTGTCCAGCCCAAGTCGGCTTGCCGTTGCCTGGACAAACAACGGCGGCACTTTTGCCCTACAGCAAGCCTACAGTCTGACGCCACCGATCGTTTGGACTACGGTTACGAACATGCCGTTTTTGACCAACCATTTTTGGGTCACAACATTGAGCATGGCCAATATTTTTGTTTCACCGGCCCTGCTGGCCAAACCCGGCCAGAATCAGCTTTCCCTTTCTTGGACAAACTACGGCGGCAGTTTCGCTTTGCAGCAAACGCATAGTCTGACACCGCCCATCATTTGGTCAGCCGTCTCAAATCTCCCAGCGTTGACCAACAATTTTTGGTTCACGACGTTGGGAACAACCAACGGGAATATTTTTTACCGGCTGGCCGCTCCCAGCATGGTCTTTTACCGGCTGGCCGTTCCGTGAACAAATCGCGTTCAATGTTTTGCCGGCTGGCCGGGCTGATGGTTTTGTCCGAGGCGTTTCCGGCTGCGCCCGCGAATTTCTCCACGATCGTGACCAACGGCCCGGCGACCAACCGCATCAATCTCGTTTTTTTTTCCGAGGGTTACACCAGCAGTCAAATGGGACAGTTCCTCAAAGACGCCACCAATGCGGCGAATTTTTTCCTGAGCGCCGAGCCCTACGCGGAATATTCCAATTATTTCAACGTCTTTGCCATCGCCACGAACTCGGCGCATTCCGGGTCAACCCATCTGATTACCGTCACCAATCCACCGGGCTATACTTGCTTCAACAGCACTTATGACAACAGCCGCGATTGGCTCATCACCATTCCACCGAACACGGTTGACGCCAACAGCAGTGACGGGCAGGGGAAAATCAATTCACTATTGAAGTTGTATTTACCCAGCACGAATAATAATTTGTCGGCCTTGCTGGTCAATGATCCATCGGACGGTGGTTCGGATGGCGGCTCATCCGATTACGGAAAAACGGCCATCACTTCCCTCGGCATAGATGAGAGTGACATTCTCGTGCATGAATCCGGCCATACGCTGGGCGGACTGGGCGATGAATACACCACGGCTTATCCCGGATTTCCAAACGTCGAAGAACCCAACACGACAACAAACACCACTTTATCCCAGATCCAGTGGAGCGCTTGGATTTCCACAAATACGCCGATTCCCACTCCGTTTTCCGGCACTTTTGCCGACACGGTCGGATTGTTTCTCGGCGCACACTATCATACCAACGGCTGGTATCGTCCATTTGAAGAATGTTGCATGCAAAGTTTTGGCGTCGGTTTCTGCCCGGTCTGTCAGGAAGCCCTGGTGCTGGCGATTTATGGGAAAACCCACTTGATTGACGCCCGTTCGCCGGTCACGAACATCCTAACCATCACTTCCGCTCAAATGCTGGCCTTCAGTCTGAATCTGCTTAAACCTGCCACGCACAACCTGAACATCCAGTGGCGCACCAACAATGTTGCTGTCGCCGGCGCAACCAATCCGGTTTTTAACATCTGGCCGTCGCAACTTGGAAATGGGATGCAAAAAGTGGAAGCCGATGTTTGGGATGCTACGGAAATGGTTCGCACGGACACCAAAAATGTTCTGAAGCAGACGAACATCTGGACCCTGAATCAGTCCCTGCCGACGATGCAAATTGATTCGGCAATATGGCAGACCAATGGAACCTTTGCTTTTCGAGTGGCCGGAACCTCGCCCGACGGAGTTGTCATCCAAGTCTCCACTAATTTATCGCAATGGACAAATGTCCAGACGAATTTTTTCAACAACGGGAAATTATTTTATACAAACCCTGACGCCACGTCATTTCCCAGGCGCTTTTACCGGGCTGAAACACCACCTTAAAGCAAATCGGATTTTCCACCATCGCAGTTCAATCAGGTTTGCTCAATTCGCTTCATGAAAGCTTTTCGCCAAAAAAAGCAAACCTCCGGTTTTGCCGGAGGTTGCTGACTTAAATATGAATCGTTTATGCTTTCCTTACGCCTTCTTCATCAATTTGCGCACACCCAAGAGCATGAATCCACCAATTGCGCCAAGACCCAGCACTGAAGGCTCCGGCACTCCCTGAAAATCAACAATAAAGTTGGCGGGAGCACTGTTGGTCAGAAGCGACCAAGAACTGGAAATATTGTCGTATAACCAATAATCACCAAAGCTAAGGCCAGATGTATTATTGGCCAGCGGAAGATCAATCGTTTTGCCGCCTAAATTGGCAAAAGTGATCGTGAAGGTCAATTCGTTGGGAAGAAAATAGCCAGCAGGCAAACTTAAGGACAACGGCAAAGTCGCGCTGTATAAATCCGAACTGCTATAGAGGAGGTCATTGGCACCACTAGGCATCATCCCGGCCGTGCTGTTAATATAAAGGCCGCTGTCATAAACTTTTGTTCCAGGGGTTGGATAACCATTCGTCTTCGGCCCATTGTTCAAATAGAACGCCACATCAACATAAGCATTCTGTGGCGGAGCGACGGGGGCGTAATATTCAAAGGAAAAACTGGTCAATTGAAACGTGCCTGGAGCCAGCGCTATTTCATTGCCAATTTTCACCCCATCCAACGCCTGCATTACACTTCCGTTGTAGAGCGTTTTGTCATTGTAGATCTCAGATGCCACCGCAGTGAAGCCGAGCGACAGAAACAAACCGGCACAGATTAATTTATTTGAATGGCGATTCATATTTCCCTTCTCTTTGGTTTAAGTTTTAAATTGGTTTTATTTTCTCTAACCACACAATTAAGCAATAATTCCGGATTGATGTCAATAATTTATTCGAAATTTTTTTGGGCCGTTTCGGCGGGCGTTCCATGAAGGCTGTGGCGCTGCCGTTTTTTGCTTTTCACGCCCAAATCTCTATCCCGCAATTTCTTTAGAAAATTGTTTTCGCGTTGCAATCCACGATCGTCAGCCCAATCAGAAATCATAATTGAGCTTAAAAGGTTCATTTAATAGGTATTTTTTTTGCCAAAAAAAACGCACCAAAAACTGCACCCGGCCTTAAGCCGCGGATGCCAATTGCTTGACTTCCATACCGAGGAGACAGACATCGTCGGAGAAGTCCGGGTGGCCGGAAAACCGGCGGATTTCGTCAAGGGTTTTGGCGAGCAATTCTTTTGGCGGCAGTGCTGCCAGGTTCTCAATCGTCTCGGCCAGCCGCTCCTGGCTGAAAATCTCGTCGTTCCGGCCTTGTTCTTCAATCAGTCCGTCGGTGTAAAAGACGATGACATCCTCCTGTTGCATGGGCCGGCGTGCGGTCGGAAATCTGGAATCTCTGAACAGGCCGAGTGCCGGCCCGTGTTTGCCGCCCTCACCGGGACCAAGCACTTCCACTTTGCCGGCGGGGCGTTTCAGCCGGAGCGGATCCGGATGCGCCGCGCTGGCGTAGGCCAATTGGCCGGTGGCCGCGTCCGCGACCAGATAAAGGGCCGTGGCGAACATGGTGGTTCCGGCCTGCCGAAAAACCTTGAACAACGCCTGGTTGATTTCAGCCAGCACCTGGCCGGGGTCGGATGCCTTCAGACTCAAATCTTCCACCAGCGCACGAAGCATGGCCGTCACCAGCGCGGCGCGCACATCGTGGCCCATGACATCGCAAATGAAGATGCCCACGGCGGTTTCCGAAAGCTGCAAAACGTCAAAAAAATCACCGCTGACGGCGCCGCTGGGAAGGTAGTAGCTGTAAAATTTCAAGGCCTCGATTTCGGAGCCGCCGCTGGAAACGGCTGGAAAATCCTGCGGCAGCATGGCCAGTTGCAACTCGCGCGCCATCTTCAGTTCATCCTCGATCTGTTGATTTTTCTTGTGCAACTGCCGGGTTTGTTCCGCGAGCGCCAGTTCGGCAACCTTGCGGTTGGTGATGTCACGCGAAATGCCGAAAGTGCCGACGATCCGGCCGGATTGGTTGCGCAACGGCATCTTGGTGGTGGACACCCAGGTGACGCTGCCGTCCGGCCAGGTTTCGCTTTCTTCGATTCCTTCCATCGGTTGTCCCGTGCGCAGAATGGCCTGCTCGTCGGCCAGCGCCTGGTCGGCGTGCGGCTTGGTGAAATAATCCGCGTCGGTTTTGCCAATTGCCTGCTGCGGATCCGCCAGCCGGTGTTTTTTTGCCAGCGCCCGGCTGATCATCAAGAACCGGCTGCGCGTGTCCTTGAAATAAACCGCGTCCGGAATGCTGTTCATCAATGTTTGCAACAGAAACCCTTCGTGATTGTGGGTCAATTGGCAATAGTGACGATCCAGGGTCTTGCGGATGGCGTTGCTCAAAGTTTGGTGCAGTCAACTGCGATTTGAGAAGATAATCCTGCGCGCCAATCACGACCGTTCGCGCGGCAATCTCTTCATCCGCCGGTTCCGCCAGGACCACCACCGGCGTGTGCGGCGCGGCAGAATGCACCTGATTGAAGGCCTCCAAACCGTGACCATCCGGCAAAACCAATTCCAGCACGATCAGGTCGTAAGCATGGTCACCAATTTTTTCCAATCCCGCCGCCAGTTGTTCTGCCTGTGTCAGTTCAAAACTGGTTCGGGCCAGCAAATGAGCCGCAGCGGAATCTTTTTCGATCAACAATAATTTAGGCGCGGCCTTGGACATTGCATGGACAGCGTTTGCTTGGGGTTCAATTAGTGATTCACGATAATGGCTTGCCCGCTGACTGTCCAGCCCGACAGTTTGATTTAGCCGCGCGCGATGAACATCAAAATTTGTCGCACGAACCACCATTTGCCGGTTGCAGTGATCGGTGGCTTTCGTGGATTTTATCGCGCGTGAAAATTCATCGCGCCCTGCTCTCCGTTTCGGACAAAACCGGCCTCGTTCCCTTCGCCCAGATTCTCGCCAGCCAAGGCGTCGAACTCATCTCCACCGGCGGCACCGCCAAAACTCTGCGCGAAGCCGGCCTCGACCGTGAAGGACATCAGCGAACACACCGGCTTTCCCGAAATGCTCGATGGCCGCGTGAAGACGCTGCATCCGAAAGTCCACGGCGGCCTGCTCTACATTCGCGGCAACGCCACGCATGAGGCGGCGGTGAAAGCACACGCCATCGCGCCGATTGATCTCGGTCGTGGTGAATCTTTATCCGTTCGAGGCGACCGTCGCCAAGCCCGGACGTGAGCTTGCACGATGCCATTGAAAACATTGACATCGGCGGGCCTTCAATGCTCCGCAGCGCGGCGAAAAACCACGACAGCGTGACGGTGGTCGTGGACCCGTTTGACTACGCGGAAGTGGCGAAACAGATTTCCGAGCACGGCAACACGACGCCGGAACTCCGCCGCAAGCTGGCGGCGAAAGTTTTTGCCCGCACGGCGGCCTACGACGCCGCGATCGCCGCGCATCTGCAAAAAGAATTTGCCGCCGACAAAAATTCGCTGCCGCAGGTGCTGACCATTTCCGCGCCGCTGGCGCAGCCGTTGCGCTACGGCGAGAATCCGCACCAGACGGCGGCGCTTTACGGCAAGTTCCACGAGTTTTTCAAGCAGCTCCACGGCAAGGAACTTTCCTACAACAACATTCTGGACCTCACGGCGGCGGCGGCGCTGATCGCGGAATTTCGCGAGGACGCGCCGACGCTGGCGATTCTGAAGCACACGAATCCGTGCGGCGTCGGCCAGGGCGCGAATCTGCGCGAGGCGTGGGACAAGGCGTTCGCCACGGACAAACAGGCGCCGTTCGGCGGCATCATCGCCGTCAACCAGCCGCTCGATGGCGCGTGCGCGGCGGCCATCGCGGAAATTTTCAGCGAGGTGATCGTCGCGCCGGAATTTTCGGCGGAAGCGCTGGAGATTTTGCAGAAGAAAAAAAATCTGCGCCTGCTGCAAATCCTGAAATGCCCGACATCCGCGCAGCCGTGGGACGTGCGCAGCGTGGGCGCGGATTCGTTTTTGCTGCAGCAGCGCGATTTGAAAACGACCGCCGTGGCCGATTTGAAAATCGTCACGAAACGGCAGCCGACGGAAGCGGAGTTGAAGGCGATGCTGTTCGGCTGGCGCGTGGTAAAGCACTTGAAATCAAACGCGATTCTGTATTGTCGGCGCGGACCGGACGCTCGGCACCGGCGCGGGCCAGATGAGCCGCGTGGATGCCAGCCGCATCGCGGTGTGGAAGGCGGGCGAGGCGAAACTGCCGCTGGCCGGCAGCGTGGTTTGCAGCGACGCGTTCTTTCCGTTTCCCGACGGCCTGATCGCGGCGGCGGATGCGGGCGCGACGGCGGCGATTCAGCCGGGCGGTTCGGTGAAGGATGCGGAAGTGATCGCGGCGGCGGACGCGCGCGGCATGGCGATGGCGTTCACCGGCGCGCGGCATTTCCGGCATTGATCAATCGTCCTCTTGTCACCCAGTCCTCGAAAGATCGGTTGACGATCGAGAATGCGAGGATGAATCAGCTCAGCAGGCGGTAAATCAAAACGCATTGAAAGGCGGTGACGCCGGCGAGCAACAGCCAGACGAAGCCTTCGCGGGCGCGCAATCCGCGCTGGCGCGGGGCGGCGAGCCAGAACTGGATTTTGGCCGAGCCGAAGGAAATGATGTCGCCGTTGCGCAACCGCGCGGAGGTTTGCGGCTGGTCGTTGACGGCGGCGAAGGCCGTGTCAAGCGTCTGCAGGGTGAAGCCCTCGCTTTTCTGTAAATTCCAGCATGAGGTGGTAGTCCCAAATGCCCGCCGCATCGAGGCGCAGGTCATTGTCCGCCGCGCGGCCGATGTAAAAAGGAAAACGGCGGACGACTTGAAGCATCGCCCGCCATTTGGCCGGAAAGAATGCGGAGCTGCACCATCACCAGAGTGCGGCGGGCGACCTCAATCTGGTCGCCGGGATAAACCGGCGGGTCGGGCGCATCGCCGTTGAGAATGGCGTCAGCGTTGAGTTTGAAGCGCTGGCCGTTGGCGCGGATCAAAAAGACTTTTTTGCGGTTGGCAAAATCAGTAAAGTCGCCGGCAGAGGTGATGGCTTTGGTGACCGTGATCTGCGCCGACATAAATCTGCCGGCCAGGCTGCCGGACTTCGCCGCGGACAAAATACACGCGGTCATTGCTGGTTTTAACCGTGACGTTCAGATGTTTGTAAATTGCGGGAACATAAAGGTTGTGGATCAAATCCTCCAATTCCCCGGCCGTCTTGCCGGCGGCCTGAACTCGGCCAATATCCGGCAAAGAGATGGTGCCGTCTTCCTTGATGGGTTTTTCCTGCAGCGGCGGTTCATCCGGCATGCCGGTAAAGGTGATGGTGACCGTGTCGCCGATGTGCAGCCGTGGCAACATTCGCATCGCCGGTGATGTCCTGCACCCGGCGATTTCATGGCCTTGGAATAGTCAGGGGTCGAGCAACCAGCCAGGCCGAGCGACAAAAGAGCCGCGAGCAGCAAGAGATTCAGACGAACAGAACCGAGGCATTTCGGGCATTCATCAGCGGTAAAATGTGCATGAGCAACGTGCTTAATATTTTTGTTTGATGTTGGTTTCGGTGGTTTCCCCGCCGCCGGTGGTTCCGGGTTTGGCGTCGGCCTTGGCTTCGGCTTCCTGTTCGCTGGCGCTGCGGGAATAATAGTAATCGTGATAATAGCCGCTGTAGTAATAATAGCCTTCGTCCTGCGACATGTTGATGTTGTTGAGCACCATGCCGACAAAGTTGCCGCCGACTTTTTCGATCATCTGCTTGGCGCGGATGGTCATCGGCTGCGGATAGCGGCGGTATTGGATGACCTGCATGACCAGGTCCACTTCGCTGGCCAGAATGGAGGCGTCGCTGACGCCGAGAATGGGCGGCGAGTCGAACAGGATGAAATCGTAGCGCTGCTTGAGTTCGGCGATCATCTCCTTCATCTGCGCCGAGCCAAGAATGCCCATGGAACTGTTGGGCAGCCGGCCGCTGGCCATGAAGTCAAGATTGGGCACGGCGGTGGTCTGCACCAGTTCGGCCAGCGTGTTTTGCTTGAGCAGATAATTGGTCAGTCCGAGGTTGTTGGCCACCTTGAACAATTTGTGGAGCGTGGGCCGGCGCAAGTCCGAGTCCACGATCAAAACCCGGTTGCCGGCTTGGGCGAACACGGTGGCGAGATTGATGGTGGTGGTGGACTTGCCTTCGCCGGCGCCGGCGCTGACGACGACGATGGTGTTCAGCTTCTCATCCTTGCGGGAGAACAGCAGATTGGTGCGCAACACCCGGTAGGCTTCCGCGTGTTTGCTTTCGGAGCCTTCATCAATCAGATAGCCGATGTTTTGCGGGATGACGCCCAGCACCGGGGCTTGGAAAGTGCGTTCGACATCGTCAATCGTCTTCACGCTGGTGTCGAGATACTCAATGAAGAAGGCCAGACCGATGCCCATGATGAGGCCAAAGACCAGGCCCAAGACAATGTTGACGGTCTTGTTGGGCTTGACCGGGGCCTTGCCCGGCTCCGCCGGGTCGGTGATCTGCACCATGGAATTTTTCGGGCAGTTCAAGGTCAAGCTTTTCCGCCTCCAGCTTTGAATAGAGCAGCTCGTGCAATTTCAGTTTTTGCTCCAAGTTCCGCTTTTGATCGTAGTAAGGCTGGTTCTTTTTGGCCTCCTCCTGGTCTTTTGTCTTGGCGGCATCCACCGACGCGGTCAAGGCGTCGAGCGCGGCTTTCTTGGAGTTCACCTGGCTTTCCAACCCCGCCATGATGCCGACCACGCGGTCATCAATTTCGCGGTTCAATTCATCCATCAACGATTGCACCCGGGTGACATCGATAGTTGGTGAGTGCATAATCGTTGGTCATGGTCACCCATTTCTGCTGGGCTTCGTGCAGCTTGCCCAACAAGTCGTTGAGTGCGCCGTCCTGCACCATCTGGGGCAGCACATCGCGCAACTTGTCCTTGTTGGTTTCCTGAATGGATTTCAGTTCCTGCAACTGCACCAGTTGCTCCTTGTAAAGCGCGTTCACCTTCGATCTGCTGCTGCGTTGAACATCTGCAATGCTCGTCGTCCAGCGTGGGCGTGGGCCGGAGGCGTTGGCCTGGTCGGTGATGTGCAATTCCTGCCGCAAGCTGTTCCACATAGTCCTGGTTGGTCTTGATGTCGTGCTCCTGCTCTTGAAACTGTTCTTCCAGCGTCTTCAAGCCGTCCTCCGTCAACTCCCGGCGCGAGTGCAATCCGGTAGTCCTTGTAGGCGTCGGCAATGGCATTGGCCAGATTGCGCCGCCTCGTTCTTGTCATCGCTGTAAACGGTGATGGAAATCAGCTTGGTGTTTTTGACCGGCGCGAGCTGCATGCGCTGCTTGAGAATTTCCATCGTCTCGGTGGTCTTGAGCGTCTCGCCATTGAAATACTTTTTGCCCCACTCGTCGTTCAGGTTCAGCGCCGCGATGACGTTGCTCAAAACCAGTTGCGACTGCATGATTTCAAACGTCGTCTGGATGAAATACGGATCATACATGCCTACGGACGGCGTGCCGTTCATGCCGGGAATGTCGGTCACGTCGTTTTCCACCTTGATGCGCGCGGTGCTGGAGTAGGATTCCGGCAGGATGAAGGTGACGGCCGTGGCGATGATGGCCGTGATGAGAAAGACCGTGATGATGATCGCCTTGCGGATGCGGATCACGCGCCAGTAATCCAGAAAATGCAGCCTGGCTTCCGGCGGCGCGGAGGTTTTAAATTCGTCCATATCTTATTTTAAATAAATAAAAAAATAACGGGAGCCTGTTTAGACCCGGCTCCCGGCTTCACGTTCAAACCTAATCGGTTGCGCCGACTTTCATGATTTAATAATTGGCTGTCAACCCAAGATAAACCCGGTTGCGGGTATAGCCGATAACCACGCCAATCCGAAGTCACGACATTGTCATAATTGTAGCCCGCATCCACCGAAAAATGCTGGTTGATCTGGTAGTTCAGGTTGAGACCCAAGCCGTAGTCCGGTCTCGTCTGCATTGCTGGCGGCACCGCCTTGATAGGTTGAATACTGTATGCGACCAATCAGCCGATGCCGGTCAATTTGGGCGTGAACTTGTGATTCACATCAAGATAAACAACCGAGCTTTCGGCATATTGCGTCAATTTGCCGGTGGTGACGTCTGGCTGCCACCTGATCGGTGGCGTTGATGTCCTGCGTGAAACCAAGCTGCACATAGCTGCCGGGAAGGTAGGTGTAGGTCAGGGACACATCCGCATACGGCGCCCATGAAGTGTCTGGATACAGCGGATCATTGTAATTGTCCGTATAGGACACGCCGCCTTCGCCATGCCGCTCAAGTTGGCGGTGAATTGATGCTCGATGCCAGCATATCCATAATGCGTCAGGCTGTCACGGTCGGAACTGTGATAGACAAAGCCTGCTGCTTGGGGCTGGTGGGGCAATGATAGCAATCGGCTCATTTCCGGTGTAGTTGACCCAGCTCAACTGATAGCCGACAAACAAGGTGGTTTCCGGTGCAACAGTGCCATTTCAAATCAAATGCCGCACTTTCCTCAACCCGATCCAAAATGCCGGCCAGAGCTTGCGCCACCATGGAGCCCCGTCACTATTGTTCCACGCGATCAACTTTCGCCCCGCTGTTGTCGTAATCGTAAATAGCCGTTGTTGTAGGTTAAAACGGTGCTGAACAGCCGCGTCCATTCGGTGCTCACCACAACATTGCCGTGGTTGGAAATAGTTGTCACCATTGATGCGATAGGTAACCGCAATGCCGAGCCTGGGCCTGACTGTAGCAATTCCGGCTCCTGCCCGACGGCAAACGTATCGGTGAACTTTCCGTGCCAGCGTTCGTTGAAAGCATGATCCAGCCACAAATCCACTTGATGCGTCTGGTCAAACGGCGTCTCACGCCCAAGTCCTGCCGGTCTTGATAATAATAAAGCCCGTAAGTGTAACGAATCCCCATGTCCGTCTGCTGCAACGGCACATGGAAGGAAACCGACGGCGAAACTCCGCGCCGAAGCTGCCCTACTGGCGTTGCCGGGATGTCGTAATTGTCGTCGTAAAAGCCGCGCAAGTGTTCCCGAAACATTCCAGTATTTTGGCGAAGTCGACATCATCGGCCATGGCAGATTGTGAATGCGGCAGCCCCGAGAGCCACCAGCCCGGCAGAGACAAAAAGATTCTTCATAATTGCTTCTGGTTGTGTTTTTTGACCGCTCACACTCCCTGTCATTCAAAAAAAGTGCTAACAGCCGATTGCACGGAAATAATTTATCAGGCCGGCAAGTTGTCCGTCAAAGGTTTTTTTTGAAAATTTTCATGCCAAGGCCGGCATAAATTTGTGCGATTGATATTATTACAAGTTCAGTTTGTCACATTTCGTAACAATTTCCGTCATGCCCTCAATTCATTTTGCAGCCGCGCCCACGGCAAAGTGTTCACCACGTCCGCCTTTGTCAGCCAGCCTTTGCGCGCAATGCCCGCGCCCAAACGCAGAAAACCCGCGTGTTCATTGCGGTGCGCGTCGGGATTGATGACGCATTTCACGCCTTTGCTTTTGGCATAAGGCCAGTGCCGCCAGTCCAGATCAAACCGGTGCGGATTGCAATTCAGCTCGATCCAGGTGCCGGTTTCCGCACAGGCGTCAATCACCGCCCGCACATTCACCGGATACGGTTCGCGTTCCAGCAGCAGCCGCCCGGTCAGATGGCCGAGGATGATGGACAAATTTATTTTCCGCCGCGCGAATCAGCCGTTTCGTGTTTTCCGCCTCGCTGCTTGGACGGCACATGCAGACTGGCCACCACCACGTCCAGTTCCGCCAGCACATCGTCGTCAAAATCCAGCCGGTCCTTCAAAATGTCCACTTCGCTGCCGGTCAACAGCCGGAAATCGCTGCCGCGCGCCGGCAAATTTTTCGTTCAGTTTTTTGATTTCCAAAATCTGTTCGCGCAGCCGTTTCGCGTCCAGCCCGTTCGCCTGAAACGACGATTTCGAATGATCCGTGATCGCCCAATATTCCAGCCCAAGATCCTCCATGTAAGCCGCAATTTCTTCCAGCGTGTTCTGGCCGTCGCTCCAGTTCGAGTGGTTGTGCAGCGCGCCTTTCAAATCCGTCCACTCGATCAATTTCGGCAGATCATTTTTCTCCGCCGCCGAAAATTCGCCGTGGTCCTCGCGCAATTCCGGCGGCACATAAACCAGATCCAGCTTCTGGAAAATTTCCGCCTTCGTCCTGGCACGGCACCAGCAATTTCGGGTCGCGCGTTTCTTCCTTGGATTTGAACAGGCCGTATTCATTCAGCCGCAATCCGCGCTGGATCGCGCGCTGCCGCATGACGATGTTGTGCTCCTTGCTGCCGGTGAAATACGCCAGCGCGAACGGAAATTCCGCGTCGCTCACCACGCGCAAATCGCACTGAATGCCGCCGTCCAAAATCACGCTCGCCTTCGTTTCGACCTTTCGCCAGGACTTTGACGATGCCCGGCTGCGAAACAAAAAATTCAATCACCTCCGCCGATTTTTTCGACGAGGCCAGCAAATCAATGTCGCCGCAAATTTCCTTGAACCGCCGCAAACTTCCCGCCGCGCTGCAACGGATCACCGCCGGATGTTCGCGCAAATGTTCCAGCAACGGCTCGGCCACCCGCAACGCCTGGCTCAACAAATGTTTGCTCGCGTAAATCCGCTTGCGCTCGATGCCCTCCAAAATGTTCGCCTGTGTTTTTTCGCCAAAACCGTCCAGTTCCGCGACCTTGCCGGCTTTGCAGGCCGCCTCCAGTTTTTCAACCGAATCAATGCCGAGCTTTTTGTTCAGCGCCTGGATTTTCTTCGGGCCGACACCGGAAATCTCCAGCATCTCCACCAAGCCCGGCGGAATGGAAGCCTTCAATTCCTCGTAATATTTCAGTGTGCCCGTTTCGACAAGTTCCGTGATTTTTTGTTCCAACGCTTCGCCGATGCCCTTGATTTTGCCCAGCCGTTTTTCCGCAACCAGCGTGGCCAGCGGCTCGTGCAAGCCCTCCAGCGTCCGCGCCGCGTTCGCGTAGGCGCGCGTCTTGAACGGGTTTTCGCCTTTCAATTCGAGCAGCACGCCGATTTCGACGAGAATTTCCGCCACTTTGTTTTTGTCCATAAATTCGTGATTCGAGTTGAATCGTTGAATCGGAAAGTAACTCGCCGCGCAACTCGCTTCAACGCTTTAACGCTTTAACGCTTCAACCCTTTTCGGCTAAATTTCGACGGTGACTGCGCGAAAACAAATTCCAATTGCGTTGACCATTGCCGGTTCCGACAGCGGCGGCGGCGCGGGCATTCAGGCCGATCTGAAAACCTTCGCTGCATTTGGCGTTCATGGCACGAGCGCCATCGCCTGTCTGACCGCACAAAATCCCCGGCGCGTTCTCGGCGTGGAATCGTGCTCGCCCCAAATGCTGCGGCAGCAGATCGAAGCCGTGTTTGAAGAGTTGAAACCGGCGGCGGTGAAAACCGGAATGCTGTTTTCGGCGGAAAACATTTCCGTCATCGCGAATTTTTTCCGCAATTCAAAATTCAAAACTAAAAACTTAAAACTCATCGTGGATCCGGTGATGGTTTCCACCAGCGGCGCGCGGTTGCTGCAATCGGCGGCGGAAAAAGTCCTGCGCGAACGGCTCCTGCCGCTGGCCACGCTTGTCACGCCAAACCTGGACGAGGCGGAAATCCTGGCGGAACAACAAATTCGCGAGCCGGAAGATTTGCGTTCCGCCGCGCGCAAAATTCATTCGCGCTTCGGCGGCGCGGTTTTGGTGAAGGGTGGCCACCTGAAAAAATGCTGCGACGCGATTGACGTTTTTTTTGACGGCAAAACCGAGCTGCTGCTGTCCGCGCCGTTCGTGAAGGACGTTTCCACGCACGGCACCGGCTGCACTTATTCCGCCGCCATTTGTGCGGCCTTGGCATTGGGACACAATTTGCCGCACGCAGTGGAGATCGGAAAAAATTTCATCACCACCGCGATTGCCGAGAGCTGCCGCATTGGCCGGCATTTTGCGCTGGCGCAAATCAGAAATTCGGCGCGTGCAGCCGGAAAAACTGCGCGTCATTCGTCATCGGCGCCGACAACGTGTTCATGCTGTCCATCACACTAGCCGCCGGCAGATTCGCCGTGCTCCAGGCCGAGAGCAAATCCATTGTTGTCTGCACCTGATAGCCCGCCGGGTAGGCTGGCCAGGTCAATGATGCGTTGCTACCCGATTTGGCCACGCTCAATTTCGGCGCCACATACGCCCACGCCAGCGCGTAAGGCTCGGCGGCGCTGACAATGGCGAGCGGATTGCCGCCGGCCTTCCACACTTGCAAATCGTAGCGTCCCGCCGGCAGCCGAGGCACATATACATGCTGAACATTGTCCACGGCGCTGGTGGAACACGTGATGAGATTATTATTGGCGGTGTTGAACAAAAACAATCCCAGGCGGTTGATGCCGGTCGCGTTTTGATGGCGATTCCAAACCAGCGTTGCCGTCGCCGTGAAAACAGCGTTGCTGAGGTTGAAATAATAATGGTTCACCACGTCGGACAAGGTTCCGCTGGTGTTGGTGTTGAAATCCCAGCCGCTCAATACGCCCACCGCGCCGCTCGCGCCGTTGGGCGGATGCGCAGCGCCCAAACTGACGCTGCTGGTTGCCTGAAAACCCTGCTTGCCGCCGGCGAGCTGTTCATACGCGTTGAAAGTGTTTAGCATCCCGGCTCCATAACGCGCATCCAACGGCGTGGACGGGCTGTTCGTCCAGTCCGCCGGCTTCACCGTTCCGTTGAGCAGCAGCGCTTTCACGGTGCGAATATCCACGGCGGAGCTCGTGTCATTGCCGCCGTCACCGCGCAGCGCCGCCTGCATCAACAGGGCTGCGCTGCCGGCCACCAGCGGCGTGGTGAAACTGGTTCCGCGCTGATCCGAATTATCCGCAAAATACGGAGCCGTGATGTCCGGCTTGCATCGTCCGTTATCCGGGGTCGGTCCAATGCTGGAATCCCCTTGATACGCGCCGACACTGATGCAGTTGTAGGCGGTTCCCGGCGGGCTGACGACTGGATTGACCGTGGCATTGCACGCTGCGGAAACAAAGAGCGTATTGTATTGCGCGGCGTAATTGTCATAGGCCGAATCAATGGCTTTTTGTTCGCTGGTCGACACCGCGCCCCAAGTGAAACTGGAATTCACCACCGGATCATTGATGTTGGTTGACGGCAGCGTGACGATGGTAGTCAGTCCGACTTGCGCGACTTGAACAAAAGCGTCAGCATCAAAATTGTCCACGTGCGACACATCCGTTGCCACGCCATAACCCGTCAGGCCATAAAAAACCCAGCCAACCACGTCGGCGTGAACCGACTCGGAGCCGACGCTGTTCGGGAAAACCGTATCCGACCCGGCGCTGCTGATGTAGGTGAACAGACTGACTGGTTGGGCGACCGAGTCCGGATTGACTTCAAAATTGGTGGTTGTTCCCGAAGCTTCGACCTGCGCCACGCGGACGCCGCCGCCATTGACGTTGGCCGTGGCACGCAGCAACGTGACGCCGACTAGGTCCAAATTTTGCGCCGCCGCCGCCAGACAAAAAAAGCCGGCGGCAACAAACGCAAGAACAACTCGCAAATTTTTGCTCCTATTTTTGCTCCTCATTCTTTGTGATAAAATAACCCATTTTTTGGGCAATTCAAATAAGCGGTGCAAAAATCTGTCGCGACAACGCCTTTACGACTAAATTGGAACTGTGTCCGACACGCTCGTCGTCAATGAAATCTATCTAAGCCTGCAAGGTGAAAGTACCTTTGCCGGACTGCCGTGCATTTTCATCCGGCTCACCGCTTGCGACCTTCGCTGCTCCTATTGCGACACCGCCTATGCCTTTGCCGAAGGAAAACAAATGTCGCTGGAAAAAATCTTGTCCAAAATCCGGCAACTGGCTGAACCGTTCGCAATCGGCAATCGGCAATCGGCAATCGGCCATCCAAAACTGCCGCTCGTCGAGCTGACCGGCGGCGAGCCGTTGCTCCAGAAAAATTCCCTGCCACTAATGCGATTGCTTTGCGATGACGGCTTCACGGTTTTGCTTGAAACGAGCGGCGCGCATGATATTTCCAAAATTGATCCGCGTGTGCATCGCATCATGGATTTGAAATGTCCGTCCAGCGGCGAAGCGGCGCGCAACCGTTTTGAAAACATCGCGCAACTCAAAGCCGGCGACGAAATCAAATTTGTCATCGGCACGCAGGAAGATTACGACTGGGCGAAACAGCAGATCGCCGCGCACAAGCTGGCGGCGATTTGTCCCCTGCTCTTTTCCTGGGTGCATCCGCTCGCGCCGGAACAGCAAAGCAAAGTGCTGAAAAACGTTCCCGCCGGCCACACGCCGATTTCGCGCCGCGCGCTCGCCGAAAAAATCATCGCCGACGCCCTGCCCGTCCGCTTTCAAATCCAGCAACACAAAATCATCTGGCCGCCGGAACAGCGCGGAGTTTAGAAATTTACGATTTGCGATTTTCGATTTACGATTGCCGCGAAAATTCGAACACGCGCGTAAATCGTAAATCAAAAATCGTAAATTTGTGGCGGACACCAAAACCATTCTGCAACAGTTGCGCGACTTCGAGTCGCGAAATGTCACTTTCACCGAGCCGGACGGTTCGTGGCCGATTGTCTGGGAACGCGCCCGAGGCGTCCATGTCTGGGATGCCGATGGGAAAAAGTATCTCGATTTGACCGCCGCGTTTGGCGTCGCCGCCGCCGGCCACGCAAATCCGCGCGTTGTCAAAGCCGGGCAAAAACAAATGGCAAAATTGTTGCACGCGATGGGCGACGTGCATCCGCATGCGCTGAAGGCGCAACTGGCGCGCGAGTTGAGCCGGTTGACTTTCGAGCGTTGGTCACGCATCACGCGTCACGCATCACGACTGTCTGGCAAAACCATTTTCTGCAATTCCGGTTTCGAAGCCGTTGAGTCCGCGCTCAAGACGGCGCTGCTCGCGACCAAGAAAAGCGGCGTCATCGCTTTCGAAAAGGCCTATCACGGGCTTGGCTACGGCGCGCTCAACGCCACGCATCGCGAACATTTTCGTGGTCCGTTCCGCGCGCAACTCCGGGAATTCGGAACCTTTGTAAAATTTCCGGTGAAGCCAGCCCAGCTTGCCGAAGTCGAAAAAAATATCCGCCGGATTTTCCGGCGCGAAAAAATCGGCGCGATTCTGGCCGAACCGGTCCAGGCGCGCGGCGGCATCAATATTCCGCCGCCGGATTTTTTGCCGTTGCTGCGAAAGCTGTGCGACGAGTTCGGCGCGCTTTTGATCCTCGACGAAATCTACACTGGCTTTGGCCGCACCGGCAAATGGTTCGCCTGCGAGCATTCCGGCGTGGTTCCTGATTTGATTTGTCTCGGCAAGGCGCTTACCGGCGGCTTTCCGCTGTCCGCCTGCGTCGGGCGCGCGGATTTGATGGACGCCGCGTGGCCGCCGTCATCCGGTGAGGCGATTCATACGAGCACTTATCTTGGTCATCCAGTCGGTTGTGCAATGGCGCTGGCGCAAATCCAAGAAATTGAAAAGTTGAAACTGCCGGCGCTCAGCGCAAAACTTGGAAAATTCCTGGTCGAAGAATTATCCAAAGTTCAAAGTCCAAAGTCCAAAGTCGCGGCGCGTGGCATCGGTTTGATGGCAGGCTTGGAATTAACTCTGCCCGGCGGCAAACCGGCTGGTCTGGCAGCCCTGGCCGCGATCAAAGCCTTGTTGCATCGCGGCTACATTTTCCTGCCGGAAGGCGAGCACGCCAACGTCATCAGCTTCACGCCGCCGCTGACGATTTCAAAGGCGCAGCTCGCAAAAGCCATCAACGAATTGGGAAAAGTTTTAACCGCGGATTACGCGGATTAACATAAATCAATCCGCGTAATCCGCGGTTCCAAAAAATGAAACTTTCCGACATGCGGGAAATTTTGGCCAAACGCGACATCCAACTCACCAAATCGCTCGGGCAAAATTTTTTACATGATGCGCGACAGCTTGAACACATTGTCGCCACAGCCGAACTGACGCCGTCAGACAAGATATTGGAAATTGGTCCGGGCCTCGGCCCGCTCACGGAACTGCTGCTGGCCAAGGCCAGTCACGTTCTCGCCATCGAAAAAGACACGCGGCTGGTGGAAGTGTTGCGCGAGCGGTTTTCGAATCCGCATTCGAATCCGCATTTTGAATTGCTCCACGCCGACGCGCTGGATTTTCTCAGGCGCGAAGCCCGCGACTGGAGCGATTGGAAGCTCGTGGCGAATCTGCCGTATTCCGTCGCCTCGCCGATTCTAGTGGGACTTGCCGCCGGCAGCCGCGCGCCGAAAATGATTGTTGTCACGCTCCAGCTTGAAGTCGCGCAGCGGCTGATGGCGCGGGCGGATGACGACGATTATGGCATTCTGACGCTGCTGGTGCAGTTGGATTTCGCGCCGCGCGAATGGTTCAAGATTCCCGCGGGCTGTTTTTTTCCGTCGCCGGACGTGGATTCCGCGTGCGTGGTGCTTGATCGCCGCGCCGAACCGCTCCTGCCGGAAAAGCTGCGCGCCGGTTTTGTGAAAATCGTGAAGCGCGCGTTTTCGCAACGGCGCAAGATGATGCTGAAATTGTTGAAACAGGACTGGCCGAAGGAACAACTGGAAGCCGTGTTCGCCGAATTGTCAATCTCGCCGCAGGAACGCGCGGAGAAATTGAGCCTGGAACAATTCGTGGAGTTGACGAAAAAACTTCTCGGCCACGAATGAAGCTTGCACGGGCTTTTGCCAGCTGCGGAACAACCGGCCGGCACGAAAAAAGCGCCGCAAGATTTTTCCCCGCTTTTAAGCTCAGGCGGTTTGGCCGGCGGATTTTTTCCGGCGTTCGGCCAGTTCGTCCGCCATCTGGATGGTCAGCTTTTTGGTGATCGGATAGGCGATCAACAGCAGCGTGCAAATGCCGAAAAGGACGCCGACCACGAGGCCGCTGCACGCGCGATAGCCTTGCACGGCGGGCGCGGCATCGGGCAATTTTGTGTCGTAGCCAAACAGTCCGGCCATGATCCAGAGAAACGAGGCCGAGCCGAGCGCCAGCCCGGCTTTCAAGCCGAAACCGATTGTCGCAAACACCATGCCGGTGAAGCGATGGCCGGTTTTCCATTCGGAATAATCCGCCACGTCCGCGTAAATCGCCCAGATCAACGGGATCGTCGGCGCATACGCTATGGCGATCAAGACCGTCAGCACGACCATGCCCCAAACGTTGCTGGGCGACAGGAAATAAAACGCCAACGACCCGACGCTCGCCAGTCCGAAACCCGTTACAGCGACTGCTTTTTTGCCGAATTTTTTCGCCAGCGGCGGCGAGAGCAGGATCACGATGATTGTAATGCCGGTGCCGAGCATGTTGACAATGCTGTTGGCCACATCCGCCACATTGGAATTGGCAGGTCCGCCCGGTCGCCGTGGACAATGTAACCGAGCGTTTCCATGAGGCCGGAAGCCTGGGCGCCCGCCGGCACCACCAACCCAAGTTGTTGCACCCAGTCATACAGCGCCGCCTTGTCGGCGTAATGATGATAATAATTGTAAAGCGCGCCGCCGCGAAACGAGAGGATGCAGAAATGGCAGAGCGTCATGAAAAACATCACCTTCCACGGATTGTTTTTGAGCAGATTAACAAAATCCTGCTTCGGCGAAGATTTTTCCTTGTTGATTGGCTTGATGCGTTCCTTGGTCGTCGAGAAGGTGATCAAAAACAACACCAGGCACAGCCCCGCCCAGATCGCCATCGTCATCTGCCAGCCGTATTGTTTGTCCGCCAGACCAACCGTTGCGCCGGCCGCGTGTTTGCTGGCCAGCTTGGCCACCAACGGCAAGGTAAATCCGCCCACGATGAATTGCGCCGCGTTCACCGCGATGAAGCGGAAGGAATTTAGTTTCGCCCGCTCCACCACGTCGCCGGTCATCACGCCGCCCAGCGCGGCATACGGCATGTTGTTCATCGAGTAGATCGTCATCAACATCGTGTTGGTGATCACGGCGTAAGCGATCAGCGAACCCAGGCTCCAGCCGTGAGGCGTGGTGTAAGCCAGAATCATGATGACGAACCAAGGCACGGCAGTGAACAAAATCCACGGACGGAATTTGCCCCAGCGCGTCTGCGTGCGGTCCGCGAGAATGCCGACAATCGGATCGGCGACGGCGTCCCACAACCGCGGGAACAGCAGAATCATCCCGGCGGCGCTGGCGGTCAGGCCGAAGACATCCGTGTAAAAGTTGGTTTGAAACAGAATCATCGTCATGAAGACGAAGTTCGCCGCCGAATCCGCCGCGCTGTAACCGGCTTTTTCGACAAACGAAAGTTTCTGCTGAAAATGTTGTGGTTCGCCCATAAAATTTTTAGTCGTGATTATTTCGTCACCGTCAAAATGACTTTTTGCACATCAACGTCCCGCGAGGAGTTGCCGACCATGATTTCGAACTCGCCCGGCTCGACGACGATATTTCATTTTCACGTCGTAAAACGCCAGTGAATCCGGCGTGATTTCGAGCGCGACCGTTTTTGTTTCGCCCGGTTGCAGCGCGATTTTCTGGAAGCCTTTCAGTTCCTTGACTGGCCGGGTGACCGAGCTGACGAGGTCGCGGATGTAAAGCTGCACGGTTTCCGTGCCGGCGCGTTGACCGGTGTTTTTCACTTCCACCAACACGCGCGTGGATTCACCGCGTTTGATTTTTTTCTTTGCCAACCGGACGTTTTTGAATTTCAAAACTTGTGTAGCTCAAGCCGTAGCCGAACGCGAACAGCGGCGAAACGTCGGCGAACAAAAATCCGCGCCGCGCCGACGGCTTGTAATTGTAAAACACCGGCAGATGACCGGCGGAACGCGGAAACGAAATCGGCAGCTTGCCGCCCGGATTGAAATCGCCGAACAACACGTTCGCGACCGCGTGGCCGCATTCCTGGCCGAGATACCAGCACTCGAAAATCACCGGCACATTTTCGGCGACGTAATTGATCGCCAGCGGCCGGCCGTTGAACAGGAAAACAATCACCGGCTTGCCCGTTGCGAGCATCGCCTGCACCAGTTCATTTTGCCGGCCAACCAAATCCAAGATCGGCGCGGTCGCCCATGTGTTTCAGGTTCCACGCTTCGCGCGAAGTCTGTTCATTGCCGCCAATCGCCAGCACGATGACGTCGGCCTGTTTCGCGACTTCGACGGCTTCCGCGATTTGTTTCCGGTCTTCCGCCGGATCGCTCGGAGTCACTTCGTCCTGCATTCCACGAGCCGCCGACGGTGATTTTGCAGCCTTCGCAGTGAACCACATTGACGCGGTCGCCAACTTTGGCCTTGATGCCGTCGAGCACGGTGACGTTGTGTTTCGGCACGCCGCTGTAACCGCCGAGCAGACTGCGATGCGCATTCGGCCCAATAACCGCAATAGTTTTCAGCTTCGCCGGATCGAGCGGCGCCAGATTGTTTTCGTTCTTGAGCAGCGTGATGGTTTCGCGCGCGGCCTGCAACGCGAGCTGGCGGTTGCGCATCGCAGCCGACCACGCGCGCGGCTCCGTCGGGATCCACATACGGATCGTCGAACAAGCCCATCTTGAATTTCCAGAGCAGCATCGGCGCGACGAGTTCGTCGAGCTGCTTCTCTTTCAACACGCCTTTGCGCACCAGTTCGACCAGATGCAAATAGCAATCCGGTTCGGGGAATTCGATGTTGACGCCGGCTTTGACGGCGAGTTCGCACGCCTCCTTTTTGTCCTTGGCCACAAAATGTCCGTGCGTGTCGGGACGATTATTCAGTTCCCAAATTGCGTAATAATCCGAAACGACAAATCCTTTGAAGCCCCATTCCTTGCGCAGCACGTCGCGCAATAGCCATTCGCTCGCGTGCGACGGCACGCCGTCAATCTCGTTGTAACTCGCCATCACGCTGATCGCGCCGCCCTTTTTAATCACATCCTTGAACGGATGCAAAAACGTCTCGCGCAGGACGCGTTCGGAGACGTTCGCCGGCGCGCAGTTCTGGCCGGATTCCGGCTGGCCGTGCGCGGCAAAATGTTTCAGCGTGGCGATGACGCGCTTTTTGTCCTTGAACGTCGCGTCGCCCTGAAAACCTCTCACCGCCGCGATGCCGAGTTGCGTGTTCAGAAACGGGTCTTCGCCGTAAGTCTCCTCGACGCGGCCCCAGCGCGCGTCACGCGCCACGTCCACGACCGGCGTGAGCGCCTGATGCGCGCCGCGCACGCGGGCTTCCTCCGCGGTCATCGTGAAAAGTTTTTCCACCAGTTCGGGATTGAACGTCGCGCCCAAACCGATGGGCTGCGGAAAACTCGTCGCGCCGATGGCCGCGTGGCCGTGCAGACATTCCTCATGAAAAATCACCGGGATGCCGAGCCGCGAATGTTCGATGAAAAATTTCTGGATGGCGTTGGCGAGTTCCGCCGTTTCCTTGGCGTTCTTGCCGATGCCCGCGTCGCTCGGCGTGCTGCCCGCGTCACTGGGCCGGCCGATTTGGCCAATGCCAAGACCTTTTTTGAACGCGGCTTTCGCCTTTTGAAAATCAAAGTTGCTGTCGGCGTCCAAAAGCTTGGTGGTTTTTTCCTGCCAGAGGCACATCATCTGCGCGGCTTTTTCCTCCAGCGTCATGCGCGCCAGCAAATCGTTCACGCGGCGTTCAGCCGGAACGGCGGGGTTTTTATACGACGGAATCCTGGCGGTGGATTTCTTCTTCATGTGGCTTTCATCAAAGCGAGTCCGGGTAAATTTCAGACACTTTCCGAAATCGCGCGCGAAATTTCAATCGCAATCGCATGGAGCTTTCGACCAACCCGCTCAATCGCGATGAAAACTTTCCGGCGGTCCGAGATAACTCGGCTTCAGGCCGCCACAATCCACGGCGATTTTTTGCAGCACCACGCCCGGATCCACCATCCAGTATTTCAACGTGTGATAGCCGGCCTTGGCCAGCGTGTGCGGGAAGTGACGGAACGCGCATTGTCGCCGACCACCTTTTCCCAATCGCGATTTCCGTTCTGCGCCTTGTAATCGGCGGGCACCAGCGTCATGACCTGTGGCGGCTCTTCGTCAAATGAAACCGCCAGCCGCAATCCGCGTCCCGGCACAAAGTTCAAGGTGGGCGAAGTGATCGTGACCACCTGCACCGCGCCGGTGCTGAACAAATACATCCGGTATTCGAGGCACGGCGAATCTTTTCCCGGCGTCGCGCTGGGCGCGTCCACCGGCTGGGTCGCGCGCATGCCTGACAACGTGCGGCCATAATCCTGAATTTTAATCCAGCGATTGGAACCGGCGGCGGTGTTTTTGGAAAAGTGTTCCGGTTCGATGGAAACAAAACCTTCGCCTTCCACAAAACCGTGCAACGAATCGCGCGCCGGTTCCGCCGGATTGAATGAATTCACCGCCACCGTAACCTCGCCGTCAGCGCCGGAGATTTTAATCGCGCCCGCCGCCACGCCCGCCGGGATTTTGCTCCAATCCACGTTGACCCAGATCCGCTTGTCTTTTTCAATCGCGCCGCTCGCCTCGCTTAAAATCAATCCACGGCTCGCTGGCGGTGGCGGTGAAATCAAAACTGGTTTTGCCCCGATTGAACACGTCAATGAAATGCCTTTGCCGGTTGAATACATCGAATGGCGGCAGCACCGCTTCATTCGTCGCGCCGGGCCACGCGGCATCGGAGCCTTCCACCGCCACGCCCATCGCCGCCGCGTCCGGCGCCTTGATTTCCGCGAGCTTGATTGCGCGCAGGCTGTTTTGCGGCGGATCGTTCCAACTGGTGTATCCCAAATGCGTTTGGTCCATGAAATGATTCCACTTGCCGCCTGCAAAAAAATGGTTGAAATATGCCATCAGGTTCGTGTCCGTTTGAAACAACGCGCGCGTCTCGGCGGCAAAATCATTTGCGCTCGCCCTGCCCTGTTTTGCAAACAACGCATTTTTCCCGGCAGCAAGATAAAGCTCATTCACCAGCGCGCTGGCCTGGGTCGGAAACCAAACCAGTTCGTAAAACGCATCGCGTCGGTCCGCCGGCAATTTTTGGCAAATCGATTCCGCGCGGTCGGCGATGGCTTTGAAGTCCGCGACAACCTTTTCCGCCTCCTGATAATTCACCAGGCTGTAAGTGTCCAGCGCGAGCAGTTCCGGTTTGCGACGACCATTGTATTTCGAGTATTTGGAAATGATGTCGGCAATGTCGCCGGCATACTCCGGGCCAAATTCGCGCGCCGCCCAGAGCCGTGTGAACTCATCAAGATTATCATTCGTCCAGCGGTCTGAATTCCACGCGAGATTCATGAAATACTCCAGCGGAAGTTCGTAGCCCTTGAAATGGCCGACGTTCACGATCCAAATCCGGTCCGCGCCATATTGCTTGGCAAGCGACAGTTGATCCCAAATTTTCGGCAGCGGATCGGTGTTGAGCCACTGGTAACTGCGCGGGCCGCCGTGGTAATCAAAATGATAATAAACGCCCGCGCCGCCGCCGCGCCGGCGCTCCTCCGCAGTCGGCAGGCGGCGGACATTGCCCCAATTATCCTCCGCCCACAACAGCGTCACGTCGTCCGGCACGCGCATTCCGGCGTTGTAGTAATCCATGACTTCTTTGTAGAGACACCAGAGCTGCGGCACTTTGGTCACATCGGGATTGACTTCGTCGGCGATGATTTTCCGCTGCACGTCCACGATTTTTTCGAGCAACGCCATGTTCGCCTCCGGCCCGCCCTCGGCCATCGGCGTGTCGTTCGCGCCGCGCAAGCCGATGGTGATGATGCTTTCGTAATTTTTGTTTCGCGCAACGCCTTCGCGCCAGAAATTGGAGACAACGTCCGGGTGCTTCGCGTAATTCCAACTGCCGATTGTTTTTTGATAGCGGCGGTCCCATTCCTTCTGCGCCCGCAACATCGGTTCCTGATGCGAGCTGCCCATCACGATGCCGTATTCGTCCGCCAGCACCGGATTGTTTGTGTCGTCCTCGTTGAAGGCGTTGTTCCACATCGCCGGCCAGAGATAATTTCCCTTCAGCCGCAAAATCAACTCGAACAGATTGGTGTAGAAATTGGTGGCCGTAATTCGCGACGCCGGGCGGAATCGGCGGATTGGTGCCGGTCGCAACCGTGCCATATTTCATCTGAATCCAGTTGCTCAAGTCCGGCGCTTCGTCATTCAGAAAAATGCCGCGATATTTCACCGACGGCGGGCCTTGTTCAAATTTTCCGGCCTTCACAAAAAGTTCCTCGTGATGCGTCGCCGGCACATCCGCCCAATAATGCCACGGCGAAACGCCCATCTGTTCGGACAAATCATAGATGCCGTAAATCGTCCCGCGTTTGTCGCTCCCGCAAATGACCAATCCGCTGGCAACGCCCGGCCACGGCTGCGGCACGACTTGAATCAGAAATGATTCCCATTTGCCGCTGATGGCTGACGCGTCAATTTTCTTTTCGCGGATCAACCGGTCAATGATTTTGCTTTTGCCAATGGTGCCGATGAAAATGACATTTCCTCCAAAACCGTTTTCTCCGCGAGCCATCGCCGGCCGACAACCGGTGGCGCGGGCCACGTCGGTTTGCAGATCATTGGCCGCGCGAACCGCGCCCGCATAGTCGCCGTCAGCCACACAAATTGCCGCCGCGACTTTCGCCTGAACGAGGGGAAAACTTCCCTGGCTCGGAATCGTTTCAACATATTTCTCCTGGCCAAGGGCGAAGCCATCGCACGGCGCGAACAGCCCGGATACGAGCAGCAGCGCGAAAATCTTGTGCAGAGAAACAACGGACGACTTCATAAAAAATCAATGTCACTTGGGCGGCCATCCGAATTATTTTTGCGAGCCGGAACCGGTGTATTTGTCCGCCCATTTCAGAAAGATCGGCCAGTTTGGACCGTCGGTATGACCGCCATCGTGCTGGCGCCAGGCCAGTTCGCCCTCGATCAGCGCGGTGTTGACCGGCGGCATCGGGTCGGTGAGATAATTTCCCGGCGTGCCCAAATCTTTTTTGCCCAGGAGCCGGAACACCGGCCCGGCGGCGACGGCGGCCATGAAGCTGCCATGCTGGTCCACCCAGGTGCCTTCCGCGCCGGGACCAGACGAAGCGCCGTAGCTGATGAACGTGGGGCGCGGCGCGCACAAGGCGATGAGTTCGTGCGCGTCCACCGGCAAGTCGCCCGGCGTCAGCGGGCCGCCGTATTTCAAAAAATTTCCGGCCATCCAATGATATTCGCCGGCGCCCGTGAGATTTTCGACGAGTTCGCCCCAATTCCGGCGATGCAATTTCGCGCCGCCTTCACCGGAGGAACCGACGAGCGCGATGGCAAACCGCGGGTCGTAAGCCATCGTGACGAGCGTGGCCTTGCCGTAACGCGACAAGCCTTCGATGCCGACACGCTTCGCGTCCACGGCCGGATCGGTTTCAAAATAATCCAGCGCCCGGCTCGCGCCCCACGCCCACGCGCGCAACGCGCCCCAGTCTTCCGGCTTGCGCGGCTGGCCGCGATTGCACAGGCCAATGATGCCGCGCGTCAAACCCGCGCCGTTGTCGGCCTGATAGCTTGTCGGCACAATCACCGCGCAGCCCCAGCCGTTGGACAAACAAAGTTGCTGCCAGTTCGGTCCGGCAAAACCGGCGAAACCGCGAAACGAATTTGTGCCAGCGAAACGTCCGCGTCCGCCGAAGCCGGGAAAATTTCCGAAACCAAATTCCAGCATCACTGGCACGGGGACTTTTGCGTCAGCGGGCGTCGTGAGTGTCAATTGAATGTTCACATTAATCTGCGGGCAGGCCGAATTATCCACGTGGCCGATGAGTTGTTTGGTGATCACCGGAATGTCGCCATTGTTTGTGCGGATGGTGCTTGTGATTTGCCACGACACCGGCGGCACGTTGGCCGGCACACGGCCGTAGACTTCGCGGTCAAAATCCTCGACGATTTCCGGGCGGCGTTTTTGCCACCACATTTCCGGCGTCGTGACTTTTTCGCCGTTCTTCAACGTCAGCGGATCGGGCAGATTCGGATACGGATTGGCCTTGGCCTCATCGGTGTTCTGCCAGTTTGGCGCCTGCCGGTTCATGCCTTCCGCGCCGGGCCGCAACGACTTGATGCCAAGCTGGTCCATCATGTTTTGATGATCCTGACTTGCGGTCCAGTTCAATGGCGCCGGAGCATTCGTGCCGGCGGTTTGCGCCACCGCCGCCGCGAGCGGCAGCAGGCTCATGGCGACCAGAAGATTGAATTTGGTTCGCATAATTTTAACTGGGTTGGAAATTTTATTTATCGTCGCAGGCATCTCCGAGAAAACGCGGTTTTAATTTTCAAACAGTTTCAAATCCACGCAATCCGCCATCATCTGATAGCCATTGACATTGGGATGCAAATGGTCGCCGCTGTCCGCCGCCGGCAAAAGTTTTGATGGATTTTGCGGGTCGCGCACCGCCGCATCGAAATCAAGCACCGCATCAAATTTGCCGCCGCTGCGAATCCACGCATTCACCGTCCGCCGCGTGGTCTCGTGGCTTGGGTTGTCATAAAACGAATTGCCGAACGGCGTGATTGTCCCGCCAAACACGCGGATTTTTTTTGCGTGCGCCTGCTCGATGAATTTTTGATACGCCGCAATCAAATCTTCGGCCACAGTTGAATTGGTTCTCCGGCTGCCGCCGATGTCGTTCACGCCTTCGAGCAGAATCAGCCAGCGCACGGATGCCTGGCCGAGCACGTCGCGGGCAAAACGCGCCGCCGCCGCCGGCCCCAGCCCGCCGCGCAGCACGCAGTTGCCGCCGATGCCTTCGTTCAAGACCGCGACTTCTTGGGTGGCGGAGCCGGCCTGCAGCCGGTTGGCCAAATCATCTGGCCAGCGGTTGTTTTTGTCCGTTTCCGAGCCGCGACCGTCGGTAATCGAATCGCCGAGCGTCACGACGGCGGCGGCGGAATTTTCCGCCAGCACATCAATGCCGGTCAACACATACCAATGCGGCGTGCGCGCCGCCGCCGGCAATTCGGCGGCGGACACGACATCGCCCGCTTTCAGAAACGATGTCGTGCGCGAACCCGGATGACCGGTGACATCGCCCGGCGTTTCGTTAAAATAAATGGTGACGGCGACTTCGGACAACGGGGCCAGATCAAAATCGAGCGCGTCCGAAAAAATTGTTTCGCCGGCGGGAATCGTCACGGAAGGTTGCCCGGAAAATGTCAGCGCGCTTCCGGTTTCCGTTTTGATGGCGCTGCCGCCCGCTGACACCGCCACTCGCACCGTCGCCATGGACATCGGGCCGTTGCCGAACGTGTTGGAAAAACGCACGCGCATTTTCTTCCCGCCGATGGAAACGTGGACAACTTGCCGCAGCGTGTTGCTGGTCAGGCCGGGCGGCGGCGGCAGATTTCGCGGCTCGGTCAACTGCGGGGCAGTGCCCCAAGTGCCGACCCAATGCGGGCCGACTTCAGCCGGTTCGGCGCGGCCAACGACCAAAACGAAGAACCCTAAAAGAATAAAAAATTTCTTCATCGGCCCGTGGTGTTTGGCGGACTCCAGATTTGGAATTCGCCGCTGCAATGCAGCAGTGCCATCATGTAGAGCAAGCCTTCGTAGTAACGCTCCAAACCATCCGGCGTCGGCGTGTGCCGCAATGCCTCGACAAATTTTTTCGCGCGCGCGGAATCCGTCGCGGCAAGGCTGGCATCGGCGTTCACGGCGACGAGACCTTGCGCGCGGCGGTCTTCGAGTTGCTTGCCGTCGAGTGTGAACATGCAGCCGTAAGTGTTGAGTCCCTTCGATTCAAAAAATGCCTGGAGCCTGTCGCTCAACTCGCGTTCGCGCGGGTCTTTCGCCCACCATGACCAGTCCACCGACCAGTTGCCCGCCGTGCGAAAAGCGTCGTAGCGAAAATTCGCCGAGCCGCGGTTTAAGCCGTTGGTCAACAGCGAACCGTCAAAATTTGCGTAGTCGGGCGTCAGGCCGGTAATCGGATTCGCCGCGCGCTGGAAAAAATCGCGGCTGTTCGTGGCCGCCTGCATCCAAAAATCCGCGTCCGCCGCCGGTCCCCAGCGCGCCCACAACTCGTAAAATGCCGGCAGATGATACGACGGATCGGTGAATTGCTGCCGCTCGGTGCTCGGTGAAAATAAAATCATCTTGTTGGTTTCGTTCATCAGCGGCCCGGAGGAAACCTGGCGGTTGCCGCGTCCGAACATGGGCATCGAACCGCGAATCGTTTCGCGATGGCGCATGGCCGAGAGCAGTTCATCCGCCTGCTGTTTGTAGTTGTAAATTCCCTGGCCGCTGCCCCAGCGGTTCGCCGCGAAATACAGCGCCATGACGTAATATGATTCGCCGTCCGGCGCGATGAACTGGCTCATCGCCTCGCCGGTGGTGCGCGCCTGCCAGGAAAAAAATTTGTAGGACGGATGCGCCGGTTCGGCGTGATACAAATACGTTTTTGACCAGTTCCAGAGCGCGTCGAACTCGGCTTTTTTATCCAGTTGCACCGCGATGATCATGCCGTAGGACAAGCCTTCCGTGCGCACGTCGTGATGCTTGATGTCGGTGATGTAGGCCAGCGGGCCGTTGGAATTGGCGCCGGCGGAATAATAAATCGCCTGATTCGTCGGGTCGCCGTGAAACAATTGCTGGAACGCCGAATCAACCTTGGCGCGAATTTCCACTGGTGAACAGCCGTTCTCGGCGAAAAGATTGCGGTAGTGGCCGGTGACAAACGCGCCCGAACCGTCGGCCGCCGGGCGAGATTTTTGAAGGCTGCCGCACGCCGTCAAAAAAATGGCCGGCAAAGCCGCGGCGCCGATAAAAACGACAATTTTCTTTATCATATTTTGAAAGTTAAATTCATCCGTCACTTTCCCAGATCCGTGTTGCTGACGAACGCGATCCGCTGGCTGTCCGGCGACCACGAGGGAACATTGATCGTGCCTTGCCCGCCATAAACATAAGCAATCACCCTGGGCGCGCCGCCGCCGATGGGCAGCAGGCGAAGATAGCATTGTTTGTAATACGGGTGTTCCGTTGGCTGGATGTCTTCCGGAAAACTGATGATGACGATCCATTTTCCGTCCGGCGAAATGTGCGGAAACCAGTTGTTGTATTCGTCGCGTGTGATTTGTTCCTGGTCCGTGCCGTCGGGTTTCATGCGCCAAATCTGCATTTTCCCGTTGCGGCTGGAATTGAAGTAGAGGTATTTCCCGTCCGGCGTGAATTCCGGGCCGTCGTTTAAGCCCGGCGAATCGGTCAGGCGGATTTCCGGCCCGCTGCCGTCCGAGGGAATTTTGTATATGTCAAATTTGTTGTTCCGGCCGCCGGTATAGACCAGAAATTTCCCGTCCGGCGACCAGCCGTGCAAATACGACGGCGTCAACGTCGTGATCCGCTTGGGCGTTCCGCCTTGCGACGGCAGGGTGAAAATGCAGGACGAACCGCCGTGGCTCGCGCTTTGATCGCTGATGCCAAGCATCGTGCCATCGAACGACAGCACATGGTCGTTGTTGTTTTGATTGTTCGGATCGGTGTTGAGCGGTGACGGTTTTCGCGTGGCCAGATCAAACCGGTTCAAGCGGCCCCAGCCTGCCGCGCGACCACTGATGTTGTAAATCAAGGCGCTGCCATCCCTCGTCCAATTCGGCGCTTCAAACGGCTGCGCGGATTCGTAAATTTTTTCCAACTTGCCGCTGTGGACCTCGAGGATTTCCAGCACGCTGCCGATGAAATCTTTATACGGAACAAATCCTTCCTTCACCGGACGGATGATCCGCACGTCGCGGAAAACGGCTTTTTCAACCACCTCGGCATCGTGTGAACACACGAACAGGCCGGCATAAACGTCATCGCCCAAATTCATGTCCGGCAGTTCGGCGCTGACGAACGGCTCGCCGTAATGCGCCGCCGAAAAAATAAAGGTGCCGCCCTTGCGTTCAAACTGGAGCACGTCCGCGTTGGTGATGGCCAGTTTGATCTCTTCGGTATTTGCGCCTTTGGACCGGCGGAACTGGATCGAAGTCAGACCGCTGCCGTGTTCCGCGCCGTCCACATAAGGCGCATCCGGGTCGAGGTTCGGACGCACCATCCAGCCGATCTTGCGGTGCTCAACCGCTCCCTTGCCGATGAATTCAACGCGCGTCCGCAAGATAAAATCGCCGTTCAGCTTCCGCCAAACAAAGTGGCATTGATCGTTGGTGAACCACATGTTCACGCCCGCGCCGGAAATGGTGTAGGCCTGATTCGCGGCGTCGTAGCTGCCGGCGCCGGAAAGTTTGGGCGCGCCAATGTCCGTCTGTCCGGCAAATTCGCCCGGCGGATTTTCTTGGGAGAAAGCCGGAATGACGCCGGCTGCAAAAATGGAAGTCATAACGATCAATTTTTGGAGTGGGGCTTGGATTTTAACATTCATGGGATCATGGTTCGGTTTTTCGATCGGGCGTGCACTCAATTTTCATTTTCCGCTTGCCGATGTCACGTCCCAAAATTTATTTCGCGATGGCTGGCATCACTTTGAGATAATGATCGGCGAATTTCAAGAAAGCGATTCCTGCAAACCTTGCTGGCATTCGTCCTCGGCCCTGTTTCAATGCAACCCAAACTGCGAATGGCAATCTGCCAAGGTCAACGAGTTGCTGGCGGCCGGCGGCGCGTAAAGTTTTTGGCGCGCGGTTGACTTGGCCGCGCGCTTTGTTAGCGTGTCGCAAATGGCCACCAAACGGTTTGCCCGTCTCCTGAAAATCCTCACCGGCGCCGTTGCTGATGCGGACGAGATTTTTCAGCTCGAAGGCCGGCTGGAGCGCTTTGCCCATTTCTGGGCGCTGGTCAGCCGGCAATTTATCCGCCACCGCTGCCTCGTGCGCGCGTCGGCGCTGTCCTATTCCACGCTGCTCGCGCTCATTCCACTGCTGGCCATCGCGTTAAGCGTCACCAGCACGTTGTTGAAGGGTCAGGATCAGGAAAAGCTCGACCAGTTCGTCGAGAAAGTTGTTTCCAGCATCGCGCCGTCCGGCCAATGTCCCGACCAATTCCGTTGCGGCCGGCACCAATGCTGTGATGCTGGCGACAACCAATTCCGTTGCTGAAAACAATTTCAGCGGCGGCGGCGCAGTCACCAACACATCCGTTGCCGGGACGGCTTCAAACGCGCCGCCCGCCGTGGAACCCATCGTGACGGTCAACACACAAAAGGAAGTGGCGCACTGGATTCATGATTTGGTCCAGAAGACCCGCAGCGGCGCGCTGGGAGTCACCGGCATGATTGTTCTGGTGTTCACCGCCATCTCGCTGCTGCGCGGCATCGAGGAAACATTCAACGATATCTGGGGCGTCACGCGCGGCCGCAACTGGCTGCTGCAAATCATGCTTTACTGGACAATCATCACGCTGGGCCCGCTGCTGCTCGCCACCGCGCTCGGCCTGACCGGCAGCATGCATTTGCAGCACATGCGCGCGTTCCTCGAATCGTCGCCGTTTCTCGCGCCGCTGCTCAAGCACCTGCTGCCCATCGCCATCTTGAGCCTCACCCTCGCCCTGTTTTACAAATTGACGCCGAACACCAAGGTGGAATTCAGCGCCGCGCATGATCGGCGGCCTGTGCGCCGGCGCGGCCTGGCATTTTTACAATCAACTCGGTTTCCTGCTGGCCGCGCGCGCTTGAGCGCCAGCAAATTCTACGGCGGCCTTTTTCTGATCGTCCTGTTGATGGGCGGACTTTATATCCTGTGGCTCATCCTGCTCTTCGGCGCGCAAATCGCCTACGCCTACCAAAATCGCGCCGCGTATTTGCAGGACCGGCTGGCCGAAAACGTGAACCAGCGCGGCCGCGAATTCGTCGCGCTGCGCATCATGACCTGCCTCGGCCAGCGTTTTCAAAATGGCCTGCGCCCGGCGACCGTGCCGGAAATTTCCGGCCGAACTCGGCATTCCCAGCCGGCTCACGCAATCCGTTTTGCGCACGCTCGCGGCCACGCGGCTCGTCACCGAGGTCACCGGCACGGAAGCCGCATTCGTGCCCGCGCGCCCGCTCGACGCCATCAACGCCTACGACATTTTGATCGCCATGCGCACCGGCACCGGCCAGGAACTGCCGCTGCGCGAGGAGCCGGCGCTCGCGGAAATCTACGGCGAATTCGCCCGCATCGAACAGGCCGAGCGCAACGCCGCCGCCGGCATTTCCCTGCTTGCGCTGGCCAACCGCGTGCCGCCCCGCGCCGCCCTGCCGGAACCGGAAAAAATCGAGCCAGAAAAAATTGTGTCCGCCGTGACGCTTGCCGAAAAAATTTCCGAACCGCAACTGGTTGAAACGCCGAAGCCCGCGCCGTTCCCGGAAAAGGTCGAAGCAGAAACCGAACCGCCGGAGCCGGTGGCGGAAAACAAACCGCCGCGCCGCGAAGTCGTGCGCCCGGAAGAGAATACGGATTTTCCGCTGTAATTTTTCCCCGCGCCCAAGCGAGGGAACTAGACGCAAAGACGACGAGGCGCAGGGAATGTTGGCCGTTTGCAAAAACCTTTGCGCCTTTGCGTTAAAATCTGCCGATGAAATCCACTCAAGATGCCGCCTTGACGGGGCTGGGGAATTTTTGGTTTGGGTTTCTACAAAGAGGTCGCGCCTACGGTGCTGGAAAAGAATGGCAGCCGTCGTGATTTGTTGCCGGTTTTTTGCGCTCCTCAACGAAAATGTCACATAAAACCCATTGAAATATTTCGGCGACTTTGTAATAGTCTTCATTAGTTGTCTTGGTTTAGAGAAAGGCATCGTCCTATGAAAACCATCCGGCTCCTTATGCAAGCGGGCTTTCCTGTCGTTATGGCGGGAATGCTCGCGAGTGGCACGCACGCAGGTGTGTTGCAACCGCTACACGTCTTCAATAGCATTGACGGCCAGAATCCGCAGGGCACCCTGACCTTTGGTGCGGATGGCCTGCTCTATGGCACCACGAGCTACGGCGGTGCCAATGGCAACGGCACGATCTTCAAGATGACGACCAATGGGGCGTTCACCCCGGTAATTTCATTCCTTTCGGCCACGAACGGCGCGAATCCCTACGGCCGGTTGCTGTTGTCCGGCAGCCTGCTTTACGGCACGACGGCGAACGGCGGGCCGCACGGCCACGGCGTGGCTTTCAATTACGACGGGACCAACGTGAATGTGTTGAATGATTTTCCTGACACCACCGATGACGGCAACGCTCCGAACGCGGGCCTGTGCGATGGGCTGGACAATGAATTGTTCGGCACGACCATCGGCGGCGGCGGGCACGGCAACGGTGCCGTCTACAAGATTTATTATTTGGACGGGACGGAGACTTTGCTGCATTCGTTCAACAACAGCGATGGCTACAGCCCCAACGGCGGGCTGGTGCTGAATCCCACGAACGGCTTTTTCTACGGCACGACCATCGGCGGCGGGACGAACGGCGGTTACGGCACGGTGTTCAAGATTTCCTATACCGGCATATTCAATTCAGTTTATTCATTCGCCAACACCAA
This sequence comes from uncultured Verrucomicrobiae bacterium, assembly GCA_963738225.1. Taxonomy (GTDB): domain Bacteria; phylum Verrucomicrobiota; class Verrucomicrobiia; order Limisphaerales; family UBA11358; genus UBA11358. Next base: position 64,546 of record CAVTVR010000009.1, read on the forward strand.
CGGCTCGCATCCCTGGGCCACCTTGACACTGGGCGCGCAGGGAGTCATCTACGGCACGACGGTGGATGGCGGGGCATACGGCTACGGGACGGTTTTTTCCGTTAGCAACGACGTGACGAGATTGGTGACGTCGTTTGATAACACCAACGGCGCGAATCCGTATGCCGAATTGACGGCGGCGGCGGACGGCACGCTCTATGGCGTGGCGCGCAATGGCGGTGCGAACAATCGCGGCACAATGTTCAAAGTCTCGACCAACGGCCTGCTGACTTCGTTGATTTCATTCACCTACGGCAACGGCGCAAATCCTTACGGCGGAATGGTCATCGGCGGCGACGGGCAGCTTTACGGCACAACAATTGACGGCGGCAGCGGCTCCGGCTCGATTTTCCGTTTCATCCTCAATCCTCCCGCGCCGGAAATTCTCTCGGTGGTCAAAACCAACGCCGATGTGGCGCTGACATGCAGCTCGGTGAGCGGAGGCAATTATCAGCTTCAATACAAAACCAATCTCTTGCAGTCCAGTTGGAGCAACCTCGGCATTCAGATCGCGGCGACGAATTCCACGATTATGGTGACCGACACCGCCCCGCCAGAGTCGCAGCGCTTTTATCGAGTTGAGCTATTGCAGTAATTTTCTTTTCCGCAGCCGCAACCGCCTTCTTCTTGATCGCTGAAATCGTGGCTGTCCCAGTTTGGATCGAGGCCGAGGTCTTTGAGCATCTGCAAATCTTTTTCCACCGGCTGATTCAGCGTGGTGAGATAGTTGCCCACCATCAGCGCGCTCGCGCCGGCCATGAAAATCATGCTCTGCGCGTCGCGCAGGTTCACCGTGCGCCCGCCGGCGATCATGATTTCCTGGCGCGGCAAAATGAAACGGAAGCACGCGATGGTCTTCAAAATTTCCATGACGGGCAGCGGTTCGTTCTTGGCGAACGGCGTGCCGGGAATCGGGTTGAGGATGTTGACGGGCACGACGTTCGCGCCGATGGCTTTCAATTCAAACGCGAGGTCGCAGCGGTCGGCGCGCGTCTCGCCCATGCCGATGATGCCGCCGGAACAAATCTTGATGCCAGCCTTTTTCAAATGGCCGATGGTTTCCAGACGGTCGTCGAACGTGTGCGTGGTGCAGGTTTTGGGGAAAAAGTTGCGCGAGCTTTCGAGGTTATGGCCGTAGCACTCGACGCCAGCTTCCTTGAGCCGGTCGGCGATTTTCTGCGACTTGATGATGCCGAGCGAAACGTCGGGGCGCGTCTTGCCACCGGCCTTCAGTTCGCGCACGCGGGCGCAAACTTCGTCCAGCATCGGCCCTTCGTTCAAACCTTTCCACGCGGCGACGAGGCCGACGGCGGTAACGCCATTTTTGTTCGCCTCCTCGGCGGCTTCGGCGACGGGTTCGGGATCAATAAAACCATATTTCGGCGAGCCGGTCTGGTAATGCGCGGACTGCGAGCAGAAGCTGCAATTCTCGGAGCACGCGCCGGCCTTGGCGTTGACAATGGAGCAGAGATGGATCTTGTTGCCCTTGAATTTTTCGCGGATGCGGTTGGCCCACGCCAGCAAATCCAGAATGTCGGCGGAGGTTTCGAGATTAAAAAGCCACAGCGCTTCGTCGCGGGAAATGTGGCCGCCGTCCAGAACTTTTTCGCCGAGCGCAGAGATTTCGCGGTGATGGTTTGCGTCAACCAATTTTGCTGTCATGGTTGACAGAATAGCCGCCGGAAAAAATTTCGCAAGCGGACTTCACTTGGCCGGCGGCGACGCGTGCGGCGGTATGAGGAAGTTCAAGTAGGCGGCGAGCGAGGCGATTTGCATGTCGTTGAGCGGTCCGCCTTGCGAGGTCGCGAACGCGGGCATGAGCGTGCCGGCCTTGCCGGAGGTGATCCAAGTGCGCCAGAATTCCTCACTGGTCGGGTCTTTGAGATTGTGCAGGTCGGGCACCATGGTGGCGCGGGGATTCGCCTCGTGGCACACGCCGCACACGGATTCGTAAAGCGCCTGGCCCATTTTGCCCTCGATTTTTTTTACGTGGCAGCTTGCGCAATCGCCCTTGAACACGGCCTGCCGGTCAATTTTTGCGGCGGCCACACCGCGGGCGCGTTCTTCCGCGCTCATGGGTGCGACCGGCGGCGGTGGCAGGATGTTGATGGAAAAATTGAGCCGTTTGGTTCCTTTATCCGTGGAGACATCAACGTATTTAAACACCATGCCGCTTTTGCCCGCCAAGTCCACGCTGATCCGAAGGACGCTGTTGGTTCCGGGCGGCAACAACCACGGTCGCGACGGCAATTGCGGCTGGGTGCAGCCGCACGAGGCGCGGGCGTCGAGGATCGCCACGGGAATCGGCGTGACTGAATTGGTGATGGTAACCGTGTTGGTGCTGCGGACCACGCTGGCGACCTCGGTGATTGTTTTTCCAAAGAAACGCGTCCAAAAACCCGTGTTCGTCACTGTCGTAAAATTGGTGATGACGGTGACGTTGGTGGCCGGTCCAAGGTTGATTTTTTCGGCAATGTTGGTGAACGCAAAAGCGAACCACGCAAAATCCTGTCCGTTGGTGGCGACCGTCTGCTTGGTCAGTGCATCCCACGCGATGACGCCATCCGGCAGCGGTTCGCCCGCGTGCGTGTAGTCCGGCACGTAAACCGGCGCGGACGCCACGGCGTTTGACGGTTGCGCGACGGCGGGGAAGATTCCGGCGGCAAAAAACAGGGTTGCGACGGCAAAAAATGTCCGGGGCAGTTTCATTTGAAGCGAAATTTAGCACTTCCCGCCGATTTGACGAGCGGGATTTTGCAGCGTTCAAAAATCACAGCCGGTTCAATGCGCTCAAAACCGCGCGCACCGAGGCCAGCTCGATGTTGGTGTCCACGCCCGCGCCCCAGCGGGCTTTGCCGTCGGCGGATTTGATTTGGATGTAGGCAATGGCCGCCGCGCCTTCGCCGCTGCCCAAGGCGTGCTCGCTGTAATTGGAAATTTCAAATCGCGCGCCGTGTTTTCCGGCGCCATGAACCAGCGCGGCGAGCGGGCCGTTGCCTTCGCCGGAAATTTTAACCGGTTTCCCCCAGCAAAGCATTTCTCCGTGGCATTTCACGACGCCGTTTTTGTTTTCGGTTTCAAATGATTTCAACTGCCACGGAGAAACGCGCTCGACATATTCGCGCCAAAACATTTGCTTGAGTTCCGCGCCGCTGACTTCGCGGCCGAGCTTGTCCACTTCGTCGTTGGCAATCGGGCCGAACTCGCGCTGCATGTCCTTGGGCAATTCAATGCCGAACTCGCTTTCGAGCAAGTAAGCGACACCGCCTTTGCCGGATTGGGAATTGACGCGGATGACTTCACGGTATTCGCGCCCGATGTCCGCCGGATCAATTGTCAAATATGGAACGTCCCAATAATGTGCTGCCGGCATCTTGCCGGCGGATCCATCTTGGATTTGATCTTCCGGCGAGACGCCGGAAGCACATTTCTGCCCCCACTCCGCCAAACCTTTTTTAATCGCGTCCTGATGCGAACCGCTGAACGCGGTGAACACCAGTTCGCCTGCGTAAGGTTGCCGCGCGGGAATCGTCATGCCGGTGCAACGCTCGTAGACGTCAATGACCGCGTTGAGATTCGAGAAATCCAACTGCGGATCAATACCGTGCATGTAGAGATTCAATGCGACTGTGACGATGTCCAAATTGCCGGTGCGCTCGCCGTTGCCGAACAAAGTTCCCTCGACACGATCCGCGCCGGCAAGCATTCCCAATTCTGTCGCCGCCACGCCGGTGCTACGGTCGTTGTGCGCGTGCAGGCTGATGAGGAGCGAATCGCGGTTTTTGATGTTCTTGCAAATCCATTCGATCTGGTCCGCGTAAACATTCGGCATCGCGACTTCCACCGTGTCCGGCAAATTCAAAATCATTTTCCGCTCCGGCGTCGGTTGCCACACATCCATGACGGCTTCCGAAACTTCCTTGGCGTATTCCACTTCCGTCGCCGAAAAACTTTCCGGCGAATACTGCAACATCACTTCCGTGCCCTTGAGCCGGTGCAAACGGTCTTTGATCATCCGCGCGCCATTCACCGCGATGGCCTTGATCTCGTCCGGCGATTTGCCGAACACCACGCGGCGTTGCGCCGGCGAGGTCGAGTTATACATGTGGATGATGACGCGTTTCGCGCCGACGAGCGACTCGATGGTGCGTTCGATCAAATCCTCGCGCGCCTGCACGAGCACCTGGAGCCAGACGTCATCCGGGGCGCGTTTTTCCTCGATGAGCCGGCGGTTAAAAGTGAATTCCGTGTTCGACGCCGACGGAAAACCGACTTCGATTTCTTTGAAACCGATCTTCACGAGCGTCTGGAACAATTCCAGTTTCTGCGAGACGTTCATCGGCACGGCGAGCGCCTGGTTGCCGTCGCGCAAATCCACGCTGCACCAGCGCGGCGCGTGCGTGAGGACGCGGTTGGGCCACTGGCGGTCGGTCAATTTCGGCGCGTGTTGAAACGGCTGGTATTTTTTCGACGGGTCTTTTTGCATGGTCTGGCTTTCTTATTATTGCCGTCCGGCGATGCAGTTAAAACAAAAAACCCACCGCCGTCTGGCAGTGGGTTTGGTAAATTCAGTTAAAAAACTCAAAACCCGACCGCCGCGCTGGTCAGCAGCGCGTTCAGCGGCAGGTTCAGATTCAAATTGCAATTCACGCGGGCAAATTAAGGGAACGGACGGTGGAGGTCAAATAAAATACGCGGTAATGATCTTGCGATCCTGCGAAATCAGCATTTCACTGCGATTGAAGAATAAAAAAATTCCGCCCGCCGCTGGAATTTACCGCATTGGTGAGTATCGCAGTAAAATTATTTGTGCCGCGTGCTTTGACGGAATTGGCCCAAACTGACGTCCACTGGTTAAATGGCTGCGCGAGATTTGTGCTCGCCAGCAAATGATATGTCCCGCCGAACAGGCAGGTGGCTTTGAATTGGAGATTTGTTTTGGATGAAATGCTGACGCCCGTCAGCAAAGGTCGCGGTAAAGGGACAATTTGCTCTGGAACTGATGAGATTGATTGCTGCCAATTGGTGGTGCTGTGGAAACCGTCGCCAAGTTCGCCGTCACTAGCAAGCCCCATACCCCACAGGCTTCCATCGGATTTGATGAACAAGCTATGCTGTGCTCCAGCTGCAACCGCTACAACGCCGTTGGACACGATTTGTATCGGCGGAAAATTGACATTCTCGATGATGCCATTGCCCAACTGACCTGAGTCATCAGAACCAAAAGTCCAAAGACTACCGTCTGATTTCAGAAACAAGCCATGTTCATTTCCACAAGCAATCGAAATAATGTTGCTGGAGCCGAACAACTGTGGGCCGGAGTGAATAGTCATGCTCCAGAGACTGCCACCAGATTTGAGAAAAAGGCTGTTGTCGTGCTTTCCAATAGCGATCGCAATGACATTATTGGAAACAATTTGCTCCGGTTGATTAGTAGTGGCATTCAGCACGCCACCCATGCCCCACAAACTCCCGTCCGATTTAAGAAATAAACTTTGATCCCATCCAGCTGCAATTGCAATGACGTCGCTGGAAATAATTTGCTCCGGCCTGTTGGTGTTGTTGAATGTGCCATCGCCAAGCTGGCCTGAACTATTTATACCCATCGCCCAAAGGCTGCCGTCAGATTTCAAAAGCAGGCTGTATTGGTTCCCTGCAGCAACGGCGCTGACCCCAGTGGAGATAATTAGCTCCGGAATGATTGCTTGATTGGTTGTGCCATCGCCCAATTCACCAGCGCTGTTATCACCCATACCCCAAAGACTGCCGTCAGATTTCAGGAAGAGAGTGTGACCGTTTCCGGCTGAAATAGCCACAACTCCATTTGAAACGATTAGCTCTGGCCTATTGGTAGAGTTCACAATATTGCCAACCCTTGACGTGCCATCTCCGAGCTGGCCTACGTCATTGTTACCCATGCCCCAAAGACTTCCGTCGGATTTGAGAAACAGGGTGTGCCAGCATCCAGCGATATTCGTCACCGTCGTCGCCGCTTGGAGGGCGGCTGTTTGCCAGAGCAGCAGAGCCATTCCGAAATTAAGAAGCAATTTCACTTTGAGGTTCTTAATAAAATAAACTCAGGCAAAAGTGTTTGTCAATGAAAAAGTCTTTCGAATTTATCTGATTGGGACTCTCATCCCCCCAAATTGTCTGCTTCCTGCGACGATGCCAGCGCGTTCCGTCGCTTCAAACGGTTTTTTCTTCTTAATCCGTTGCTTTGGCTTGTTCCATTCCACGTTAATTCTTAAAGTCGAGCCTAACAGCGGCGTGAGCAAATGGATCGCATGGTTCAGCGGTTTTATGAAATTGGAATCAAAAACGCACTGATAATTCTTGCGGTTGCGCTGCGTTCTCAAAACGAATCCAGAGCAGTCGTTCCCTGGCGGAATATTCAAACGGCAAATTTTTCCCGTCCAAGGTCACTGAACTCGGAGCTTTGGGCGATTCCAAAAGCATGATGGCCGGTGTTTCTCCGACACCTTCAACGGTAAAAACAATCCGGCCGGGCGTTTGTTTTTTGAGCAACGCTTTGCACGCGGACGCAAGCAAATGTGTTTTGCCGGTGCGGGCGGCGTCAAGATCGAGCAAAAACCAGCGCGAGCCCGGGTCAATGGAAATGTCATTTTGCACGCGCAATTCCGAATCGAACAGATTGACGAAGCGACCCTGCAATTGACGCGGTTTGGCGGCAATGGATTCATCCAATCCCGAAGCGATGATGCAAGGTCCGCGCCGCAATAGCAGATAATTTGTTTCCCGCCATTTTAGTCCGGCTTTTTGGGCCGCGAATTTGGCTGTGGCAACCATCTGCGCGGCGCCTTCCGCACTGAGGGTCAGGTCCACCGGACGCTCCGGCAGCCAGATTAAACCCCCTTTGCCAATCGGGATGAATTGGTTCGTGGCGACGGATTGCCCAAGCCCCAGCGACTGGAACAATGGTTCGCGCGGCGTGGCATAGTGATTTCCGCCGCTGTTCCACCATTCATGGACTTTGAGATAGGGATCCGCGTCCTTGTCGCAAACGACCAGCACGCCGCCGCGTTTCACCCAGTCCACCAATGGCGGATGAACGTCCGGTGACAGCGGCTTTTGGCCGTCATAGCTCAAAAACAAAACGTGAAAGCCGTCCAGGTAATGCGGCACGGTCATCGTTTTCCAATTGCACCGGCGTCACCGGCAAACCGTGCATGAGCAGCGGCATGGCCAGGCCATAGAAATTGTCCCAGATACGGATCGCTCGGCGTGGGTTGGCCGCGCTGGAACATGAGCGAATCACTGACCATCACGCCGATGCCGGTTGTGCCGCAGTCCCATTTGACTTGCGGCTGGTTCATGTCGTTGAGCGCGTTGAAGACCGTCTGCAATTCGGTGGCATAAGCCGGCGGGATCGGCTTGCGATCTTCCGGCGGCGGCGGAACGCGGATAGCGTCCGCCGAAAACCCGCTCCGGCCACGGGGCCACTTCATATTTGCAAACTTCCGGCTGAAACAGCGAAGCGGTCAGCGTGGATTCCCAATTGCCGCGATAATCCTTCCAATCATGATTCGGATTGTCTTCCACCGGATCGTTCAAATACCAGACCGAGCGGCCCGTGGCGCGGACGAGATTTTGCATCGCGCCGTATTCCAGAAAGGCGGTTTCAAACGTGCGCGAACGCACCTCGCCGCGATAACGGTTCGGCGTCGCGCGCCGTGCCGGTCCAGACCTGGGCAATGTAGCCGTCGCAGCCGTTGACCCGCGCCAGGCTGGATTCGGGACTGACAATGCACCATTGCGCGTAATTGAGCAGGCTGTGCGTGGCGCACATGACAGCGGACATCCGTGCCCGTTCGTTGATTGTAAGCCTGGACATAATCGAACACCTGTTGCAAGCGCGCGGCGGTAAAGAAAGTATTTCAGCTTGCCCGCGCGCCAGCGGGCATCCACCGAACTGTCCGGCGGCTGCCAGTCCTCGTGATAATAATTTCGCCATTCGCGCTTGAATCCCTCCGAGTAACCGGCGCGATCCCAGAATTCCGGTTCCTCCAAATCAATCGCCTTGGCTCCGGCATCCAGCGCGCGCTGCACGCCAACGCACAGGAATTTTCCGTAGTTGGTGCCGGGACGACATGTAATAAACGTCGCCGCCGTGGCCAATCTTGTTGCCGTTGCGTTCCGTCTGCGCCTCGTCTTCGTGATTGATGCCGTCGAAACGTCCGTAAAGATAATCCTGATAATTGCCCCAGGCGACGCCGGTCATCACATGAATGCGATAGCCATGATCGCGCCAGGTTTCAATCCGCGCCGGCAGATTGGTGTCAATGCCATAGACGATGGCCACGCCGGAACGCAAATCGCCCTGCGGAGTCCACGGCTCGCCGGTCTGGAAACTGGTGCGTTCGAGGATTTGATTGGTGTCAGTTGAAAGTGGCACCGGATTTTCCGCGGCTGACACCGAAGCGGCAATAATTCCAAAGACTCCAAAAACAAGCAGATCCGCCCGCAATTTTTTCACTGGTCTCGCGATGCAATTCACAACAAATGGAGCGGCGTAAGGATAAATTGTTTCAGCAGGTTAAATCGTTTTTTTGAAACTCTACGATTTCAATTACGTCGTAATCCCCAAAAATGTTTCATGCACGGCTTTCACCGCCTGCTCGCCTTTCGCGAGGTCAATCACGACGGAAATCTTGATTTCGCTCGTCGAAATCATGTCAATGTTGATGCCTTCGTTGGCGAGCGTTTCAAATAGTATTCCCGCGACGCCGGTGTGCGACTTCATGCCGACGCCGACGATGGACAGCTTGCCAATCTTTTCGGCGGTGATCACGTCGCGCAGGCCGATTTCCTTTTTCAAGCCGTCAATCACCTTTTGCGCCTTGAGCAAATCCGGCTTGTCCATCGTAAATGAAATGTCCGTCTGCGGCGTGCCCGTGCCGTGACTGATGTTCTGGACGATCATGTCCACGTTGACGGTCGCGTCGCCGAGCGCCTTGAAAATCTTCGCGGCCACGCCGGGTTTGTCCGGCACGCCGACGAGCGTGACCTTGGCCTGATTTTTGTCGAGCGCGACGCCGCGCACGACGACGCCTTCCATGCTTTTGGTTTCTTCTTTCACAATCGTTCCTGGGTTGTCATTGAGGCTGGAGCGCACTTCAAACACGACTCCAAATTTTTTCGCAAATTCCACCGAGCGGCTCTGCATCACCTTCGCGCCGAGGCTGGCGAGTTCGAGCATTTCATCGTAGGAAATTTCCTGCAATTTTCTGGCGTTCGGCACGATGCGCGGGTCGGTGGTGTAGACGCCGTCCACGTCCGTGTAAATCTGGCAAAGGTCGGCCTTGAGCGAGGCGGCGAGCGCAATCGCCGTCAAATCCGAACCGCCGCGGCCGAGCGTGGTGATCTGGCCTTCGCGCGTTTCGCCCTGAAAACCGGCAACGATGACCACTTTGCCCTCGGCGAGATGGTCGTGAACCTGTTTGGGCGTGATGTTATGAATCTTCGCTTTCGTGTGCACGCCGTCCGTCAGAATGCCCGCCTGCGCGCCGGTCATGGAAACCGCCGGGACGCCGAGCATGTGCAGCGCGATGGCCGTGAGCGCGATGGTCTGCTGTTCGCCCGTCGCGAGGAGCATGTCCATCTCGCGTTCGCTGGGCAGCGGCGCGATGTCCTTCGCCAGTTTAATCAAGCCATCCGTCACGCCGCTCATTGCCGAGACGACGACAACGACCTGGTCGCCGCGATTGCGGTATTCCGCGACGCGCCTGGCAACATTCTTGATGCGGTCGGTGTTGCCGACCGACGTGCCGCCGAATTTCTGAACGATCAATGCCATACAAAATTCCAGAGCTGCCGAAAAAACTTCCACTAAAGCTCAAAACGGAAACGGAAGCATAGTCAGATGGCGGGCGTTTGAAAAGACGGAATTGAATCGAAACCCGGACCGGCGGCTGGTTTCTCTTTCTCGCGCGGGCGCGTGAGTTCATGCGGCGGCAATTTTTTTTCGCGGGCGAAATTTTTTCAGAAAAAAACTTTGGCGTGTTTGAGGAACCTGAATTAAGGTTGAAATGCAGGGCTGGAAAAAGCCTAGTTTCGAAATAATAAAAGAGAAAGGACGGATTATGACAAACGAAGCCAACGTGGAAAAACTCGTGGGCGACTTGAAAACTTTGTCCCACGACGCGGAAGCCGTGCTGCACGCAACGACCGGGCAGGCGGGTGAGAAAATGACGGAATTGCGCGGGCGTTTAGCCTCCACCCTCGAATCGGCCAAGGCGACCTACCGGCGGCTGGAAGAAAAAACCGTGGCCGGCGCGAAAGTCGCGGATAAGACCATCCGGGAACATCCGTATGAATCCATCGGCGTCGCGTTTGGCGTGGGACTGTTGATCGGCGTGCTCGTTAGCCGCCGCTAGACATGGACGACACGCCCCCAACGGAAGGTGGAGTGTTGTCCGCCGCCACGCGGCTGCTCAAGACGCTGCATGACGTCGTGGAGAACCGCGCGGAACTTTTTCTGGTTGAATTGAAGGAGGAACGTGTGCGCTTGATTGACGCGCTGCTGCTCGCGGCGGCGGGCATTGTGTGCGCGCTGATGACGCTCGCCATGACAACGCTATTGGTGCTGGTCGTGTTCTGGGACACGCACCGTTTGCTGGTGTTGACGCTGATCATCCTGGCCTACGCCATCGCGGCAACGGTGGCGTTCATGAAATTGCGTTTGCGTTTGCGGCGCTGGCAGGCTTACACCGCGACGCTGAACGAATTAAAAAAGGATTGCGCATGTTTGAAAAAAATGAACTAGCCAGCCTGCAGCGACAGAAGGATCTGCTCGTGCTGCAAAGCGACGCCAACCGGCTGCTGCTGGTTGCCGACTGGCAACAGTTGCGCTCGCTGGAAAACTGGAGACAGGAAGCCGGCAATCTGGCGCGCCGCCATCCGCTCTGGACGGCGGCGCTGGCCACCGTGGCGGGCGTGCTGGCCGTTCGGACCGCGCGCAAACCCGGCTCCAGCTTGGGCGGAATAGCGCGCCTGGGAAAAATGGCCTCCACGGCCTTGTCGGTTTGGAAACTGTTCCGCCGCGAAAAATCAACCGAATGATTTTCGCCGGTCAGGAGCGGCGGTGAATTTTTCCATTCGCGCGGGCGAATCAATTGTGCGTTTGAATTAAATACTGTTTGAACGCATCGTAATCCGCGCCCATCCGGTCGAAATCTTCCGGCAATTGCAAGGAAGCCTGCATGTTCGCCGGAACGTCCGGCGGCCAGCCGACGACTTTCTCGACTTCGTCGGGAAATTTCGCCGGATTCGCCGTCTCAACAATGACGGCGGGAAAAATTTCGCGCGAAATTTTTTCAGCTTCCAGCCAGTCTTGAAAGCCCTGCCACGCCACCGCGCCGTGCGGTTCCAGCAGCAGTTGAAATTTGTTCCAGAACTCCCGCACGCCGGCGACGGTGCGCGGGTCGGAAATCGAAGTCGAAAAAATATCGCGGCACATCGCGGCGAGATCGGGCTGCCTGGTGAATTTTGCCCGTCTCATCCATTTGTCCGCCATAAACAGCCACGAGCCGCGCGAGGTTGCTCGGATGCCCGACGTTCATCGCGTTGGAAAGCGAATTGCGCGACGGCGAGATTTTTTGGTAACTGCCCGTCGCCAGAAATTTCGGGAACGCGTCGTTGTCGTTGACCGACGCGATGATTTTTCTCACCGGCAAACCCATCTCGCGCGCGACGACCGCACCCATCATGTTGCCGAAATTGCCGCTGGGAATGGAAAAGACCACCGGTTCGCCCGGCTGCGCGACGCGCGACGCGGCATAAAAATAATAAACACTCTGCGGCAGCAGACGCCCGATGTTGATGGAGTTCGCCGACGACAGCGGAATGTGGTTCAGCGTCCGGGTCGGCGAAAGCCTGCTTCACCATCGCCTGACAATCGTCGAACTTGCCGTCAATAGCCACCGTGCGGACGTTGTCGCGCAACGTGGTCATCAGCTTGCGCTGGCTTACGCTGACTTCGGCCAGCGGGAACAGCACGATGACGCGCACGCCGGGAATCTTGTGGAATGCGTGGGCGACCGCCGCGCCGGTGTCGCCGCTTGTCGCGGTCAGGATCGTCACCTGCCGGCCTTCTTCCCGCAGAAAATGACCGAACATTCGCGCCATCATCTGCGCGGCAAAATCCTTGAACGACGCCGTCGGCCCCTGATCCAGCCGCATCAAGAAAACGCGGTCATAGACAATCTCCAGCGGCACGGGGAAATTATACGCCGCATGGCACATCGCGGCCAGATCAGCTGCCGGGAATGATGCCGTCGGTGTATTTCGCCAGCACGCGGAACGCGATTTCGTGATACGGCAGTTTTGCGAAAGCCGCAATCTCGTCCGGCGTCAGCGCAGGAAATTTATCGGGCAGATAAAGTCCGCGATCCGGCGCCTGGCCTTGCAGCAACGCCTCGCGCAAATTGACGGCGGGCGACTGGCCGTTGGTGGAGTGAAATTGCAAAGCCATAATTAGCCACAGATGAAACACAAATTGGACACAGATAAAAACCGGTCCACAGATGACTCAAATTTTAGCAGGCCGCTGAAAGAAAAATCCGGACAATCAGCGTAACCTGTGGATAAGAATCTGTGTTTCATTTGTGAAAATCTGTGGCTGATTGGCAAATCTTCGCGCGACAATTCGTTAGTCAAAACTTTCCACGCGAAACATGACCGGCTTGGCTTTGACAGCGGGCAGCTTCGCGATGTTCGCCAGCGCCTTGCGCATCGCGGCATTGGGCGCGTCGTGAATCATGAAAATCAGCGGCACGCTCTCGCCTTCGTGGCCTTCGGGCTGGATGACGGACGAGATGCCGATTTTGGCGGCGGCAAAAAACGCGGCGATTTTCGCCAGCACGCCCGGCTTGTCCACGACGCTGAAGCGAACATAATAGCGCGAGACAATTTCGTCCATCGGCATGACGCGGCATTTTTTTTCATGGCCAACAAACGGCGGAACGCGAACCTTCGTTCCGTTCTTTAAATCCAGCGCGGCGTCGGCCACGTCGCTCAAAACGGCGCTGGCCGTGGCGTCCTTGCCGGCGCCGCGTCCGTAAAACAGCGTGTCACCCACGATGTCGCCGCGCACGAAGCAGGCGTTGAACACGCCGTTGACGCTGGCGAGGACGTGCGCGTTTGGGATGAGCGTCGGATAAACGGAAACCTGAATTCCATTTCGGATTTCGGATTTCGGATTTCGGATTTGTTTGGCGATCCCTAATAACTTAATTGTGTAACCCAGCTTGGCGGCAAATTCCATGTCAATCTTCGACACGTCGCGGATGCCCTCGGTGTGAATCTGATGATGGTCTGCCCAGAAACCGTGCGCGAGCGAGGCGAGAATGCCGATCTTGTGCTGCGCGTCAAAGCCGTCAATGTCCAGGTCCGGCGGCGTTTCGGCGTAGCCGTGCTTCTGCGCGTCGGCCAGCACGTCGGCGAAGTCCGCGCCCTCGGCTTTCATGCGCGACAAAATGTAATTGCAGGTGCCGTTGACGATGCCGTAGATCGCGGGAAATTGATTCGCCACAAAACCTTCGCGCAGCGATTTGATGATGGGAATGCCGCCGCAGACGCTCGCCTCGTAATAAAGATTCGCGCCGTTCTTCGCCGCCGCGGCAAACAGTTCCGGCCCGTGCGCGGACAGCAAAGCCTTGTTCGCGGTGACGACGGTTTTGCCCTTTTCGAGCGCGGCGAGAATCATAGTTCTGGCGATGCCGCAGCCGCCGACGAGTTCGATGACGATGTGAATTTCCGGATCGTGAACGACTTCCTGCCAGTCGGTCGTCATCAAATTGCGGGCGATGGGATACGGACGCGGTTCGTCAAACGCCTTGACCGCGATCTTGCGGAAAACAAGTTTTACGCCGAGGCGCGCGGCCATGAGGCCGCCGTTTTTCTGCCAGGCGTGGAACACGCCGCTGCCGACCGTTCCGCCGCCGATCATGCCGAGGTTCACTTGCTGCATAGAACGCACAGCTTGCCGCGAATCGGGGCGGTGGACAATTCTATTTTGAATTCATCGTTGGAGCTTGTAAGTCAAAAACCAATAATACGGCAACTCTGTCCAATGAAGTTCACCTCCGGAATTTCCGACGATCGCCCCGATTTCGCTTTCGTCCGGAAAGTTTTTGAGGACTTCATATTCGGTTCCGTCTTCAAGCGTCCGCAACTGGTAGGTGTTGCCATCGTCATCCGCCCGGCTGATGGGTGTATTGCTGCCGGGGACAAACCGGTTGTCCATGAAAACCATCAGTGAACCCGGTGGAAACAACCGGTGAAAATGTTGAAGGAAGCTTTTGATTTGAGACTTTCGCAAATGCGACCACCAGGCCGCCGCCAAGCCGGCGGTCAAATTATTTTGCGGCGACGGATTCAGGTCAAAAGCGTCGGCCTGCTGGAAGCGGACTTCGCAGCCGTATTGTTTGGCGCGGGCAATTTGCAGGACTTCCTCGTTGATGTCGGTCGCCACGATTGATTTTGCGGTTTGTGAAACCGCCTGCGTCCAGTAACCAGTGCCGCAGGCAATTTCCAAAACACTTTGTCCGGTGAAAGTTTGAGCGCACAGCTTCCTTAAAATTGCCAGATCGCCTTGGCGTTCCGGCTTTTGGTAAATCCGTTCATACTCGCCTGCGCGTTTTGCGTAGTAATCAATCAGCCGGGCGTCGTTTGACATGATCAAACCTTGAGTTTTTTCACCAGCACCTTCGAGTTGCGCCCGCTCTGGTCGTATTTCTCGCGGCGCACGGGCGGCAGATCATCCGGCGTGCCCTCGCTGAAACCGCCTTTCGACTGAAAATAAGTGAAGGCCTGCGTCGAGAGCGTGATGAGTTCGCTCAAGTTCAACTCCTTCGCCTTGCTCTCGACGAACTGGATCAGCTTTTTTCCGATGCCGAGGTTTTCGTGCGACGGATTGACATAAAGACAGGCCAGTTCGCCCTTTTTGAATTCGGGATAAATATGCAGCGCCACGCACGCGACCGGGTTTTTATCAATGTCAAAAATAAAATAGTCGCCGAGATTTTTCTCGATGGACGCGCGGCTGCGTTTGACGAGTTCCTCGGTCTCGACGGCTTTCTTCGTCAGCAATTGAATCGCCCGGATGTCCTTTTTCAGCGCGCGGCGGATCTGCTGGTATTCGTTTGCGTAAATCAGCGTGCCGATGCCGTCGTTGGAAAACACCTCTGCCAGCAATCCCTCGTCCACCTTGCCGTTGATGACGTGGACGCGCGGGATGCCTGTCTTGCACGCGGTCACGGTATGCAGCGCTTTGGAAAGCTGCTCCGGCGCGATGTCGTTTTTTTGCATTGCCAGCACGGATTCAAAATCCGCCAGCAACATCTGCCGGATGAGCCGGCCTTGCACTAGAATGCCGTCGTGCGGCGTGATGAACATCAGCTTCACCGCCTTCAACGCCTCGGCCACCGCCACGGCGACGCTGTCGGAATTCACGCGATAGGTTTTGCCGTCGCCATCGAAACCGAGCGGCGGGATGACGGGAATAATTCCCTGCGCCAGCAGCGTCTGGAGCAGGTCCACGTCCACGCGCTCCACCTTGCCGGTGAACAAATGATCCACGCCCTGAATGATGCCCAGCGGATGCGCGATGATGGCGTTCGGGCAGACCGCGCGCAGGTCGTTCGCCGAAAGTCCTTCAAGAATTTCGTGCGTCAGCCGGTTCGCCGCGT
The DNA here is from genome assembly GCA_963738225.1 of uncultured Verrucomicrobiae bacterium. Taxonomy (GTDB): domain Bacteria; phylum Verrucomicrobiota; class Verrucomicrobiia; order Limisphaerales; family UBA11358; genus UBA11358. The sequence continues at coordinate 80,292 of CAVTVR010000009.1, forward strand.
CCATCGCGATCTGCAGCGTCGGCGCGTCCGTGATGCCCGTGCCGTCAGCATTGGACGGCTTGAGGCCCTGTTTTTCCGCGAGCGCCTTGATCTGCGCCGACGCGCCGTGCACGAGCACCACGCGGATGTTCAGCGACCGCAGCACCGCCACGTCGAGCAGCAGCGTCGCGAAGTTTTCGTCCGTGACAATGGCGCCGTCCACCGCGAGGACGAACGTCTTCTCGCGGAATTGCGGAATGTATTGCAGGATGCCCCGCAGGTCGGTTGGTTTCATTTCAACTCGAAATAACTAGCCTGTTTTACGCGCGATTCAAACAATTATTTTGTGAGAACGAATCCAGTTTTCACTTGTCAGCGACTCCCGGCCTGATTCACTGCTGTCCGCGTGTATGAAAATTATCCCAGCCTTTTTTCTGACCGTCGCCATGCTGATGACGGTTTCCTGTGCCCATCTGGAACCGGCGCTGTCCGCCACTGCCAAACCGGACAGCCGATCGGCGATGCTCTACGGACGTTTCAGCATCGGACATAATTTTGCCTTCAAGAACAAGCTGGCGCTCTGGCTGGAGAACGCGGATACCAAACATGCCATTTATATTTACTTCGACAAAAATGAACCGATCTATGGCCTCCAAGTCAAACCTGGCCGCTACCGGATCGTCGGGTTTGCCGGCTTGAACCGCATGCACGAAATCAAGGGCCGCCGGACCGAACCGATGGCACAAATAACATTCCTTGCGCCAGCCGGATCCAAAATTTACATCGGTGATTTTGCCGGCGAAGTCACTTGGGACGGCATGGTATCAACATGGCGCCTTAAAAGTTGCACCAACAACTTCGCTGTTACCACCGCCGAATTCCGCGAAAAATATCCGAACGCATTGGCGCTGCCACCCGTTTCGATATTTGAAGCGCAAGAAGCCCGTCCCTGACGTCACAAGGATTTCATCAACGCATCCAGGCAGCGCTCGTTTTCCTTTTTCGTGCCGATGGAAATGCGGATCCACTCCGGCAACTGATAGCCGCCCATCGGCCGCGTGATGACGCCCAGTTTTTGCATCGCATCAAAAGCCTTCTGGCCTTCGCCAACGCGAACCAAAATGAAATTCGCGAACGACGGGACGAATTCCAGTTTTAACTCGCGGAACGCCTGCTCGAAAAATTCCAGCCCGGCAAAATTGTTCGCGCGGGTTTTGCGGACGTGTTCGTCGTCGTCCAGCGCGGCGAGCGCGGCGGTTTGCGCGAGCAGATTGGCGTTGAAAGGCTGCCGGATTTTTTCCAGCGCGGAAATCAATTCCACATTTCCAATGCCGTAGCCGATGCGCAAACCGGCCAGTCCGTAAATTTTCGAGAACGTCCGCATCAAAATCAGATTTTTCCGCGCGCCGAGGCGGATGAGCGGAATCAAATCCACCGCGTCTTCCAGAAATTCGATGTAGGCTTCGTCCATTACCAGCAACACATCGTCGGGAACGTCGTTGACGAATTTGATCAGTTCCTCGCGCGCGGCGAGCGTGCCGGTGGGATTGTTCGGATTCGCCACGAAAACAATCCGCGTCTGCGTCGTGATGGCCTTGAGCATCGCCGGCAAATCGTGGCCGTAATTTTTCGCCGGCACGGTGACGACATTCGCGCCGAACATTTTGGCCACGATGGGATAAATTGCGAAACAGTATTGCGACACCACCACGTCCGCGCCGGGCGCGAGCAGCGCGTGGCCGACGAACTCGATGATTTCATTGGAGCCGTTGCCAAGAACCAGATTCGCCGGTTCCACGCCAAGTTTGGCCGCCAGTTTTTGTTTCAGGTAAAACGCGTTGCCATCGGGATAAAGATTCACACCGGGAATTGCCTTTTGCAGTGCCGCCTGCGCGAGCGGCGACGGGCCGAACGGATTTTCATTCGACGCGACTTTAATAATCGAGTCCACCAGCAAGCCGAGTTCACGCGCGACTTCTTCAATCGGACGTCCCGGCTGATAGGTCGGCAGCGTTTTTAAATACGGACTTAATGGCAGTGACATAAAATCAAAGAGCCTCAATTATTTTTTTAACATTGATGTGTTTGGCGACGATGTCGCGGATGAGCGCGATTTTTTTGGCGTCCGTCGGGCGCGTTTTGACCGTGAGATTGTGGACTTTGGAGGCGACCTGATAACTGTCGGCCTTCGCCAGCAGCACGGGAATTGGCAATGTTTGCAGGGCTTTCAGCACGCTTTCGCTCGGACGCAGGCCGCCGGTCAAAACGATGCCGGCCATTTTTTCATCGCTGTGCGGCGGGGTCGTCGCGCCGGCGGCGAGCAGAATATCCTCGCGGTCGCCGGGCGTGATGAGCAGCGTGCCGCGCTTGAAAAATTGCATCGCATTCTGCACGCCCATCGCGCCGACCACCACGTCCTCGACGAGCGTGTCGAACGCGGGCGGCGGGTTGAGCCATTCGGCGCGCAGTTCCTCGCGGATCAAATCCACGGTCGGGTTCGACAACAATTGTTCGTGCGGCAAGACGCCGAGCAGGTCGAGGCCTTTGCGTTTTAGACCGCTGCGGACGAAGCGCGTGATTTCGGGGATTTTTTCCTCATGCACCTTGTTGATGATGACGCCGATGATTTCGACGCCCTCTTTTTCAAACAGCGCCTGGTTGAGCGAAACTTCGTCAATCGGCTTCCCGATGCCGCCTTGGGAAACGATGATGACTTTGCAGCCGAGCGTTTTGGCCACCTGCGCGTTGGACAAATCGAAAACCGAGCCGACACCAGCGTGGCCGGAGCCTTCGCACAGCACAAAATCTTTTTCCCACGCCACGCGGTCGAAGGAGTCCTGGATTTTTTTGACGAGCGCCTCGTTGTTGGCCGACTGGAGATATTTGCGCGTGAACGCCGGTTCGACGGCAATCGGACTCATGTCCACCAGCGGGCAGTTGAGCTGATAGACCGAGTCCATCAGCACCGAATCCTCGTCAATTTTCTGCTCCTCGATCTGGACGAAGCGCTGGCCGACGGGCTTGATGTAGCCGATGCGGGGAAAGTGATTTTGCAACGCGGCGATGAGTCCGAGCGACGCGGTGGTTTTGCCGTCGTTCTGGCGCGTGGCGGCGATGAAAATGCGTGGCGTGGAAGTGTTCATTTGTTAAAATGTTGAATCGTTGAATTGCGAACTGTTGTAACGATTTAACAATTTAACGATTTTATTCCCCCGGCAATTGTTTGTCCGCGCCCGGATACAGTTTTTGGTAGTCGGTGGCCTGCACGCCGACAATCGCCGCCACGCCGAGGATGTCGTGCGCGCTGGAGCCGCGTGAAACATCCGCCGCCGGGCGGTTGAGGCCAAGCAAGACCTGGCCGTAGGAATTGGCGCGACCCACCAGGCCGACGAGCTTGCTGGCGATGTTGCCGGAATTTAGATCTGGAAAAATCAGCACGTTCGCGCGCCCGGCAACCTGGCTGTCGGACAATTTGCGCGACGCGACTTCCGGCACCAGCGCGGCGTCCACCTGCAACTCGCCGTCAAAATCCGCCTCGACGTTCAGTTGCGCCGCCTTGTTTCTGGCCTGCGCGGTGGCGGCTTGCATCTTGCCGATGGACGGGTGCGCGGCGCTGCTGCCTTTGGTCGAAAACGAGAGCATGGCCACGCGCGGTTTCACGCCGAGCATGTGCCGCGCGAGCCGCGCCATGGACACCGCAATGTCCGCGAGCTGGTCCACGTTCGGTTCGGGAATCACGCCGCAGTCGGCCATGAACAGCACGCCTTTTTCGCCGATGCGCGTGTCCTCGACCTCCATGACCATGCAGCTCGAAACCGCGTCAATGTCCGGCGCCGCCCGCACAATTTGGAACAGCGGCCGCAGCACGCTGCCGGTGATGTGTGACGCGCCGGACACCAGGCCGTCCGCCTGGTGCATCGCCAGCATCATCGCGCCGTAATAATTCGGCTGCAACATCGCCTCGCGCGCCTCGGTGGTGCGCAGGCCCTTCTCGCGGCGCACGCGGTAAAAACGGTTCGCAAAATTTTCCGCATCCTCGCTGGTGCCGGGATTGATCATGCGGATGCCGTCGAGGGAAATTTTCAAATCATCGGCCACCGCCTTGATTTCAAACGGATCGCCGAGCAAGATGGGCACGCCGAGCCGCAGCGCTTGAAACTGCCGCGCGGCCTGCAAAATGCGCGGTTCCTCGCCTTCGGGAAACACCACGCGCTTGGGGTGCCGCTGCAATTTTTCGATGACGTTGCCGATGAAACGCATGACGGCAGATTAGCGGGCAAACGGAAAACTGCAAAATTTATTTGGCGGCCGGCGCCGTTGTTTTGCGCGGGCGGAGAAACGTCCGGGTGAGGCCGCGCTTTACTTGACGGCGGGTCTGGTTCATTTTTTCCGGCATGGTTTTCACCCGCAGGAATCTGGATTGGTGGTGCGAGCGCGGCATTTTGATGCTGGTGCTGGTGGCGCTGGTGTTTGCCCCGCTGGCGTTTGGCGCGGTTTATCCGTGGACGTTCCTCGTGGTGCAGGCGCTGGTGATCGGCGTGGCGGTGCTCTGGGCGGTGCGGCTGTGGGGCGGGCACAAACCAAAACTGCTCTGGCCGCCGCTGGCTTGGGCGGTGACGGCGTTTGTGCTGTATGCGGTGGCGCGCTATTTCACGGCGGACATCGAATATGTGGCGCGGCTGGAACTGATCCGGGTTTTGCTGTATGCGTTTTTGTTTCTGGCGGTGGTCAGCAATTTGTACAGCCAGGACGCCGCGGTGACGATCAGCTACACGCTGACGGCCGTGGCGGCGCTGGCTTCGTCCTACGCGGTGGTGCAATTTCTCCATCACTCGAACCAGGTCTGGAATTTGACCGCTCCCGTATCCCGGCCGCGCGTCGGGAACTTACATCAACCCCGATCATTTCGCGGGTTTTCTGGAACTGGTGCTGCCGTTGCCGCTGGCGTTTTTGCTGGCGGGCCGGGTCGGCGTCGTCACGCGCGTCGTGCTGGCTTACGCGGCGCTGACCATCATGGCCGGGCTGGCGGTGACGTTTTCGCGCGGCGGCTGGGTGGCGGCGGCGGCGGGAATTTTCATGCTGCTCGGCTTTTTACTGTGCCACCGGAATCATCGTGTCCGCGCGCTGCTGGTGCTGTTGGCGCTGCTGGCGGGCGGCGGATTTTGTCGTCGCATTACCTGTCCAAAACCGTCGGCTACATGCGGCGCGTGGCCAAGCCGGACGACAACGGGCCGGCCGTGATGGACACGTCGGCGCGGCTGCAAATGTGGGGGCCGGCGGCGCAAATGTGGCGGGACCATTTTTGGTGTGGCGTGGGGCCGGGGCATTACGATTATCGTTTCCGCGAATATCGCCCGGAAGGATTTCAGCAGCGTCCCGAACACGCGCACAATGACTATCTCGAATTGTTGGCCGACTGGGGGACGGCTGGCGGCGTGATCGTGTTTGGCCGGCATCGGCATTTTCATTTTCGGCCTGGCGAAGACCTGGCCGCATGTCCGGCGCGAGGAAAATGATTTTGGCTCCGGGATGAGCAGCCGCTACGCGTTTTATCTCGGCGCGGTGAGCGGATTGTTCGCGCTGGCGGTGCATTCGCTGGTGGATTTCAACCTGCACATCCCCGCCAATGCGCTGGCCGGCGTGACGGTGCTGGCGCTGGTGGCGAGCAATCTGCGGTTTGCGACCAAGCGGCACTGGTTGCGGGCGCGGCTGCCGTTGCAGTTGGCGCTGACGGGCGCGCTCGGCGTGGCGGTGATTTATTTTGCCGGCCAAGCCTGGCGGCGCGGCGGCGAAACTCTCTGGCTGGCGCGGGCGGAAAGCCTGCCGAATTTTTCAACCGAACGGGCGGCGGCGCTGCAAAAGGCCCTGGCTTGCGAGCCGGAAAATTTTCAGACCGCCTACGACATCGGCGAATGTTTCCGCACGCAAAGCCTGGACGGCGGCACCAATTACGTCGAACTGGCGCAAATGGCGTTGCGATTTCTACGCGCAGGGCATCCGGCTGGATCCGCATGATGCTTACTGCCCGTTGCGTTCGGGCATGTGCCTCGACTGGCTGGGCCGGCACAGCCGAGGCGGAAAAATTTTACGATGCCGCCGAGATGCGCGATCCCAACGGCAATTATGTGGTGGCCAACATCGGCTGGCATTTCGTGCAGATCGGCGATTATTCCGCTGCGCGCCAGTGGTTTATGCGGGCCAACAAACTCGCCAACTGGCAGAACGACATGGCCAAGAACTATCTCTTCGAGATCTGCGAACCCAAATTGATGGAAAGGGCCTCCGGGCGGCTGCCAATGCGCTTGTTTTATAATGGAAAAGACAATTGACAACTTGACGGCTGGAAGGATATTATTTAGGCAAATTTAAAACCTGAACCAAGAAAGAGCTTTTATGAAAAAACTTCAAACTCTGCTGGGAATCGCCTTGGGCGGCGTTCTGTTAAACGCCGGGCTTGACCGCTTCCGCCCAACCCGCCAAACCCGGCTATGCCACCGTGGTCCGCGTCAAAGGCATGGCCAGCTATTCGCTGGGCGACGAACCAGTGGCATCCCATTGTCGCCGGGAAATTCCTGCCGCCCGGCGCGAGCATCCGCACCGGCGACGACGGCGTGGTGGACGTGGTGCTGGGCAAGGCTATGGAATTGCCGCAAGCCAAGTGGGTGCCTGAACCGCATTTCGCTGGCCGCTGACTCGCCGGTTCGCGGCATGATCACCTACAAGCCAGCCGCCGAACAAAATGTCGTGCGGGTGATGGCGGACAGCTCTTTGACCATTGACAAGCTGACCACCACGGACACCGGCGCCGACACCGTCAGCGACACGGAACTGGATTTGAAAAAAGGCGGCATCTATGCCAGCGTCAAAAAACTTTCGCCCGCCGCCCAATATCTCGTGAAGACCCCGACCGGCATCGCCGGTGTGCGCGGCACGCAGTTTTCCATCATGCTCAACGCGGACGGCTCAATTAAGAGCGTCGCGGTCTACAAGACCCAAAATGACGACGGCTTGGTGTTGGCGGTCACCGATGCCGAACGGCGCAACCCAGACCTATCATGCTTTCCGACGGCCAAATCTGGGAACCCGGCAACCCGAATCCCGTGCACGATCACCCCGGAACTTAAAATGATTCTTCAAGCGGTCTTTGCCAGTTTGAAAACCGCTTACTTACAGGTAGTGAGCTTTGATTATGACCGCACTCAGCTGTTGGAATCCGCGGATTATGGCAATGCTGGTGGTGGCAGTTCAACGCCAGCAGTGACGTCACCCAGTTCAGATGATTAAACTTTGGCTTCCTGCTGAAATTTAATTCAAAAGTTTTTGACCAAACCAGCGCAGCCTTGAGTTGCGCTGGTTTTTTGTTTATTCCAACCGGGTGAAATTCAAACGCCCCAAACGCGCACCGGTGGCTCTGGCTCTGACCGTGCTCGCGCTCGTTTGCGGCCTTCGCCTGTTTAATCCTGATTTTCTGGAGCGGTTGGAGCGCATGACCTACGACGTGCGGGTCCGCGCCGCCCAGAAATTTCCCGCGCCCGCCGCGACGAATCTCGCCTTCGTTTCGATGGAAGATTCCAGCATCGCCGCCATCCGGCACGGACTGCTCGGACGGCCTTACGGCCTTTACTGGCCGCGCCACGTTTATGGCCGGGTGGTCGAGGAACTGTCCGCGCAAGGCGCCAAAGCCATCGCTTTCGATGTGTTGTTCGGCGAGCTGCGGCCCGACCATGCGCCCGTCAATCTGGCCGACGGCGGCATTATTGAATCCGACGATTTTTTCGCGCTGCAAATGCGCCGCGCGGGCAACGTCATCTCCGCCTTTACCCCCGAGGTCGCGCCGCCCGATTTGTTCGCGACCAACTCGCTCGCGCTCGGCGACATCTCCACCGAAAAGGATTCCGACGGCGTTTTGCGCCGCGTCAAAAGTTTCAATTTGAAATGGCATCCGGCCTTCAAGTCCGCCGTCCCGGCAACTCGGGGATTGATCTGGACCAACGCCCGCATCGAGCCGGACAAAATTGTGCTGCCGCTGCCGGATGGAACAAATTTCACCGTGGCACTCGACCGCGACGGCAATTTTGACCTCGCCGATTTTGTCGGCGACGAAATTCCCGCCAGGCTGGCAGCGCCATGCCAAGCCCTTCACGCGCGTTTGGGATTTGGGCATCGTCATGGCCGCGCAGGAATTGAAACTGGATTTGGCCCGCGCCGAGGTGGATTTGCCGCGCGGGAAAATTATTTTGCACGGCGCCGAACGGCGTCGAGCGCACGATTCCGGTGGACGCCAAAGGTTATTTTTACATCAACTGGCAGTTGACGGCGACCAATGCCGGCCTCGTCCGCGCGCCGATTGAGGAGGTGCTCAAGCAGGACAAGCTGCGGCTGTCGGGCGAGACGAACGGCCTGCGCGATGATTTTCGCGGCAAGCTCGTCGTCATCGGCTCGGCGGCGCAGGGCAACGACTTGAGCGACCATGGCGCGACGCCGCTGGAAAACGACACGCTGCTCGTCAGCAAACATTGGAACGTCGCCAACTCCATCATCACCGGCCGGTTCATCCGCCGCGCCCCGCTGCCGCTGGAACTCGCGCTGATTATTTTTCTCGGCGCGCTGACGGCGTTTTTGACCTGGCAACTGCGCGCCGTGGCGGCAAGCGTTTCGGTGGCGCTTGTTGATGGCCGCGTATTTTGGCGTCGGCGCTGGTTTTGTTCATCCAATTCCGCTGGTGGCTGCCGGTGGTTTATCCGCTGAGCGGCGCGATGCTGGCGATGCACGGCATTTTGCTGGTGCATCTGGTCATGTTTGAGGAACAGGACAAACGCCGCGTCAAATCGGTTTTTTCCAAGCTGGTTTCGCCGCACATTGTCAACGAGCTGCTCGCAGTCCGACCAACTTTCGCTGGGCGGCAAGCACCGGGAAATCACCGTTTTTTTCGCCGACGTGCGCGGGTTCACCGCGCTCACCGACCAAATGCAGGAACAGGTGGCGGAATTTGTCCGCACCCACGAAGTGGACGGAGCCACGGCGGAAAAATATTTCGAGGAGTCCGCGCGCGAAACGCTCGAAATCGTGAATCTGTATCTCGCCACCGTGGCCGAGGTGGTCAAGCAGCACAATGGCGTGCTCGACAAATACATCGGCGACTGCGTGATGGCGTTTTGGAACGCGCCCATGCCGGATCCCAAACACGCCGTGGCGGCGGTGCGGGCCGCGATTGAAGCGCAACGCGCCATTCTGGAATTGAACGAAAAGCGGCAGGCGGAAAATCCGGCGCGCGAAATCGAGAACCGCGCACGGGTGGCCGCCGGCCTGCCGCCCAAACCGTTGCACGTCGCGCTGCAACTCGGCACCGGCATCAACACCGGTATGGTCACCGTCGGCTTGATGGGTTCGGACGCGCATGGTTTTAATTACACCGTTTTCGGCCGCGAGGTGAACCTGGCCAGCCGGCTCGAGGGCGTTTCCGGCAGCGGCCGCATCATCATCAGCGACCTGACTTATTTTCAACTGCTGCGCCACGCGCCGGAACTGGCCGCGACCTGCATGGAGCTGTTTCCGGTCACCGTCAAGGGCATCCGCGACGCCGTGCGCATTTACGAGGTGCCGTGGCGGGTCGAACAAATAGTTTTGAGTTTTTAATTTTTAATTTTAAGTTAAGCACTGGCGGCGCGGCGGATTGGCCGCGATTAAAAACTTAAAATCAAGAATCAAAAATTTTCAACATGCGCATCGCCATTTATCCCGGCAGTTTTGATCCGCTGACCAACGGCCATCTGGACGTGATGCAGCGCGCGGCGAAGCTGTTCGACCGCGTCATCGTGGCGGTCGCGAAAAATGACGAGAAACATCCGTTGTTCACGCTGGCCGAGCGCGAGGCGCTGGTGAAAAAAGCCGTGGCGCACCTGCCGAATGTGGTGACCGATTCGTTTGACGGCCTGCTGGTGGAATACGCCGCCGCGCGCAAGGCCCGGGCCATCGTGCGCGGGTTGCGGGCCGTTTCGGATTTTGAATTCGAGTTCCAACTGGCGCTGATGAACCGCAAGCTGGACGAAAACATCGAGACGATTTTCATGATGCCCAAGGACACCTACACGTTTTTGAGCTCGCGCATCGTGAAGGAAATCGCCCGGCTCGGCGGCAACGTCAGCCCGTTCGTGCCGGCGCATGTGCAGACGGCTTTGCAAGAAAAACTGAGGCCCGGAAAAAAGTTTTGAATTTGTAATTTTAAGTTTTTAGTTGAACCGCCGGTGCCATTTGCCGGTTGCAGCAACTAAAAATTAAGAACTAAAAACTAAAAATTATGTTAAAGGTCAATCTCCGCCATCTGGAGGAGCACGGGATTCATCTGCAAAGGTGAACTGCCCGTGGCCGAGCTGGATTTGGGCGTGAACGACGAGCTGGTTCATGCGGAAAAGCCGTTGCGCTACGATTTGATCGGTGGAACTGCTGCACGACGCCATTTTGGTGACCGGTTCGCTGGCGCTGCCGCTGGAGTGCGAATGCGCCCGCTGCCTGAAAAAATTCAAGACCGAACTGAAACTGGCCGGCTGGGCGGCGCATCTGCCGCTGGAAGGCGAGGACAAGGTGGCCGTGGAGAACGATTGTGTGGACTTGACTCCGTTCGTGCGGGAAGATATTCTGCTCGACTTTCCGCAACATCCGTTGTGCAGACCGGATTGCGCGGGATTGAAAAACAAAGCCGCCCGCAAGGCTGAAGCCGTCGAAAAACCGGCGGCGGACGTGTGGGCCAAACTCGACAAACTGAAACTGAAATAACGAATTTATGGGCGTTCCCAAAAGAAAACCGTCAACGAGCCGGCAGCGTCAGCGCCGCGCTTACAACAGCGTGCTCAAACTGCCGCAATTGAACAAATGCCCGCAATGCGACGCGCCGTATGTGCCGCACCGCGTTTGTCCGGCGTGCGGATTTTACAAGGGCCGCCAGGTCCTGACCGTCACGGCGGGCGCGTGACCAGTTTTTAATTTTAAGTTTTGAATTTTGAGTTCAAGCAGACCGCGTCCGGTTCTTCAACTCAAAACTAAAAATTAAAAGCTAAAAACTTTTCGTCATGCGCATTGCAGTGGATGTCATGGGCGGCGACCACGGCTGCGGTGTCATCATCGCCGGCGTGAAGCGCGCCCTGGAGGAAAACAAAAAAATCTCCGGCATCTTCCTCGTCGGCAACAAGGACGAAATCCATGCCGCCTTGCCGCCGCGCGGCTTTCGCGACCATCGCGTCCGCATCATCCACGCCACCGAAGTCGTGGAAATGGAGGACAAGCCGGCCATCGCGCTCCGCAAGAAAAAAGATTCTTCCATCGCCCGCGCCGCCGAACTGGTCAGCGAAGGCAAGGCGGACGCGCTGATTTCCCTCGGCAACACCGGCGGCATTTTCGCGGCGGGAACTTTCAAGGTCGGCCGGATTCCCGGCGTGGACCGCGGCTGCATCGCCACGGTGATTCCGCGCCATGAAAGCGAATTTGTCCTGCTCGACGCCGGCGCGAACGTGGAATGCAAGCCGCTCCACCTCGCGCAGTTCGCCGTGATGGGCAGCGTTTATTCCCGCGAAATCTTGAAGCGCAAGAATCCGCGCGTCGGCATCTTGAGCATCGGCACCGAGGATTCCAAGGGCAACGAACTCACGCTCGAAGCCTTCAAGCTCTGCAAAAAACTGAATTTGAATTTCATCGGCAACGTCGAAGGCCACGACCTGTTCAAGGACCATGTGGACGTGGTGGTGTGCGACGGCTTTGTCGGCAACATCGTTTTGAAAACCGTCGAGAGCCTCGCCGTGGCGATGTTTTCGATGCTCAAGCGCGAGTTGATGCACAGCACGCAGCGCAAGCTCGGCGCGTATCTGGCCAAGGGCGCGTTTCACATCCATCCGCCGCCGCATGGATCCGGAAGTCTATGGCGGCGCGCCGATGCTCGGTTTCAACGGCCTGGTTTTCAAGGCCCATGCTTCCGCCCGCGAACGCGCCGTGGCCAGCGCCATCCGCGTCACGGTCAACGCCGTGCAAAATCAGATCAACCAGACCATCGCCCGCGACATCGCGGCGGCGAATAAAATCCTCGATGCCGAAACCGCCGCTCCGCAAACCCATGAAAAATCCGCGCGCCAAACATAATTTTCTCGGTCGCACCTGCTCCATCACCGGCGTCGGCTCGTATGTGCCGGAAAGAATTCTGACCAACGCCGACCTCGAAAAAATGGTCGAGACCTCGGACGAATGGATCACCACGCGCACCGGCATCAAGGAACGCCGCATCGCCGCCGCCGACTGAATTCACTTCCGACCTCGCCGCCAAAGCCGCCGAGCGCGCGATGGAAATGGCCGGCGTCACCGCCGAGCAGATTGACCTGATCATCGTCGCCAGCATCACGCCGGACATGCCGTTTCCAAACACCGCCTGTCTGGTGCAGCAAAAAATCGGCGCGCGGCGCGTGCCGTCATTCGACATCGAGGCCGCGTGCTCCGGTTTTATTTATGCGCTGGAAGTCGGCCAGAATTTCATCACTGTCGCGCGCCTACGAAACCGTGCTGGTCATCGGCGCGGAAAAACTTTCGTCCATCACCAACTGGACCGACCGCAACACCTGCGTGCTGTTTGGCGACGGCGCGGGCGCGGCGATTTTGCAGCACCGGCCCGCCGCGCATGGTTTGCTGACGACGGCGCTGGGCGCGGACGGCGGCAAGGCCGGACTGCTGTCCATGCCCGGCGGCGGCAGCGCGTGCCCGGCCTCGCCGCAATCGGTCGCGGACGGCCTGCATTTTCTCCGCATGGACGGCAAGGAAACTTTCAAAAACGCCGTGCAGGCGATGTGCAGCGCGGCGAACGAGGTTTTGAGCCGCTGCGAAATTGACATCACCAAAATCAAGTGCGTCATTCCGCATCAGGCCAACCGCCGGATCATTGACGCCGTCGGCGAGCGGCTCGGCGCCACGCCGGAACAGCTTTTCATCAACCTCCACAAATACGGCAACACCTCCGCCGCGTCCGTCGCCATTGCGCTGGATGAAGCCGTGCGTTCGGGCAAAGTCCAGCGCGGCGACTTGATTTTGATCGTGGCCTTCGGCGCCGGCCTGACCTGGGGCGCGGCGATCATTGAATGGTAAGGCTAATTGTTTGAATTTAAATGACTAATTTGACGGATTCGGCGGGCGTGTTATTTTGAATCAACTTTTTATGAGTGCAAAAAAATTGACGGGCGTGAATTCTTTTCAACCGGCGGTGAGCGTGGCTTCGCGTGATGCGAAGCTGGAACTTTCCGCCGACACCGTTTCCATCCACAAAAACGGCATTGAATTCCGCAGCCCGACGCCGTTCAACGGAATGGAGCGAGATGACCGTCGCGCTGCAGTCGCCGCAGGATGGCAGCCGGATTTCCTGCCACGGCGTCATTGTCGGCTGCGCGGGCAACAAACACACCGGCTATCATATCTCGCATGGTCTTCACCGAGCCTGACGCCGCAGGCGGAAAAACAACTGGGCGTGATGGCGCGTCTCCCGATTCGGCGCGGGCCGGTAGCCGTTTTTTCAAACTGAAATGCACAGCCCCGGACAAATGTTCGGGGTTATTTTTTGACGGCAATGACGCGGTTTTTTTAACGCTGACATTGCGGCAAAATCTGCAAACAATCATTCAACAAAAAACATGAAATACGGCTTGAACCTCAAATCCGCCGGCGCGCTGGATTTTCTTTCGCTCGGCGCGCTCGTCCACCGCCTCGATCCCGGCATCATCCCGTTCCGCAAGGCGACGCACTGCGACATCCACGTCAGCGGCGGCGAATTCAACGTGGCCGCGAATCTGTCCGACTGCTTCCGCCTCAACACCGGCATCGCCAGCGCGATGGTGGATTATCCGATTGGCGATCTGATCGCCGAACGCGTCCGCGCGATGGGCGTCAAACCGTTTTACAAAAAATTCAAGCACGACGGCGTGCGCGGGCCGAACATGGCCACGGTTTATTCCGACCGCGGCCAGGGCGTTCGCGCGCCGGTCGTCTTTTACAACCGCAGCAACGAAGCCGCCGGCCAGCTCAAGCCCGGCGATTTCAACTGGAACGAAATTTTCGGCGCCGGCGTGCGCTGGTTCCACAGCGGCGGCATTTTCGCCGCGCTGTCCGAAACGACCGGCGAACTCATCGTCGAAGCGATGAAAGCCGCCAAAGCCAGCGGCGCGGTCACGTCGTTCGATTTGAATTATCGCCAGAAACTCTGGGACATTTGGGGCGGACAGGACCAAGGCGCTGGACGTGCTGGCTCGCATCGTCCAGCACGTTGATGTGCTTGTCGGCAACGAGGAAGATTTGCAGAAAGGTCTCGGCATCGAAGGTCAGGACGTGGAAAGCAAATCCAAACTTGACCCGAGCGGCGTTTTACGCGGTTATTGACAAGGCCGTGAAAAAGTTTCCGAACGTCAAAGCCGTCGCCACCACGCTGCGCGAAGTGCATTCGACGAACCGCCACACCTGGGGCGCGGTCGCGTGGGTCGAATGGCAAAACTTATCAATCGCCGATGTGCGAACTGGATGTGGTGGACCGCGTCGGCGGCGGCGACGGTTACGCGGCGGGATTTTTCTACGGCCTGCTGTCCGGCGTCAGTCCGAGCAGGAAGCCGTCAACCTCGGCTGGGCGCACGGCGCGCTGCTGACCACGTTCCCCGGCGACACCACAATGGCGACGGTCGAACAGGTCAAAGCGTTCGCCAAAGGCGGTTCGGCCCGCATCCAACGCTGATTTTATGCTGTATTTCGCCCGCGGTTCCGTCACCGACAAATTATCCGACGCCGATTTGCGCGCCGGACTTTTTGCCGCGCTGGAAAAACTCGGCCCGCGCAAACACGTGCTCGCCGTGCCGCCGGATTTTACGCGGTTGCATTCGCAGGCCGGCAAGCTGACGAAGCTCGTGCACGATTTTTACGGCGACAAGCTGGCGGATGTTTTGCCCGCGCTCGGCACGCACACGCCGATGACGCAGCGAGCAAATCGCGGAAATGTATGCCGGCGTGCCGGAAAACTTATTTCGCGTTCACAACTGGCGCACCGGCATCACGACCTCGGCGAAGTGCCGGCGAAATTTGTCCGCGAAGTTTCCGGCGGCGCGGTGGATTTTCCGTGGCCGGCGCAGGTCGCCAATCTCATCGCCCACCGGCAAACACGATTTGATTTTGTCCATCGGCCAGGTCGTGCCGCACGAAGTCGTCGGCATGGCGAATTACAACAAAAACATTTTTGTCGGCACCGGCGGCAGTCGAAGGCATCAACAAAAGCCATTTCGTCGGCGCGGCGTTCGGCATGGAACGCATGATGGGCCGCGCGGACACGCCCGTTCGCCGCATTTTGAACTACGCCTCGGAACATTTCGCCAAGCATCTGCCGATTGTTTATGTTCACACCGTCGTCGGCCGCGGCGATGACGGCAAACTCGTCGTGCGCGGACTGTTTGTGAGCGATGACGCCTCCGGTTTTGAAAAGGCGTGCGGCGCTGTCGCTGGAAGTGAATTTTGAAATGCTCGACGAGCCGTTGAAAAAAGTCGTCGTGTATCTGGACCCGTCGGAATTCAAGAGCACCTGGCTCGGCAACAAGGCCGTTTATCGCACGCGCATGGCGATGGCCGACGGCGGCGAACTCATCATCCTCGCGCCCGGCCTCAAGGAATTTGGCGAGGACGCCGAGATTGACCGGCTCATCCGCAAATACGGCTATCGCGGCACGCCCGCGACGCTCGCGGCGACGAAGGCCAACCCGAACTGCAGCACAATTTGAGCGCGGCCGCGCACTTGATTCACGGCTCCAGCGAAGGCCGTTTCAGCATCACCTACTGCCCCGGCCATTTGACGCAGGCAGGAAATCGAAAGCGTAAATTTCCAATATGCCGATTTGAAAACAATGATGCAGCGTTACGACCCGAAGAAATTGAAGGACGGCTGGAACACGCTGCCCGACGGCGAAAAGATTTTTTACATTTCCAATCCCGCGCTCGGCCTTTGGGCTTGCCGCAGCCGATTTTCAAATTAACTTCCGTGTATGGCACTTACCATCAGACCGGAAGCGGATTGTAAGTATTCACAAATTTCCCTCGGTGAAGTCATGTTGCGGCTCGATCCAGGCGAAGGCAGAATCCGCACTGCGCGGCATTTCACGGCGTGGGAAGGCGGCGGCGAATACAACACCTCGCGCGGCTTGCGCAAATGTTTCGGCTTTAAAACCGCCGTCTGCACGGCATTCGTGGACAACGAGGTCGGCCATCTCATCGAGGATTTCATCATGCAAGGCGGCGTGGACACAGATTATATTTTGTGGCGCGCGGACGATGGCATTGGCCGCAGCATTCGCAATGGACTGAATTTCACCGAGCGCGGTTTCGGCATTCGCGGCGCGGTGGGCGTTTCGGATCGCGGCAATTCCGCCGCGTCGCAGCTCAAGCCGGGCGATTTCGACTGGAACCATATTTTCGGAAAAATCGGCGCGCGCTGGCTGCACACCGGCGGCATTTTCGCCGCGCTTTCGGAGACGACGGCGGCGTTGACAATTGAAGCCGTGAAAGCCGCGAAAAAACACGGCATCATTGTCAGTTACGATTTGAATTATCGCCCATCGCTCTGGAAATCCATCGGCGGCCACAAGAAAGCGCGGGAAGTGAATCGCGAAATCGCGAAATACGTGGACGTGATGATCGGCAACGAGGAAGATTTCACCGCCTGCCTCGGCTTTGAAGTCAACGGCGCGGACCACAACTTGAGCATGATCGAAACCGAAGCGTTCAAGGCGATGATTGAAGTCGTGGTGAAAGAATATCCAAATTTCAAAGTGGCGGCGACGACGCTGCGCCGCGTCATCACGGCGACGAAGAACGACTGGAGCGCGATTCTCTGGCACGACGGCAAATTTTTTGAAAGCCGGAAATACCCGGAACTGGAAATTCTGGACCGCGTCGGCGGCGGCGATAGTTTTGCCAGCGGATTGCAATTTGGTTTCCTGGAATTCAACGATCCACAGAAGGCCGTGGATTATGGCGCGGCGCACGGCGCGCTGGCCTCAACCACGCCCGGCGACACGAGCATGGCCACGCGCAAGGAAGTGGAAAAGACGATGGGCGGCGGCAGTGTCAGAGTTCAACGTTGAAGCGTTAAATTGTTGAATTAGCTTCGACTCAAAAACCATTTAACAATTTAACTATTCAACAAATCACAAAAATGAAAACACCAGCAGAACTGTTCTCACTCAAAGACAAAGTGGCGGTCGTCATCGGTGGCACGGGCGTGCTGTGCGGCGAGATGGCCGAAGGTCTCGCCATCGCCGGCGCGGCGGTTGCGCTGGTCGGACGCGATGCCGCCAAGGCGCAGGCACGGCTCGACAAAATTGCCCAGGGCGGCGGCAAGGCCGAATTCTTTTCGTGCGATACGACTTCCAAGGCCGAGCTGCAAAAACTCCTAGCGGACGTGCTGGCGAAGTTTGGCCGGGTGGACATTTTGGTGAATGGCGCGGGCGTGAATTCGCCAACGCCGTTCTTCGAGATTCCTGAAGACGAGTTTGACCGCATC
Source organism: uncultured Verrucomicrobiae bacterium (assembly GCA_963738225.1). Classification (GTDB taxonomy): domain Bacteria; phylum Verrucomicrobiota; class Verrucomicrobiia; order Limisphaerales; family UBA11358; genus UBA11358. The sequence goes on from CAVTVR010000009.1 coordinate 97,822, forward strand.
ATCATGGTTAATTTGAAGGGCGTCGTGCTGGCGTGTCAGGTTTTTGGAAAGCACATGGTTGAAAAAGGCGGCGGCAGCATCATCAACCTCGGCTCGGCTTCGGGACTGACGCCATTGTCGCGCGTGTTCACCTACTCGGCGTCGAAGGCGGCGGTTCACAATCTGTCGAAAAATCTCGCGCGCGAATGGGCGACGAGCGGCGTGCGCGTGAACGTCCTGGTGCCCGGATTTTTCCCGGCGGAACAGAACCGGAAGGTGCTCAATCCCGAACGCGTGGCGCAAATCATGGCCAAGACGCCGATGAAACGCTTTGGCGAACCGCGCGAACTCGTGGGCGCGACGTTGCTGCTGGCATCGGACGCGGGCAGTTTCATCACCGGCGCGGAACTCGTCGTGGACGGCGGTTTTGCGGCGATGAGCATTTGACCAGATTGTCGTTCGTTGAACGGTTGAAGCGTTGAATTGGAAACGCTTCAACCTTTTAACCATTCAACGATTTTACAAGTCCGTGATCGGCTGGTGGCGCGGCACAAGCGCCTTCATGATTCCCCAAGCGATGAGGTAGCTCAGGGCGCAGACGATGAACATGACGAGATAGGCCGTCTTTGGATTCGATCTGAAAGCATCGGTCAGGCCCCCGGCGAGTTGCTGGACAACCACGCCGCCGAGTCCGCCGGCCAGGGCGCCAATGCCGGTGACCGAGCCGACGATTTTTTTGGGAAACATGTCGGACACGGTGGTGAACAGATTTGCCGACCATGCCTGATGCGCGGCGGCGCCGATGCAAATCATCGCGACGGCCAGCACGGCGGCCATTTTTCCAAATTCGCTGACATTGCCAAAATACTGTGTCAACAAGACGGCCAGCGGAGTCACCGCGATGAGAAGCATCGCCAGCATCCGCGCCTGATAGACCGGCATGCCTTTTTTGATGAGCGTCATCGGAATGCTGCCGCCATAAACGCTGCCGATGATGGAAATGCCATAAACAATAAATGTCGGCATCATCACCTGCTCCTTGGTCATGCCAAATTGCTTGTTCAAATAATCCGGCAACCAGAAAAGATAAAACCACCAGACACCGTCGGTCAGAAATTTTCCCCAGAAAAACGACCAGGTTTGCCGATGCCCCAGCAAGCCGGGGCTGCCTACGTCGCCGAATTTATTCGCCGCGGAACCGCCTTTGACAAATCCCAAGACGACGAGCGAAATCAAAGTTCCAACCACCGGCACGAGATTGAGCAGCACCAGCCAGCCGGTTTTTCCCAAATCATGCCAGCGCTTGATTTGCAGCGCCATCGCGATCCAGGACACTGTGATCAGCCACACGATGCGAAATGCCAAGATCTGGATGACCGCATTGGGAGCGATAAAAATGCCGGTGACGATTTGTTTCAGTCCGCCGCCGGGAACATAAAGATGTGTGCCGGGAGCGGCGATCAGGCTGGTCATCAAATAAATAAACAACGTCAAAATGCCGATCAGAATCATCGTTCCCAAAAACGCGCCGCGCGGAATCCGTCCGCTGAAGGAAAAGAGTTTTCCGAAAACTCCTTTCGCCGGCTTCTCTTCGGCTTTGGCATCGTCTTGGTCGCTGTGAATATAATCAAATTCGGTCCGGGAAAGCCGCTTTTGCCGGACGGGAATTTCATACAGCCAGAACCAGAAAATCAGCCAGAGAAATCCCGCCGCGCCGGTGATGATGAAGGCCATTTTCCAGCCGCTGGCGTTGCCATAATGAACCAGGCACCACGGCACAAACAGCGCGGCGATCATCGCGCCGAAGTTTGAGCCGCTGTTAAAAATGCCCGTGGCCAGGGCGCGTTCACGTTTGGGAAACCATTCGGCGACGGTCTTGATGGAGGCGGGGAAATTCCCGCCTTCGCCGACGGCAAACGCGCTGCGGATCAGAATGTGCATGGTTACCAGCCGGCCCGCAAACGCGTTGGCAATGCCGCACAACGACCAGACGATCAGCGAGAGCGACAAACCGATTTTCGTCCCGATTTTATCAATCACCCAGCCGGCGATGATGGTCATGCCGGCATAAAACGCGGTGAAAAAAGAAGTCAGATTCGCAAAGTCCGTATTCGACCAGCCAAACCCGCCCTCGACCGTCGGCGCGCAAAAGATCGGATCTTTCAGGTAGCTGATTACCTGCCGGTCCAGGTAGTTGAAGGTCGTGGCAAAAAAAAGCAGGGCGCAGATGACCCAGCGATAGCGGCTTGCCGACGGTGCGGTTTGTTTTGGGGAATGCACAGCCGCGAAGGTTGCCCAAATGCCGCCCGCATTCAAGCGCGGAAATCCAACTTTACAAACCAGCACGATTTCTGCGAAGATACCGTGCTTATGTTGAAGAAATTTCTACCGCTTCTGACTGTGTTGCTGCTCACGGGTTGCGCGACCGCGACGTTCACCCGCCTGACTCCCGGCGCGCAGCCGCGCAATGCCGACAACCTGTATCCGGTCGAGGTGTCCTTTGATTCCGCGCAGCAGTCGCTTCGCTGGGACAGCATCCAGCCGTATATCCTGATCAAAGGCAGCCAACCGGTGCCGATGCGTCCGGTGCCGATGGTGAAGAACCGATGGGAAGGTCTCGTGCCGGTTCCGCCCGGGGTCAACGCCGTCAACTATCGTTTCAAATTTGATTTTCTCTACAATAATTTCGGCACCGCGCCCAAACCCAACAGTGTGGCCTCGAAAATTTACACGCTCAAGGTGATGGACCAGTAAAATTTGAAAAAAAAGCGCGGACAAAGTTTTGTTCGCGCTTTTTTCTTCGGTGAAATGGGCCGGCGAATTTCAGTGGCGTTTCGGACGCAAGAGCAACGCTTTTTTCTCCGTGCCGTCCACTTCGACACTTTGCGTTTCCACATCGGGATCGTCGCGCAAGGCGTGATGCACGATACGGCGGTCGAAGGAACCCATCGGTTCCAGTTCCACGATGTCGCCCCAGCGGCGGACTTTGTCGGCGGCGTCCTTGGCCTTTTTCACGAGCGCCTCGCGCGCCTGCGAACGGTAGCCGCCCACGTCCAGCATCACCTTCGGCGCGCTTTGATCCTGCTGGAACAAAATGCGGTTCACGATGTATTGCAGATCGGCGAGCGTCTGGCCCTGACGGCCGATCAGCCGGCCCGGACTCGTCGGTTTTCACGTCCAGCGTCAGGTCGCCGTCCAGCGTGTGTTCCTCCACGGTCGCGGCAAAGCCAAGCGTGCCGAGGATTTTTTCCAGGATTTCTTTCGGTTGCGCGGGCATTTTTTGTTGATGGTTGAAAGTTAATGGTTGACGGTCGCAACCGTCTTCCGGACTATTTTTTCGATTTTGACGCCGGCGTCAATGCCGGATTCGTCGCCGGGCCGGTCGGGGCCGCCGGGTCTTTCAGATTTTTGGTCAGCTTCGTCTGCAACACGCTGGCCAGGGTGCTGACGACCATGTAAAGCGCCATGCCCGCCGAATAATTGTAAAGGAACACCAGGAAAATCAGCGGCATGTAGCGCATCAATTTTTGCTGCGACGGATCCATGCCCGGCGACGGCGGCGTCAGATGCGACTGCCACAGCATCGCGCCGCCCATGAGCAGCGGCAGCAGATTGAACGGCAAGCCGTTCCGGCGTGCTGATGAACGGGATGAACGTGAGCCCGGAATCATGAACAGCGTGTCCGGCTTGGACAAATCCGCCGCCCAGAGAAAATGCGCGCCGCGCAGTTCGATGGCGCTGCGGATCATCGTGAAAAAGCCGAAGAACACCGGCATCTGCATCAGCATCGGCAGGCAGCCGCTCATCGGGTTGACCTTGTGTTTTTTCCAAAGCTCCATCTGCTTCTGCGTATATTTCGCTGGTCGTCCTTGTATTTTTCCTTGAGCGCGGCCATTTCCGGCGCGAGCGCCTGCATCCGTTTCATCGAGCGCGTGCTCGCCGCCGTCAGCGGCCAGAAAATCGCCCGCAACAGAATCGTGAGCAGCACGATGACCACGCCGTAACCGAGCCGCGTCACGTCATGCAGCCAGTTCATCGCCAGCAGCAGCGGTTTGGCGCAAAAGCCGTAAATGCTGCCAAAGCCCATCACGTCGTCCGCGTGGTTGTGGAACTGCGCGCCGACGTCCGCCAGCGTGCGGTATTCCTTTGGGCCGGCGAACAGAACAATCTGCCGCTCAATGGCGGAATTCGCCGTCAAGGTTCCCGCCGGATAAAGCAGCGTCGTCTGAATGCCGCGCGGCAACGGCGAATTGGTTTCCGACACGTTGGCAAATTGCGGCAGCGTCACCGGCCGCGCGATCATTTCCTGCGCGGATTCCTTGGGCATCGCCAGCAGCGCGAAAAACTGGTTGTGCGCCGCCGCCCACACAACGTTGTTGTCGCCGGCGATGATTTCCGTTTTGGGCGCGCCCCGCGAGCAGCCGCCGCCCGAAAACGCCGACAGCAGTTGATCTTTCGCCTTGGCGCCGTCCGACCACATCGCACCCTCAAACTGGCCGTTATCGTCCGCGTCCATCGGCGTGGCCGTGCCGACGACGATCTCCTGCGCCGGCAACGCCAGCGGTTTGTCCGTGGTGTTCTCCAACCGCACGCTCGCGTAGACCAGATAATTTGAGCCGAGATGAAATTCCTTCACCAGCCGCAGGCCGTTGGGTAATTTTTTTTCCGCGCGCACGCCGTCGTCGGTTTTCGTCAGCGCAAAATTGCCGTCGCCGACCAAACTGGGATCGCCCAGCACCGCCAGCGCCGGCACTGCGGCCAGCGTGTTCAGCGAAGCAACGCCGTTGTTTTGCGCGCCGCTCTTGAGCGTCCAGCGGGCGGAAATGGTTTGCGGATAATCCAGCAACTCCACCAGCTTCAGGCCGCCGCCGCGCGAGGTGAAGGTGTAACGGTTCGTGTAATCGGCCTGCCGGTTCGTCAGCACGATGGTTTGCTCCGGCGCGTTGGTGTCGAAAACTACCGGCGTCGTCACGATTGCCGCCGCGCCCGCCGCGGTGGCAACGCTTGGATTGGTCGCCGCCAACCGGCTTTGCGCGAGAGCCACTTGATTCGTCCGGGCGTAGGCAGCCTGCTGTTGCGCGATTTTGTTTTGCTCGACAAACCACCAGCCGAGCAGCAGCGCGCAAATCGAAACCACGATGATTCCAGTCTTGTCCATGAAATTTTATGAGTGTGCGGTTTCCAAAAATTTTCCGTTTTCCGTTTTCCGTTTTCCGTTTTCGGGAACCGGGTCGTGGCCGCCGCCGCCCCACGGATGGCAGCGGCAAATCCGTTTCGCCGCCAAAACCGTTCCCGCCACCGCGCCGTGTTCGCGCAGCGCGTCAATCGCATAAACCGAACAAGTCGGCGTGAACCGGCAGCCGGCGCCGCGCGCCAAACAAAAAAGTCTGCGCCGGCGAAATCGTCCAGCGATAAACGCGGATCGAGAAAATCAAAATGTGCCGGATCGGATTCACGGTTCAATTTTTCAACAGCTCGCGCGGCGGAGCGCCGCGAGAAAATCCTTTTCCACCTCGGCAAAACTGCGTCCGGCAATGGAATTGCGCGCGACCAAAACCAGTTCCACCGGCTGCGCGAATTCATGCTGATGCAGCCGGAAACTTTCGCGGAGCAGCCGCCGGGCGCGGCTGCGGGCCGGGGCGTCGCCGATTTTTTTGCTGGTGACAACCCCAAGCTTGGGCGCGGAACCCGTCGGGCAGCCGGTTCCAATTCGCGATGAGGCAGCCGAGCGCGAGGCGCTGGCCCCGCTGCCGGAGGCGCATGAAATCGCGGTTTTGCGCGAGGCGCGACTGGCGGCCGAGGCGCAGGCGTTTCGGCGGCGCGGGCATCACAAAATCAAACCGGCGTCAGGCGTTTGCGGCCCACGCGGCGGCGGTTGGCCAGCGTGGCCTTGCCGCTCTTGCTGGAATTGCGGGCGAGAAACCCATGCTGGCGTTTGCGGCGCATTTTCTTCGGTTGATACTGGCGTTTCATAAATTCGGAAAAATCGTTCCCGGCAAAAAACCGGAGCGTGCGAGGATAGCAATAAAACGGATTGAGTCAAGAAACGGTTCGGGCTACTTCACATTCAACTCGCGCTGGATGCCGAATTTTTCGATGCGCTTGCGCAGCGTGGCGCGCGTGATGCCCAGCAGCTTGGCGGCGTGAACCTGGTTGTCGTTCGTCTCCTTCAGCGCCTGGATGACCAGTTCGCGCTCGACGGCGGGAATGATTTTCAGTTTCGGATCGCGCTTGGCCCATTGGAACAGTTGGCGCGCGAGCGCGGCGGCGTCGGTCGTGGCGGCGTCGCCCGACGGTCGTGCTGGCGGGCGCAACGGAAGCGCCGCTGGCCGCACCGGAAATTTCCGGCGGCAGGTCGGCCAGCAGGATCGCGTCGCTCTTGGCCATGACATGCGCGCGGCGGATGGCGTTTTCCAGTTCGCGCACGTTGCCGGGCCAATGATATTTTTCGAGCGTCTTGATGACGCTGGCGGCGATGGATTTCGGGGCGCGCTGGTTTTCGCGGGCGAATTTCTTGAGAAAATAATTCACCAGCAGCGGAATGTCCTCGCGCCGGTCGCGCAGCGGCGGAATCTGGATGCGCACGACGTTGAGCCGGTAAAACAAATCCTCGCGGAACTGCCGCGCGGCGACGGCGGCTTCGAGCGGCTTGTTGGTGGCGGCGATGACGCGGACGTCCACCTTGATCGGCGAGTTGCCGCCGACGCGCTCGAACGTGCCGCTTTGCAGCACGCGCAGAATTTTCGTCTGCGTGGGCGGCGTCATGTCGCCGATTTCATCGAGAAAAATCGTGCCGTGGTTGCATTGCTCGAACTTGCCGATGCGCTGCAACGTCGCGCCGGTGAACGAGCCTTTTTCGTGGCCGAACAATTCGCTTTCCAGCAGCTGTTCGGGAATCGCGGCGCAGTTGACCGCGAGGAACGGCTGTTCGTTGCGGTTGCTGTGCTGGTAAATCGCGCGGGCGACGAGTTCCTTGCCGGTGCCGCTTTCGCCGGTGATGAGCGCGGTGGCGTCGCTGGCGGCAACCTGGCCGATGAGCTTGAACACTTCCTGCATGGCCGGCGCGCCGCCGACGAAGCCGAGTTCGTAATCCTCGGATTCGAGCAGCGGCTGGATAGGAAACCACCTGTTTCATGTCGCGCGCGGCCTTGAGCGCGTTGGCGACGACTTCCTTGAGCTTGGGGATGTCAAACGGTTTGAGCAGATAATCATACGCGCCCAGCTTCATCGCCTCGATGGTCGTCTGCGTGGTGCCGTAGCCGGTCATCAAAATCACCAGCAACTTGGGATCGTTCTGGCGGATGCGGCGCAGGGTTTCGAGGCCGGTCATGCCGGTCATGCGCACGTCCATCAGCACGAGGTCGGGCTTGAACTTGGGAATGACCTTCAGCCCTTCCTCGCCGCTGGCGGCGGTGGCGAGTTCGATGTCCGGCGAATCAAAAATCCGCTGGATGGAATACCGCACGTCTTCTTCGTCATCAATCAACAGCAGCTTGCTCATTTTGGCGGAGGATAGCAGATTTCGCCAAAAGAAACAGCGGATTTTTCCCGCCATTTTAGCATTGAAATTCCGCCGCCATCGGCGCAGATTTAGGGTCGTTCCCCAACTCCAACCAAAATTATTATGAAAAAAAACCTTTTGATCAGTCTGATTGCCCTGGTTGCCGGCCCGCTGCTGGCCGCGGATTCCAGTCCGAAGGATGATGTTAAAAATGCCGCTGCCGCGCTCGGCGGCGAAAAAAATTACACCTGGCGGGCGACGGTGGAAGTGCCCGCTGATTCGCAGTTCAAGCCCGGCCCGACGGACGGCAAAACGGAAAAGGACGGCTATACGATGCTAACCTTGAGCTTCGGCGACAACACGACCGAGGCGGTGAGCAAAGGCACCAACGGCGCAATCAAGACGGACGACGGCTGGAAGTCGCTGGCCGAGGCGATGAAAGACGACGGCAACGGCGGATTCAATCCGACGATGTTCATCGCACGCATGGTGCAAAATTACAAGGTTCCCGCCGTCGAGGCCGTGAGTCTGGCGAACGCCGCGCAGGAATTGAAAGCCGGCACGAACGGGATTTCCGGCGATCTGACCGAGGCGGGCGCGAAAGAATTGTTGACCTTCCGTCGGCGCGGCAATGGCGGCGATGGCCCCACAATAACCAATCCCAAAGGCTCGGTGACGTTCTGGGTCAACGACGGCAAGCTGACCAAATATCAATATCACGTTTCCGGCACCGTGAGTTTCAACGGCAACGACCGCGACGTGGACCGCACGACAACGGTGGAAATCAAAGACGTGAACACGACGAAAATTGACGTGTCGGATGACGCGAAGAAAAAGCTGGAATAAATCCGGACCGGGTTACTTGACTGATACCAGCTTAATGGTCATGACTTGATTCATCTGGCTGGTGATGTTTTGCGGCTGGGCGGCATCCGGTTTTGCCTGCGGATTCCGGGGCAGTTGGATGGTCATTTTCATGTCTTGATTCATCTTGGTATCAATGGTGATTCCCAATTCCGGGTCGAACCAAGCTGCTCCAAAGGCGTTGCCATCCGTGATGGAAATGGACATGCCGTCCGGTTTGGCATTGGGATCTGGTTTGGTTTGGATGGTGCCCGAAAAATCCAGGCGGGCGCAATTGCGTTTGCCGTGCATTTCCCAGTTCTGGAAGGTGATCGTGTAATCCAGCACCATGGTGCCCATGGTGGCCATCGGGACTTCCACACGCATCGGCCAGGTGTCACCGGGCTGCACCGCCTTGGGCGGCATGAACTGGTTGGCGCTCATCATTTGCTTGAAATATCCTTCGCTATACATGCTCTTAAGAGTCGCTAACGATTCCGCCTGCGCGCCGGCTGACAGGCGGTTCACCAAGTCGTCCACGCCCGCGATTCGTTCCACGGCGTTGCTGGCGTCCAGATAATACTGGATTTTGGAGCCGATGATTTTTCCGAACATGTCGGCCACAGGATTCGCATTGTCCGCCGTTGATTTTTTTGAGGAGTCGTATTCCAGCAACGTCTTGTCTCCCAATTTCGACGCCATTCGGGCGCTGAGAAAATCCATTTCCACTTCATGCCCGCCATCGGGATTGGCCTGCAACACCGTCAACCCGTAGCCTTGCCCCATGGTTGTTTCCTGTTTCATGGGGGTGGCCTGACCTGGCACTGCTAACACCATTTCCATCTTCATGTCCGTTTCCTGAACGATGCGTTCGCCCAGCGGCCATTTTATTTTCAACTCGACCGGCCCGGTCGGCGGCTTGAACTCGGAGGTCTTGTTTAGTTTGCCGGATTTGTTGCAGCCCACCCAAGACAGGCTCAACGACAGCAAGATGGTGATGAGGACAAGATTTTTTTTCATGGTCGGGGTCTTTCAGAATTTCCAGTTTGCTGAATCAAAAGCCCCGGGCGTTTTTTGCTTGTCGGCGGTTGTTCTCGGCGGCAAAACGGAAGCGGTTGATTTCGCATCCATTAAGCTACGCCGCGCCGGGAATGTCAACCGTTTCCGCAACCCATTTCCGCGCCGGACGGTGGCGGCTCACCAGTATTCTTCGACGTGGATGGTGCCGGGTTCATTGCCATTCTTGGTGGCAAAACCTTTGGCCTCGAGCAGCACTTTGACGACGTTGACCATTTCGGGGTTCCCACACAGAAAGACTTCGGCCTGCGCCGGATTCAGCGGCACCCCGGATTCTTTTTCCAGAACGCCTTGCTCCACCAGCGCCTGGATGCGGCCGGTGTAACCATGAAAATGCGGGTCTTGATCGGGCCGCGTGATGCTGGGAATGTAAGTGAGATTGGGCCGCAGCCGCGCGAGGCTTTCGAGTTCGCCGCGATAGCCCAGATCCCAGCCGTAGCGCGCGCCGTGCAGAACGACAAACCGCCGTTGCGCATCGTTCACCAGCATCGTGCGCAGCATGGAAATGTAAGGCGCCAGCCCGGTGCCGGTGGCGATGAGGATGACCGCCTTTTCGGCCGCGACACGGTCGAGTGTAAAAATGCCGCTGGCTTTCGGACCGAGGAACACGCGGCTGCCGTGCTTCAAGGCAAACAGGCGCGGCGTCAGTTGGCCGCTGGTGATGAGCGTCAGATAAAATTCCAAATACCGCCGCTCCAGGCTGGAGGACGCGATGCTATAGGCGCGGCGGATCAGCTTATCCGGCTCGGCCACCGGCTCTTCGGGCGCGGCTTCGGCCACGCGCGGCGCACTGCCCAGCACCCCCAGCACGGCAAACTGGCCGGGTTTGAAATCAAACAGCTTCGCGTCGGGCCGCACCCGGAGAATCACCAGCAGCGGGTTGATTTCCTCACGACCGATGACGGTGGCGTTGTAAGATCCTTGATTGTCGGCGCTCATGATATTGAACCGGATTTTCAAAGCCGGGATGATCGGGTTCGATTGTCCACGGCCTTTCGCTTAAAACGAGGCGATTATAGAGATGCCGCGGCCAAGATCAATGTTTCCCTGAAAATTTCTGGAAATTCAGCCCATTTTCGGAATTTATCCGGTTGCGTCCGGCTTTCAAAAGCGTTCAGGAAAGTCCTTTACACAGCAGGAAGAACTATTACAATCTGTCGTTCTAATTAATTATGGAAGCGAAGACAAAGACGATTGAATCATTTAAGACACACGCAAAAGACACCGGTTCCGCCGACGTGCAAATCGCGCTGCTCACGCACCGCATCAACCATTTGACCGAGCATTTGCAGACTGCCAAGAAGGATCACAGCTCCCGCCGCGGGCTGCTGATGATGGTCGGCCAGCGCCGCCGCCTCCTCGATTACCTGCAGAACACCGACTTGAGCCGCTACCAGACGGTCACCAAAAAGCTCAAGCTGCGCCACTGAAATTTGCGGAAGGCGCGGCTTTTTTACTTCTGGCCAGTCTTCCGTTTTGGAATTTTGCGGTCCACGCGAACTGCCGGATTCCTCAACTGAAAAATCTCGCGTAGAACAAATCCGCCGCCTTCGGGAAATTTCATTCAGCTCCGAAATCTTCGGGGTTCACTGAAGTTCCTCTGGGGGTGGTGGTGAAAAACAGTTATGTCACATAAAATCACCGCCCAACTGGGCGACAAGCAAATCATCATTGAATCCGGCAAACTGGCCAAGCAGGCCGACGGCGCCGTCACCGTCCAGATGGGCGAAACCATCGTCATCGTGGCCGCCGTGGCCGCGACCAAGGCCAAGGAAGGCCAGGACTTCTTCCCGCTCACGGTTGACTATCGCGAAAAAGCGGCGGCGGCGGGAAAATTTCCCGGCGGCTACTTCAAGCGCGAAGGCCGACCGACCGAGAAGGAAATTCTCACCTGCCGTCTCACCGACCGGCCAATTCGCCCACTCTTTCCGAAAGGCTGGTATAACGAAGTGCAAGTGCAGACCGTGCTCTTGAGCGCGGACGGCGAAAACGATCCCGATATTTTGAGCATCATCGGCGCGAGCGCGGCGCTGATGGTTTCCGACATTCCGTGGGCCGGTCCGCTCGGCGCGGCACGCATTGGCCGCATCAACGGCCAGTTCATTGCCAATCCCACGCACAGCGAGCAAGCCGAGAGCGATCTCGATCTTGTCTATGTCGGCAACGAAAAAGACATCGTCATGTATGAAGGCGCGGCCAGGGAAATTTCCGAAGCCGACTTCAACGCCGCGTTGAAATATGCGCAGGAAGTCATCCAGCCGATGATTGCCGCGCAAAAAGAACTCGCCGCGAAAATCGGCAAGCCCAAACGCGCGATCACGCTGAAAATTGTCCCCGACGAAATTTTGGCCGAAGCCAAGGCGCTTGCTGGCGACCGTTTCATTCCCGCCCTGCTCACGCCCGGCAAGCTCAACCGCGAAAACGCCTGCAAGGCGATTCAGGACGAGGTCGGCACGAAGCTCATCGCCAAATTCGGCGCAGAAAAAGTCACGCAGTTTGTCATCAACGACGCGTTTTATTACATTCAAAAGGAAGCCGTCCGCAAATTGATTCTCGAAAGCGGCAAGCGCCTTGACGGCCGTAATTTTGAGCAGGTTCGCCCGATCACCAGCGAAGTGGGCATTCTCCCGCGTGCGCATGGCTCCGCTTTGTTCGCCCGCGGCGAAACGCAGGCCGTCACACTCGCCACACTCGGCACCGGCGACGACACGCAGGAATTTGATTCCTACACCGGCGGTGAAAGCACCAAGCGGTTTATCCTGCACTACAACTTCCCGAATTTCTCCGTCGGCGAAACCGGACGCATCAGCGGTCCGGGCCGCCGCGAAATCGGCCACGGCGCGCTCGCCGAGCGCTCCATCGAGCCGATGATTCCGCTTGACACCTATCCCTACGCCGTGCGCGTCACCAGCGAAATCATGGAATCCAACGGTTCCACCTCGATGGCGTCCGTCTGCGGCGGCACACTCGCGTTGCTCGACGCCGGCGTCCCGATGATTCGTCCCGTGGCCGGCATCAGCGTCGGTATTTGCACCGAATACAGCGGCGACGGCATTTCCAAATATCAACTCCTCACCGACATCATCGGATGGGAAGACGCGTATTGCGACATGGACTGCAAAATCGCCGGCACGGAAAAAGGCATCACCGGTTTCCAATTGGATTTGAAGCTGAAAGGCCTGCCGCATTCCATCATGGAAATTGCCGTGGAAAAGGCGCGCATCGCCCGCCTCGCAATTCTTGGCGAAATGGCCAAGACCATTGCCGAGCCGCGCAAGGAAATCAGCAAATACGCGCCACGCATCACCTCGCTCAAGATCAACCCGGAGAAGATCGGCGCGATCATCGGACCCGGCGGCAAGAACATCAAGCGCCTCGTCGAGGAATCCGGCTGCGAAATTGACATCGAGGACGATGGCACGGTCAACATCTTCTCCGTCTCGGCGGAAGGCATGAAGATTGCCGTGGACGCGATTGTCGGTTCCACCGCCGAAGCCGAGATCGGGAAAATTTATCGCGGCAAAGTTGTCACCGTGAAAGAATTTGGCGCGTTCGTGGAATTCCTGCCCGGCAAGGACGGCCTGGTTCACATCAGCGAACTAGCCAACTTCCGCGTGAAGAAGACCGAGGACATCGTGAAAGTCGGCGACGACATCACCGTAAAATGCCTCGGCGTGGATGAAAAAGGCCGCGTCCGCCTCTCGCGCAAAGCCGCGATGGAAGACCGCGACAAGGAAGCCGCCGCCGAAGCTCCGGCGCAGCACTAATCCGCAACACAAAATTCAAAGCGCGGACGGCGAAAGCAGTCCGCGCTTTTTTTTTGAAGCTGTAAACTCATTCAGTTTCCGTGCCTTCCTACCTTATCCAATCTTTGGGCAAGAATCTTCGCCTCTTCAATACTCCAATTGCTTGTCAAATCGAATTCGCCAAGAGAGATTTCGCTCTTGATTTCAGGAGCAGCACGGAGCCGCCCATCAATCACGATCGCAGCACGTCTGCCAATGTTGTGGCGAGTAAAATCTTGAAATCGCTTGCTTGCCTCGTCTGTCAGGTAGATGTCTATTCCCACATGTTCACCACGCACCCAAACAGATGCTCTCGCTACATCCGCTTCATTCAACACGACAGCTTTCTGGACGTAAATGGCCTCTGGTTTAGACCCATTCTCACTATTCAAGGATAGAAACATCTGCTCGGAATCTGGGGAAGGTGAATCCTCAATTAACCGCAATTGTAATGTGGGGGCATTCATATCAGCGACAGATTTGACCTCGCTCTGCTGACTCTGTTTGCATCCAATCAAAAATGCCAACCAAAGAGGTATGACAAATAGTCGCATGAATTTCATGAGGCCAAAACGCTGATATATTCCGCAATTCATTTTCCCATCCCACCGACCATATTTCCGTCCGTTCCGGTTATCAAGCCAAATTCCGCAGGCAGCCCCATTCACAGCGCGCCCGGCGAAAGCTGTCCGCGCTGTTTTCTTTTACGCTTCCAAACTTGCCAGGCCGGTTTGTTGCTTGTAAAACAATTCCGTCATGGGAAAAATTCGACGCGGCGGTTACATGTTCATCTGGTGGGTTGGCGACCACCGGCCGCGTCACGTCCATGTGTTTGACAAGAACGACCAACTCATCACCCGCGTGAATCTGGAAACGATGCAACCGATGGACATTCCCCAAATTGAGCGTAAGATTGTGGCGTTGATACGCGAATTGCAAAACGAAGGCCGGATATGAAAACAGCGATGCAAAATGCCAAAATGCCATTCGGGAAGGGAAAATTCTCGAAGGTGAAGAACGTTCGTTATTTGAGTTGGGAGGATGCGTTTGACGTGGAGTTTGCCGACGGTCTGTGCATTCTTGAACCGCACGCCACTATCCGAAAGGCCAACAAGATTTCACCCAAAGCCAAATTCGATCATCTGGAAATCGAGGACTGGTGCCAGTCCGGCTTTTACGTCCACTACGACAACGGCCAGACCGCCGAGGTTTCGTGGGCCTTCATCCGCGAACTGCCGCCGAAGAAATAATTTAAACAGACGGCGAAAGCTGTCCGCGCTGTTTTATTTTGGACGAGCATCGGCAACAGCCTCTTCCTCAGGCTTAACAACGCTAAATATTTCGTCCTTGAACAGAATTTTAAATTTGAACGCCGCTTCGATTTCTTTTCTCAAGCGGGAAAAGTCTGAATCAGTTGATGCGAAATGAGTGCATTTGAGTGCATCCGCAGCCAAAAGGTGGATGATATCAGCCATGCCTAGCTGCATATGAGAAAGCAGCGAGACTTTTGAGAATTTATCCGCACCAAATCGAAGATTGTGGACTGGCTTGATTATTATTCCTGCAAGACATTCGCCCCGCGCTCCGCTTGCCATCGCACCCCATAACTGGGCTGCAAAAGAATCCTCGGCTTCCTTCGCGTCACGAACAATCTGTTGAATGAACTCTCCTATTTGTTTTCGAGAGTGCGTTTGGATCGCTTTTACATGAGTTCCTTCCAACGCATTGCGTTTAAATGTTTCTTCTGCAAACCACTCATCAAGTTCGAGCAGAACAAATGGAGAAATTACCACCTTTGATTTTGGAAAATTCCAACCAAGAATTGACCGCAACTTTACCGCAAATTGATATCTTTTATCATCTCGAAATAGTGTTTCCCAATAGACTCGTTCCTTGCGGCGAAAATCAGATTCTGGGAATGGATTTCGGTTAGCTTCCGGTTCGCGTCCTGTAGCCAGCATATAATCGATGACAAGAGATGTGTCACAATAAACAACCGAATCTACGATAGGACTCTTTTTCATAGGAGACTGGCTTAATAGTGGCCGTAGAAACCGTATTTCCCTCCTTCCCGCAAGTCGAGCCACAAATTCCGTGCCACCGCCAGCGTGGAGATAAAAATTGGTTTCAAATATCTGTGCGTCCCGGCATCATCCCGCCATGAAAAGTATTTTGACCTCGGCAACTTTGTTTCTGTCGCTCATGCTTTCCCGCGCGGAAATGCAAACTCCCATTCCACTCTGGCCGGATGGCGCGCCCGGCGCGCTCGGCACGTCGTCCAACGACATCCCCACGATCACGCCGTATCTGTGCGAGTCCAACGCCACGGGCGCGGCGATGGTGATTTGTCCGGGCGGCGGCTACGGCATGCTGGCGCCGCATGAAGGCAACGACTACGCGCTCTGGTTGAACCAGCATGGCGTGACCTGCTTCGTCTTGAAATACCGGCTTGGCTCCAACGGCTATCATCATCCGGCGGAATTTCAGGATGTGACGCGCGCCATGCGCTGGGTGCGCGCCCATGCGGATGAATTTAAAATTGACGCGCACCGCGTCGGCATCATGGGATCGTCGGCGGGCGGGCATCTGGCGGCGACGCTGTTGACGCATTTCGATGCCGGCGACACCAATTCCGCCGATCCGGTGGAGCGGCAAAGCTCGCGCCCGGATTTGGGAATACTTTGCTACGCGCTCATCACGATGGGCGAGTTCACACACCAATACTCAAAGGGAAATTTGCTCGGCACCAATCCGCCGCCGGAACTGGTCAAGCTGCTTTCCAACGAATTACAGGTGACGCGCGCCACGCCGCCGTGCTTTTTGTGGACCACGTTTGAAGACACCGTCGTTCCGATGGAAAACACAATGATGTTCGCCGAGGCGCTGCGGGGGAAGCGCGTGCCCTTCGACCTGCACATTT
Organism: uncultured Verrucomicrobiae bacterium; assembly: GCA_963738225.1. Taxonomy (GTDB): domain Bacteria; phylum Verrucomicrobiota; class Verrucomicrobiia; order Limisphaerales; family UBA11358; genus UBA11358. Next base: position 113,927 of record CAVTVR010000009.1, read on the forward strand.
ATCAAAAAGGCGGACACGGCATGGGGCTGAAAGACAAAGCGCCATTTGCGCATCCGCATCCGTGGGCGAACGACTGCCTGTTCTGGCTCAAGGCGCAGGGATTTGTGAAGTGATTAGAAGCCGCGCAAATCCGTGCTGCTGCGCTTGGGCAGCCCCGGCGCGGGCGTGCGCTTGAGCACGAGATATTCGATGCCAAGCTGTTCACAATACTCGCGCTTGCCGCCCTTGTCGCCGTCTTCATTCACAACGTAAACGTCCGGTTTCAACCGGCGGATTTCCGGGTCGGCGTCCACCCAGCCGGTGCCGGTGGTGATAAGTGCCTGCTTCACGAACTTGATCGAGCCGACGACGTAGCGCCGCTCCTCCTCGCACAACAACGGATGGCCTTCGCCCTTGAGTAACCGGACATTCGCGTCGCTGCCGAGACAAATGTAAAGATCGCCGTAAGCCGAAGCCTCCTCGGTGAAGCGGACGTGGCCGGAGTGAAACCAGTCGTAACAGCCGGTGGCCACGATTTTCTTTTTGCCCGGCGCGGACGGCATCGGCGGCGGTTCGGGAAAACCGTTCAAATCGTCCGCCGTGAAAATGCGATAGGCGATTTGGTTTTCACGGCAGAATTTTTCGCGCGCCGGATTGGCCGCCGTTTCCACATCGGCCCAAATGTCAGCACGGATGCTTTTCGGCAGTGCATTGAAGTCGGCGTTCACGTCAGCCTCCGCGACTTTGCTGATGTAACGGACGGCGTTCAAAAAATAACCGCGTTCGGCCGCCGAAAATTTCGGCGCTTTGCCGGCGAGTTTTTCCAAAACGGAATCGGGCCAGAGCAACACCGTCAACTCACCGAGCTTCGACGCTTCTTCGAGAAAACGCAGGTCGCGCGAGCGGATGTCATCGAAACCGCCGCTGACGACGACTTGTGGGACAGGCACCGCGTCGGCCTCTGACTTTTTTGGAGAATGAGACCGGCGCGACGCCTGTCTTAGACGGGTCGAACTCATTTTGCGACTCGCACGTTGACTTTGAACGCTCCCGGCACTGGTTTTTCCGAAACCACAATCAGGTATCCGCCGCCGCAACCGGAATACATCGCGCCAAGATATTGTTTCTGATACGCCTGCAAAATAGGCATCAAATCCACCCGCAGCAGCGGATGGTGGATGACTTGCGGCAGCAGCGTTGCCCAGCATTTCATGTTCAGGTTGAGCGACGCGCCGAGTTTTTCCGCATCCATTTTCATGATGGCGTCGTAGCAATCCTGTCCCGACTGGCCAAGCTTGGCGACCCATTTTGGATCGAGATTTTTTTCGCCGAGCGGATTGTAACCATCCGGGCGCGGCTCGATCGGAATCAAATGCAGAACATTACTCAACCACTTCGCCACTTTCGGCGAGTTGCAGGATTCAATGTGCGAGGTGAAACACGCCGCCGTGGATCTTGAAATCGTAATCGAGCCGGTTCACGCCGGGGTAAATCAAGCCGATCATGTCCTGCGAACCGCTCGGCTCGGCCTTGCTTTTGTTCTCCGCGTCGTAAAGCTCGCGCACTAATTCATCGGGCGGACGGTTCGGCAATTTGCCCTTCCACAATTTCATCGCGATGGCGCGCGTGCCGCTGGCGATGCCGGAACGGTCCATTGGCCGGAAATCCGGCTCGATTTGCACCACGACCATCGAGCCGGGCGGCTTGGGATTGTGTTGCGAAACGAACGGCTGATCAATCCAACCGCCGGCGAGTTGCAGACGGTTGGGAATGGCGCCGAGCAGTTTGGCGACAGGAGATTTCGGTTGCATTGATTGGAAACTATCGCGTCGCCGGTGTCGCTGGCATCTGCGCCGGTTTAAGGTTTTTGCCGGTGATGCGCAACGAGCAGGTAAGGTCGCTCAACTTGACATCGGGCAATTCCACAGTCAATCCGTCGGTTGTCTGCTCAAATTTCAACTTGCCTTTGTAACCGAGCAATTCGATTTTCGAGATGTTGTTCTGCGACGCGTCAGATGTTTTGGCGAGCGCTCTAATTGTCATCTTGCCGTCGTCCGGCCAGCCCATCGCGATCGCGTAAAGTTTTTTGCCCTTGGTCGTGAACCGGATGTCTTTGGCGCTGTAAGTCATGTTTTCGCGGAACGCGCCGCCGCGCGCTTGCACCGCGCCTTCGCCGTAGAGGAGCCACGGGCGCGTGCCGTAAATCGCTTCGCCGTTCACCGCCGTCCAGTCGGCGAGTTGATGCAACATGGTTTCGACTTCGGGATCAAGCGTTCCATCGGGCCGCAGCACAACATTGAGCAGCAAATTTCCATTTTTGCTGACGATGTCCACGAGCATGTGGACGGTCCAGCTCAACGGCTGATACTTCCAGTTTTTGTTGTAGAACCAATCGCCAATCGAAGTGTCAGTCTGCCACGGATACGGGCTGATGCCGCCGCCGACGCCGCGTTCGTAGTCCTGCACCCAGCGTCCGTTGGACGGTTGTTTGCAATTATAGACCGCTTCAGTTTTGCCGCGCCGCATTTTCAGATTGTAAAAATTCGCGATCTGGCTCAAGCCGACTTGATTTGCGAAAGGCACGCCTCCGTCCGTGTAAAGCAAATCGGGTTTGTAATTGTCCACCAACTCCTGGATTTCGTTGAACCATAACTGCTGCCAGCGCGGGTCTTTGGAATACCAGCCGGTGTCGCCGGGTTGCGCGGGCCAATGATAAAGATCCCAGTAATTGGAATTGGAACCGTCGTAAGGCACGCCGGCGAGCGGACCGGTCTTGTCGGATTTGTGCGCGTCCTGAAACCACGTGAAGCTCGCGCCCAAATGTTCGGAAACACCGAACGGCAATCCATTTTTCTTCGCGGCCTTTTGCCATTCGCCAACGACATCGCGGTGCGGTCCCATTTGCATGGCGTTCCAGCGGTGCAGTTTTGAATTCCACAAAAAGAAATCATCATGGTGCGAACCCATGCTGACGAAATATCGCGCGCCGGCTTTTTTGTAGAGTTCAATCAGTTTTTCCGGGTCCCAATTTTCCGCTTTCCACAGCGGGATGACGTCCTTCCAACCGTTCGTGGACGGATGGCCCCAGCGCGCGAGATGGTCGGCGTAGTCGGGATCGCGCTGCTGATACATCTTGCGCGCATACCAGTCGCCCATCATCGGCACGGATTGCGGACCCCAGTGCGCCCAGATGCCGAACTTCGCGTCGCGGAACCATTCCGGGTAGGAATAATTCGTGAGCGAATCCATCGTGCCGGTGAACGGGCCTTTGGCAATCGGCAGATAGAATTGGAAATTCGTCTGCGCTTGCAGTCCGACTGCGATTGACGCGGCGAATAAAAAAACGGGGAGAAGCAGTTTGGATTTCATGGTTGGTTAGATTAGTTCGGATGCGTCGCCGCTCGTGACTAAAATCACGAGCGGCAGAGGAAGAAGTTTCGCAATTTCAGCCGATGCCGATGCGCTTGCCGGCGGCGCGTTTCTTGTATTCGCCGTAAATCCATTCGTAGGTTTCCGCGAGACCCTTGTTCAAGGTCGTGCCCGGTTCCCACTTGAGAATTTTCTTGATGAACGTGTTGTCCGAATTGCGACCCGCCACGCCCTGCGGCGCGTTCAGGTCATATTTACGGTTCATCTTCACGCCCGCGATTTTTTCAATCTTGGTCAACAGCTCGTTGATGGAAACCAGCTCGCTCGATCCGAGGTTGATCGGCGTGGCGATCAAAGCATCGCTGTGCATGATCTTGTCAATGCCCTGCACGCAGTCGTCAATATACATGAAGCTGCGCGTCTGCGAGCCGTTGCCCCAGATCGTGATGTCTTTCTTGCCGGTCTCGATGGCCTCGATGACCTTGCGGCAGAGCGCGGCGGGCGCTTTTTCGCGGCCGCCATCCCACGTGCCGTGCGGGCCATAGACGTTGTGGAAACGGGCAATCGCCGTTTTCATCCCGCGTTCGTGCCAGTATTCCTCGCAGAACATTTCGGAAACCAATTTCTCCCAGCCGTAGCCGCGTTCGGCCATCGCCGGATACGCGTCGGTTTCCTTGAGCGCGCGGACGTTCGGGTCTTTTTGCAGCAGCGTGTTGTAGGCGCAGGCGGAAGACGAAAAGAAGTAGTGGCGCGCGCCGGCCTTGTAAGCCGCCTCCACCATGTTGGTGTTGATAAGAATGGAACGCAGACATTCGACGCGGAAACGTTCGATGAATCCCATGCCACCCATGTCGGCAGCGAGGTTATAGACTTCCACCGCACCTTCACAAACGCGCTTGCAGTTGTCTTCGATGCTGACGTCGAGGCAAAGGTTCTGCACGCCGGGCACATGGAGATACCACTCGTAAAGCGGCTTTTTGTCCACCGCGCGGATGTTGGTGAAACCCTTCTTCTTGAAATACAGGGCGAGGTTGCCGGCGATGAATCCGCCCGCGCCGGTGATGACGATCAAATCGTCCTTCTTGGTGGCGGGACTTTTTTCTACGAGTCGTTTTGTTTGTTCCATAAAACCGTTTTTCTTTGTTTAAACCGGCACGACGGGCTGGCCGCGCGTTCGGATCAATGTTCGGACATATGTTTAGCTGGTTTTCCGCAAAGGGGAATGTCCACTTTTGACGAAAACATATCTATTTTTGACATTTTAACGATTCGGCGGCATTGCGGCGTCTGGCTTCACATTTGCTGGACAGGCGCGCTTGAAAAAATAAAATCTACGCGCATGACAAAACCAACTTTGCTCGTTCTCGCCGCCGGCATGGGCAGCCGTTACGGCGGTTTGAAACAGATTGATCCCGTCGGCCCCGCCGGCGAGACCATCATTGACTATTCCATTTTCGACGCGATGCGCGCCGGTTTCGGCAAACTCGTGTTCGTCATCCGCAAGGACATCGAGCCGCAGTTCCGCGAAATCGTGGGCGCGCGTTTTGAAAAACGCATCGCCGTGGAATACGTTTTTCAGGAACTCGACAAACTGCCCGCCGGCTATTCGCTGCCCGCCGGCCGCACCAAGCCGTGGGGCACCACGCACGCGATCCTGATGGCGGAAGGCGTCGTCAAAGAAAATTTCGCCGCCATCAACGCTGATGATTTTTACGGCCGGCACGCCTACAAAGTGTTGGCGAAACATTTGACATCCGGTTCGCCCGATTATGCGATGGTGGGATTTATTTTGCGCAACACGCTTTCCGATTTCGGTTCCGTGACGCGCGGCGTCTCGCGCGTGGACGCCAACAATTATCTCACGTCCATCGTCGAAATGACCAAAATCGAGCGCGATGGCAGCGGCGCCAAGAACACGGACACCGGCGGACAAATTACGAAGCTCACTGGCAACGAGGCGGTTTCGATGAATTTCTGGGGCTTCACGCCCGCGCTGTTTCCGCAGATCAAGGTGGAGTTTGAAAAATTCCTGAAGAAAGCGGGCGGCGAACAAAAATCCGAGTGCTACATCCCCGCCACCGTCGGCGAACTCGTGACCGGCGGCAAGGCCAAGGTGAAAGTATTGCACTCGCCGGACTCGTGGTTTGGCGTGACCTATCGCGAAGACCGTCCGCAAGTCATCGAAAGCATCCGCCAGCTCATTGCCAAGGGCGAATATCCCGAAAAGCTTTGGGCGTGAACCAACGGCGCCATTGCCCAGACGGATTTGAAACAAATTTGATGGACAATGCCATGAGGAAAAGTAAGTTTAAAAATAAAAAAACAGCCCAATCCTGAAAAAGGATAGGCTGAATTTGGCCGAGGATAGGCGTAACAACCGTCTGCCCATTATCTGTTAGGCGGCTCGCACCACGCAAAAATATATGAATGACAATACTGACAATACTGGAGAGATAGTTTTCACTGTCATAGCCATCGGTATCGGACTATTGGTATTCGGACTTATTGGTCGGCTGATTGGCCAGAAGCGCGGCCAATCCGAAAAAGGAGCGGCGATGGGTGCTTTGCTGGGGCCAGTCGGTCTGGTTGGCGCAGCTTTTTTGCCAGACAAACGCCGTCAGTGCCCCGCGTGTAAGGGACATGTGCCAGACGATGCGCGCAAGTGTATGCACTGCGGCGAGGATTTACCTGTTAAGCCTGCGCCAACATCAGCGAGGGCGCTCACATTCGAGTTATACAAGGAGGAGTATTGTGGTGAGATTCCGCTTCGCAAATATGGCAGGGTCGAGCAGGAGGCCATGTTCAAGCAGTGGCGAGCACGGAAAATAGAGTCACTTGGTTTTAAGAATGACGCCGCCTAACATCAGGATAGGCGGAACGTGAATCACGAAGCGCCGACACTGGCCGTCAAGATTATTTCTTCGCCGTTTTAGTTTCCGCGCCGCACCACGCTGTCGCGTTGCGCCCATTCGGGATTGGCGTTGGGAAAATCCAGATTGTAATTCAACCCGCGGCTTTCCGGGCGCATCAGCGCGCAGCGCACGATCAGTTCCGCCACCGTCGCGATGTTGCGCAATTCCAGCAGATCCGCCGTCACGATGAAATTCCAATAATACTCGCGGATTTCCTGCTGCAAATGCGCCAGCCGGCTCTGCGCGCGCTGGAGCCGCTTGCCCGTCCGCACGATGCCGACGTAATCCCACATCAGCCGGCGGATTTCATCCCAGTTGTGCGAGACGACAACCAGTTCGTCCGCGTTCGTCGCGTTGCCGGACTGCCAGAGTGGAATCGAGATATTGCCGATTGCCGATTGCCGATTGCCGATTTTCTCCGCCGCGCGATGGGCGCAAACGAGCGCTTCGAGAAGCGAATTGCTCGCCAGCCGGTTCGCGCCATGCAGTCCCGTGCAGGCCACTTCGCCGACGGCGTAAAGCCCGGCGATATCCGTTTCGCCGTCCACGTTCGTCACCACGCCGCCGCACTGGTAATGCGCCGCCGGCACCACGGGAATCGGCTCTTTCGTGATGTCAATGCCGTAACCCAGGCAGGTCTGATAAATGTTTGGAAAACGATCTATGATGAAGCGCGCCGGCTTGTGCGTGATGTCCAACCACACGTGTTCCGCGCCGGATTTTTTCATTTCGCTGTCAATCGCCCGCGCCACGACATCGCGCGGCGCCAGCGATTTCATCGGATGATGCGCGTCCATGAATTCTTTCCCATCGAGCGTCCGCAAAATGCCGCCTTCGCCGCGCACGGCTTCGCTGATGAGAAATGATTTGGCTTTCGGATGGTAAAGACACGTCGGATGAAACTGGACGAACTCCATGTTCGCAATCACCGCGCCGGCGCGAAAGGCCATCGCCACGCCGTCGCCGGTGGCGATGTCGGGATTGGTGGTGTAGAGATAAACCTTGCCGCAGCCGCCCGTCGCCAGCAGCGTGGCCGGCGCAACGAAGGTGTGGACGCGATTCGCTCGTTTGTCGAAAACGTAAGCGCCGAGACAGCGATTCGGAATTGCCGATTGCCGATTGCCGGTTGCCGATTTTTCCAGTTTCGCCGTTGTGATTAAATCAATCGCGATATGATTCTCAAAAATTTCGATGTTCGGCCGTTTGGAAATCGCGTTGAGCAGCGCGCGTTCGATCTCGCGGCCGGTCACGTCCTTCGCGTGCAGGATGCGGCGCTTGGAATGTCCGCCTTCGCGGCCGAGGTCCAGTTCTTTGCCGCCGTCCTCGCCCGGACCATCGCGCTCGGAAAATTTCATGCCCAGCTCGATCAATTCCTGAATGCGCGCCGGCCCTTCCTCGACAATCGTGCGGACGACGTTTTCCTTGCATAGTCCCGCGCCCGCCGCAAGCGTGTCGCGGACATGCAGTTCAAACGTGTCTTCCCTGCTCGTCACCGACGCGATGCCGCCCTGCGCGTAATTGGTGTTGGACTCCGCGCGGTCCTTTTTGGTGACGATGGCCACGCGCCCGTGCGGCGCGACCTTGAGCGCGAACGACAGCCCCGCGATGCCGCTGCCGAGGATGAGAAAATCAAATTGTTTCATGCAAACAAAAAATTTTAACGCAAAGACGCAAAGACGCAAAGGTGCAAAGAAACGGAAGGCTTGCTGCGGCGGCTTTGCACCTTTGCGTCTTTGCGTTGAAATTCACCGTGCAAAAATCTGGCGGATCACGTCTTCGATAGGCACTTCCTGGATGTCAATGTCCGTCACCGGCAGTTCGTCGAGCAGGGCTTTGCAGGCGGGAATCACACGGTCGCGTTTCACTTTGAGCGTGATGGCGGTGGCGGTTTTTTCGGTCACTTCGCCGTAGCGCGCCAGATTTTCCGCCGGATATTTGTCGGCGTTTTCACATTGAATGGTGATGAGCTTGAAATCGGCAAAGCGGTCAACTATCTCGCTCAACTTGCCATCGAAAAATAATTTGCCGTGGTCAATGATGATGACACGCTCGCACAACGCCTGGATGTCGGCCATGTAATGACTCGTCAAGATGATCGTGGTCTTTTGCTGCGCATTGTGGCGGCGGATGAAATCGCGCACGGTCTTTTGCGAAGTCACGTCCAGCCCGATGGTCGGCTCGTCGAGCAGCAGCACTTTGGGCTGATGCAGCAGCGAGGCGATGAGTTCCATTTTCATGCGCTCGCCGAGCGAGAGTTCGCGGACGCTGACGTTAAGCTTGTCTTTGACGGCGAGCAGTTCCGTCATTTCGCCGACAATTCTTTCAAAATTCTCTTTGGTGATGCCGTAAATTTTGGCGTTCAGCTCCAGCGATTCGCGCGCGGGCAAATCCCACCAGAGCTGGTTTTTCTGGCCGAGCACGAGCGCGAACTGCCGGCGGTAATCGTCGTGCCGCTCCCACGGCGTGTGGCCGAGCACTTTCGCGGTGCCGCTGGTGGGATACAGCAGGCCGGCGAGCATTTTGAGCGTGGTGGTTTTGCCCGCCCCGTTCGGGCCGAGAAAGCCGACGAGTTCGCCGGGTTCGATGCGGAAGCTGACGTCGTTGACGGCGAGCGTCTGCTCGTATTGCCGGTGAAAGAGTCCGCGCACCGCGCCGGAGAAACCGGGTTGCTTTTTGTAGGTGCGAAAGGCTTTGGTGAGATTTTTGACCTCAATGACCGGCATCGTGAAAGTTTGTATTTTAAGTTTTTAGTTGAGCCAACGCCGCGCCAAAAATCTGAACTTGAAACTAAAAATTCAAAACTAAAAACTGTTTTACCGGATCAACTGCTTTTCCAGATAATGGACCACTTGCCGGACGTTGGAATCCACTTCCATGCGGTCTTTGACGAGACGGCAGGCGTGGAGCACCGTGCCGTGGTCGCGTCCGCCGTAAGCCTCGCCGATGGTGTTGAGCGAGCTTTCGGTCAACTGGCGCGACAGATACATGGCGATCTGGCGCGGGAAGGCGATGTTTTCCGGACGCCGTTTGCTGGTCATGTCCGCCAGCCGGATGTCAAAATGTTCCGCCACGCGCTTCTGGATGACTTCGATGCTGATGGTCTGCCGGCCTTCTTCGTGCAAAATTTCCCGTAGCAAATTTTCCACGACCTCAATCGTCAGCTTCTTGCCGGTCAACGAGGCGTAGGACGCGACCCGGATGAGCGCACCTTCGAGCCGGCGGATGTTTGTGCGGATGCGCGTGGCGAGGAAATTAATTACGTCGTCCGGCAAAACGGCGTTCATGATCTGCGCCTTCTTTTTGAGAATAGCCAGGCGCATTTCGATGTCCGGCGGCTGCAAATCGGTGACCAAACCCCATTCAAATCGCGAAACGAGGCGGTTTTCCAAGCCTTGAATTTCGCTGGCCGGCCGGTCGCAGGTCAAAACGATTTGTTTGTGCGATTCGTGCAGCGCGTTGAAGGTGTGAAAAAATTCCTCCTGAATGCGCTCTTTGCCGGCCAGAAACTGGATGTCGTCAATCAGCAGCACGTCCGTCTGGCGATACTTTTTGCGGAAGGTGACGAGTCTGTTGTTCTGGATCGCGTCAATGTATTCGTTCGTGAATTTCTCGGAGGAAACGTAAGCGACCCGCGCGCTTTTTTTGGTGCCGACGACGTGCTGGCCGATGGCGTGCAGCAGATGCGTCTTGCCCAGGCCCACGCCGCCGTAAAGGAACAGCGGATTGTAGGATTTGCCCGGCGCCTCGGCCACAGCCTTGGCGGCGGCAAAGCAAAAATTATTGTTGGTTCCGACGACAAACGACTCGAAGGTGTTCTTCGGATTGAAATGACTGTCGGCGTGCCCGTTGGCGCGTTCCGGCGGCGCCTCGGCGGATTTGGGTTTGACGGGAACCGCCACCGGAACCGGAGGTTTCGGCTGGCTAACGTTGGTCACTTTGAATTTCACCTGGAGCCGGCAGCCCGCCGCCACCGCCACGGCGTCCTGCAGCAGTCCCAAGTAATTGTCCTTGAGCCAGACTTCGCAAAACTCGTTCGGAGCCTCCATCGTCAACTGCTGTCCGTCCACGACGCATGGGCGCAAGGGCGCGAACCACATGTTAAACGTGTCCCGGCTCAATTTGACGCGAAGATGCTCCTGCGCCGTGTTCCAAATTTTATCCGCAGAAATTTGCATTGTGTTCCGCCAATCCCGAATTTTACGTTTTATTCACCCTGCGCCGTCCCCGGTTTTTATATTCGGATTCGCCAACCAGTGAACCGCGATTTGCGGCAACATTCAAGCGAAAACATGAAATGTTTGCGCCGACCAGTGGACAGTTTTTTTAGGGTTAAAATTTAACCGTTTGCTTGTCAATGCTTTGCGATTTAACGATTCATTTTCCCGCTAAATTCCCAAAAAAATATTTTTCCGCAACGCCTGACACCAAACAGCGTCATCGTTTTTATTTCATTGCCGGGAAAGTTACGAGGACAACATATTAACTTTTGTTCGCAAGTTATTCACAGCCGCAAAAATGCCTGTCAAATGGGCTTTTTTCAGGATCGGAAACATGGCGGCCGCGCAACGGTCGCCGCAGTCTTTTTCCAGCCCCAAATCCATTGCCGGTTGGCCACGCCGTTTCTTGCCAAATTATTTACGAAAATTGCTGTCTTATGGCAAAGCCGAGTGCAATAGTAGTTACTTATACTTTCAATACGTTGTTGACAAAGATAAGCGACTATGATTTACTAGTCGTAGTTGCGGGGGCGAGGATCGCCAGCCGGCAACTTGATCTTTGAATTTAATACAATTTCGGCTCCGGCTTGAGTGCAACCGGCAGCACGAGTTCTCCGTAATCCTACGTTGTGCTCATTCTGAATTCCCCGGCTCTTTCGGCCATCCCCTGGCTGACTGAGCCGGTTTTTTCTTTTTAGACCTCGCAGTGTTCCCCGCGAGAAAACAAACCTTCAATGCCCAATATCGAAGTGCGGCGCGATCCCGTTCGTTGGAAGTTTGAGCGTTGAATGTTGAATGTTGAGCGTTTCCCTTCCGCCGAAAAAGCTTCCGCGCGTTCGTTGACAGGGTTTTTGACCGCTGTTACCGTCTTTGCTTCAATTTTGCGATGGACTACAAAGACACATTGAATCTCCCGCGCACGGACTTCGCCATGAAGGCCGACCTCGTCACGCGCGAGCCTGAGCGTTTGAAAAAATGGGAAGCCACGAAGCTTTACTCGAGGATTCAGGCGTCGCGCGTCGCCGGCGAAAAATTCGTCCTGCATGACGGCCCGCCCTTCGCCAACGCCGACGCTCACATCGGCACGGCGTTGAACAAAATTCTCAAGGACATTGTCATCAAGTATCAAACGCTGCGCGGGAAAAGCGCGCCCTACATTCCCGGCTGGGATTGCCACGGCCTGCCCATTGAGTTCAAGGTCTCGCAAGACCTGCGCAAGGCCGGCAACATTGATGCCGATGCCGCGACCATCCGCAAGGCGTGCGAAGCGCACGCGCTCAAATACGTTGACATCCAGCGCGGCCAGTTCAAGCGCCTCGGTGTGCTCGGCGATTGGGATAACCCGTATCTCACGCTGAACAAGGAATACGAGGCCGACGAATTGCGCCTGTTCGCGGACATCGTGGCGAAGGGCTTTGTTTATCGCGGCAAAAAACCGGTTTATTGGAGCATTCCCTGCCGCACCGCCCTCGCCGAGGCGGAAGTCGAATACGCCGATCACGTCAGCCAGAGCTGCTTCGTGAAATTTCCCGTCGTCGGACTGAAAAAAACTTTCATCGTCATCTGGACCACCACGCCATGGACGTTGCCTGCGAATCTCGCGGTGGCATACAACTCAAAGCTTCAATACTCGCTAGTGCAAGTTGGCGAGGAAAAATATTGGATTCTCTCGCAGCTTGTTTCTGCTGTCGCCGAAAAATGTAAATGGGAAAAGTCTGATACGCTCGAAACTGTTTTGGGCAACAAACTAGCCGGGCTGGAATACCAGCATCCGTTCTGCAATCGCACTGGAAAACTTTTGGCCGGCGACTCTTTTGTTGAGAACACGACAGGAACGGGTTTTGTTCACATAGCTCCGGGGCACGGTTTGGAAGACTATAACCTCGGATGTCTAAATAGTCTGCCGATTTACTCGCCGGTGGATGATGATGGCCGATTGGCTTATACCAACGATTTGCCCGTCGAGCAACAGATGCCCGCCGGGATGCTCGGCAAATCCATTCTGGAAAAACACGGCAAGAGCGACGCCAACGAAGCCGTGCTGCACGAACTGCGCGTGCGCCACGCGCTGTTGCACCAGGAAAATTTTCATCACAGCTATCCGCACTGCTGGCGCAGCAAAACACCCATCATTTTCCGCGCGATGGATCAGTGGTTTATCCAGATTGATCATCCAGCAGAAGAATTCAAAAAAGTTTTGCCAAATACGACAGTCAAAGTTCTTCAAGCGGACGGTCAAACAATCGAAAGGCACGAGGTTTGGCTTCGCACTCGCGCCGTTCACGCAATCAATCACGAAGTTAAGTGGATTCCTGATTGGGGACAAAATCGCATTTTTGGAGCAGTTGCTACACGTCCCGACTGGTGTATCAGCCGTCAGCGTTCGTGGGGTGTTCCTTTGCCCGCGTTTTACGACGCAAATGGGAATGCAATTCTTGAAAAGGAAATCATTGATAAAGTTGCTGACCTAATTCAAAAAGAAGGTTCAAACATTTGGTTTGAAAAATCCGCCGCTGAATTGTGGAAACAAGTTCGGCCAGGAAATTGGAATCACCCAGAAGCCGTTTCAAAATCCAACGATACGCTGGACGTGTGGATTGATTCCGGCTCGTCCTCGCGCGCCGTTTTGAAACAGCGAAAGGAATTACAGCACGACAAGAAAACCGGCGACGAGGTTTGGCAAGCTGATGTGTATTTGGAAGGCAGCGACCAGCATCGCGGCTGGTTTCAATCCTCGCTGCTGCTCTCGCTCGCGGGCAATGGCGCTGCGCCGTTCAAAACCGTGCTCACCCACGGCTTCATGGTGGATGCCGACCGTGAAAAAATTTCCAAGAGCAAACAAGGCGCTTACGAGAAACCGCAGACCGCCGAAGCCTACGTCAAGAAATGGGGCGCGGACGTGGTGCGGCTGTGGGTCGCCTCGCAGGATTTTCGCAGCGACATCGTCGTGAGCGAGGAGCGCGTCAACAAGGTGGGCGAGACCTACCGCGCCATCCGCAACGCGCTGCGCTACCAGCTCTCGAACCTTTACGATTTTGATCTGGCGCAAAATTCCGTGCCCGACGAAAAACTGACCGGCCTGGACCGCTGGATTCTCGGCGAGTTTTCCAAGCTGGAAAAAGAAGTCGTCGAAGCTTACGACAAATACGAATTCCACGTCGTCTATCAAAAGATCAGCCAGTTTGTGGCCGTGGAGTTGTCCTCGATTTACCACGACGTCATCAAGGACCGGCTTTACACCGACGCCGCGAATTCGCCGCGCCGCCGCTCCACGCAGACCGCACTGCACCGGCTGGTGACGGGCCTGTGCCAGATGCTCGCGCCGATCCTGGCGTTCACGGCCGACGAAGCGTGGGAATTTATTCCCGGCAAAAGTGCGAATTCTGTTCACGTCTCTGAATTCAAGCAAACGATCTTCAGTTTAAGCAAAGATGAAATAATGACTTGGGATTTGCTGAAGTATTTGCGCGATCTTTCGCTCGCAGAATTAGAAAAAGCTCGTCAGTCGAAAATAATTGGCAAAGCCCTTGATGCGAAAATTAAACTGCTTTTGCCGAAAGAAGTTATCAATCGCGCGGAGAGTCAAAGCCAAACGTTGAAAGAAATGTTGAATGTCTCTGCGCTCGAAATAGGTGCTGCCGACTTTATAATAATTACAGTTTCAAAAGCTGATGGCCAAAAATGCGAACGCTGCTGGCATTGGGAAATGGACATTGGCAAAAACTCGGAGCATCCGACAATTTGCGGTCGCTGCATCGAGGCCGTATTGCAATTCAAGGCGTAGCTAAATTGAAAGTCTGGAATCAAGTTCTGCAAGCTCCGTAAAATCGAGAAGCAGCACTTGGGTGTTTTTTGCCAGAGTGATGGCGCTTTTGGTGAATCCCGATGTGGTAACTACGATGGCATAATCAGCCCGCTCGAAACTCCGACCAGCCGCAATTTCTTGGACAGCTCCATTGCCAACTGGTGTTGCATACAACTTGCACTGAACGACAACTTTGATTCCTTTCTTTTTGGCTATGATGTCAATCCCTTGGTCTCCGGTGCGTGTAATAAGTTGAGTTGACCAACCGATGCGTTGCAAAGTTTCCGCACATTGCCTTTCAAATTCCAGCGGGTCGCTGGTCGGTGACACATTTTGAACTTGAGTGGATTTTGCGACATCATCAATAAGCTGCGTTAGCTGATTGACTGAAGGCACATTATTACAGGCAGATACGATTTTTTCCAACCCCCTCGTTTTTATGTAGTATTCCACCTCGTTTACCCAATCCTCTATCTTTTCTTCACCGTAAAAACCTGAATAAACTAACTGGCGTCTTCTGATTGCAAGCACTGAAGCGTCCGCATTTATTATGCGAGTAGCTTCATTCCATATTTTATCATCATTACTTTGAACATTTGTCGCCGGCATGGGGGCGTTAAATACTTTCCAACAATATGGGCATAAAACATTTCTACATATCCTATCTTTAGGAACCAACCAATCTTTCGTAATCAACCATTTTTCAGAACAGTGGGGGCAGTGATACATATTTGGCGAATTATCACCGTTACCAATCCGTTGCTTTTCAAAATAAGCGCGATTCTCCGCCGCAATTTTTGCAACAGTCTCTTTGTGCGGCTCGCCTTTTTTCTGATTTGATTTTGTTGGCTTACTCATACGATTGCTGAATGTTTGTTTCCGCCTTTTGAAACATCCGTTGGGATTATTGCTGGTCGTATATTTTGCTATTAGCTTTACGCCGTTAAAAATTTTGTCGAGGAAAAATCACCCGGTCACGGCAACAACATCCGCTTTTGAGTGACGGCGCGGTTTCAATTTGAAATTCGACGGTTTTCTGGGCGCACTCATCAACGCCGCTCGACAAAACATTTTCCCCGCGCCATCCTGACGGCATGGCATTTGAACCGGAATCCACCTCGCCGCTGGACTCGCTCTGGCAGGAATACGCCCGCGTGTTCCGCGACTGGGACGATCTCACGCTCGGCCGCTGGCTCGCGCAGACGCTCGGCCAGCTCGAAGGCCGCGCGTGGCGGCTCTCACATCCGCTCGTCGGCGCGTATCGTCTTGCCGCCAAGATCGGGCACGACCGTCAGGTCTGGCACAAACGCCTCGCCACCGCGCCCGCCGCCTACGCGGAATCGCCCTGCTGCCGCGCGCCGTTCCTGCCGCTGCTCACGCGCGACGTGCGCGCCGAGGGCCTCATCTGCGAGCATTGCAACGAAATCCTCGTGCCGTTCGATGAAATTCCCGCCGAGTTGCGCGAACCGCTCGCGGCTTGGGCGCAGCAATACGAGCCGGTTCACGCCGTCGCGCATTGGGACGACCGCCAGCGCAAACGCACGGGCAATTACGACGACGCCTTCGAGAATGCCGCGAAGCAGGCGGAGCAATTGCTGGCGCACGCCGGCCGCGAACTCGCGCCGAACCTGCTGGACTTCTACGCCGCCGTGATTTGGGAGGATCAGGATGAATGCCTGGAAGTGCGGCCCGAAGACGTGGCGGTGTGAGCGCGTTGCATCGTTGAATCGTGAATTGTTAAATCGGCAACGGCGCGCTAATTTTAACGATGCAACGATTCACGATTTAACGATTCAACGAATTGAAATTCATTTTCAAATGGCTGCTGCGGTTGTTTGTGCTGGCCGTCGTGCTGGCGGTGATTTTTTTCCTGTCGCTGGATTCGATCTTGCGCGTGATGATCGAACACAACATCCGCGCGCAGACCGGCATGGAGGCGGAGATCGGCAAATTTCATTTCGGTCTCATCGAGCCGGTCGTGGAGATCAAGAACCTGCAACTGTTCAACCCGGCGGCGTTCGGCGGCACGCCGTTTTTGAACATTCCCGAAATCCACGTCGAATACGACCGCGCCGCGCTGGCCAAACACCAAATTCACATCACGCTCCTGCGCTTCAATCTCGGCGAACTGGACATCGTGAAAAATGAGGCCGGCCAGACCAACCTGTTCGCGCTGGGCGTTGCCTTGCCCGCGCAAAAAACGACGCCAAAAACAAAGGGCTGGCGGAATTCAAACGGCAAACCGGCATGGATTTCAAGGGCATTGACGTGTTGAACGTCTCCGTCGGCACCGTGAAATACCTTGACCTCAAAGATCAGAAAAACAATCGCGAGCAGAAAATCGGCATTGAAAACCTGGTCATCAAAAATGTGCGGACGCCCGCCGACCTGACGGGGCTGGCGGTGTTCGTCGCGTTGCGCGGCGGGGATTTCTTCGGTTCGCTCGTGGCGCCGGCGGGTTGGAAGTGATGCCGTCCGAGTTTTGGCTTTTTCGCGCGCGGAATTTTTCCTAACCTCGCCGGGTGCATCGTGACCTCCTCAAATCCGTTTCGCGCATCGTCGTCAAATTCGGCACCGGCGTCCTCACGGACAGCCGGAAGCTGATTGACCCGGCGCAGTTGGAGCAACTCGTCGCCCAAATCGCCGCGCTGAAAAAAACCGGAAAAGAAGTCGTGCTCGTCACCAGCGGCGCGGTCGGCGCGGGCATGGGCGCGCTGGGCTATGAATCGCGGCCCACCGACCTGGCGGAAAAACAGGCCTGCGCCGCCGTCGGCCAATCGCGGTTGATGACGGCTTACGACAAGCTTTTTGCCGCGCACAGCCTCGTCGTCGCGCAGGTGCTGCTCACGCACGAAGACCTCGAACATCACGAGCGCCATCTCAACGCGCGCAACACGCTCGTCACATTGCTCCAGCGCGGTGTGATTCCAATCATCAATGAAAACGACGCCGTGTCGTTCACGGAAATCAAATTCGGCGACAACGACAAACTTTCCGCGCTGGTTGCGTCATTGTTGCCGGCGGATTTGCTGGTGATTTTGACGACCGTGGACGGCGTGATTGAAAATTTCGGGAAAAAAAATCCCAAAACGCTTTCGGTTATTGAAAAGATAGATTCCGCGATTGAAAAAATGGCGGGCGGCACGACCAGCATGACAGCGGTGGGCGGAATGAAGTCGAAAGTTGACGCGGCAAAAATCGCCTCGCGCTCCGGCATTCCGCTTGTCATTGCGTCGGGCAAAAAGAAAAACGTGCTGGCCAAAATCCTCGGCGGCGAGCAAGAAGGCACGCTGTTCGTCGCGCAGCCGAACAAGCTGCAAGGCCGCAAGCGCTGGATCGCGTTTTTTCATCATCCGCAAGGCGCGTTGTTTGTGGATGACGGCGCAAAAAAGGCGTTGCGCGAAGCTGGCAAGAGTCTGCTGCCGCCGGGCGTCGCGCGTTGCGAAGGCGAATTCGCGGCGGGCGAGGTCGTGCGCATCTGCGATTTGGACGGGACGGAATTTGCGCGCGGCATCGCGAAATTCAGCGCCGAAGAAATCCGCGCCAGAAAACTGGCGCGCGTGGAACTGGTGCATCGGGATGACCTGGTGATTTTGTAATTTACGATTTACGATATACGATTTACGCGCCGATGGTCAGTGCGCTCGTATATCGTAAATCGTAAATGAAGAAAAACTCTGCAATTACAGACCTATTAAAAGTCATGGCCCGGCTGCGTTCGCCGACCGGCTGTCCGTGGGACCGCGAGCAGTCGCACATGACGCTGCGCCGCCATGCCATCGAGGAGGTTTATGAATTGATTGACGCCATCGAGGCGCGTGACGACGTGGAGATGGCCGAGGAGCTGGGCGACTTGCTGTTACAGGTGGTGTTTCATTGCCAGCTCGCGCGGGAACGCGGCGCGTTTGATTTTGAAAAAGTCACGCGGCATCTGGTGGACAAATTGATCCGCCGCCATCCGCACGTTTTCGGAAACATCAAAGTCAGGGACGTGGACGAAGTCTGGGCCAACTGGGAAAAGATCAAGAAAGGCGAGAAGCACGGAACAAAACACGCGCGTCATTCCGCGCTCGACGGCATTCCAAAACATCTGCCGGCGTTGCTGCGGGCGGAAAAACTTTTGAAAAAAGCGCGCAAGGTCTTTGCAGACGGCCACCTTGCGGACGGCAAAAACTCAAAACGAAAGCTGTCCAAGACCGCGTTGGCAAAAGAACTTCTGGCGCTGGCTTCGTATGCGCAATCGCGCGGCTGGTGCGCGGAAGAATTGCTGGTGGACGAAATCAAAAAGCAGGAGCGCCAGTTGCGAAAGCTGGAGAAATCGCTTGCCGGTTGATCGGATGCCAAATCCAGCCGGGATTAGTGCAGGCAGAAAAACAGGAACAGCACACCGAGAACCACGGCGGTGAGCCACCACAGCCAATGAAGGCCACGCGGTTTGAGGCGCGCGGGGCCGAACTCTTCCTTCACGAATTCACCGTAGTCAAAATTTTCCTCGGGAATGCCGAGGCCGCTGGCGTAAGCTGAATCCGACCAGCCCGTGTTTTCATCGGCGCCGCAACCGGGACAGGCTTTCGCATGGCGTGGCACTTCCGCGCCGCAGTTGGGACAAACTTCCGGTGTCATTTGCGATATGTGATATGCGATTTACGAGTCGAAATTTGTTTGAACGTCACGGACGATTTCACGCGCGTAAATCAAATATCTTAAATCGTAAATTCAGCCTCCCACGCCGGCGTATTCCTCGTCCGTCCGCAAATCCAGTCCCATCAAAATATAGTCGTGCGTGATGGCCTGCATGTCCTTTACATAATCATCCAGGCGCAGAAGCTGGTTGAAGCCGAGCATCGCAAACATCTTCACCGCCGCCTCCTGTTCGCCGATGAATTCCGCCTCGACCCGTTCCAGGCTGGCGTGGCGCGCGATGTCCAGAATTTCCGAGATCAGCGCGCGGGCGAGGCCGCGGCCGCGGAATTCGGGATGCACCAGCACGCTCACGCGGCCGATGTGCCGTTTCCAGCCGCCAAGCTGCTGGTGCAGCGTGGCCGCACCGACGATGTTTCTGTCAATCAGCCCCAGCAGCGGCAGGTTGCGGCCGTAGTCAATGTTTTTGCACCAGTCGCGGATGACTTTGATGTCCTGCACGCGATGCTTGATGAACATCCGCTCGCGTTCGGGAATGCCCTGAAAAAGCTGGTGAAATTCCTTTTCGTCGTCGGGCAGCAACTGGCGCAGCACGGCCTTCTTGCCATCCTTCAGCTTGATGTGTTTCGGGAATTTTTGCAGTTCGAGTTCGATGCTGAATGACATAAATTATTTTTCCTTACCCGCACTTTGCGTCAGCCGTGAATTTACCGCAACACAAATTTTCAGATGATCGCCGATTCGCCGGCGAGGCCGATGGACTGGCGGATGGAATCCAGTTTGACTTCCGCCGGATTCAGGCTCCAGCGGGCGGCGAGCTGGGGCACTTTGTCAAAATTTGTTTCCGCATCCAGAATCGTGGCCGTATATTCGCCATAGTTGAAGGTTTTCACGCCGGTTGCGATTTCCGGCAGCGTTTTGTTGCCCTGATTCCAGACCGTTTCGCCCGTCCAAGCGTAACCGCGGGTCACGCAGCCGTCGTCCAGCCGCGCCCAAGCGTGGTGCCGGGAAAATTTTTCCGCGTAAAAATACTGCACATGACCCAGCTTGCGGCTCAAGGCGGTGAGAAAAAGAAAACACGCGTCCACATCGTCGCTCGGATTGGGCAGGCCGAGGCCGGTGACGATCACCCAGCCATGCACGCGCGGGCTGATGAAAAACTCGTGGCTGCCGGCCAGACCTTCCGCCCACGAACACGGGGCCGCGCGGTTCACGCCCAGCGCCGACCTGACCGCTTCCGGTGAAACCGAACGCACCGCCAGCCAGCAGGCGGGACGAGGCGGAGAATCCGCCTTGACCGGGAAAAAATTGAACGCCTCCGAAAAATAATTTTGTTCCCGCCGCGCCCGGCGATGCGCCGCCAGCATCCAACCGAGGATGAAAAAACCGATGCCCAGCGCCAAGCCTAGCAGCGCGAGCAGCAGCAATGCAGTCAAATTATCCAGATTCTGCACGCCATAATTTACGCCCGCCCGCGCCGGGCGCAAATAAAATTCACCGGCAGCTGGCCGCCAGCCAGTCCAGATATTTTCGGTTCCCGGCGCTCACCGGCAAAACGAGAAATTCCGGCGTGTCGTAGGGATGCCGGGCAAGAACCAGTTTTTCCAGCGCGGCCAGTTTTGTTTTCGTCGTTTTCAAAACCAGCAACACCTCCGCTCCGGATTCGATTTTCCCCCGCCACCGGTAGTGCGATTCAATTCTTGGAACCAGATTTGCGCAGGCGATGAGTTTGGCCGACAACGCCGATTTGGCCAAAACCCGCGCCGTTTTCAAGTCCGGCGCGGTGACGAGGACGATGGCAAATCGCGAGGCTGATTTCATCCGGTTGCGAAATCAGATAACCGCAAAGCCGCAAAGGCGCAACGCTGAATTAAATTTTTGGCGTCATTGCCCCTTCAGCCGGAAGTAAAGGGCGTTAAACGGTTGCCGGCTGATGGTCTGGCTGATGTTGGTTGCGCCGGCGAACGGGCCGTAGGTGTTCAGGTCGGTCCAGACGGTCAGATTGGTGGAGGTTTGGAGATGATACAAACCCGGCGCCGAGGTCAGGAAGGAGAGCACGACCGAGCCGGTGGCTGGAGCGATGTTCAACTGCAAAACTCCCGGTTGAGAAACGCCAAATTCGTAAGCGCCCATGTCCGGGCCGCTGCCAAACGGGCGGGCGAAGCCGCGCTGATCGGTGGAAGGAAAATCCGAGGGGTCGCCGTTGTCAATGGCCGGGCTGGCTGGCAGCAAGGCCATGCACAATGTCGGCCCGCCGTAATCTCCGAGCGGCGCGAGCTGCGGGTCGGTGTAATTGAAACTGGAGCCGCTGGAAAAGTTTGCCGTGCCATCCGAGCAAATGTTGAAGCCGTCATCGGTGATGGGGCCGTAGGCATTGCCGTTGGTGCCCGCGATGAGGGAATTATGCAAGTGCAACGTGCCATTGTTGTTGGCGATTTGCAGTCCGGCAGGAAGTGTATTGGCGGACCACCAATTACTGGCAATCGTGACATTCATGAAGATCGAAGTAGCGTTGGTCGAGTTGTAAATCCCTCCACCGAGAGCGCTGCCTGCCGAGGTGGTATTCACGGAATTCAAGGCAATGGTGCAATTGGTGGCCGTTAACAAAGAAGCATTGAAAATTCCGCCGCCCAATCCATTTCCGCTAAAGCCTTGAGCAGAATTGAAGCAAAGCGAGCAACCATTGAGCACAACCGATCCCGTATCGTAAATCGCCCCACCTTGTCCATCATAGGGGCTGCTGACATAATTGGTGCCTGCAAGCGCCTGATTGCCAAAGAAGGTGCTGCTTACAGCATTGAGACTCGATGCACAATAAACAGCACCACCATATCCGGAGGCTGAATAATGGGGCGCTTTGCCTCCTTTTGCCGTGTTCGTCAAGAACTGGGAATGGTCAATAATAACCATACCACCCAGAGCATAAAGCGCTCCACCATAACCGGGAGAGGCGTCAGGGTTGAAAGCCGCAGGCCCGCCTAAAGCTTGATTAAAGGAAAAAACGCTGTTTGTGACCAGCAGCGAACCAGACGCTTGAAACACGGCACCGCCAAAAGATGTGCCAGCCGAAGCAGATGCAGTGTAACATTGATTGCTACTAAAATTACAATCTACAACGGTTAGCAAACCATTCGTATTGTAAATTGCTCCACCGCCTTGCCAAAGAGGACTACTAAAACCATTGTTAGCTGCCGAGTTATTGAAAAAAAGCGAGTTGAACAACGAGACGGTGCCATTTTGATTGAAAATAGCCCCACCTTGAGCAACAGAGTTGCCGAGTGCTGTCGCTGAGTTATTTGTCAATAAGCAGGAAACCATAGTTATGTTTCCACCGTCGTTGTAAATTGCTCCACCTTGCACCAAGCCGTTGGCCACGCCCACATAGACACTGCCAATCCCATTAGCCAGCGTCAGATTGGTTGCGGAGAGGCTTGCGCCCGGTGCGACGTAAAACAGACGCACCGCATTGCCGCCGCTGATGGTTGCCCCGACGCTGCTGCCATCCAGAATCACGTTGTTGCTGACGGCGATGGTGTTAGTAATGGTGATCGTGCCGTTGAATCCGAGTCCGACCCAGCCGCCGAGGGCGATGGCCGCGCGCAGGCTCGCCTCGTCCGGCGAATTAACCACGTTGGTCGGCCCGCCGACCGTCGTGAGTGTGAGCGAAGCGATCTGGCTGGTCGCGCTGCCATAGTTGTTGGTGGCGATAACCCAGTAATTGCCGGCCTGACCGGATGAAATGTTCGTCAATGCCAGCGTGCTGTTGGTGGTCACGCCATTCAGCGAACCGCCGCTGAAGAACCATTGGTAGTTCAACGGCGCAGTGCCGACGGCGTGCGCGGAGAAATCCACCGTGCTGCCGGCAACATTCGTCACGCTGACCGGTTGCACGTCGAACGCGGGCAATTGCGCGAAGTTGCCCGTCAATAAAAGATTTTTGTCCAGTGTAAGCAACAGCGGATTGATGCTGCTGTTCACGGCGCCCAACCAGCCCGCGAACACCCAGCCTGCCGCCGGCGTGGCCGTCACCGTGACCAAAGTATTGCTGGGGTAACTGCCGCCGGGCGGATTCAAATCTATCGCGCCCTGACCATGTGTGATGAGCGTGAGTGAGTAGGTGGGGAACGCCAGAAAATTTCCGGTGATGACCAGGCTCGAATTCATGGTCACGTTCAGCGGATTGACCGAGCCGTTGGTGTCGCCGGACCAGTTGGCAAAATACCAGCCGTTGCTGGGCGTGGCAGTGAGGGTGACCACGACGCCCGCGGGATAAGTGGCATTCGTTGGATTTTTGGTGACAGCGCCGGAGCCTTGGGCGCTGACGGTGAGCGTGTAGCTGGTCGCGCCCGCAGTGCTGGTGATCAAGAGACAGAGGAAGAGCGCAAGTTTCGCCCCGAAACAGAACGTGTTGTTTTTCATAAATGACCCATTTGATGAATGACCTATTCCGCTGGACAGGCTATCAATTTGTTTAGATACTGTCAATTGAAAAACAGGTTTGTTAAGTTACAAGCATGTTACGCTTCATGTATTCCGGCAGGACAGCAACGAATTAACGGGAATTATGCACTTCATAAACCGGGCTTTTATTTTATCCGCAGATTATGCGGATTAAAATTGAGAAAAAATGTGTTTATCTGTGAAAACTGTAGATTCAAAGCGCAAAAGTTTGTCATCTGCATAATCTCCCCAAATAATTTCTTCACGACCTTTGCACCTTTGCGTGAGGCTACAGTTTTGGTTCAAAAGCCTTGGCGAATTTGGCCACGATCTCTTTGATGACGGCGGCGGTGTCCGAATAATCCTTCTGCGCTTCGCGGCGCAATAAAAGACGATGGGCGAGCACGGGTTCCACCACGGCATTGACATGATTAATTGAAACGGAACTATCTCCCCGGATGGCGGCGAGCGATTGGGCCGTGCGAAATAATCCCAGCGATCCGCGCGGACTGGCGCCGAGCCGCAGGGCGGGATGTTCCCGCGTGGCCCGCGTCAAGGCCACCAGGTAATCGCAGACTTCGGAGCTAACTTGAATCTCCCTCACCGCGCGCTGGCATTTCACGATTTGCTCGGCGGCGGCCACGGCGGTGAGCGTTTCGATGGGATGCGACTGTTGCACGCGCCGGCACATTTCTTTTTCCTGCACGGCGCTGGGATAGCCGAGGCTCAGGCGGATGAGGAACCGATCCATTTGCGCTTCGGGCAGCCGGAAGGTGCCTTCCTGATCTATGGGATTTTGCGTGGCCATGACCATGAACGGTTTTTCCAGCCGGTAGGAAACGCGATCCATCGTCACCATGCCTTCGCCCATCGCTTCGAGCAACGCGGACTGCGTGCGCGGGCTGGCGCGGTTGATTTCGTCCACCAGCACCATCTGTGAAAACAGCGGGCCGAAGCGGAAATCTTTCCGGCCCGTGCTGGGATCGAGAATGAAATCGCCGACGACGTGCTCCGGCTGCAAATCCGGCGTGCATTGGATGCGCTTGAAGGAACAGCCCACGCTCTGGGCGACGGCCCGCGACAACATGGTCTTGGCCACGCCGGGAACGTCTTCAAACAAAATGTGGCCTTCCGCGAACAAGCCCACGACGGCGAGCGTCACCTGTTCCGGCTTGCCGACGATCACGCGCTGGATGTTGGCGATGATCTGCCCGGCGATTTCGGCCAGTTGCGGGGCTTGATAAATTTCATCCGGCGGCGGGGTGACCGTCAGCTTGATTTTTTCTTTCGGGTCGCGGACCTGGCGCGGTTTCAAAATGTTCTGGCCGCAATTCGGGCAGGGATGCGCCTCGCCGACCAGCGAGTCCGGGATTTCAAAAGGATGGCCGCAATGTTGGCAAACGCGTTTGGGCATGAATGTTTTTGTTCAATCAACCGGCACGGCAGATTTTGGATGACGCCGCAGTTTTTAACCGAGCATCGCTTTTGTCCAGAATATTTGAAGATGCCGAAGCGGGCCGAAGATTGTTTAACCCGGCAGTCCCGGCTGGCCGGCGGCGTGGAGGCACGGTTTGATCCGCATGTCAATTTGCAGAATATGCCGCTTAATCCAGTTGCCGCAAAATTCGCTGAGTTCCGTCAAAACTTCAGGCCGAAATCCGCCGGTCACGAAGCGCTGCTTGAACTGCCCGTAGAAAACCAAAAACTCCCGGTGCGCCAGCTTGTTTTCCTGATGCGCCGGACAGCGGTAGCTTTCCATGCACTCTTCTTCCTGCTCGAAATGCGTGTTGACGTAAGTTTCCAGAAAATCAATGAACTGAAGGACGAATTCGACCTCCTGCCGATTGGGGTTGTTGTTTCGGGCAATGGTTCCCAGCCGGTTGCTGTAGGTGATCAACATTTTGTGCTGCGTGTCAATCAGCGCGTGTCCGGTCTCGAATTGTTCACTCCATTGCAGCATCTAAGTTTTCTCGAATAATTAGTCTCTACCCGCATTTTCGTCCAACCATGAATTGAAAAAAACTTGGCATTTTTGGCTGCCCGGAGTTGAAAGCCCGCCGGGGATTGACAAAAAACAGCGTGGTTTTGGCAAGATTGTTCATGAATTCTTCATTGACCGGCAGGCGTTCCGCGCTAGAATGCCGCATCGGTTTAAGGAAATTGATTCCACCAAAAAATAAAATAAAACTATGGCAGTAAAAGTTGCAATCAACGGATTCGGCCGCATTGGCCGGATGGTCTTTCAGGCGCTGTGCGACCAAGGTTTGCTCGGCAAATCAATTGATGTCGTCGCCGTCGTGGACGTGTCCACCGACGCCGATTATTTCGCCTACCAGATGAAATACGATTCGGTGCATGGCAAGTTCAAGCACGCCGTCGCCACGGAAAAGAGCAATGCCGCGCTCGAAGATCCCGACACGCTCGTCGTCAACGGTCACAAGATCAAGTGCGTCATGGCCGTCAAAGACCTCGCCACGTTGCCGTGGATGGCGATGGGCGTGGACATCGTCGTCGAATCCACCGGCCTCTTCACCGACAGCGAAAAGGCCAAGGCACATCTCGCCGCCGGTGCCAAGAAAGTCATCATCTCCGCACCCGGCAAAGGCGAGGTCAAAACCATCGTCATGGGCGTCAATGAAAACGAATACGACGCGGCCAAGCACCACATCGTTTCCAACGCCTCCTGCACTACGAACTGCCTCGCCCCGCTCGTCCATGTGTTGATCAAGGAAGGTTTCGGCGTCGAAACCGGCTTGATGACCACCATTCACGCGACCACCGCCACGCAAAAGACCGTGGACGGCCCCTCCAAGAAAGACTGGCGCGGCGGACGCGCGGCCTCCATCAACATTATTCCGAGCACCACCGGCGCGGCCAAAGCCGTCGGCGAAGTGCTGCCCAGCACCAAGGGCAAGCTCACCGGCATGTCCTTTCGCGTGCCGACCACGGATGTTTCCGTTGTGGATCTGACGGTGCGCACGAACAGGGACACAAGCATCGAAGAAATTGACGCCGCGTTGAAAAAGGCGAGCACGACCTATCTCAAGGGCATTCTCGGCGTGACCGGCGAGGAACTCGTCTCCACCGACTTCATCCATGACGACCGCAGTTCCATCTACGACAGCCTCGCGACCTTGCAGAACAATTTGAAGGGCGAGAAACGCTTCTTCAAGCTCGTGAGCTGGTATGACAACGAATGGGGTTACAGCAACCGCGTCGTTGACCTCGTGAAGTATATCACCGGCAAGGGAATTTAACCTGTTGCCGGTTCGTAATCTTAATCGTAATCGCCGGGCATAGCTTCCCACGCAGAAATTCAAAACGGCGGCTGGAAAACCAGTCGCCGTTTTTGTTTGTGCGAAAATGACGGCGCTCAATTTCCACCCGAAACAACATTTGCGATGTTGAATACATGGAAAACACCAAAACTCAACCAAATAAGAATGGCCACCAAGGCCAGCAACAAAACAAAACCTGCGATAATCTTATTTGTCGTAATCTTCATCTAAAAGTCTTTCGAGTTTCTAGGTGATGTCATGGCTTCCTCCAACTGGCTAAATGCTTCTCCAAGCTCCGCTCCATCGGCGTCCACTCAGTGCTGTTGGTGCGGTAAGTCTGACGATAACGCTGCAAATCATCAATCATACTTTTTTCAAGAAACTGCACCAAAGAATCGTGGCGAAACTCAAAATCCCCGTAAACAATATTCGCGGATGAAAAACACAACGACTCAACTGTCTTCGTGCCGCCAGCAACATCTCCAGCCCGAATCTTATCGAGCGCATCGAGCGAGCCGACAAAAGTGGCGGTCTGCAAAATCAATGCCTCATGGTAGCCACGATGATAGCCGAGAAAATTACTGACCCAAACTGCGCCGCAAAATATCAGCGATACGATTCCGATGATAATAATGTGCTTCATAATTAGTGATGCGTAATGACGTCTAACAAAAAAACTGAACCACGCCGGAACTGTGACGTGAACCGCGATAGCGGAACTGACAGCGCCAACGGCGGTTGGCTCCGGCGACCTCATCGTGTGAATTTGCCCTTGACGCAAGTAATCTCTACGTCATCAGTGCGTCCGATGCATTGAACTGCCAAGTCAATATCTGCCGAGCCATAAACATTATGTGGCTGACCTTTGGTGTCGCTGGCCACGGAAACCTTCGGAGCACCAAAAACCTGCTGCATCAATGCGTCAACGGCAGCGAAAGGCTGTCCGCGAACGAAAACCCGAAAACCGTCATCATCACTCTGAATGGTCCATCGTGCATCAAGTCTTGAAATCGTGATGAACGTCTTTGGTGGGTGGCAATACTTGGTGACCTCGCCGACAAAGAAGCTGCCGAAATCACCGGACTGCGAACAGCCGACAAAAACCAGACAAGCCAGTAATAACGATATGGTAAGTGGTGCGCGCATGGTCGCCTAACGATCCAAAGCTGAGCCACGCCGACGGGCGAACGGCTCCGCAAGCTCGATAATCGTTGTATAACTCAAACCATCCATAAACTCAAGGGGCAGTCGGAGTCGGCTGCAGCGCGGTGTTAGGCGCACGGTCAAGTAAATCTCTAGCTCGCTTCATAGTCGAAGCTGCCTGCTCGACAGCCTGCGGCAAAATCTTGCCGATGTGTCTGTGTGCAGCAGCGAACAAATATGGCCTGCTATCAATCAATCTATCAATCTTCCGCTCAAATGGCTTGCGTGCCTGCGTGACTCGTCTGCGCTCAAGACTGCTCCGTAAAGCTCGTAACGCATCTCGGTCTTCGGCTGGCGCGTCGGGATGCAATTCGCGCTCCACTGAGTCGAGTAACTCACTGGTGAAATGTTTCCACTCTCGAAATGTCATAACGTGCCGAGTGCGCCTAACGAAAAAAGCTGAGCCACCGCCGACTCGCGACGTGAACCGCGACAGCGGAACGGACAGCGCCAACGGCGGTTGGCTCCGGCGACTTGTTAGGCGGCTGGTTACTCATCTCGAAAATATAAATGCTTAACGGCGATGCCGGCACCAAGTAATGTGATAATGCTAATGCCCATCAACATAGCTCCTGGCCAAGTGTCGAATCTATCGAAGTGTGTAGCTCCAAGAATAAATGCGATGATGCAGCCGACTCCGACCGAGGCAAACAATGTCTGTGCTATGTTTTTCATGTCTGTGCTTTGTGCTTCTGAATTATCAATTGTGTGTAAGCCGCCTAACAGATAATGGGCAGACGGTTGTTACGCCTATCCTCGGCCATGTTCAGTCTATCCCAGTTCATGTTTTAAAGTGTAAGCTGGACTAAAACATTTGTCCAGCATATAATTACACCCTTATGACACCGCAAACGGCTTTTGCAAAAACGGCACTGGCCGGAGTAATCTTAATCCGCCCAATACAACGATTACGATTAAGAACAAGATTAAGATGAGGACAGCGCCCGTTTGCCCGGCGCTGATTATTTTCCCAATGCGGGCGAGTTGCGGATGCTGATGCCGCCCACATTGTCGGCGAAGACGGCGGCGCTCACGCCCGGCGCAAGCTGCGGTTTGAAGTTGTCAATCTCCAGTCCCTGAATGTCGGCAAAGGCGGCGGCGGGACGCAAATCATCGCTGCTAAAATCCACGTGGATGTTGGCCAGTTCCAAATCGCGGACGTGCCGCGCAAAAATTCCGTAGGCGGGCAACATGCCGATTCCGCCGGGTTCGGGATAGCCAGCGCCGAGTTCCTTCGGCTGGCGGGCGGCATCTTGCGCCGTGCCGCCGCCCTTGCTCGTGAGCCGGATGTTGTCCAGGCGCACGCCTTCGATCGGTTGCTCCGGCAGGCCCATGATTTGAATGCCACTCATTTTATCCACGCCATCGGCGATGACGTTGGAAATCAGAATATTTCTGGCGCGGCTGGGGGTGGTCACGTCCGGCGCGCGATTGCGTTTGCCGGTGGTGATGTAAATGGCGTAATCGCGCACATTCATCATCGAGAGATTGTTGATGGTGATGTTTTCCAGAATGCCGCCGTCCACTTCCTCGAGCGCGAGGCCGTGGCAACTGCGGAAGGTGCAGTTGGCCACGGTGCAGTTGCGGAAGCCGCCGCTGGATTCCGTGCCGAACTTTATGCGGCCGCAGCCGCCTTTGCCCTGCATCGTGCCATCGAGCAGCGTGCCTTCGTTGAAGCCGGAAACCTGGCAGTTCACAATCGTGAGGTTTTCCGTGATGCGAACCTCGCCGAGCGCGCAGGTGCTCTTGGGACAAATGCCGTCGTCAAACGGCGAGTTGACGCGGCAGTTGGAAACGATCGTGTTGCGGCAACAATCCAAATCCATGCCGTCGCGGTCAGTGTCAATGGTCACGGCGTCAATCGTCAGGTTGTCGCAGCCGGTGACAAGGATGGCGAAATGGCCGCCGTGAAAAATCGTGATGTCGCGGATCAAAACATTTTTGCACAGCTTGAGGGCGATGGATTTGTTGCCGATGCGGACGGGCGGATAGGTCTTGGTGTTCGGCGTTGGAAAATGTCCGTAACCGCACATCTCGTCGAGGATTTTTGGATCCCGCTCCAGTCCGCCGCCGTTGATCATGCCGTGGCCGGTGATGAAAACATTGGTGAGGTTCTCGCCCCAGATGAGGCTGTTGTGAAAATAACAATGCCCGCCGTCCTGATAGGCGATGCCGGGAAACGGCTCGGTCTCGTCGTAGGCATTCAGACTTTGCGGCGCGCCGAGAATGATCGCGCCGCTGTCAATGAGCAGATGGATGTTGCTCTGGAGATGAATCGAGCCGCTCAAATACGTTCCCGCCGGCACCAGCACGGTGCCGCCACCGGCTTCGGCGGCAGCGTGGATGGCCTTGTCAATGGCCGGACTATCAAGTCTTTTTCCGTCGCCCACCGCGCCGAAGCTGCGGACGTTGAAATAATTCTGGCCAGCGGTTTCGGCGGCGTGCGCGAGGCTGCCCAGGCACAGCACCAGGGCTAAAATTTTGATGGCGGAAATGGATTTGATTTTCATGGGATGATTGTGACTGGCACACAATGACGAAAACCACCACCGCCTGGCTACAAAAATTTCGCCGGAGGTTTGTTCCCGTTTTCGGATAGTGATATATTTCGCCGCGCGACACACTAAATTTCTTCAAACCATGCCATTACCCGTTTTCGCTTTGGCTCGACAACCGGCGCGGGTTGCGGCAGACTTTTTTTGCCAGGGCCTGTGGAGTGTGGACTTACGAACCCCGCCAGGGCCGGAAGGCAGCAACGGCAGTATGCTTTGCAATTGCCGCAGTCACCCTGGCACTTTCCATTTACGATTTGCGATTGCCGATTTTCGATTTGCTGTCGCAGTTGCAATCCGCGCGTAAATCGTAAATCGTAAATCGCAAATGTCATATCAAGTCATAGCCGAAAATATCGTCCGCAGCGGTTCGCCGACGTCGTCGGGCAGGAGCACGTCACGCAGACGCTCGCCAACGCCATCGCGCAGAAACGCATCGCGCACGCGTATCTTTTTTGCGGCCCGCGCGGCACCGGCAAAACCACCATCGCGCGCATCTTCGCCAAATGCCTGAACTGCACCGGCGGGCCGAAAATTGATTTCGACGACGCCGACGACGCGCGTCCAGGAAATCACCGAGGGCCGCGCGCTGGACGTTTTGGAAATTGACGGCGCGAGCAACAACGGCGTCGAACAGGTGCGCGAATTGCGCGAGACCTGCAAATACGCGCCGGCCAATTCGCAGTTCAAAATCTACATCATTGACGAAGTTCACATGCTCTCGACGGCGGCGTTCAACGCGCTGCTGAAAACTTTGGAGGAGCCGCCCGCGCACGTGAAGTTCATGTTCGCGACGACCGACCCGGAAAAAGTTTTGCCGACAATTCTCTCGCGCTGCCAGCGGTTTGACCTGCGCCGGATTCCGAGCGCGCTCATCACGAAACATCTCGCGGAAATCGCCGCGAAGGAAAAGGTGACGATTGACGCCGCCGCGCTGCACGCCATCGCGCGCGGCGCCGACGGCGGGATGCGCGACGCCGAATCCACGCTGGACCAGCTCATCAGTTTTTGCGGCGACAAAATCGAGGAGCCGGACGTGCTTTCGATGTTCGGCCTCGCGGCGCAAAACCAAATTTTGAAATTGAGCCACGCCGTTCTGGCCGGCGAAATTTCCACCGCGCTCACGCAACTGGACGAACTGGCGCGCGGCGGCAAAGACCTGGGCCGGTTGCTCGGCGATTTGCTGAACCATTTTCGCAATCTGCTGATTTACCAGGTTTCCAAAGGCGATTTGAATCTGCTCGAAGTTTCCGAGGCCGAAGTGGCGCGCTTTGAAAGAGCAGGCTGCGCTGGCGAACACGGATGCGTTCACGCGCATCCTCGAAGTGCTGGCCGACGCCGAATTGCGTCTGCGCGACGCCGCGTCCAAAAAAATTCTGCTCGAAGTCTCGCTGCTCCGCGCCATCGAGGCGCGCAATGCGCTGCCGCTGGATGCCGTGCTGAAACAATTGAATCAATTGCGCGGGCAAAGTGGCGCAGGCGTCCCGCCGGCTGCCGCCCAGGTCACGGCATCAGCGCGCCGGCCGGAACACATTTTTCGCTTCCGCTCCCGTGCCTCGCCCCGATTCGCACAAAACTGTGCCGCGCCGTCGCCTGCGCCCGTGGCTCAAGCCGCTGTCGCTGTTCCAGCTTCCGGCGATTTGACCGAGCTTTGGCACAAACTGGTGGACGCCGTTGGCCGGGTCAGCCCGTTCACGCGCGGCTACTTGATTGACGCGCATCCGGTGTCGTTCGAGAAAAATGTTTTCGTCATCGGCTTCGATCCTGAATTTGAAGATCACCTCGGCCTCGTGGACAACGCGCGCAACCACACGCTGCTCGCCACCAAGCTCGCGGAACTCGGCCACGCCGAACGCGATGATCAAATTCATCAAGGCCGAAGCGCCCGCAACCGGCCTGGAATCGCCAAAACTATTGCCGCGCGACGCCCGCGCCGGAAGCGACGGCAAAATCTGCAGATCAACCTTCGCCGCCGTTCGCAGCCGTCGCGCGACATTGCTTCGGAGAAAAAACCGGCGCCGGTCGCGTTCAACAAAGATGATTTCAAGAACGACCCGCTGATCCAAAAGGCGTTGGAAATTTTCAAAGGCACGATTGTGGAAGTGCGCGCCTGACCCAAAAATCTCAAATCTGAAATTTCAAATCTCAAATCAATTTATGTCCACTCGGAAAACTCATGAAACAGGCTGCGAAAATGCAGCAGCAGATGGAACAAATTCAGGCGCAACTCGCCGCCCGCACGGTCGAGGCGACCAGCGGCGGCGGCGCGGTCAAGGTCGTCGCCAAATGCGACGGCTCGCTCGCGTCCATCAAGATTGACCCGCAGGCGCTGAATCCGTCCGACGCGCAACTCGTCGAGGACATGATTCTCACCGCCGCCAACCAGGCGCTCGGCCAGGCCAAGGAAATTTCCAACGCCGAAATGGGCAAGGCCACGGCGGGCTTCAACCTGCCGGGGCTGATGTAAATGAAGAATGAAGCAGGCAGAATGAAGAATTTTCCGCGCGCCAGCCGCCGTTTTTGTTTCTTCATTCTTCATTCATAATTCTTCATTCGCTTTTATGCTTCCCGAACCCATCATTGCGCTGACCGCCGCATTGAGCAAGCTGCCCGGCGTCGGGCCGCGCTCCGCTGAGCGGGTGGCGCTGCATCTCGTGCAGGCGGAATCCGCGCAGGTGCGGCATCTGGCGGAAGCAATGCTGGCCGCGCGCGAACGCATCCGCTTCTGCGAAACCTGCGGTGCGCTCACGGAGAAATCGCCGTGCGCCATCTGCACCGATTCGCGGCGCGACGCCTCGCATCGTTTGCGTTGTGGAAAAGGCCGTGGACATTTTGAGCATCGAAAAATCGGGAACCTATCGCGGCAAGTTTCATGTGCTCGGCGGAAAAATTTCGCCGCTCGACGGCGTGGAGCCGGACGACCTGCGCATCGGCGAACTGGAAAAGACGGTTAACCACCGAACCCGTCCGCGAAGTCATCATCGCGCTGGGCACGGACGTGGAAGGCGATGCGACGAGCAATTATCTGGCGAAGCGGCTGGCGCGGGCTGGGCTGAAAATC
This sequence comes from uncultured Verrucomicrobiae bacterium, assembly GCA_963738225.1. Classification (GTDB taxonomy): domain Bacteria; phylum Verrucomicrobiota; class Verrucomicrobiia; order Limisphaerales; family UBA11358; genus UBA11358. Next base: position 147,384 of record CAVTVR010000009.1, read on the forward strand.
TCGCGCATCGGCTTCGGCCTGCCCGCCGGCAGCGGCTTGGAATTTGCCGACGAACTCACGCTCAACCGCGCGCTCGAAGGGCGCCGTGAAATGCACTAACTTGAGCCAGCAAAGGCGCAAAAGTCACAAAATGAAAAACAGCGCTCGGAACCGGGAAATCTTCTTTGCGCCGTTTGCGCGTGCTTGCAGTCATGAATAATTCTCCGGTCATCATTTTCGATCTCGGCAAAGTGCTGGTGGATTTTGATTATTCCATCGCCGCGCAAAAAATCGCCGCGCGCAGCGCCAAGTCGCCGGAGGATTTGCACGCCTTTCTCGGCGGGTCGCCGTGATTCTGGAATACGAATCCGGCCGGCTGACGCGCCAGGAATTTTACGAGGCGATCCGCGAACCCATCGGCTTTCAAGGCGACCTGGCGGAATTCGGCGGTTATTTTGCCGATATTTTCACGGAAATGCCCGGAACGATTGCGCTCCACGCGGAACTGCGGCGGCGCGGTTTCAAGACTTATATTTTCTCGAACACCAACGACCTCGCCATCGAGCACGTCCGCCGGAATTTTCCGTTTTTCAAAAATTTTGACGGCTACATTTTTTCCTACGAAGTCGGCGCAATGAAGCCGCAGCCGAAAATTTATGCGGCGATGGAAGCCATGACCGGCCGGCGCGGCGGGGATTTGATTTACATTGACGACCGCCCGGAAAATATCGAAGCCGGCGCGGCGCGCGGCTGGCGGGCGATTCTGCACGAATCGCCGGAAAAAACCCGGCAGGCGTTGTCGAGCTTGGGCGTCATTTGAACCGTTTTCGGATTACTTTGGAGGAATTACCCAGCGGCCTTCGATCATGCTGGCGGCAACATTGCCGGTGTGTTCCAGCACCGCCTCGTGGCAGCGGAAAGTTTTTCCGGCAAACGGAATGGCGATCAGATCGGCAAATGCGCCGGGGGAAAGCTCGCCAGCTTTTCCGGCCAGGCCAAGCGCGCGCGCGCCGTTGACGGTGGCCATTTGCAAAATTTCAGCCGGCGAAACGGTTTTGTCCTTGTCGGCCAGGGCGCGCATTTCGGCGAACAGGTCCAGCTCCGGCTTTTGTTTTCCGGTTTTGCGGACCGTGGCCAGGCTGTCGGTGCCGAGACAAATATTGACGCCGGCTCGGCTGAGACGGGCGCGCTCGAACGGCGGATGTTTGAAATAGTCGTGGCTGCGCGGGCAATGGACGACGTGGGTTTTGTTTTTGGCGAGCAGCGTGGCGTCGCCGCGCGCGAGGCAGTTGACGTGGATGGCGAGGACATTTTCGCCGAGCAGTTTCTGGCGGGCGAGATGCGCGACGGGCGAGCCGCGGCCGCAGTCGGAATTGTCGCGCTCGTTGCGCTTGAGCCAGTCGTGCATCGCGCCGCGCGCGTGCTGGAACATTTCAAATTCCTGCGCGGACTCGGCGACGTGGATGCTGACGCGCCATTTTCTTTTCTGGGCGAGCGCGGGCGGTGCGTTGCAGGAGTTCGGGCAAGGTGGAATAGGGCGCGTGCGGCGAAAGCAGGCGCGGTTGCGCGGGTGGTGGAGCGAATCAATTGTTTCTACGGCTTCGCGCAGGATTTCCTTGGGCGCGCGGCGCGATTTGATGCCGGTCATTTCCAAAAAGGAAAACACCCGCAGCGGCGTGGCGTCCCAGACTTCCGGCAGCAAATCCGGCATGGCCTCGATGTCGCCGACGGTGGTGGTGCCGGTCTTGAGCAGTTGATGCGCGCCGTGCAGCCAGGAGCGCGCGTAGTCGGAATAGCTCCACGCGGTTTTGGCGGCGGTGATGGCGGCGATCCAGTCGGTGAAGGTTTTGGGCGGCGACAATTCGCCGGCCATGTCGGTGTAATCCAGATGGCAATGGGCGTTGACGAGGCCGGGCAGCAGGATGACTTCGCCGAGGTCCAGAACTTTTTCGCGGCAGGTGCGGGCGCAGATTTTTCCACGGCGCGACGGCCCGGATTTTATTGCCCGACAATGAAAACCGCGCCGTCCTCAATGGGCGGCGCGGTGACGGGTAAGAACTATTTTCGCCCGTAGAATCATTCTTCGGTGGTTTCCTGCCGGGTGCGTTTGGTGCGGGCGGCCACCTTGTGTTTTCTCGCCTTGTGTTTGCTGTGGCGCTTGCGGATCTGCTGCTCGATTTTTTTGGTGACCGCGTCAATGGCCGCGTAAAGGTCGCTTTCGATGTCCTTGGCAAACAAGTCCGGGCCGCGCACGCCGAGGCGCATGGAGCAACTGAACTGTTTTTCCGGCACGCGGGTATGGTCGTGTTCGAGCGTGACCCGCGCATCCACGATGCGCTGGTCCATGTGATCCAGCTTGTCGAGCCGGGCGAGGATGTGGTCTTCAATCGCTTTGGTGAGGGTTACATTATGCGTGGATAGAATCAGCTTCATGGAAAAAGAATGCTACCACTTCGCCGGAAAATCCAGTTTTTCCTTTGTGGAAAATGTCCGGAGCGAGATTCATGCCAAAATTGCTTGAGCTTTAGCTGGATTAGGTTATGCTCTCGCACAGATGGGACCTGGATTACAACTTTCGCAACGGCTGACGCAATCGCTGGTGCTCGCCCCGCAGCTCCAGCAGTCGCTGGCTTTGCTTCAGGCCCCGACGCTCGAACTCAAGGCGCTGGTCGCGGCCGAACTGGAGCAAAACCCCGTGCTCGAAGAAGTCGCGGAGCAGGACATGGAGCAGCGCGAAAAATCTCCGGAGAACGACGAGGGCGACACGCCGGAGGTGACCGATTTTGCCGAGCCGCCGGAGGACGTGAAATTCGACACCACCACGGAAAAAAATTCCGGCGACCCGGTGGACGATTTTCAGGCGGAATTTGAAAAGCTCGTCCAGATGGACCAGGACTGGCGCGACCATTTTTCGCAGGCGAACACGCCCATCCGCTCCTCCGCCGAGGACGAGGAAAAACGGCAGTTCATGTTCGACTCGATCACGGCCGAGACTTCGCTCGCGCAGCATCTCATCGAGCAGGTGCGCGACACGAAATTGAACGAGGAGGAACAGGGCATCGCCGAACTGCTCATCGGCAACATTGACGACTACGGCTATCTTGGCGCGACCATCGAGGAACTCGCCGCCTCCACCAGCCTGCCGCCCGAAAAAATTTCCGAAGTCCTCAAAGTCATTCAAACCTTTGATCCCGTCGGCGTCGGCGCGCGCGATTTGCGCGAATGCCTGATGCTCCAGCTTGAACGCGCCGGCCAGCAGGAAACGCTGGAATATCGCATCGTCCGCGACTACATGGACGCGCTGGGCAAACGGCGCATTCCCGAAATCGCGCGCGGCACCGGCCAGTCCGTGGACGACGTTCAGGACGCGCTGGCCCGCATCGGCCGGCTGGAGCCGCGCCCCGGACGCGTCTTTCTTTCCGGTGGTCGAGCAATACGTCGCGCCCGAAGTTTTCGTGGTGAAGAACGGCGACGATTTCACCGTCACCACCAACGACGAGCAGATTCCGCATTTGCGCATCAGCAATGTCTATAAGGATTTGATGTCCGCCGGCGAAAACAACGCCGAGGTGAAGAATTACATCCGCGAAAAAATCCGCGCCGGAAAATTTCTCATCAAGAGCCTGCACCAGCGCCAGACCACCATCGCCAACATCGGGCGCGAAATCGTCAAGCGCCAGCGCGAGTTCATGGAAAAGGGCGTCGCGCACCTCAAGCCCATGACCATGGCGCAGGTCGCCGAAGTCGTCGGCGTGCATGAAACGACCGTCAGCCGCGCCGTTTCCGGCAAATACATCGAGACGCCGCAGGGCGTGTTTGAGATGAAATACTTTTTCACCGCCGGCCTGCAAAACGCCCACGGCGACGACGTTTCCAACACCAGCGTCAAGGACATGATCGCCGAGATTTTCAAGGGCGAGAACCCGAGCACGCCGTTGTCCGACCAGGAAGTCGTGAAGATGCTCACCGCCAAAGGCATCACCATCGCCCGCCGCACCGTGGCCAAATACCGCGACGAACTGGGCATCCTGCCGTCCAATCTGCGGAAAGTTTATTGAACGACTGCCGCAAGAAGTGGTGGTAGGTGATGGATTCGAACCATCGAAGGCATAGCCAGCAGATTTACAGTCTGCCCCCGTTGGCCACTTGGGTAACCTACCTAAGCCAATAAAATCAAGCACGTCACCAGCGGAAAAAAAAGCGCCAATCGCCTCTCAACTGACGGCAAATGGCGGTCGTTTCCACAGCTTCCGCGCTGGCTGCAACCTGCTCACAGCCGCGCATACTTTGCACGAATATAAATCAAGCGCAAGCTGATTTTAGCGGCGCGGGGAAATCTTTTCAAACGCGACCGCTTCCGGCATAATCCGCCCAGTGATTGACACCCAAGAAAAGCTCGCCGCGTTCCTGCCCGCCGTAAAATCCGCCGCCTGGCTCGCGCTTGACACCGAGGCCGACAGCCTTCACGCCTACCCGGAAAAAGTCTGCCTCATCCAGATCAGCACCGCCGCCGGCGACCGGCTGGTGGATCCGCTGGCTGGCATTGACATCGGCCCGTTCCTCGACGCGCTCGTTGGCCGCGAACTCATTTTCCACGCCGCCGACTACGATTTGCGCCTGCTGCGGAAACATCACGAATTCACGCCGTCCGTCATTTTCGACACGATGCTCGCCGCGCGACTGCTGGGTGAAAAGCAATTCGGCTTGAGCAGCCTGGTGGAAAAATACCTCGGCGTGAAGCTGGACAAAGGCTCGCAGAAAGCCGACTGGGCGCGGCGTCCGCTCACGGAAAAAATGGAAACTTACGCCCGCAATGACACGCATTATCTCAAGCCGCTGGAGGAGAAATTAAAATCCGAACTGCAGGCCAAAGGGCGGCTGGCGTGGCACCAGGAAAGCTGCGCGCGGCTCATCGCGGAATGTTCGCAGCCCGTCGTCGTGGATGAAGACGAAGTCTGGCGCATCAAGGGCAGCAGCTTTTTGACCCGCGGCGCGCTGGCCGTCCTGCGCGAACTCTGGCGCTGGCGCGAACGCGAGGCCATCGCCGCCAGCCGTCCGCCGTTTTTTGTGCTGGCGCACGAGAAAATGGTGGAGATTTCCATGGCCGTCGCCGAACAAAAGCCCGTCGAACATTTGATTCCGCCCCGGATGCACCCGCGCCGCCGGGAAAATTTGATGGCCGCTATTCGCGTGGCTCAAGCCGTGCCGCCGGAAAACTTTCCTCACGTCATCAGGCACCGCTCGCAGCGGCCCAGCGAGGCGGAGTTCCGCCGTTTCCGCGAGCTGGAAAAAATCCGCGACCGCCACGCGCACGAACTTCAAATTGACCCCACGCTCATCGCGCCCAAATCCGTCCTCGGCGATCTCGCCCGCGACTGGGACAAGCACGCGGCGGAATTGATGAATTGGCAACGCGATCTGTTGCGAGTTATAGTTTAAAAGTTGCAAGTTGTCTCGGCGTGAAATCCAACCTGCAACATTCGATTTGCGACCTGCAACTCGTATTCACCGCACCTTTTCAAACGCGAACCCCTTCAGATATTCCGTTTCCGGAATCATCGGGATGATCGGATGGTCCAAGCTCTGCGCGTAGGTCGCCACGCGACGCAAAACGTGGCGTGTGTCAAATGCCGCCGACAGCAGCGAATCGAGAAACAGCCCGGCGTCCACATGATGCGAACAGCAGAAACTTGCCAACGTGCCGCCGGCTTTCAGCAGCTTCAACGCGCGCAGATGAATCTCCTTGTAGCCGCGCAGCGCATCCGGCACGGACGCGCGGTTGCGTGTGAACGATGGCGGATCAAGAATGATGAGATCAAAGCGCGGAATGACGCGCTCGTGCGGCTTGACGGCGGTGTTTTCCTTGAGCCAGTCGAAAACATTGATGGTGCCGAATGAACATTTTTCCGCGAGTCCGTTGGCGGCGGCGGCGCGTTTGGAGGCTTCAATCGCGTCCTCGCTTTGGTCGAGCAAATGAACGTGCGACGCCCCTGCCCTTGCCGCGTGCAAACCGAAGCCGCCGAGGAAGCTGAAGCAGTCGAGCACTTGTCCGCCTTTGGCGAAACGGCGAAACGGCTTCATAATTCGTCTGCTGATCCAGATACATTCCGGTTTTGTGGCCGCCGGCCAGATCGGTTTCAAATTTCAGCCCGTTCAAGTTCACGGAAACCGGCCCGCTCAGTTCGCCAAACAGCACGCCATTGGCTTCCAGCAATCCTTCAAACTTGCGCGATGCGACATCGCTCCGTTCCAAAATGGCGCGCGGCGAAAAGATTTTTTGCAGCGCGGCGACGATCATTGCCTTGCGTTGGTCCATGCCGAGCGCGGAGATTTGCACGACCAGCACGTCCTCATATTTGTCCACGATGAGGCCGCTCAAGAAATCGCTCTCGGCGTTCACCACGCGGAACGACGTGGCGTTCGGCAGATGTTTTTGCCGGACGGCCAGTGCGGCGCGGATGCGTTCCTCGAAAAAATTTTCGTCCACCTCCACGCGCTCCGGCGCGAGGATGCGGACGTTGATTTTTGAGCGCGAATTGAAGAAGCCGACGCCAAGGTTCCGCTGGCGCGGATCTTTGACCTCGACAAGTTCGCCGTCGGTGAGCGGGGCGGTGACGCGCAAAATTTCGCTGTGATAAATCCACGGATGGCCCGCGATGATGCGGTCGCCTCTCGCCGGGTTTTAGTATGACAGTGTTGAGTGTTGCCATAATTTGTAGACAGTTTGGGTTCGGACCGCCGGGTTTGCCGGGGCCAGTTTGCCGGTCTCTGGCCGGTAAAACTGGCGTTTCCGTGTCTGGATTAAAACACAAACGGACGCGCAAAGAGAGCGTTATTTTCCGGTCGTTGAATTTTTCACTTGAATTATCGCCCAAACAGGCAGATAAAGGCTTATAAGCATATGACAACAACTTATCCGATCAGTTCCGTCCTGTTTCACAAGGCCTCCGAGCCTGTGGAGCATCGCGCCTGAGGCGACTGTCTTTGAAGCCATCAAGCTGATGGCCGAGAAAAACATCGGCGCGCTCCTCGTCCTGTCCGGCGGCAAGCTCACCGGGGTTTTCACCGAACGTGATTACACGCGCAAAGTCGCGCTTCACGGCAAAAATTCCAAAGAAACGCGCGTCTGGGAAATCATTCCCAAGGAAATCATCACCGTGACGCCGGACGACTCGGTGGAAGAGTGCATGAGGCTGATGACGGAGCATCGCGTGCGCCATCTGCCGGTCATGGAAGCCACCAACGTCATCGGCATCATCTCCATCGGCGATCTTGTGAACTGGATCATCTCCACCCAGAACGCGCATATCGAGCAGATGGAACAATACATCGCCGGCAGCGCGACACCCTGATTCATTCGGTCGGGCGGGAATTGGGAATGGAGCCAGTTGTCGGAATCGAACCGACGACATTTTCATTACAAATGAAATGCTCTACCAACTGAGCTAAACTGGCACCGGCTTGAACCCTGCCAGTTCGGGTGTCTTCAGTCAAGCTGGATGCGAGGCCTACCGTTACGGGATATTGTTTGGAAATTTTCGCTTTGCAATCTTTCACATGGGAGTAAATTCCTGTTGTGATTGCGCGAGTCAAATCGCTTTTCGCCGCCGCGTTGCTGGCCGGATTCCTCACGGCTGGGAACGCGGAAAACACCTCAACCAACGGATCCACCATGAAACTTGACCTCACCACCACCGCTTTTGCCGAAGGCCAGCCGATTCCCCGGCGGCATGCGTTCGATGACCGGGACCTTTCTCCCGCGCTGCAATGGTCGGGCATGCCGTCCGCCGCCAAAAGCCTCGCGCTGATTTGCGACGATCCTGATGCGCCGATGGGAACCTGGGTGCATTGGGTGATTTACGACTTGCCCGCCACCGCCACCCACCTGTCGGAAGGCGTGCCGAAAACGCCGGAACTGGCCAACGGTGCGAAACAGGGCATGAACGATTACAAACGCATCGGCTATGGCGGGCCATGTCCGCCGCCCGGCAAACCACACCGTTACTTTTTCAAACTCTACGCGCTTGATACAAAACTCGATCTCAAGCCTGGCGTCACGAAAACCGATTTGCTCAAGGCGATGGACGGCCACGTCGTCGCCGAAGGCCAGTTGATGGGAACGTATCAAAGATAATACCGCCCGGAGCCTTCAGTGAACGGCCCGAATTGACGCCGATTTCGGATGGTGGAGCCTAGGGGATTCGAACCCCTGACCTTCTCATTGCGAACGAGACGCTCTACCAACTGAGCTAAGACCCCATCCAAATACAATCAATGACTTGTGTTGATGCCGCCAGCCACGGCAATTTCTGAAGAAAATTTCAAGTTTTCCGCGTCAATACTTCCACCGACTGAACGGGAGTTATTATGGGACAAAAAAAATTGCTGGCAAGCGCAAAGAGCGTCGCCGCAAACCGCCTGCCGAGGAAGATTGTGGGAGCAAAAAAAACGGCGGTTTCAACGAGACTCGCTGATTTGCCTTGAAATCAAATTGGTTTTGCCGGATAAGACCGGAATGAAATCCACCCGACTGATTTTTAATTGTCTGCTAATTTCCGGACTGTTCCTCGCGGGCATCGCCTCGGCGGTCGCTGAAGACAACCCGTTTCTCGGCTATTGGTCACTGCACATTCCTGGCGGCGGTGCCGGCTGGCTGGGAGTGACTGGCGCAGGCGCTGATCTGAAAGTTCAAATGCTTTGGGGCGGCGGCAGCGTTTTTCCGACAGACAGCGCGCAAGTGATGGACAGCAAATTAATTCTCACTCGCCAGCATGACACCGGACGCAAATCCGCCGATGGCCAACCGGTCGTTGTCACTGAAACCATCACGGCCACGCTGGACGGCGGAGACAATCTCAAGCTGGTCACGGTGACTCCGAAGGAAGGCAGCGGTGAGGATCGCGCGGAATTTACCGGTCATCGCCAGGCTCCGCCGCCGCCGGCTCCCGACTTGGGCAAAATCAAACTCGGCGCGCCCGATCGTTCTATTTAATGGCACCAACCTGGATGGTTGGAAACCCGTCGAACCAAACGCATTCAACGGCTGGCACGTTGCTGACGGCATTTTGATTAACACTCAGACAAAAGGAGCCTGGCCAGGAGCACGGTTCTTCGCTGCAATCTGCGCACGCTGGCGGAATTTGAAGATTTTTCCTTGCACGCTGAAGTTCGCGTGCCCACAAACGGCAACAGCGGAATTTATATTCGCGGCACCGACGAGGTGCAGATTTTTGACAGCTACGGCAAGCCGCTGGACGCGCACAACATGGGCGCGATTTACAGCCGCATCACCCCGACCGCCGCCGCCGAGAAACCCGCGGGCGAATGGCAGACGGTGGATATTCTCTACGTCGCGCGACACGTGACGGTGACTTTGAATGGCGCCAAGATCATTGACAACCAGCCCGTAATCGGCCCGACCGGCGGCGCGCTTTGGCCGGAAATGGATCGCCCCGGTCCAATTTATTTGCAAGGCGATCACACGGACATCGAGTATCGCAACCTGGTTTTGCGACCCGTCGTCAGCGAATGAGATTCCGCTAAACAAAATGTTGGCAGGCGCGAAACCGGCGGCAAAATATTTTTAATCGCACAATATGAAAGCCACATCGTCCCGAAATAAAATCACCCGCCGCAGATTCCTGGGTGGCGCCGCGTTTTCCGCCGCCACGTTTATGATCTTGCCGGGATCGGTTTTGGGCTTGCGCGCCGGCACATCTCCAAACGGGAAACTCAATCTCGCCGGCATCGGCATCGGCGGCCGGGGCAGCGACGATCTTGCTGCCTTGGCAAACAGCGAAAATATCGTGGCGTTGTGCGACGTGGACCAAAATTACGCCGCACCGGTTTTTAAAAAATATCCCGACGCCAAAAAATTCACTGACTTCCGGCGGATGTTGGATGAGATGAAAGAAATTGACGGTGTGGTGATCGCCACACCGGATCACCTTCACGCTGTTGCGACGATGGAAGCGATTCGGCGCGGCAAGCACGTTTATTGTGAGAAGCCGCTGACGCATTCGGTCTGGGAAGCGCGGCAGGTGTCGGAGGCAGCGCGCGCGGCAAAGGTCGCCACGCAGATGGGGAACGGCGGTCAGGCCTCGGAAGAAACTCGTAAGCTGTGCGAATTGGTTTGGTCGGGAATCATCGGCCCCGTGCGCGAGGCGCACATTTGGACGGATCGTCCATCCCAAGGTTTGTTCAACGAATACTGGCCGCAGGGCATCGCGCGACCGAAAGATGAGCCGCCCGTCCCGGAGACATTGGATTGGGATTTGTGGCTGGGGCCGGCTCCGCAGCGTCCTTACAATCCGGCGTATCTGCCTTTCAAATGGCGCGGCTGGTGGGATTTTGGCACAGGCGCTCTGGGAGACATTGGCTGCCACGCGATGGACCCAGTTTTTCGCGCGCTAAAATTGGGCGCGCCCATCAGCGTTCAGGCGGCGTCCACGCGGGTGAACACGGAGACTTATCCGCTCGGCTCGATGGTGACGTATGAATTCCCCGCGCGGACCGAAATGCCACAGGCAAACAACCGGCACGTCCAAGGACTCTCCGGCAAAATGGCCGGCGGTTTCGCCATGCCCGCCTGCAAATTATTTTGGTATGATGGCGGTTTGCGTCCGCCGCGCCCCGACGGACTGCCGCAAAAGGCCGAGATGGGCGACAACGGGAGATTGTTGATCGGCGACAACGGATTCATCTTGGGAAATTCAGTTTTCCCGGAAGCCCGCGCCAAAGAAGTCGAGCACCTGGCCAAGGAAATCCCGCGCTCAAATGGCCATTATGAAGAATGGCTGGCCGCGTGCAAAGGCGGCGCGCCGGCCGGCTCAAATTTTGATTGGGCCGGGCCGTTGACCGAAGCCGTGCTGCTCGGCAACGTGGCTTTGCGGTCGCAACTGCGGGAAGATCTCACGTTGATGAAATTGCTTTGGGACGGACCCGGTCTGAAGTTTTCGAATTCCGAGGCGGCGAATAAATTTCTTCGCCGCGAATACCGAGCGGGCTGGACGCTTCAATGAAGGGCGGAGTCCGGAATCGCGGTTGCCACAACTCTCGGCTTGTCCTGTCAGACCGGCTTGCCTATATTTTTGTGTCCCCAATAAAATTATAAACGATTTATGTCAAACAGACCTCTCAACGTCGGATTGGTGGGCGGCGGCAAAGGCGCGTTCATCGTCCATCCGCACCAGAAAGCCATTCATTTTGACGGCACCCGCCGCGTGGTCGCGGGCGCGCTGTTTCCCGATCCCAAGATCGCGCTGGAAGAAGCCGCCAACTGGCCTTACCCGATCAAGGGCTACGGCTCCTACGACGAGATGATCGCGGCGAACAAAACTTTGCCCGACGATCAAAAGCTGGATTACATCCTCATCGTCACGCCGAACTTCGTCCATTTCGACCCGGCGATGAAGGCGATGAAAGCCGGCATCGCGGTGTTCTGCGAAAAGCCGCTGTGCCTGAATCTCAAGCGAGGCGAACGAACTGGTGAAAACCGCGCGCGCGCTGAACATTCCGTTCGGCGTGGCGCACACTTATCTCGGCCACTGGACGAGCCGGTTCAGCGCGTTACATCGTGCAAAGCGGCTTGCTCGGCGACGTGCGCTGGGTGGACAGCTATTACATCCAAGGCTGGCTCGCGACCAAGCTCGAAGCCACCGGCCAGCAGCAGGCGACCTGGCGCGTGGACCCGAAACGCGCGGGCGGTTCCGGCTGCGGCGGCGACATCGGCACGCACGCGCTCATGCAACTGCGCTACGTCACCGGCTTGAATGTCACGGACGTTTCCGCGCAGATGGAAACATTCGTCGAAGGCCGGCAGCTCGACGATCATTTCACGATCTATTGCAAATTGAGCAACGGCGGCAAGGCGCTCGTGCGCGCGTCGCAAATTTGCATCGGCCACAAGAACGACCTCGGCATCGTCGTTGCCGGCACCAAAGGCACGTTGACGCTGGCGTCAGGAAGAGCCGGAAAGCCTCACGATCCATTTGCCGAACCAGCCCGACCGCGTTTATTGGCGCGGCGCGGTCGCGGGCGGCGACGGTTTCCTGCCGAAGGATTTGCCCGCCGACCTGATGGCCGAGCCGACGATTCCGGCCGGACATCCCGAAGCGTTCCACGACGCCTTTGCGCGGCTGCATCGCTGTTTCGAGGCCGACGTGCGCAAATGGAAGGCCGGCGAGAAATTCAACTGCGACGGCAGCAAATACGCCAACGTCGAGGACGGCTGGACCGGCATCGCGTTCATCGAAACCTGCGTCGAAAGCAGCAAGCATCACGGTTCCTGGACCGCGTTGCCCAAAGTCAGTTGATTCATTTGAAAGCAGAACATGAAAAATACAATTCTAATTTTCACCCTATTTACCGCCGTCACTGCAGTTCCGGTTCGGGCGCAAATGACCGGCGCGCCGGCGGAGAAGATTGACGGATTCACCGACACGCCAATGGAAGCGGACGGCAAATGGCACGTCCACGATCCGGCGCGTCCGCAGCCGCAAGTCGTAACGCCGGGCGCGACCTTCAGCCAGGGCGCACCGGCGCCGTCCGATGCGGAGGTTCTTTTTGATGGACACGGCCTGGCAAAATGGGAGAACGATCGCGGCGCCGACGCCACCTGGAAAACCAACGGGGATTACGTTGAGACCGCGCCGCGGGGCGGTGGCATCCGCACGCGCGGCAAATGGGCGGATTTTCAGTTGCACGTCGAATGGGCTTCGCCGAATCCGCCGCGCGGCACGAGCCAGGGCCGCGGCAACAGCGGCATTCTCATCAACGACATGTATGAGGTGCAGGTGCTCGATTCGTATCAGGCCAAAACCTACGCGGACGGCCAGGCGGGCGCGATTTATGGGCAGTCGCCGCCGCTGGTGAACGCCAGCAAGCCGCCCGGCGAATTTCAGAGCTACGACATTCTGTTTGAATCGCCGCGCTGGAACGACAAGGGTGAACTGACAAAAAAAGCGATCATCACCGTGTTGCACAATGGCGTGGTGATCCAGAATCATTACGAACTCGTGGGAATGACCGATGGCATCAACAGCTTGCAGCCGTGGAGAACATTGTCGAAATATCCGGCGCCGCACGCGCCCGAGGTGTTCATCCAATTGCAGGATCACAACAATCCGGTGCGTTTCCGCAACATCTGGATTCGCTCGATGCACCTCGGCGAGAACTTGTAAATGAAGCGGTGACACGGTCCGCAACAACCAAAACTCAAAAATGAAAAATAAAATAATTGTCCTCACTCTGCTGACCGTCGTGTCGGCCATTCCCGTTCTGGCTCAAAACAACGCGCCCAAACCGAAAGAAATCACGATTGACGGCGTCGAAGGTTTCCAGGACACGCCAATGCAACCGGACGGCAAATGGCACGTCCACGATCCGGCGCGTCCGCAGCCGCCGGTGGTGACGCCGGGCACCTTCAGCGAAAACGCCACGCCGCCGAGCGATGCGACTGTTTTGTTCGACGGCAAAGATTTGTCGCAGTGGGTGGACAAGAAGACCGGCGGCCCCGTCGGCTGGACGGTGGAAGATGGCGTGGCGGTTTCCGCGAAAGGTGACATCCAAACGGTGAAAGAATTTGGCGACATGCAGTTGCATCTCGAATTTCGCGAGCCGCTGTTGGAGGGCCGGACCGGTCAGGATCGCGGGAACAGCGGCGTTTTTTTGATGGGCCGGTATGAAATTCAGGTGCTCGATTGTTACAACAGCAAAACTTACGCCGACGGCTCGACCGGCGGAATTTACGGCCAGCATCCGCCACTCGCCAACGCCTGCCGGCCGCCGAAAGAATGGCAGACTTACGACATCGTTTTCAACGTCCCGCATTTTGACGCCGACGGCAAACTGTTGTCGCCGGCCTATATCACGGTCATTTTGAACGGCGTCATCGTGCAAAATCACAAGGCCATTCGCGGCGACACCAACTGGCGCGTGCCCGGCACTTACACGCCCGTCGGCCCGACCGGTCCACTGGCGCTGCAATACCACAACAACTCCGTTTCCTTCCGCAACATCTGGGTGCGCCCGGTGCCGGTGGTCAACGAACCATGAACAAATAATCAACATCCAAAACTAAAAATGAAAATTCTATCCACCCTTCTGGTCGCCGCGCTGGCGGTGACTTCACTCCATGCCGAACCGAAAAAACTGCTCGTGGTCACCACCACGACCGGCTTCCGGCACAGTTCCATTCCGACCGCGGAAAAAATTCTGGCGCAGCTCGCGCAGAGCAGCGGCGAGTTTACCGTGGATTTTGTGCGGCAGCCGCCCGGCAAGCCGGCGGATTTGAAAAGGGACGCCACGCCGGAGGAACGGGCCGCCTTCAAAGCCGCCGAAGCCGCGTGGACCGATGAATTGAAGGCCGCGCTGCAAAAACTTTCGCCGGAGTCACTGAAGAATTACGACGGCGTGATTTTTGCCAGCACCACCGGCGACCTGCCGTTGCCAGACATGCAGGGTTTTCTCGACTGGATCAAGGCCGGCCACGCGTTCATCGGCATTCATGCGGCGAGCGACACGTTTCATGGCTTTCCAGAATTTATCGCCATGCTCGGCGGCGAGTTTGCGCATCACGGCCCGCAGGTGAGCGTGGACTGCCTGAACCAGGATCCGCAAAATCCGGCCACAGCGTCGCTGCCCAAGGTCTGGACCATTCAGCAGGAGGAGATTTACCAGTTCAAGAATTACGACCCGGCGAAAGTTCACGACTTGTTCATCATGGACAAGAATCCGGAGCACAAGGAAATCCTGGGACATTTCCCGGTCTCGTGGTGCAAGAATTACGGCACCGGCAAAGTGTTCTACACCTCGCTCGGCCATCGCGAAGATGTTTGGGACGCCGATCCGACCATGAAGGATCGCAAGAACGACCCCGCCATCAGCAAGGACTTTCAGCGGCACGTCCTCGGCGGCATCGAATGGGCGCTGGGTTTGAAAACTTCCGGCCCCGTCCAGTGACCTGACGGACCGAAATAACATTGAATCGCGCAACCCCCGTCGGATATCCGACGGGGGAATTTTTTGAAACGCCCGGATTGAATCAAGTTCAAATTCAGACCCTCAACGAGCCGCGAAATCCTCTGCCCGCGTAATAAGAATCCGCGCCGTTGTGGCCGACGAAAACGCGGCCGTAACGGCGATCACAATACAACGCGCCGCCGAGTTTTCGCATTTCGTCCGGTGTCTTTATCCAACTCGACCGTTTCGTGTCGAACTCTCCCAGTTTCTGCAGCTCGAAATATTGCTCTTCGGTCAAAAGCTCGATGCCCATTTCCGCCGCCATGTCCATGACACTGCTCTTGGGTTTATGTTCCTTGCGCGAATCCAGCGCTTCACGGTCGTAGCAAAGGCTGCAACGACCTGCGGGAGTTTGCTCGGAACAATCGAAGAAAATGTATTCGCCCGATTTTACGCCGACAACATCCGGTTCGCCGCCGGTGCGTTCCATTTCGTTGAGCGACCACAATTTTTCCGAATTCGCTTCCAGCCGCGATTGCACTTTCGCCCAATCCAGACCGTTATGGCGGTTCAGGTTTTTTTTAAACCGGGCTTTCAATGTTTTGAGCAGCTCTTCACGTTGTTTTGGTGACAACTCCTTTTTATTGCTGGTGCTCTTGCTCATAACGTTGCTTGGCTTTCATTTACTCAATACTATGCTTTTAACGGAAAGTGAAATCAAAAAATTTGTGGCCATTTGTTCGAATATCAAATGCCTGACTTCGACCAATCAGACCTCCTCCACGGTGCGTGGATTCCGTGCTAAACTGTTCCAGAACATTTTTATATTTCGGGCTAAACTATGAATGAACAACTTCCATTTTTTGAAACGCCACGCCCCAGCGGTCCTGATTACAATCTGGTTCTCGCCATCTTCCCTGAAGATTACGTAGCACAACAAATCAGCGAACTTGGAAATTCGCTTCGTAAAATGCATGGCCTGCGGGGAAAGTTGCGTCCTGTCACTCACCTGCATGTTTCTCTGCCTATTCCTCGCCACATTATGCATCCACCTGAAACTGTAATTGAGCGCATCGGCCGCGCGTGTAAGACTGTTGCGCCAATCATAAGTCCGTTTGAAATCAAGTTCGACCGGGTAATGAGCTTTCGCGGAAGGACTGGAAACCGTGCGGTCGTTCTTCTGAATAACAATCATGAAAGTGAAGGGATAATGAGTCTCTATAGATTGCTCTGCGCCAAATTTGAAAAACTTTGTTTTGCGGCCTCTTCGGCGCCAACATTTTTGCCACACCTGACCATTTTGTATGACCAACAGGAATTAACACCAACGTCAATAACGCCGGTGTGTTGGCGGGTTAAAGAGATTGTCCTTGTGCTCAGCGAAGTAGGAGCGACAAAGTATCACCGGCTCGGGTGCTGGGCTCTTTGGCGAATGAATCCCAACGGGATTCAATCACTCAGCCCAGGGTTGCTCGGCACGAGTTACCCTGGGAACGCAGTCAAACGAACCCATCAACCCTGAAAGGGTTGAATCAATCCCACACATACCGTTCGTCGAATTCAATTTCGTAACGGCGTAACAACTGCCGGAATTCGTCTTGAAACGAAACCTTGCGATGATGTTCCTCCTGCCCGGCGATGTATTCGCGCACGGATTCAATCTGCGAAAAGCCGATGGAGAAAATCCCATAACCATTCTGCCATGCAAAATCCGCGAGGTCGGACGATTTGGTTTTCAACCACAACGACGAACTGCGTTTGACCTCCTTGACCATCGCCGCCGCGTCACTAGTGCGGGACAATGCGCAAAGCAGATGCACATGGTCTTCCACGCCGCCGACGATGATGGGTTGGCACTCGAGATGGGTCAGGATGCCGCCGAGATAACGATGCAATTCGTCGCGCAACGGTTTGTCGCAGAGAAAAAGCCGGCGATCTTTGGTGGAAAAGACCGTGTGCATGAGAATTTTGGCGAGCGATTGCGGCACGGCGAAATAGTGTATCAAACGTGGCGCAGATCCAATCCAAACGAACGTATGGATTTATCCCGAAGGGATTAAATCATTCAGCCCAGCGTTGGCGATGCAATCGCCTACGCTGGGTGATGAACCAAAAAATGAAACAACCCCAACGGGGTTGCATCTGATTCAACCCTTTCAGGGTTGATGAAATTTGTGGGACGATTACCCAGGGTAGGTGCTGCGCACCAACCCTTGGCTGAGTGATGGAATCCCGTTGGGATTCCCGAAAAGCAAACCGTCCCGATTGTTTGCACGGCGGAGACCATTAAATCAAAATCCATTCGTCCGGCGGATGGGATTGCGATGAACGACCGATGTGTGAAGCGAATCCCGATCAATCCCGAAGGGATTGAATCATTCAGCCCGGGTTGCGAGGGACGAGCTACCCCGGGAACACGAACCGAAAACATCATCAACCCTGAAGGGGTTGAATGGCGTGACCACGGCAGCGGGCGCGGGTGATGCAACCCCGTTGGGGTTGGGAAATATTTTTGGGGCGGTTACCCAGGGTAGGTGCTGCGCACCAACCCTGGGCTGAGTGATTGAATCCCGTTGGGATTCTGAATGGTAATTTACCCTTCGCCTACATCATCCATGCTCAACGACAATGTTTGATGGAAGATTTGAAATCGAGCCTCAACATTTGACGGCCAAGCCAAGTCTTGCATTTGCCACGCTACAGGATGCGACCAACGAGGATATAGTGGAACATGCATATACTTCCAAATACAAGTTCTTACATTTCTAGATTCAAGTGGGTTGTAAAAGACCATGAGGAACAAACCGCCGAATCTTAGGCTTATTTTATATCCGGATTCCTTAATGGCTTGCAGTTCAGGATCTGTAACTTCATGTCCGCGCGCAAAAATTGGCCATGTGGTGCTTTGAGCCCAAGAGAATTTCTTTGAACCCTTATATGTATGCCCCACAACGAACACATTTGGGGGCAATCTATAGTCCGCCTTGTCTAATTTTGAAAAATGATTTTCTGGAATAACTCTTCGCCAATTGGCAGCAGCATGTAATGAAAATGCGGTCTTAACCGTCCACCGGGCCAACAACAATGCCTCACTGTCTTCTAATTCCAAAATCCGGCGTTTCCCACTGGCAAGAAGTAAAATTAAATCTTTGTTATCAGTCTCCAGTTTAGACATCCAACCATTGTTACAATCACTGCAAATACTACCCGACAGAAATGAATCCATTGTGTGTCGTCTTTGCGATTGCACCTCGTCTTTTTCAGAAAAATGAGTGGGTTCAATAACTTGATCCGACAGATGCCATTCTTCTTGAAGCCAACGTGGAATGATGTGTTCTTTTGCCTTTCCGACAATCGCTAGGTCGGACTTGCAAAAAATACACGTCTTCATCGAATTCGTGAAGGCGGATGGTGAATTCACACCTTCGCGTAAACCTCTGCGCCTTTTTCCACGAACTCCTTCGACTTCTCTTCCATCCCTTTTTTCAGCGCCTCTTCCTCGGCGATGCCTTGTTCGGCGGCGTATTTGCGGACGTCTTCGGTGATCTTCATAGAGCAGAAGTGCGGGCCGCACATTGAACAAAAATGCGCGGTCTTGGCGCCGTCCTGCGGCAGGGTTTCGTCATGGAATTCGCGCGCGGTGACGGGGTCAAGACTCAAGTTGAATTGATCTTCCCAGCGGAATTCAAAGCGCGCCTTGCTCAAGGCGTTGTCGCGGTATTGCGCGCCGGGATGGCCTTTCGCCAAATCGGCGGCGTGCGCGGCAATCTTGTAGGCGATGACGCCGTCTTTCACGTCCTTCTTGTTCGGCAGGCCGAGGTGTTCCTTGGGCGTGACGTAGCAGAGCATCGCGCAGCCATACCAGCCGATCATCGCCGCGCCGATGCCGCTGGTGATGTGATCGTAGCCGGGCGCGATGTCGGTGGTGAGCGGGCCGAGCGTGTAGAACGGCGCTTCGCCGCACCACTCGAGCTGCTTGGCCATGTTTTCCTCGATCATGTGCATGGGCACGTGGCCCGGGCCTTCGTTCATGACTTGCACGCCTTTGGCCCACGCGCGTTTGGTGAGTTCGCCCTGCACTTCGAGTTCGCCGAATTGCGCGCGGTCGTTCGCATCGGCAATCGAGCCGGGACGCAAGCCGTCGCCGATGCTGAATGCGACGTCGTAGGCGGCCATGATGTCGCAGATGTCGTCCCAGTGGGTGTAGAGAAAGCTTTCCTGGTGATGCGCGAGGCACCATTTGGCCATGATGCTGCCGCCGCGCGAGACGATGCCGGTCATGCGGTTCGCCGTGAGCGGCACGAAGCGCAGCAGCACGCCGGCGTGAATGGTGAAATAATCCACGCCTTGCTCGGCTTGTTCAATCAACGTGTCGCGGAAAATTTCCCAAGTCAGTTCTTCCGCTTTGCCGCCGACTTTTTCGAGCGCTTGATAAATGGGAACGGTTCCAATTGGCACGGGCGAGTTGCGGAGAATCCATTCGCGCGTGGCGTGGATATTCTTGCCAGTGGATAAATCCATA
Source organism: uncultured Verrucomicrobiae bacterium (assembly GCA_963738225.1). GTDB lineage: Bacteria > Verrucomicrobiota > Verrucomicrobiia > Limisphaerales > UBA11358 > UBA11358. The sequence goes on from CAVTVR010000009.1 coordinate 166,846, forward strand.
ACGGTGTCCGCGCCCCATTTTGTGGCCCAACGCATTTTTTCAACTTCTTCTTCAATGCTTGAGGCAACGGCGGAATTGCCGATGTTCGCGTTTATTTTTACCAAAAAATTTCTGCCGATGATCATCGGTTCGAGTTCGGGATGATTGATGTTCGATGGAATAATCGCGCGACCGGCGGCAACTTCGGCGCGGACAAACTCGGGTGTGATTTCCTTCGGGATGCGCTGGGGAAAACGGCGGAAAATGCTTGGTGTGAATTCGCTTTTGGAATTTTGACTCGAACCGGCGTGCTGTTTTTCCAAATCATTTCGCACGATGTCTTTCGCCATATCCGCAATTTCCGCGGCACGCATATTTTCGCGGATGGCAATGAATTCCATTTCGGCCGTGATGATTCCGGCGCGGGCGTATTGCAGTTGCGTTACGACTTTTCCTTTTTTCGCGCGCAACGGTTTGCGTTTTGGCGCGGTCAGTCCTTCGAGGTGAAATGACGTTTCATCCTGACGTTTCGCGTGCGAAAGTCCGCGATGTTGCTCGGACAAATAGCCGTCGTCAATCGGCTGAACCGCGCGACCGTCATATTCTTCCACGTCGCCGCGCTTCAAAATCCAACCGCGGCGCAATGGCGGCAAACCTTGTTCGACTGTGCCGTTAAAATTCGGATCGCCCCACGGACCGCTGCAATCGTAAACGCGCACAGGTTCATTTTGTTCGATTGCGCCGGTGTAGGATTTCGTCGGCGAGACTTCAATCTCGCGCATCGGGACGCAGACGTCTTTGTGCAACTCGCCTTGGACGTAGATTTTTTTGCTGGCGGGCAGTTGCTCGCTGCTGTGCGGTTCAAACGATTCTTTGGTGGCAATCATATTTTTGTGTCGCGCGATGATTGCGAAGGCGGCGAAGGAAATGGTGGCCGTGCGCAAGCACCTTCGCGTTCTTCGCGTTCTTCGCGAGAGATTTCTTGACGGGAAACCGAAGAGAGGTTGATTCCCTGCGCCGGCATTATCCGGTTCAAGTTCACGGGTCATCGGCGCTCACGCGCCAAACTCTCAGCGTCACCTTCCGGTGATTTGGCTCCCCGAACGGGTTTAAAGTAGCCGATGCGGTTGAACAGCGCAAGCGCGCGGCGGCAGGGAAAGTCGTTTCGCAGGCTTGCTTGGAAATTTTTCTTCGGCAAAACTTTTCCTTTGGCGCAAACGTAACGTGCCGGCAGCCGTTCGCCGTCAAGCTCGCGCCGCACGCCAAATTAATTTTATGCCCGTTCCAAACGGTTCCAACCAACAGTCCGCGACCGATGTGCTGCGCGAGGCCGCGACGCAGGAATCCGCCGCCATCCTGCAAAAATTCCGCACTGCCGCCGCCGGCTTGTCGGAAGCGGAAGTCGAATCCCGCCTGCTGCAATACGGCCCGAACGAGGTTGCGCAGGAAAAAAAACACAGCTGGCTCTGGCGGCTCTGGATCGCGGCGCTCAATCCGCTGGTCATCCTGCTTTCCCTCCTCGCGATTATCACATTTGCGACGGCGAACGAGCCGAGCGACTACATCGGCGGTTCCGTGATGGTCATCATGGTGGTGCTCGGCCTGTCGCTGCGGTTCATTCAGGAAACGAAGGCCGACACCGCCGCCGCCAAGCTCAAGGCGATGATCAAAGTCACGGCGACGGTTTTGCGCGACGGCTCGCCGAAGGAAATTCCGCTCAAAGACCTCGTGCCCGGCGACGTGGTGAAACTGTCCGCCGGCGACATGATTCCCGGCGACGTGCGGCTGCTCACGTCGAAGGACTTGTTCGTGATTCAAGCCACGTTGACCGGCGAATCGTTGCCGGTGGAGAAAACCGACGCGCGCGATCCGCGCCCCGCCGTCCAGTGCATCGAACACACCAATCTTTGTTTTCTGGGCACGAGCGTGGAGAGCGGTTCGGCCACCGGCGTCATCGTGGCCACCGGCGCGCAGACGTATTTTGGCAAGATGGCCAGCAGCCTGGCCGGGCAACAGGTGGACACGGCGTTCGACAAGGGCATCAAAAAATTCACCTGGCTGATGATCACCTTCATGTCCGTCATCGTGCCGCTCGTTTTCTGCCTTTACGGATTCACGAAGCACGACTGGAAAACGGCGTTTCTGCTGGCGATGGCCGTGGCCGTCGGCCTCACGCCGGAAATGCTGCCGATGATCGTTTCCGTCTGCTTGTCCAAGGGCGCGCTGGCAATGTCGAAGAAAAAAGTCATTGTCAAGCGGCTGAACTCCATCCAGAACTTCGGCGCGATGGACGTGCTCTGCACCGACAAGACCGGCACGCTGACGATTGACCACGTCATCCTGGAAATCCACTGCGACGTTTTCAAAAACGAGAGCGAAGAAGTTTTGCGCGATGCCTATCTCGTCAGCCATTTTCAAACCGGATTGAAAAATGTGCTCGACCGCGCGGTGTTGAAATACACCGAGCTGCACCGCGAGCTGTCCGTGGACAAATACAGTAAGCTGGACGAAATCCCGTTCGATTTTTCGCGGCGCATGATGTCCGTCGTCGTCGAAGGGCCCGACGGCCAGCGTCAGCTTTTGACAAAGGGCGCGCCGGAATCGGTGTTCAAAAAATGCACGCACTTCGAGAGCGACGGCGAAATTTTCGAGATGGAGCCGATCCTGGTCGGCAATTTGATTGAGCAGGTCAATTCGCTGAGCGAAGACGGTTTCCGCGTGCTCGCCATCGCCAACAAAAAAGTCGGCGTGCAAAACACGTATTCCAAGGCCGACGAAGAAAGCCTTGTGTTGACGGGCTATCTGGCGTTTCTCGACCCGCCGAAGGATACGGCGAAGACGGCGATTGCCGCGCTCGGCCAGCACGGCGTGACGGTGAAGGTGCTGACCGGCGACAACGATCTGGTCACGCGCAAGGTCTGCAGCGAGGTGGGCATCAACGCGGAAAAAATCATCCTCGGCAACGACGTGGAAAAAATGTCCGACGCGGAACTCGCCGCCGCGACCGGAGATGTGGACGTTTACGCGCGCCTTTCGCCGGCGCACAAGAAGCGCATCGTGCAGGCGCTCCAGAAAAAGGGCCATGTCGTCGGTTTCATGGGCGACGGCATCAACGACGCGCCCGCCCTGCGCGCGGCGGACGTGGGCATTTCCGTGGACACCGCCGTGGACATCGCCAAGGAATCCGCCGACATGATTCTGCTGGAAAAAAGTTTGATGGTGCTGGAAGAAGGCGTGCTCGAAGGCCGGAAAGTGTTCGCGAACATTTTGAAATACATCCGCATGGGCGCGAGTTCCAATTTCGGCAACGTGTTCAGCATGGTCGGCGCGAGCGCGTGGCTGAAATTTTCGCCGATGTGGCCGCTGCAACTGCTGACGAACAACCTGCTCTACGATTTTTCGCAGGTGCCGATCCCCACGGACAACGTGTCCGCGCAGGTCATCGCCAAGCCGCGCCCGTGGCAGATCAATGAAATCACGCGCTTCATGTTGTTCATCGGGCCGATCAGTTCCATCTTTGACTACAGCACGTTTTGCGTGATGCTGTTTTTCTTCAAGTGCAACAACCTCGGCCTCGTGCCGCCGCCGGAAATGCTGGCGCGCTTTGCCGGCGTCACCGATCCGGACCAAAGCTACGCCGCCGCGCTGTTTCACACGGGCTGGTTTGTGGAATCGCTGATGACGCAGACGCTCATCATCCACGTCATCCGCACGAACGGCATTCCGTTCATCCAGTCGCGCGCGAGCTGGCAACTCACGATGACGAGCATTTTGATCATGCTCATCGCCGCAGTGCTGCCGTTCTCGCCGCTGGCCCGGCCGCTCGGCTTCGTGCCGTTGCCGTGGCAGTTCTGGCCGATCCTTGCCGCGACCCTGATGTGCTACGTCGGCCTGACGCAACTGATCAAGCAATGGATGGTGAAGAAGAACTGGATTTGACCTGCGGACTCAACATTTCGGTTCCAGTGTGATTTGGCATGTATTGTGCTAAAATATGCTATTATTTAATGCAATTATGCAAACTTTCACCGGTTCGGAAAAGCTGCAAACACCGCCGCCCGCGATTTGACCGCGCGGCGAATTGAGACATAAATGAACCTCTCCCGAAATTTCATTATGTTATCGGTCATCTTGCTTGGCAGTCTTGCGGTTACCGACTGCGTAAGCATTCGCACATTCGTCGAAGTTGAACCCGCCCAAGCGGACATTCGGCAAGATTCGCCAACGAAAGTTAAAACAGAGGTAGAGACCGCCGCCGCCGTCCCTGCTGATCTGCCGGAAAAAATCACCAATGCGTCCAGCGAACCAATGGCATTTCCGTTAATCCAAATCGAAACCAACAGCCTTTCACTCGAACCGGCGCCTTCACTTAAAAGCACGAACTCAAGCGTCCTGAACAACAGTCATTCAAACGATGACATTTCTTGGCTATGGCCGCCAAAAGATCATGGGTATGCCATCGCCGGTGTAATTTTGGGCGCACTCATGGTTATATGGTTGACGGTGCTGCGCTTTGAGACAGAGAAGGAGAAGCTTCGGAAAAAATGTTTGGAGCAGTTAAAGACCTGTATGCAGTTTAACCTGGGAAAGCTTCGCCAGGCGAAAGCGCTGCTTGAAAGAAATGATATTCCGAATTACCCGTTGAAGACTTCCCAGTTCAGCCATTGGCTTTCAGCAAGTCGCGACACTTTATCCTCGGAACTGCTTCGCGCCTTGGATTGGCACCGGTGCCAGCTCGACCACATTTCTTCAAGATTTGTCGAAGTTGCCGGTGCGATTGCCGACAAGACGGGCGTGGCAAAAACTATTTTGCAAATTGAAAAAGAGAAAGCACTGTTTGTCTCGCTTGATGTCCAAGTTGGCAGAATCATTGAAGAACTCGTGTCGCTGCTCGCAAAGTTTCCGAATGACACAACTGCGAAATCCGGCGGGGATTGAACAGCCGATAAACCAGGCCCTTGTGTGAAAACAATCAAGCGTTGAAGGATTTGCCGCAGCCGCAGCTTTCTTTCGCGTTCGGGTTGGTGATCTTGAAACCGCCGCCGGTCAGCGCGTCGTTGAAATCCACCACCGTTCCGCGCAGGTATTGCGCGCTGATGGCGTCCACCAGAACAGTCACCACTTCCTGCACGGATGCAAAATCACCGGCGCGTTGCTCGTCAAAGACCATGCCGTATTGCATTCCCGAACAACCGCCTTGCTCGACATAAACCCGAAAATTTTTCCCCGCGTTTTCGGGCTGGGTCAAAAGGTCCTTCACCTCGTCCGCCGCGCGCGGCGTCAGCGTCAGAATGGTTTCCATGGTCAATGCGCTCATCATGCTGAAAATAAGTGCAATCGCGCGGCAAGTCAAACGCCCGTCAATTTTTAAGCGTCGCCCGTTTTTTTTCCAGCGCGGCTTTTGTCTGCGGCAACAATTCCTCCAGCCGGTCAAACAAATCGTCCAACTGTTTCGCGTCGCCGCCGCCGACAATGCCGATCAATGGCAACGCTTGCAACCCGGCTTTCTTGGTCCAAAAGGCGTCCGTTTTGGAATAAACCACGTCCAAATAATCATTCAAGGCCAGCGCCAGCAAAGTATTCCGGGACTCATCCGGCAACTCTTCGGCCATTTTTTCCAGAACGATGCCCAGCCCGACGCGGGCGCGGTTGCACAGCTCGGGGCTGGCCGCCGCGCTGGCCGGTGAATTGGTGTTGAAAACCTGCGTGTAGGCGTTGGTGGCGGCGGCGAGCGCGCCGAGTTGCAGGTCGCAATCGCCGATCTCGATCCACGCCAGCGCGGCAGCCTCGTTCGTCGGCGCCAACTGGCAGATCTGGCCGAGGATGTTCGTCGCTTTTTGCAGGTTCAAATTATTCGTGTCCGTCGAACTCATTTGCATCAAGGCGGCGCTGTAAGCGAAACGCGCCTGCACCGCCAGTTCGGTCGGGCTGTTGCTGTCGTTGAGGATCGGCGTAAAATAGTTGCGGATGGCACCCTGGTAATCAAACCGGTTCATGGCGGCGCGGCCGGCCATCATCTGCGCCGGACCAGCGAGTTCGTTGGTGGAAAAATTCTGGAAAATCAATTCGTAATTAAGCTCCGCCGTCACCAGGTTGGTTCCGCCGAGCCGGAAAAAGTGGTCCGCCACCCACCAGTGCGCCAGCGGCGTGAGCGTGTTCATCGGATACTGGCTGATATAAGCCGTGAACTGCGCCAGCGCGTTCGATTCGTTGCCCGCCTGGTAATTCGCCAAGGCCAGCAAGTATTCCACCTTCGGCCGCAAACTGTTCGTCGGAAAATCGCCCAGCCAGCCTTCATAGTTCGTGATCGCCAGCGGCCAGTTTTGTTCCTGCTCGTAAGTCCGCGCCACGGCCACCCGCGCCTGCGGAAGCAATTCGGAATGCGGATACTGCTGTTCAAATCGCTGGAGCAAGGCGCGCGCGACCGCCGGCCGGCGGGCATCGTCCGCCTTTTCTGCGACCAACAGAATGGCGTTGTCCGAAAGATCGCCTTCGGGATATCGCTTCAAAATCCGCTCCAGCGCGGCGTTGGCGCCGGCGGCGTCATTCAATGCCAGATTCGCGCGGAGGTTTTGGTAAAGCGCCAGTTCGCCGAGTGACTGGCCGACGGCGGGCAGATTCGTAAAATCATCCACCACCGACGCATAATCCGCCCGCGCGCGAGCATAATTGGTCAGCGCAAACTGCGCGTCGCCCATTTTGAACCGGGCCACCGCCAGGTCCTCCGACGGCGGCAGATTCTGCGCGGCCACTTCAAAATCGGCCAGGCTTTCGGAAAATTTTCCCGTCAGCCAGTGGCTCCAGCCGCGGTCTAAATAGGCTTTTCCCGCGAGCGGACCATTCGTCGAGACGGCGAGGAATTCATCCCAGATCGCCTGGGCCGCCGCGAGTTGATTGGTGTGCTCCGGTTGCGCGGCGAAATCTTTCAAATAGATTTCCGCCAGGGTCAGCAACGCAATCCCCGACTTCGGCGCATTGGTGAACTGCGTGCGAAATGTTTCCAGGCCCGCCGCCGCGTCCGCAAAATTCTTTTGCGCCGCCGCCAGTTCAGCCATTTTTAAAACCGCCTCCTGTTGCTGTCCGGCGGGCACTCCGTTCGTGTGATTTTCCCGCCAGGCGGCAATGGCCTCGGTCAGCCAGCCTTTTTTTTCGAGGGCAACGGCGTGACAGGCCACGCTTTCGGCCAGTCTGTCAGTCCAAAGCGTTCCTTGACCCTGGCGGGCGATCTGGAGCAGGTTGGTCGTGGCGGTCAAAGCCGCATCCAGATCATTCAAGCCCAGATTGGCGCGGTAAAGTTCACGCGCCCGTTGCCAATCCTGTTCCGGCGAGAGGTTCGCGCGGTTCAGCAGATTCAAAATGCCGATTGCCGCGGTGAAATTCCCCCGCTCACATTTTGATTCCGCCTGCAACAACCGTCCGCTGGCGACCAGTTGGCCGGCGGGTTCAAGCCTGGCGGCGCGCTGATACAAGCCATTCGTGTTGTCCAACAAATCGTCCACTTGCGCCCAGTCGCCAAGTTTTCCAAATGCCGCCGCGCCTTCCACAAGCGAGGTCAATCCCAGCGGCGATTCGGGAAAATCGTCAGCCAGCGAAACGAAGGTTCCCGCCGCCGCCTTGAGATCGCCACTGGCAAACTGCGCCTCGGCTTTCCAATAAACATAACGGTCAATCAACTCGACTGCTTTCGCCTTGGCCAGGTTGACGGGGTCGGTCAACCGGGCGATGGCCGCCGGATAATCTCCCAGATAAAATTCCGACTGCGCCAGCAGCAGCATTGCCTGCGGCGCGTTGGTAGATTTGCGGTAGGTTTGGAGAAACTGGGTCAGCCCGTTGGTCGCGCGGGCGTAGAATTGGTCGCTGAACGCGTCCAGCGCGGCGGCATAGGCGCGCTCCTCGCGCGAATCGGCGGCGAAAAGCGGTCCGCCGCCCAAAACGAGCGCGGACAAAATCAAAAGCCATCGCCGGCAGTGAAACATGCGGTGAATTTAAACGACGCGGCGCAGGGAAAAAAGCGGGAAATCCAGAAGTTTCGGCCGCAGCATTCCTGCATTTTCCCGGACAACATGACCGGGCTTTTTGCCCTTGCGTGGAAAAAATCATTTTGCAAAGATTCAGAATTAGCCAACATCGGTTCGATATCATGTTAGGCATCATTCGCCACAAAAAACAATGAACACAAAACTCATCAGATATTCGTTCTTCAGCCTCGCATTCATTCTGTCTGCCTTTTCCTCTTTGGCACTAGATCTGAAATCTGAAGACCTTAATTTTACTATCACCATTCCCGACACTTGGACAGTCAAATCACAGGATCAAACTGGATTTTACATCGAAAGCCAAGATGGGAAGAGATCTGTGGGTCTTGTTATCGTCCCTGCACCTTTTGCACGGTTTGATTCCAGTTACATTGCCAAATACGAGCAGGTCTTGAAAAAAGTTCACCACCTCGAGTTAGTGTCGAGTAAGGTTTTCACGATTGATGGCGTGCCTGCTTATGAGAACATCCAGCGCATAGGAAAAGCACCAAATGCGAGTGTTAAAGTCGAGCATCAGATGTTTGCAGACGGCAGACTTTACCAGCTTGATTTGATGGCTCTTGGCGGCGACGCCACCCAAGATTCCGATATGCAAGCAGGGCTGGCCAGTTTCCATTTCTTACACCAGCCGAAGCCTCCAAGCATATTTGGTTTTGGTTCACTCGCAGTGAAGTTGGCGATTCTTGGAGTTATTGTCGCCGGCATTTTTTTTGTTGTTCGGAGTCGGAGAGCATAGATTCTGGTTTATGGCCATGATGCCTAATATGGAGTTGGGCCACACCTATCCCAGTTTTACCGCTCACGCCAGCACACTCTTCAAATAATGCCCCGTGAAGCTCGCGGCGCAGTGGATGATTTTTTCCGGCGGCCCTTCCGCCACGATTTTTCCGCCGCCGCCGCCGCCTTCGGGACCGAGGTCAATGATCCAGTCCGCCGTTTTGATGACGTCCAGATTGTGCTCGATGACAAGCAGCGTGTTGCCGGCGTCGCGCAGTTTGAACAGCACTTCCAGCAGTTTCGCCACGTCGTGAAAATGCAGGCCGGTCGTCGGCTCGTCCAAAATATAAAAAGTCTTGCCGGTCGCCTTGCGCGCCAGCTCGGTCGCCAGTTTCACGCGTTGCGCCTCGCCGCCGCTCAACGTCGTCGCCTGCTGGCCGAGGTGGATGTAGCCGAGACCGACTTCGCCCAGCGTCGCCAGCGGATCAAAAATTTTCGGCACGGCGCGGAAGAAATCCACGGCCTCGTCCACGGTCATGTCCAGCACGTCCGCGATGTTTTTGCCCTTGTAGGCGATCTCCAGCGTCTCGCGGTTGTAACGCTTGCCGTTGCACGCCTCGCACGTCACGTAAACCGCCGGGAGAAAATTCATTTCAATTTTCAGCACGCCGTCGCCCTCGCATTTTTCGCAGCGGCCGCCCTTGACATTGAAACTGAAACGGCCCGGTTCATAGCCGCGCACTTTCGCCGCCGGCAATTTCGCAAACAGATCGCGGATGTGATTGAACATGCCGGTATAAGTCGCCGGATTGCTGCGCGGCGTCCGGCCAATCGGCGACTGGTCAATGACAATGACTTTGTCGAGGCTTTCAAATCCTTTCAGCACCTTGTGTTCGCCGGGCCGTTCCTTTGATCCGTAAAACTTGCGGAACAGCGCCCGCTGCAAAATGTCGCTGACCAGCGTGCTTTTGCCGGAACCGCTCACGCCCGTCACGCAGGTGAACGCGCCCAGCGGAATCCGCACGTCTATATTTTGCAAATTGTTTTCCGTGCAGCCGATCACTTCCAGCCAACCTTTTTCCTCCGTCGGTGAAATCCGTTTTTTCGGAACGGGAATGCTCAATTCGCCGGTCAGATACTGGCCGGTGAGCGATTTCCTGGCCGCCAGAATTTCCGGCAACGTGCCCGCCGCCACCAGTTCGCCGCCGTGAACGCCCGCGCCGGGACCGAGATCCAAAATATAATCCGCGTTACGAATTGTGTCTGCGTCATGCTCCACCACCAAAACCGTGTTGCCCAAATCGCGCAGGCCTTTGAGCGTGGCGAGCAGCCGGTCGTTGTCGCGCTGGTGCAGGCCGATGCTCGGTTCGTCCAAAACATAAAGCACGCCGACGAGCGCCGCGCCGATCTGCGTGGCCAGCCGGATGCGCTGCGCCTCGCCGCCGGACAGCGTGCCGCTCTCGCGGTCGAGCGTGAGGTAGCCGAGGCCGACGTTTTTCAGGAAGCCGAGCCGGGCGCGGATTTCCTTGATGACTTCGCCGGCGATTTTTTGCTCGAATTCCGTCAGCTTGAGCGCGGCAAAAAATTCATCCGCCGTTTCCACGGACAGCGCGCAGACGTCCATGATGGAAAGGCCGGGAATCTTGGGGAGCGCGAGCCTCCGGCTCGCAGTCTTCTGCGTCGCGCCGAAGACCTTCGTTCGCACTGTGCCGAAAGAAGTTTCCGGCGCGACGCCGGAAACGGCGGGCGGGACGCCCGCGCTCCCCAAAGTCACTGCCAAAATTTCCGGCTTCAGCCTTTTCCCCCGGCACACGTCGCAGAACTGCGGACTCATGTAGGCTTTCAGCCGGTTGCGGATGAATTCGCTTTCGCTCTCCGTCGCGAGGCGTTCGAGGTTCGGCAGCACGCCTTCAAACGGACGGTCAATGCTGCTGACCTTGCCCGCGCGCCAGAACTTGAATTCCACGTTGTCCTGACCGGAGCCGTGCAATAAAACTTTTTTGAAATCCTCCGGCAAATCTTTCCACGGCGTTTCCAGCGCCACGTTGAAATGCCCGGCGACGGAACGCAGCATCGCCTTGTAATAAATGTTCATCCGCTTGCCCGCGCGCCGCCAAGGCTGAATCGCGCTTTCGAGCGGCTCATCAAAATTCGGCACGACCAGATGCTCGTCGAAAACCATTTTCTGGCCGAGGCCGTGACAGATCGGGCACGCGCCGGCGGGCGCGTTGAAGGAAAAATGTTTCGGCGTCGGCGGATCGTAGCTCTTGCCGGTGGCGGGCGAACACATTTTGTTCGAGTGCAAAGTCTCGATCCATTCCGGCGATTGCCGACTGCCGATTGCCGATTGCCGATTGTTTTCAGATTCGTCAGCTTTGGACTGTGGACTTTGGACTTTGGACTCTTCGGGCAATTGATGCAGCGTGAACATCACGCCTTCGCCGAGGCGCAGCGCCGTTTCGACGGAATCGCTCAACCGCTGGCGGATCTTTTCATCCATCACCAGGCGATCAACCACGGCCTCGATGTTGTGGAATTTCTTTTTGTCGAGCTTGATGCGCGCGATATTTTCGCCCAGCTCGGCGATCTCGCCGTCCACGCGCACGCGCACGAAGCCTTCGCGGGCCAGACGTTCAAACACGTCGCGGAATTCGCCTTTCTGCCGGCGCACGACGGGCGCGAGCAGCATCACGCGCGTTTTTGGCGGCAAGGCGAGGATTTTGTCCACGATGTCGCTGGTGCTTTGCGTCGAAATGGGCACGCCGGTTTCGGGACAATGAGATTTGCCGATGTGCGCGTAAAGCAGGCGCAGGTAATCGTAAATCTCCGTCGTGGTGGCGATGATCGAACGCGGGCTGCTGCCGGAACTTCTTTGTTCAATCGCAATGGCCGGCGACAAACCTTCGATGAAATCCACATCCGGTTTTTGCAACTGATCCAGGAACTGGCGCGCGTAGGCGGAAAGGCTTTCGACGTATTTGCGCTGGCCCTCGGCGTAAATCGTGTCGAACGCGAGCGACGACTTGCCGCTGCCGCTCAGGCCGGTGATGACGATCAGCTTGTCGCGCGGGATTTGCAGCGTGAGGTTTTTCAGGTTGTGCTCCCGCGCGCCGCCAATGCGGATGAATTCCTTGCTCATGTTGTGAATTTCTCGCCGAAACGAAAAATTACACTACGCCACGCGGCGCAAAAAGCAAAGCCGGAGTTGCTCTGCCTGGAAACTAAAAAGTCTTGTCCAATCGCGCACCGCGTGAATGCCACGCGCCGCTACGGCAGCAAAATCAATTCGTAGAATTTCAACAATAACGGCGTGTTCGTGTCGGTGAAGCTGAAGATGCCGCTGGTGGAAGTGTTGGTGCCGGGGAACAAATTCCATGTGAACGGCGGCACCAGATTGGTCGTCCATTGCACCCGGAACTGGTCGTTGGTCGGCGCGGACCAGGTGAGCTGAAAACCGCCATTTGTGGTCAGGCTGCCGCTGAAGTGAACCGTGTTCGTTGCCGGCGGATTGGTCGGCGCGGCCACTCCCAATAAAATCAAATGATAGAACCGCGGCCCGCTAAAGGGATACTGCGAGCCGTTGTCCAGGAAGGTGAAACGGCCGTTCGTCGTGGTCAGCGGCCCGGTGTAGATTACGAGGTTGCTGAAGCTTTGCCAGTTCGGCGGCAGCCCGTCCGTCATCTGCACCTGAAAAATATCATTTGTCGGCGCGAACCACATCAACAGGTAATTGCCGTTCGTAGCCGTGACGCTCGAGATCGCCGGCAACGGGTTCACGATCACGGCAAACTCATTGGTCGCGCTCAACGCCGGCATGCCGCTGGCGGTCACAACCGTGGAGAGATTGTTGCTCGTCCCCCCCTGTGACCCGTCCGGCGTCCAAGTGATGATCCCGTTGGTCGGGTTGATGACCGGCACGTTAGTCCCAGTCACCGTGCTGGTCAGGGTGTAAGTCAACGTGGGCGCGGGCATCGTCGCATCCGTCGCTGCGTTCGTCACCACCAACTGGTTGAACACATCCGCAATGCGGTTCGTTTGAACCGGCAACACAGGCGGCACCGCCGCCGGTGGATTGGTCGGCGACAATCCCACCCCAAGCAAGATCAACCGGTAGAACCGCGGCCCGTTAAACGGATACTCCGTGCCGCCATCAAAGAAGCTGAACTGCCCGTTTGTCGCCGTCACCGGCCCGCTATAACTGATGATGTTACTGAAGCTCTGCCACACCGGCGGCAGGCCGTCCGTCATTTGCACCTGGAACACATCGTTCGTCGGCGCCCACCACGTCAACAGATAACCCCCGTTCGTGGCCGTCACCCCGCTGATGCCTGGCAACGGATTCACAATCACCGCAAACGCATTCGTGTCGCTCAACGCCGGCACTCCACTCGCCGTCACGACAGTCGTCAGCTCGTTGCTCGTCCCGGCCTGCGAAAAGTCTGGCGTCCATGTAATCACACCGGTGTTGGGGTTGATTACCGGCACGTTCGTCCCCGTCACCGTGCTGCTCAATGTATAACTCAGCACCGGCGCGGGCACCGCCGCATCCGTCGCCGTGTTCGTCACCACCATTTGGTTGAATACATCCGCAACCCGGTTCGTTTGAACCGGCAACACCGGCGGCACCGCCACCGGTGGATTGGTCGGCGACAATCCCACCCCAAGCAAGATCAACCGGTAGAACCGCGGCCCGCTGAACGGATACTGCGAACCGTCATCAAAGAAGCTGAACTGCCCGTTCGTCACTGTCACCGGCCCGCTGTAAGCAATGATGTTGGTGAAGCTCTGCCACACCGGCGGCAAGCCGTCTGTCATTTGCACCTGGAACAGATCATTCGTCGGCGCCCACCACGTCAGCAGATACCCGTTCGTGCCACTGATGTTCGTATAAATAATGCCGGAGATGCCCGGCAACGGATTGACGACCACCGCAAACTCGTTCGTTGCGCTCAACGCCGGCACTCCGCTCGCCGTCACAATCGTCGTCAACACGTTGCTCGTCCCGGCCTGCGAAAAGTCCGGCGTCCATGTAATTACCCCGGTGTTGGGGTTGATCACCGGCACGTTCGTCCCCGTCATCGTGCTCGTCAGTGTATAAGTCAGCACCGGCGCCGGCACCGTCCCATCCGTGGCCGTGTTCGTCACCACCAACTGGTTGAACACATCCGCGATGTGCGTAGGCTGAACCGGCAGTTCTGGCGCCGACGTGGCCGGCGCGGTCGCGCCCACCAATATCAGCCGGTAGAACCGCGGCCCGTTAAACGGATACTCCGTCCCGTCGTCAAAGAACGTGAACAATCCGTTCGTCGCCGTCACCGGCCCGCTGTAAGCAATGATGTTGGTGAAGCTCTGCCACACCGGCGGCAGGCCGTCCGTCAGTTGCACCTGGAACAAATCGTTCGTCGGAGCCCACCACGTCAGCAGATAACCTCCGTTCGTATAAACAATGCTTGAGATGGGAACCGTTTTGGTTCCCGTCACCAGATGGAAATCCACTTCGATTCCGTAATTGACCGCAAAGCCGTTTGTGTTCTGCACTCCGAGATAATAGATCGAGCCGGGCACGATGTTCGTGGGCACGCTGGTGGTGCTCAAAATGGAAGCGTCATTCGTGACCCCCGCCAGCAACAGCGCGGCGTTTGTCCCGATGGTGGGAGGCGAATTGGTGGTGAACCAGACATTTAACGGCCCATTCACCGTGAACAGCAGGCTGTTGGTGGCAAAATCCGCATTCGTCGGCACATTGACTCGATAATAGATCAGGCCGCCAGCCAGAATGCTGTTGGTTTGCGGCACGCCATTGGTCAGGTTCAAGACGACGGGTTTGATCAGGCTGGAAATAGATTGAGGCGTCAATGCCAGGCTGTGCAAATATCCTGCGGCGATGGCCACCGCATTTGTCAAGCCCACCGGCAGGCTGGTCTGGCCGGAAGAATTGTCGCCCCAAACCACCACCGTATCATCGTTTTTCAGTGCCAGACTATGGAAACCGCCGGCGGCGACCGCCACCACGTTGCTCAAGCCAGCGGGAACTTCCAGTTGACCAGCGCTGTCATCGCCCCAGGCCACCACCGTCCCGTCATACTTCAACGCCAGACTATGATAACTTCCAGCGGCAATGGCCACGACATTGGTCAACCCGACCGGCACCGCTGTTTGGTTGGCGCTGTTATCACCCCAGGCCGCCACTGTCCCATCGTTCCTTATCGCCAAGTTATGATAACCTCCACCGGCGATGGCCACCATGTTGTTTAGACCGGCCGGCACGTTAGTCAGGTTGAAAAAGCTGGCGCCCCAAGCGACCACGGTTCCATCGTTGCGCAATGCCAGGCTTGAAAATGTTCCGCCCGCAATCGTCACGACGTTGTTCAAACCCGGCGGCACACTGGTCTGGCCAAGAATGCCAGCGCCCCAGGCTGTGACGGTTCCGCTGTTTTTCAAGGCCATGCTGTAATAGGCACCACCGGCAATGGCCATAACGTTGGTCAAGCCAGCCGGCACCGTCGCCTGACCAAAAGTGTTGTCGCCCCAAGCCGCCACCGTTCCGTCGTTTTTCAACGCGAGGCTGTGGTCATAAGCGCCGGCGATGGCCACCGCATTGCTCAAACCCGCCGGCACCTCGGCCTGCTTGACATAGTCGGCACCCCAACTCACCACATTGGCTTCATCCAAAAGCTGGTCGAAACCATAAGCCACGGCAACCTCATTGCTCACCACCAGCCGG
Source organism: uncultured Verrucomicrobiae bacterium (assembly GCA_963738225.1). Taxonomy (GTDB): domain Bacteria; phylum Verrucomicrobiota; class Verrucomicrobiia; order Limisphaerales; family UBA11358; genus UBA11358. The sequence continues at coordinate 182,302 of CAVTVR010000009.1, forward strand.
AAGTGATACGGCACGTTCATCTCCAAACCGGTAATCGGATGAGTCATGTAGACCACACTGTAGGAGCTGCCGACATAGACCGGCGGCGTGACGTGGTCGTAGTTGGTCGTGGCGCCCCATTCAAACCAGGCCGTCGCGGGCAGACCATTGGGCGTGGCCATGCCATTCAATTGCGCATTGGTGCCAGTGATAGCTTGCGCCGGCTGCGTGAACGCATATGGCGCAAGTTCAGACGTTATCAGATGGAAGTCCACTTCAATCCCGTAAGTCACGGAAAACTTGTTCAAGTTCTGGACTCCGAGATAATACTTCCCGCCGGGCACGATGTTCGTCGGCACGCTGCCGGTGCTCAAAACCGAGTAATTATTAGTCGCATTCGGAAGCAAGTCCACATCTCCCGGAGTATTGATGCTGGGCGGCGTGTTGGTGCTGAACCACACGTTCACCGGCCCGTTCAGCGCGAAGAGGAGGCGGTTGGTCGAAAAATCAGCATTGGTCGGCACGTTGACCAGGTAATAAGTCATGCCGCCGGGCACCACCGTGTTCGTTCGCTCCACGCCATTGGTAAGACTCAGCACAACGGGACTAGTCAGGCTGGCATTGGATTGAGGCGTCAACGCCAGGCTATGGGAAAAGCCGCTGGAAATCGCCACCGCATTGGTCAAGCTCACTGGCACGCTGCATTGACCGGCGTCGTTGGTGCCCCAAGTCACTATCTGGCCATCGCTTCTCAAGGCCATGCAGTTAAAACCACCAGCGGCGACCGCCACCACATTTTTCAACCCCGCAGGCACGTCCGTCTGACCAGCATTGTCGTCGCCCCAAGCCACCACTGTTCCATCGTATCTCAACGCCAAACTATGATACGCTCCCCCGGCAATTCCCACTACATTGGTCAAGCCGGCCGGCACGTTCAACTGACCGACACTGTTGTTGCCCCAAGCCACCACCGTCCCGTTGTTCTTGACCGCCAGGCTGTGGTAAAGACCGCCGGCGATGGCCACCACGTTGTTCAACCCCGGCGGCACGTTTGTCAGCCGCGAGAAGTTGGCACCCCAGGCCAGCACCGATCCATTGTTTCTCAACGCCAGACGCGCAAACGTTCCCCCGGCAATCTCCACTATATTGGTCAACCCAGCCGGAGTGCGCTGGTCGCCCCACTCTGCCACGGTGTTGTCGTTCCTCAAGACCATGCTGTAAAATTCACCACCGGCAATCGCCAGCAGATTATACAAATTTGCCGGCACCGTCGCCTGACCTAAACCGTTTTCACCCCAACCCACCGCCGTTACGTTGTCTCTCATGGCAAGGCTGTGGCCATAAGCACCGGCAATGGCCACCACGTTGTTCAAACCCGGCGGCACCACGGCCTGGCCTTTCGCGTTGGCACCCCAAACCACCACATTGGCTTCATCCAAAAGCTGATCGAAGCCATAAGCCACGGCAACCTCGTTGCTCACCACCAACCGGAAATGATACAGCGTGTTCAACTCCAGAGTGAAAATTGTGCTTTGCGTGTAATTCACATTGAAGGAGTTGCCGACATTGACCGCTGGCGTGACGTTGCCATAGTTGGTGGTGGTGCCCCACTCAAACCAGGCCGCGGCAGGCAGGCCATTGGGCGTGGCCATGCCGTTCAATTGCGCGGTGGAGCCGGTTACGGCTTGCGCCGGTTGCGTGAACGCATACGGAGCAAAAACCACAGGCACAGTAACGGTGAAGACATTGGTTGCACTCAAACTTCGGTTGAACAACGCATACGGGTTGGTATCCGTCACAACGGTCGTGAAGGTGTAAACACTCCCCGCTTGGGACACCGATGGCGTCCAAGTGATGATGCCGTTGGTGGTGTCAATCACGGCAACGGCCGGGCCGGACAACCGATAGGTCAACGGATTCGGCGGAATATCCGCATCCGACGCCGTGTTGGTCACGACGAGCGTGGACAGCGGGTTGATAGTGTAATTGGCCTGACTGGGAATATTTGGCGGCCAGAACGGCGCGGTGTTCACTTCATTCACCGTCACGCTGAAACTGTTCGTCGCGCTCAACGACGGCACGCCGTTGTCAGTGACGATGGTGGTGATGATATAGACTCCCGGCCCTTGCGCCTCGCTGGGTGTCCAGGTAATAATGCCATTGGTGCTGATGACCGGTGACGGAATTGTAGTCACATAAGTCAGCGGCCAGCCGAGAAGATTCATCGCATTGGTATCAATGCTCAATTTCACCGCATAGGTAAGAGTCAGGTTGAGGTTGGTGTCCGTAGCCGTGTTCGTCACGGTGAGCAAGGTCAATTCGTCAATGGTCTGCTGCGGAATGGTAGCCAGCACCGGGGGCGTGTTCGTATTCGTAATGTTGGCGTAAGTGACCGGCACGGCACTGACCACGACGCTGACGGTCACCGGACCGAAATAGGCGACCGTGTCGGTGTTGGTGACCTCAACATCAAACGACGCGTAGCCATAGTAATTCGTTCCGCCGGACGCGCTAATGGTCGGCGTAAAAACAGCAATGCGGTTGCTCAAGGAGCCGGTGTAAGTCACAGAACCCAGAACATTGGTAAGATAAACCGTGCCGTTGACGGCATTGGTCAGGGAAAAACTCAAATTGCCGGTTTTGCCGAAAAGCTGCATCAAGTCCACGCCAACGGGCGTGTTGGTGACGGTGAGCGCGTGCGGTCCCGCCAGCCAGGCCAGATACTCCTCAAGGTCGGTATAGCCAATATAATCGGCGTTCATCGAAAGCTGGTTGTTGCTGGCATTGGTCGGATCCTGCCCAAACGTGACTTCCCAGAAATCCGGGATGCCGTCCTGATCGGTATCTAGATATTGCGGCGTGGAATTCAATAGCGGCGATGCGCCGGGCGTGGCGATGAGCCTGCCGGTCTGGGTGCGGACTTTGGTGACGATATCCGAGTCCACCGGATCGCGCTGGGTCAAGTTCACACCGGCAAAATCAAGGACGCGTTCATAAGCAGATAAACGCCTCGTCCACCGGCACGGACGGCGTGGGGAACGCCCGGCTGAAACGCGTGTATTGGTTGGTGAACATGCCCCAACTGGTGTCGGAGCCGTTCAAGACGCCGTTGGTGTCGCTGTCAATGAAGTTGTTGGTCTGGAAAATCCAGTTGGCCGCCAGCACGCTGGTCACGCCGCCAAAGAACGCGATGTTGGTGATGCCGTAATTATTGGTCGCAAAAATCGCTGTGTCGGGGCCGGCGATGAGATAGTTGCAAACATAGTTCAACTGGTTGGTGCACCCGTTGGTGCTGTAATCAAAGAGTCATTGGTGCCGCCGGTCAGGCCGGAGCGGATGCCCCAGTTGTAAATGACGTTGTTGACGAAATCCAGGGTGAGGTTGTCGCCCAGGCGCGGGCTGCCGCTGTAATTGTCGGCATATAAGTTGTGATGAAAACTCAACGTGCCGCCGCCTTCGCGCAGCAGCGAGCCGGTGGATAGACTGAGCGGATTCGTGCTGTAAAGGCTGTCCGCCATGATGGACCATTGCACGGTGACGTTGGAGGAATTCAAAACGGACACCAGGTTGTTCGCGCTCCACGCGGCGGAGATGTGGTCGGCAATGACGTTAGATGCATTCAGGAACCCGACCGAATCAAACTCGTTGCCGCGAGCGGAACCGCACATCGCGGATGATCACGTCATGCGCGGTCTGCACCTTCGTCACATAGCCCGCCACGGTGATGCCGCCGCCCGGCGCGGTCTGGCCGGCAATGGTCAGATAGGAATTGGTAATGACCAGCGGCGATGACAAATTGATGGTGCCCGATAGGTCAAAGACCACAGTGCGGTTGGTGCGAACTTACGGCATCGCGCAAGGTGCCAAAACCGGAATCCCCGGCGGAAGTGACGTGATACACCGTGCCATTGGTGCCGTGCCCGCCAATCGTGACGGGGCCGCCGCCGCCCACCGCGCCGCCGCCGGCGCCGGTCGCGCCAGGGAACGCCGGGAAATAACCGTTCGTGTTAATCTCGGCAACGATGGTGTAATTGATATGGTCACCTCGCGATTGGGCACGCCGAGATACCAGTCGCGGCGAGGTTGGTCAGCGCGTTGTTCGTATAGATGAGAATCAATTCGGGGCTGTGCCCGCTGTTCTGGCTGCTTTGGAAGAACGGCGGTTGACAGCGGCGGCGCATTGGTCTGCACCGTCAAATCGCCGTTGCCGCTCAAGTTGTAAAGTTCAAAGCGCACGCCCGAAGTTATTAGTGACTCCGCCGCTGGTGAAATTGGCGGCGCTGAAGCGGAAGAAATTGGTCAGCGCCGCGCCCGGCCCGGCGGTGAAGTTGAACGGCACGCCGTTCGCCAAATCAATGATGGCCGGCGTCCCGTTAGTGGGATCCAATTCCTTGGCCAGCACGCTGTAAGTTGATCGGGCCGCTGTCGCGTTTAAACACGCCGAGATACCAGCGTCCGGCGGACAACGGCCACGGGCGAAGAATTGGTGAGGACATAAATATTTTCGTCCGAATTGTCCGACGTTAAAACTGCCATAGTCGGAACTCGTCAGCGTCGGCAACGGCGCGCCTTTTTGAACGACGAGGTCGGCGTTGCCGCTCAACTGCAAAAGCTGGAAGGTCGCCTCGTAAGCGTTCGAACTGACGTCGAATTCGAAGTAGCGGACAGTGTTATATTCATTCAGGTTCAAGACGCTCGTGAAAGGCACGCCATTGGTCAGATTCAGAATGTCGTAATCCACTTCCAAAGTCACCGAGGCCGACGTGAATGCCGTTGTTTTGGACGCCGAGATAGTAAGTTGCGCCGGGCTGCAACTGCAATTCTCCGACAACGGGATTGACCGACATGGCGGGCTTTGCCGATTCCGCCGATGGAATTATTCAGCAGCGTGGCATCCGGCGGATTGCCGCTGTCCGGCGAGTTGTTCGTGTTGAAAAACAGCAGGTTCACCGGCAGGCTGGACGAAACCAGGATGTTCGTCGCGAAATGCGCCCATGTCCGGCACCGTCACGGAATAATAGACGGTTTGCCCCGACGGCACGGTGGTGGTGACCGGCGTTTGCGGCGGCAGCGAGGCGGACACGACCGCGTTGGATTCGAGGACAAATGACAACTGCCAGTTCACCAGTTGCGTCACGTTGGTGACATAGGCGCCGGCGCGGTTGTCCCAGACTTGCAGCGTCCAATTGCCGGCGGCGGGATTGCCGGCAAGCGGTTCCAACGCCTGCTCGGGCAGATAATAGAGATTGGTTTCCGGCGCCTCGTTGACCGCAAAGGAATCCAGCAGGATGCCCGGCTCGATTCCGGAGATGGTCAGCGGCATCGAATTGGAGGTGGCCGTGAACGTAAAGCTGTTGACCAACCATTGGTTGTTCACGCCATAGATGACATTGCTGTTCGGCCCGAACGCAACCAGCGCCTCGGCCAGGCCGACGGCCGGCGTGACGGTCGGATCAAACTTGCCAACGAGCCGGTTCGTGGTGGAGGCCGAGACATTGTAAATGGCGATGATTTCCGCGAGCGACAATGCGCGCGAATAAAGGCTCATTTCATCCATCTGCCCGCCGTAGATAATTATTCGTGTAACGGCTCATGTCCCAGCCGAGCAACAGATCGCCGTCGGTCTTGGGCACGAAGCACGCCGAAAGGTTGGTCGTGGCGACATTGGTGCCGTTGAGATAGAGCGCGGCAATGCCCGAATTGGTGTTGTAAGGTCAGCGCGACATGCTGATAGACGTTGGTCGAGAGCAGGCCGGGCGGCGGAGAAGATTTCATGCGACACATAGTTCGTGTCCACGATGTTCGCATACAGGCAGCCTTGCAGCAGGTTGGATCCGCCGGGCGTTCCGTTGGTGCCAGAAATCCAGAACTGCACGCCGTTTGTCGGGAATGTCGCTCACTTCCACCACGCCGTAAATCCGGTTCGTCGCCGGCGAGTTGCAGATGAAGCCGTTGTTGTCGGCCAGCACCCAGAGACCGGGCAGGGCATTGGTTGGAGTCGAATTGGTCGGACCCAAAATGACGGTGTAATTCCGGTTGCCATCACAGTTCAACGGCTGGGTGGCCAGCCAGTTGTCATAAGTGACATTCGTCTCTCCACTCGACCAGCCGAAGGGCGTATTAAGACCGCTGTTCGTGTAACCGATCCACAAATTCCGGTTGAGCGTGCCGTAGGCGGTAAAGGTGTCATAGACCCAGTTCTCCTCGTTGGCCGTATCAATGGTCGCGAGATGCCCGCCCAGTTGCTGCGCCCACAATTCCGAAGTCGTCCAGTTCGTCGCGTCGAGCAGATAATAGTAATGGCCGGTGGCCGGATCCAAAACCGGGCCTTGCACGATGACGATGTTGGTTACTGCGGAGTTGGTGGGCACATGCGCCAGCCATTCGACGAGCGGCTGCGGGACGCGCGAGGTTGGTGGGATTGATCCAGCCCTCAACCGTGAATCCGCCGCCCGCGCCCACATTCAACGAAGGCGACGCCGGAACCTGCACATAAGTATTCGTGCCGGCGAACTGATAGGTGTTGCCCTGATCTTCAAACTGGAAGGCCTGGCCGACTTCGCCCGCCGGGAAATTGAAGCGCCCGATCAGCGCGCCGTTGTTGTTATTGTTTTCCGGGTCGGAACTGTCGGTGGCGTTGCCTTCGCCGCGCCACCAAGCCGCGATGCCAGGGCCGCGATACCAGAACGTCACATTGTAAATCCGGCCGGGAACAGTGGCAATCGAGCGCGTGATCGTGCCGTTGGCGAGCGCCAGATAGGTTGCTGCTGCCGGCATCGCCGGTGAGGGCAGTGGACGGATCGGTGATCACGCTGACCAGGTTATTCATCAGCCGCACCACGTTGGTGACCACCACAAGCTGGCCATTGGTTACAATTGTGGGATAAGTCACCAGGTTGGTGGGCACGTTCCAGCCGCCATACGCATCATAAATGTTAGTTGGCGCGAGATAGTCGCCATTGGTGGCCAGGTTGAAATCGCTCAAGAGATAGTTGGTGGAGAATTCCGTGAAATTGAACGGCGGCTCCGCAAACTTGATGGGATCGGTGGCCAGATTGGTGTTGTCGGTGAACACCAGATATTGATAGTTCGTGATCGGCGCGCCGGCGGTGTAAGTCCACGCATCGCCGCCGGGGGCATCCGGATTGCCAAACTGGTTCATGATGATGGTGATGGCGGTGGTTCCCGGCGGGTAAGTAACATTGACCGTCACCGGCGTGGTGTTTTGCGGGCCGCCGCCGCCGTTCGGAGGATTGTTGGTAAGGCCGGTGTTCAGGAGCAGATCCGAGCCGTTCGGGCTAAACAAGCTGGCGTTGGTGGTGTCATAAACCGTCATTTGATCCGGCAGCCGTGTAGAAGTTATAGATGATCGGCACTGTCCCGCCCATCGCCGGGTTAACCGTGCAGGTAATTGGTATTGGCTTCCGCGCCGCCGGTGGCCGTGGCGTTCAGGACATTGGTATAGACAAACACCGCTCCCGCGCCATTGGTGTCGCCGCCGCCGCGATTTTCCATCAGCAGCACGCGCTGGCCGGTCGGGCTGACCAGCGTGAACGTGTAATCCGATATGCGCGGCGAGTTGACCACCAGCCCGACGTTCACCGACGCGACCAGTTGTGTGACCGTGTTCGGAACGGGAATGGTGGAACCGACGTGACGGCGTCATCGGGCAGCACCGTTCCCGATCCGGCGGTGTAGTTGAAAATATCGTTCGCGGACGCGTTGATGCCCAGCGTGGCGCTGATATAGACCTGCGCCGTGACAGTGCTGTCGGGATTATAAATGCCGATGAAATACTGACCCTGCGCCAGCGGCGGCCCGATGGAAATGGAGTTGCCCGGATCAAGTCCGGTCGGATAAGTGCCGACCGCGCAGTTCGTCAGTAACTCCATCTGGTCGTAATCCGTCAAGGTCGGATCGTTGCCGAGCTTTTCAAACATCTGCAGCGGCTGCGGTTAATGGTGGGCGGCAGGTTGGTCGCGTAAAAGGTCAGGTTCGTGTAACCCGGCGGCACGTCCACATAATCTATGAACCAGCCGCCCGGCGGCACGGACACGATCATGCCCGGAAACGTCAAATCGCGATGCGGCTGGATGAGCAGGTCAGCACGCTGACGCGGCCGGTCATGCGCCAGGCGAGTTGTCCATCTCGCCCAAAATCCACGGACCCAGCGCGGACTTGCTGCGGAAATTCACCAGGCTGCCCGGCCCGTCCGTATTGGTTGTGCCGGGGACACGATTGCGGCTGTCGTCATAGACTATCGGCGCGGCGCCATAGGTGTTGCCAAAGCCGTCGTGGTTGTTCAGCACGACCGATTGCCGGCTGAATGACAGCGCGCCAAACAGGTCGCCGAAGTTCTGGTGTTCATTCAGGTTCGTCACCGTCACCTTTTCCACGATCATCGGAATGACCGCGAGCGCGAACACATTCGTCACGCCCGGATGCGCGGGATTGTTGCCGTCGGGAATGTTCATCGGCAGCAGCAGGCCGTGGACGATCTGGTTGCCGTTCTGATCCAGCGAGCTGAACGGGATGTCGGTGAACATCGGCATGAACGCGTATTCCGATCCCATCTGGTCTTCCGATTTCACGCCGACGTAATAGACCTGGCCCGGCGCGGAATTGGTGAAGAAGACAAATTCCGTCCCGCCCTGGCCGAGCGACGCGCCGCCGTTGCCCACGCCGGAGACGAGACATGCCCGCCAGGCAGTTGGAAATCGCCACCGGATTCAGATTGGTGATGGACGGATCCTGCGACACATACAAATCAATGTCCGCCTCCGGCGCGTGGCGTTGGCCGGATCGGCTTCCTCCAAAACGCCCATGCGCGGGATCGAAAGCGTGACGGCATCAAACGTGATGAACGCCGCGTTGGTGTAATCCGCCGCCGGGCCGGTGTTCGTCACGATGTAGAAATGCCATTGGTTGGTCTGGCCGATCGTCACCACGCCGTCCGGCCCCCAGACCGTGTTGGTGCCCAGCGGCAGGGTGTTGGTGCCGAGCAGCGGCGAGCTCGCGCCGACAAACTGGTTGAACAATGGCGCGTTGGTGGTGGTCACCACTGTGAGGTTCTGGTCGCCGGTCGGGTTGCTGGCAATGCCGCCGTCCGTCACGGTGAACGCGTTGGTCACATGGCTTCGCCTTCGCCGACGGAAACCACCAGCGCAAAATCCTGCACGATGTTCGGCGCATATCGGCCCGCCGCGTTGTTGGTTTGCGCGGTGACGGCGTTGACGTTCACGCTGCGGCCCACGACGGTCACGGAATAATTTGCCGCCACGGTAGCGGCCGGCAGCAGGATGTTTTCGACATTGTTGATCGTGTCCAGATTCGGCGGGCTGTTGGTGTCCCACGGCTGGTTGTAGCCAATGTCCGGCGAAATGTCGTTGCCGAAATAGACACTGCCATAATTGACATCGCCCGTGTCCAGGTTGGTGATGATGAGATCCAGATTGTTGACCAGCTTGATGGCGGCGGCGGGATCGCCGGGCGGATCCGTCCACACCAGCGTCGCCTGCAACCGGCAATACTGCGCGCACGCTGTTGGTGTCCACGTTCAAGATGAAGGTGTGGCTGTCGCCGGTGGCCAGCGCGTTCGTCGGATTCTGATCCACGAAGAAGCTCGAGCCGTGGCGGTGTTAGACTGGTTGAAAAGTCCGCCCGGACGGCACGCAGTCTCTGAATGTTGTCCAGTCCCCAGCCCTGGAAATTGATTGCAGTTGGTGACGGCGAGCGGATAGTTGGCCACCGACCGCGAGCCGTTGATGAGCAGCGCCTTCATCAGCGCCGGGCTGGGCGTGAGCTGCGGCGAATTGGTTGGTGAAATAATCCTGGATCAACGCCAGCACGCCGGACACGTCCGCCGCCGCCATGCTCGTGCCGGATTCATAGCGGTACTAAGGCGCCAGAGTTGTCATTCATCGCCTCCAGCACCTGATACATGATCGCCCACGATTGTTCGTCGTGAGGATCTGCACCGTCAAATCGTAATTCACTGGAAAATTCGTGCTGTTGCCCACGGCAAATTAAAAGCCGTTGCCCTGGATACTTGTCTGCAAATAGCCGGCCCCGCCGTCCGGCGGAATGGCCACGCCATTCTTACGTCGTCACAAAATCATAACTGCCATTGTTCGTCGCCGGAATACTCGTCTGCTCGGCATAAATCGGCAGGTTGAGCGGAAACGGACTGGGAGAATACTGGTTGGTCGATGATGCGTGATGATCACGCCGACGGCGTTTGGCGGCACGGTCACGTTGTAATAGACCAGCACGTTGGTCGGCCACAATCTGGCCGAGTGTAAGGTGTGGTCCTGGACATTGGTCGGGTTGTAATACGCGTTGGTGTCCCATTGTCTGGAGCGCGTGGACACCACAAAGGTTCCCGGCGAAACCACGTCCGGCTTGAATCGTCCGTAGTTGCCTTCCGTGCCGATGCCCACGTTGCCGCGCGAGGAATACCACGCCACCTGATTGCCGGAATCCGTCTCGGTCTGCCAGTAGGCGACTGCGTTGGTGGTGGGCGCGTTTGTCCCCTGCCCCGGCGTGATGGTGACAGCGACGATGTTGGTGATGTTGCGGAACTGCTCCAGCGCGCCCACCGTGATGACGTTCTTGGCCGTGCCCGGCGAAAGGATCGTGTCGCCGCTGCCGCCGTGCCGTCGTTGTCGCCGCCGCCGTTGTTGCCCGCCGCGAACACAAACAGCACCGGCTGCGAACCCGTCGTGTACGGCAGCGCGTCGCGCGTCGCCGCGTCATAACTTGCCGCCGCCAGATCATATTCCGTCGTCGCCGTTGCCGTAATCCCAACTGTTGTTCGAGATCAGCGCGTTGGTCAGCGCCGCCTGCGTCTGCAATTCATAGTCGGAGATACGGCTGTTATTGATGGAAAACAGATTGGCCAGCGGCGCTTTGCCGCGAAAATCCGCATTGGTCACCGAGCCTTCCGCGAAGGGCCGACGTCAGAGAGGGCATAGGACTATCCGCTCCATTGCCCGCGATGATGCCCGCGACATGCGTGCCGTGGCCGTCCTGTGTCCACCAAGTCAATCGGATTCAGGCCGAAGACGCGCGTTGGCCCGCTGGCTCCGCCCGCAGCCGTTCCAGTGGCCGAGAAATCCGGATGCGTCTCGTCCACGCCCGAGTCATTCACCGCCACCAGCACGTTCTGGCCGTTCAGGTCCGAGATAATCGTTGGTCATGCCCGAGGTCGTGTCCGGCGAAATGCCCACCGTCACGCGCGATAAATCATTCGCCAGCACGCGCACGATGCGACGGTTCCAGAATCTGCACGCCCGGCAACTGCGCCAGCTGCGTCCAATCCGCCGGAGCCAGCACGCGCAGCACCGGGCCGAACGCCGAGTGGTCGCGCCCGATGATTTTTGCGCCGAGATTTTCAATCTGCTGCTCCGTCGCCAGCCGCGTCCGCCGCGAACAGTCCGAGATTCAACGCCGTGCCGGGCGGCAGCGTCTGCCCGTTCACCGCCAGACCGAGCAATGACGATTGCAACTTGTAATACGGCTCGTAAGGCAGCACCGCCTGCACCAGCGGACTGCCCGCCAGCGCGCCCGCTTCGCCTGCCGTCAGACGGACGAGATAGGCGTTGTTCGGGATGTAGGAAACGATCTGCGCGCCAACCTGCGCCAGCGCCGCGCGGAACGGCGCGTTCACCACGCCGCGCGCCTGCACGATGTAAGCGCCCGGATCGCCGGCGGCTTTCAGCTTCGCGGGAATGTTCAGATCGAGCGGCTTGTCTGTGTCAATGAAGGCGTTCGCCAGCAGGATCGCGTGCGGCATGGCTTCGAGCCGGCGGATGGAATTGGTGGTGTTGCTAAGTCGGAACGCCAGCTTGTTCGTGTTCAGCGTGGCGAAGGACGGCTTGGCTGTGGCATTCGCGGCAGAATTTTTCGCGGCGGCGGTGGTGGAACTATTGCTAATGATGACACCGCGCCCGGTGGTTTGCGGGCCGGCGTGCGGCCAAAATAACCACGCGCCGGCACCGGCCAGCAGGCCGGACAAAATCAAAATGACTTTTTTACGCATAAAATCTTAGATCAAACAAAACTAACAAAACTAACCACCAAGGCACCAAGGCCACCAAGGCCACCAAGCCGAATTTCAGACCAAACCCGACTTATGGCGGTTTCAATCAACATTGGCACAAATACCAATTGGGTAGGGCTGACCTGCTGGTCAGCCAAATGGCGGCGCAGCAGCGCCGCCCTACCATGCCGGCGTGCTAATTGTTTTTAGGTTTGCCATATATTTTAGCCTGCCTTCATCTTCTTGGTGTCCTCCGTGTCTTGGTGGTTAAATTCAGTTTGGCGGCAGCGTGTTGTAGCTTTCCACCACGGCGTGCGGCTTGGACGTGTTCGCATTGTCCACGCGGATGACCACGCGCACCACGCTCTCGGCCGTGACCTGATAATTGGTGATCAACTGGTAAAACGGTCCGCCCAGCACCTCGCCGCCCGGGGCCGGCTTCAACGTCTGGCCGTAACAATACACCACATAGCGCGGCTCGCCCAGGCGCACCAGCCCCATCATCTGCTGCGGCAGCCATTCATACAACTCGTCACTGATGCCGTAATCTTGCTGGCGGCTGTCATTCCAATTCAGGAGCGGCGAATGTGCCGTAAGCGCCGGGGTCTGCAAAACGTCGCCAGCGTGCTTGAAGGATTGGAACGGAAAGTAATTGGTGTTCGCGCGCGTGGCGTTGATTCCGTTGGTGCCATTCACAATCTGCCACAGCGGCGAATTGACAATATCCACGCCGGCGGGATTGACGATGTTATAGGTGTAAGTAGGACGGGCTTTTGGGGTCGGCTGCGCTGTGTTATTCATCAGCGTGACCATGCCGCTGAACAGTGCCGACCACGACGCGAGATGCGTCTGGTTGACGGGCAGCGTGCCGCGCACGGCGTTGTCGTTGAACCGCGTGGTGAACACGTCAAACAGCAGCCGGTCCTGTGCCGGCGAGGAATTGGCGGCGTCAAAATACTGAGCGTAACCAAAGGTTCGGCCGTAAATGTCATGCCATAGCAAGTTACCCGTCCAATTGGCCCAAGTGTTAGTGCCGTATCCCGCATCGTAGCCAGCGGCAGTAGCCTTGAGCGTGTTGGCGCTCTTGAGATAAACCGTCTGCCACGGCGTGCCTCGATGCACCCGGCCAATCCAGCCGACCGTCGGATACGGATTGGTCGGGAAATCCCAGTTGTCCGACCCCCAGACCAGCGGGTCTTTGTAGGCCAGATTATATCCATTGGTGTCCACGTTGGCCAGCGCCATCATTTGTTTGTTCTGTCCCCACGGCTGATAACGGCCACCAATGGGAGTGGTCGGCGGCGTGGGCATCGGCTCGTGATCGGTGTTATACCAGAGGCCATTTCCTATTTGGGCGTTTTTGCCACTCCAAACGGCCAAGGCGCCATTTTGCGAGTTCAAATCGCTGGCCAGATAATGCACCAGCGGATCGTTCGCCTGCAAAAGATAGGACGAAAAAACTGTCCGCGTGGGCGTGTAGGGTGCTTGAATGGTTGTCTCCGAGTTGACGTAGGTCTTCCCCTTATATTGAAAGCTGGGAAAGAAGAACCCATTAAAAAATGCCGCTTCTGCCTCATGCGAGGTGTCTCCCGGAATGACAGTGAGTGCCGTGCTCCATGTGCCACCCCCTGTCGGAGCATCGCCCGGATGGCCGGAAACATCCAACTGATTCATCACGCCTGCCGGAGGATAGGAAGTTGGTGCTCCACTGATAATGGATGGGGTTGCCGGTTTTGTTTGGATAGTCTGGGTCAGCCAGCGCCTGATTCAAACCGCCGCTGGCGACCGGATCGCGCAACTGAACATAGTCAATCACGTTGTTGCCATCCAGAATGTATGCCTGCAAACGATTCGTGATCACCAAATCCACCTGCGGGAACTCCGCCAACCCGGGGGAAGTCCAGGCGTTCAGAGGAAACGCCAATGGAGTGTTCTGGGCGACAAAGCAGATTGAATCAGGCAGGTAGTCGGCTGACCAGTTGGCAATAACAAATGAGGCAGTCTGGGGCGTGGCATTGGGCGCGACGCCAGTCCATTTTGAACCGGGCCAGACATTTACCCTATAACCATTGTAACCATTGAGGTCAAATTGGGCAAACCAGTTGGGCTTCAGCGTTGTCAGCGTAGAATTGCTCAAGGTCTCGTAAAGATAATCATGGGCATAAATGGTCAGCGGGCGAGGGTAATCTGTATTGTAAGAATTCCAGAACGTAATTCCCAAATTGTTGCTGATGCTCAGGTCATACATCTGGTTCGTCGTGTAAGTCGCCGTCGTCGCATCGGTCGAACTGCGTGAGATCTGCAACCTGCGCGACACCTGCGCGGCGTTGATCAGGTAAAACTGGTTGAAATTCGGCAGCCCTTTCTTCGCGCCGATGATCCACGGCACGCCATAGACGTTCACCAGGCCAAAGTTATTTTGAATGGGAACCCCTGCGCTTCCCAAGTTGACAAGTGCGGTGACATCCACGGGCGGCGCCAGTTGCCGGTCGTTTGAGCCGGTAACATTGGTGACGGCCATGTAACTCACGATGAAAATGTTGCCGAAAGCATCGCGCTTGAAGACGGGCCGGAAGACGTGCGGCAGGTTGTTGTTGCCGTTGGTCGTGGCGTCATAAAGGTTCGCCGCGAGCTGAAGCAGGCGGTTGACGGCGGGCGTATAAACAAAGTTGCTGTTGACCAGCACCGGGATGTTTGTGATGCCGAACGCGGGAATCTGATTCCGCTGGCCAAAATACTGGACGTTGGTCACGCCCAGGCCGCTGGCATCCAGGTGGCCGCGCGGGATGATACCGTAGTAAGTGGCCAGGTAGTTCGACGGGTCGCTCTGGAACCAACTGGTGGAATAAGTGCGCAGCATCTGGTCGGCGGCGGCGAGGAAAAAGTCCAGGGGCCGCCACGGCACCAGATTCGTCTCCGCTCCGGCCACGACGCCGATACTCGTCACCACCGGCACCCCATTGGGAGAGTAGTTCACGACGGCGTTGGAATAGTTGAGGTTCACCTTGCCCTCATCCGGCGCGCTGTCCGAACCCAATTGATCCAGCATCCGGTAATAAGTGTAGCGGTCGTAAGTTGAAGGATAGACGGCACCATTGCCACTCTCTGCGTTGTGCAAATGATTAGTGAAGGCGACAGAAGTCTTGGAAGGATCAAAGAAATCGCCGGGTGTGAAAAAATGGTTCGTGTTGTTCGCGCCAGACCAAGGGCGGCTGGTGACATCTACCTGTGAAGGACTCACGTCGTTGGTCAATGTGGTCTGCAACGGCCCGTCGCTGTAACCGTCAACGCCGCGAGGATAGTTGAACAGGTTTTTCAAAGAATTATTGGCGGTTGCCTGCGAGTTATAGATGAAATTGTAACGATAGGAGATCAGCGCGAGGGCGTCTTGAAAGGCGTAACCTCGATTTGGAAACGGAGATGTTGTTGATGCCTCGTTGTATTGATAATAATTCGCAGTCAGGTTGATGTCGCGGCCCCAGATATTCGTGTTCAAGTCAGCAAGGAACGCGGCCAGATTAATTTCCCAAGAACCAACCCCTTGATTGCGCATAAAGCTGTCACTGCCGCCAGCGACAGGATTAACCTGTTCCGCCTGGCCTCATTGTGAATGTAATTGATGTCGAGTGAATTTCCGACCGGCAGGGCGATGAAGGCGTAGCGGGAAATAAAATGATTGTTCGCACTGTGCGGCGCGTCAGGATGCTCCAGCACGCCCACCCATTCGGGATCACCCGTCTGCACTGTCACCACAGGATTGTTATTGGCGTCGTATAGGATTTGATTCTGGGCATCCACATTGGTGATCCAACCGTTCGCGTCAAACCGCCGGTTTTGATTGAGGTCGAGATAAAACCGGCCCAGAAGCTCGTTGGAACTAATCAGCACCGGCGCGCGCGGCAGAAAAAACAGGTTGGCCACATTCTGCGCAAAATTGTTACCGGTGAGCAAATTGCCGTTCAGGTCAAAATAATTGACGTTGGTTGGATTGGCTGAACCGAAATTGAACGGGCCACCGCTGGAATTGAAGCCCGCCGAATTGATGTAATTGGTCGAGACCAGCAGGCGGAGGTTATAGGTGTTGCTCGGGCCGTAGAGCATGTTGGCCACGATCTGCGCCTCGGCCTGGGCGACGGCGCTTTCGGCGGCGAGCCGCGCGGTGGTGGTTTCCGTGGTTGTGGTCACGCTGCCGCGTTCGCGCCGCGCGATGGCCAGGAACGCCACGGCCATCACCAGCGTCACCGCCAGCATGATGAGCGTGATAACCAGAGCAATCCCCTGCTCCCAGTGACAAGTGACAGGTGACGCGTGACAGGAAGACGCGCGATGCGCCGGGCGATTTTTTCCAATCGTAAATCGCAAATCGCAAATCGTAAATGGAGCGGGCAGTTTCATTGGTAGGCCGATGGGTCAACGTTCGAAATGGTCACGCGCTGGCGGAAGAGATGGACTTTGCCCGCCTGCTGCGCCAGGTAATTAAGCTGCGCCGGCGACTGGAACGGCAGCGAGCCGGCCCGCTCCAGCGTGCGGTCTTCCAGCACGCCAAGCTGCAACTCGACGGAGGCCGGCACGGCGTTGCTGAACATGCAGAATCCGGTTTCGCCCCATTGCGGTCGGGAAAACCAGATGTTTCGGTTCGTGGTCAACTGGCCGGATTTATATTGGATGGTGTTAGTCAATTGATAGCCGTTGGGATCGTAAGCCCGCACAACGAGATGCACGACGCCGTCCATGACATGGCTAAAATTGGTGGCCTGATCGGGGTTGATCCGCAGGGCATTGACGTCGTAGACAAACAGGCTGAACAGTCCGACCGGATTGGCGCTGATGTTCGTCTCCGCGTAAAAGCGGTAGAGTGGATACAGCGGACTGGCGGAGCCGGAATTCACGACGTAACCCGCGCCCGTCCATTTGGTGTTGACCCGTCCGAGCACAAAGAACCATTGCAGCAGGTTGGTGCGCAGCATGCCGCTGCCCGGCAGGGACTGCACCAGCGGCGCATAAGTCTGGAAATGCGCCGCGTCGTTGTTGGTGGCAAAGAAATTCACCGTGCCGAAATAAAAACTATTATTGTAAACGTAATTGCTGCTGCCATCGGACGGCGTCAGGCCGCGCAGATCGGCGGTGATCAAATCCACGGTGTTGCGGCTGCCTTCCAGCACGTCCGTCTGGGTGACGCTGGCGCGGAAGGCCTGCTGCGTGCTGTTGAACACTGCCATCAACGCCAGCACGATGAGCGAGAGCAGCGTCATCACCACCAGCAGCTCGACCATGGAAAAAGCGGAGCGGGTGGCGAAACGGGTGACGGGTGACGAGTGACAAGTGACAGGATTCACCGTTCGTCGAGCCGGTTCTTGTCACCTGCCACTTGCCACTTGTCACTGTTTTGCTTGTCATCATGGCGCGTTGGTGAAGGACTGCGACTGGTAAAAATAAAGCGGCATCGCGGGGTTGGCGGAGTAATCGTTGGTCTGAATCAACTGTCCGCCGACGCTGGCGCGAAATGTCTGGCGGAATTTGCCGACGCTGCCGTTGGGCAGTTGCGGCCACATGAACAACAGCCGCAGTTCGCGCAGGTTGCCGGCCAGTTGCCGCGCATAACTGGAGTTCAGCAGCGCGTTGGTGTCCGCCGCCATCGGCGCGTTGACGCAGGCGACGCGGTAGCTGAAGGTGTTTTCCTGCATAATCTGATTGTCCTGCGGCGGCTTCTCGGCGGCCAGGCCGCTGAACGAGCGGACCTAGGCCACGATATGATTGCTGGTATAACTCCGGCCAAAGGTATCGGCCATCGGCGGGCCGCCAAAGCCATCGGTGTATTCCGGCGTGCTCAACAGGCCGATGATGCGCAGGCCGTTGGTGATGATCTGGGCATTGCCGGGAACACCATCGAACGAAGTTGAGGCGCGGGTATAACCGTAAGTGTGCGAAATCGGTCTCTCATTAAGATTATACTGCCACCAATAATTCGTGATGGCATAGACGTTGTTAGTCAGGTCGTCGAGGCCGCGCGCGTTGTTGCGGACGGATTCGAGCAGCATGGAGGCGTCCTGGTTGATGACGGTTTCCTCGCGGGTCTGGCGCTGGGTATCCATGCCGCCGGGCAGCACGAGCATGATGCTGACCAGCGCAAACCCGATGATCGCCAGACACAACGCGATTTCAATCATCGTGAAGGCGGAAGCATTGCCAGTCGTCAATTGCCAATCGCCGGCGGCGCGCGGCCGATGCGCCGCGCGGGTTGTCCCGGTCGGGAATTGAAAATTGGCAGTTGGGAATTTCATGGCGCTTGATTCGTCAGCCGGAAAAACAGTTTTTGAGCCGACGGCGTGAGCGTAATGCTGTTGGTGCCGTTGCTGATTGAGATCGCGCCGCCATAACCAACCCAGTTGGCCGCAGCCAAGTTGGCATTGGTCTGGAGCGTGTAACTGCCGACGTTGGGCCAGAAAATCACCACGCCATTCGAGGTGGTCAGATCAATCGCCAGATTCGGCACGGGCGCATTAGTCGCCGGGGCCACGTGCCCTTCGCGGATGGTGCCATTCACGGTGTCGCCCACGTAGAGATTGCCCGCGCCGTCCACCGCGATGCCGTAGGGATAGGAAAACAACGCGCCGGCTCCCGTGCCATCAGTGCTGCCGCCAAAGCCGCCATCGGCCACGCCCGCCAGCGTGGTCACCACCCAGTTCGTCCCGACGGGCGCAACTTTGCGGATGGTGTTATTGTAAGTGTCCGCCACATACAGATTGCCGGCGACATCCACGGTAATGCCGGAGGGAGAGTTAAACTGCGCGTCACCATCGGTTCCATCCGCGCTGCCGTTGCCGCCGGCGGTGCCCGCAATGGTGCTTACCACCCAGTTCGTCCCCACCGGGACGATTTCGCGAATGGCATTATTGTAAGTGTCCGCCACATATAAATTGCCTGCGCCATCAATCGAGATGCTGGACGGCGCATCAAACTGGGCGGCGTTGTTTGTCCCGTCATTGGAACCTGGGATTGCCACCGAACCCGCAATCGTGGTCACCACCCAGTTGGTTCCGACGGGCGCGACCATGCGGATGGTGTCGTTGAAGGCATCCGCCACATACAGATTGCCGTTGGTGTCAACGGTGATGCCGCCCGGATAGTTGAACTGCGCGCTGCCGTTTGTCCCATCGTTGCCGCCGCCGTTGAGGCTGGCGGTTCCCGCGATGGTGCTGACCACCCAGTTCGTGCCCACCGGCATGATTTCCCGAATGGTGTTGTTGCCGCCATCCGCCACATACAGATTGCCGGCGCGGTCCATCGCGATGCTGGTCGGTTCGTTGAACAGCGCGCTGTTGTTTGTCCCATCGTTAGCGCCGCTGGAGTTGGTGGTTCCGGCAATCGTCGTCACGACCCAGTTGGTTCCGACCGGCACGACTTTGCGGACGGTGTTTTCGTAATTGTCCACCACATACAGATTGCCGTTGGTGTCCACGGTGACGCCTTCGGGCCAGTAGAAAAGCGCGGTGCCGTTCGTGCCATCGGCGGCGTTATTGTTCCCGGCGGTTCCCGCAATGGTGATGAAGGTGTAAGGTGTGGCGTAATTGGACTGTCCCCAGGCGGAGGTCAGAACGAGAAACCCGCCGGCCAGCAGGCCGGTCAATCGTTGGAGCATTTTTTTCATAGTCAGATCAAAATTCATTGCACTCGCTGGTATTCCAAAGTGGCCCGTCCCGTCAGCCTGTCAATGTGAACCAAGTGATACATGCTGTTGGTGCTGTTGCCAGGCGGGATTTCTGAGACGGACGGCGAACTAATGATATAGGTTTTTGTGGCTCCATTCATCGCCGGCAGCCACCGAGCCTTGCGCCAGAGGGATATATTCATCGCGATTGGCGAGGTTCTGCCCATCGAACGTAAGCTGGCCGAGATAGTTGAAAGCGATATATGGCAACCATAAAGCAGGTGCCGGCGGGCTGTCCGCGGTTGGAAATGGAAATAAGTTGGTGACGCAAAACCCGTAAATCGGAATGTTTGGATTGTAAGCAGCAATATAGAAAGGCGGACTGACGGGCCAGGGTGGACGGAATTTTTGCTGCGCGATGAAGTTGCCCTCCGGCAGATTCTGCCAGGACGAAAGATAGCGCGGGCTGCCCTGCCCCGGCTGGTCGCCCACCGACCGCAGGCTCAAAAAGTTGTAACCCGTCATTTGTTTGTCGCACAAATTGGTGGCCGCCTCGAGCTGGACGGAAGTCAGCTTGTTCCACCACGGGTTTGGATAAGTGGGTGCATCCCAAAAATTGGTTTTGACAAAAACCATATAGACGGTCGTGTGCTGGCTGATGGCAAGCTGGCGGGCGCGGCCCACGTCCTCCAGCAACTGCCGCGCGGCGCTGACCTGGATGTTGGATTTGCCGAGGTTCTTCAGCGCCGGCACCGCCAGCGCGGCCAGCAAACCCATGATCGAGATGACCACCAGCAACTCGATGAGCGTGAAGCCATTTGCGATTTTCGATTGGCGGTTTTCGATTGAACCAAAATCCCCCGCCCCGTTTCCGGGCTGGCGCGGCAATCGACAATCGGCAATTGGCAATCGGCAATTCTTCATATTACTGCCAGCTCAAAATGTTATCCCTATTTTCAGAATCGGTTGCCGGATCGTTTGGATCAATTTTCTTGTTTGGGCCGGCGGACCAGACCATGACCTTGCCGTGATATTGGAAATGATCCTGATGGTTCGGAATGTTGATTTGTGAGTTGACCAGACCGTTGAAACCGATGCCGTTGTTTTGATGGGAAACCGCATATAGGCGATAGAACGCATCCTCACACTGGTCGTCATAATTAAGATCCATGCTGATGACATAGGGATCGCCCCACGGATCGCGATAGACCAGATCGGTGCCGACGCCGGGTTGCGCCGGGCCGGCGTCGCCCGATTTCCAATTGACCGGCGTGGCGTTCAAAAACTTGGTCTGTTGCGGGTTGCTTTGGTGGTTGGTGTTGATGGTGGGGATCGCGGTGCCGGGATAGGTGGTGTAATCCATCAGAATGGCGATGACTTCATTGTTGGTGAGGATGGTGCCGCCTGGCATCAGTGTCCCCACTTTAACGCCATTGAAGTTTCCGCCGTAGGTGAAATCGTTGTCGCCATTTTGGGCAGCGGTAGCCGCGTTCTGCGCCGCATGGGACACCGGAAACCGTCCATAAGCCTGGTCATAAGCCTCAATGGCGGTGACGATGGCCTGAATTTCAGTCCTGGCCTTGCTTTTTCTGTGCGGCATTTTTGGCGGCGGCCAGCACCGGCAGCAGCATCGCGGCCAGAATGGCGATGATGGCGATGACGGTGAGCAGTTCGACGAGGGTGAAGCCGGCGCGGAACCGGCGCGCGGTGGACAGGTTTTTTTTCATGGGTTTAAAAAGATTTTTGCGGCGGGCAGGATGCGGCAAAAGGGCCGCCGCGGGCAATGGGTTTTGTGGCGGTGCCGTTGCGGCGGGCAATGCCGTGGCGCAAGTCGAATGACCGGGACACCACGAGCAATCGTGCCACTCGACGTTCAGCGAGCACTTCCAGCAATCCGGGCCGTTGGCGTCGTTGGTGAACATAAATGCAATGGGTCTGGTTGGAGGTTTGCTGTTGCAAAATAATCGGCGCGTGGCTCCAGTTGCAGATGAGGTTGGTCTTGCCGCTGATGCGCAGGTCAATCCACAGATCGTAGGAAGTGGGATTGTTGGTGCCGGGATAAATGTAGCGGAATGGATTCAGATCCGGATGCGCCCAGCGGCTGATACGCCGGATCCGGCCCGCCACGGAGGTGACAACATCGTGGTTTGAACGCCGTTGTTCGTGACGAAGTTGTTAATCTCCCTGGAGCTTAATCCGGGCAGAAAATTCCGGGCCACCAACGCATCTTCCCCGCTGCCTTTTGAGCAATTGATGAATCCGCCCACGCCAAAGGCCGTGGGCACATCGGCGATTTTGATCTGTCGAACTGCCGTCGAGGGTGATGAAATAAGTGCCATCGCATCGTGGTGTCCCGGACAATTCGTAGTAAAGCTGGCTCATCAAGGGATTGCGGGCGTTGCCGGGCGGATAGACGCCGTATTTGGCCTTGTAATTGTCCAGCGCGGTTTCGATTTGATTCAACTCCGCCGTGGCGGTTTTCAAATACTCATGGCGTTTGATGACGCCCGTCACCGGAAAGGGAGCGCCGCGATGAGCGCCATGATGGCGATGACGACGAGCAGTTCGATGAAAGTGAAAGCCGCGCGCTTTGCGCTTTGCGCTTTCCGCTTTCCGCCTTCATTCAGGTTTTTCATTTCATCGTTCTTTCAATTCCTGTTCCATCCGTTCGCTCAACCATTGCTTGATCATGCTCTGGTAATTCAAAAACCGCATCCGGGCGAGCCGCTTGATGCGCGCCAGCATCCGCGGGTCAATCCGCAGCGTGATGGTCACGGATTCGGACGCCTCGGCGTTGCCGGCGGTGGCGGCTTCCATGAGGCGCAAGTCCGGCCGGTTCTCCGTCCAGAAATCCGCCTCGGCCTCCTCGCTGTCGAAGAGCGGGCACTTCTTCCCAGTTGGCAAATGCGCGCATGTTCAGTGATTAATTCTTAGTTTGTAGTCTTAAGTTTTCGGCAACTGCGTCCCGACCGGTCTGAACTAATTAAAACTTAACATTATTGGGAAAGCGTCTGGCCCATCTTCCGCTGGTAGAAGAATCGTTCTTCCGGCTCAAACGGCCGCGCCAGCAGCACCCGGACCAGCCGTCCGTTGGTGCGATAGACGCTGAAAATGCCGATGCCGCCCGCCGACATGCCGAGGTTGAAAAACCGCGCCTGCACGCCGAACCGGGGGGAATCCGGCATCAGCCGCACGGCAAAAGCGTCTTCAAACGACTCCTCAACTTCCCGTTGATTCAAAGAACCAAGCTCAAAAGGCGGGTTATTCCAATCGAACTCCATATCGGGTCAGTTGTAAATAATTCGCCCATGCAATGTGAATACAATGTATTTACTCATGTGGGCGGTTTTTGTCAAGTTTTGGTTCTGAAAATGTTTTTCTGGCGGATCTATTCGCCTTTGCCGCCGCCGCCTTCACCGCTCACAATGGTGATCATCTTGATCAGGGGCAGGAACATGGCGATGACGATGCTGCCGACGATGACCGCCAGAAACACAATCATGATGGGTTCCAGCAGCGAAGTCATGGCCGCGACGGCGTTATCCACTTCTTCGTCGTAGTTGTCGGCGATTTTGAGAAGCATTTCCGGCAGCGCGCCGGTTTGTTCGCCGACATCCACCATGCTGACGACCATCGGCGGAAACACGCGCGAAGCTTCCAGCGGCGCGGTGATGGTTTCGCCTTCCTTGACGCTTTCGTGAACCTTGGCGACGGCGTTGGCGATGATGACATTGCCGGCGGTTTCCTTGACGATGGTCAGCGCCTGCAAAATCGGCACGCCGCTGCTGACGAGCGTGCCGAGCGTGCGCGTGAAGCGCGAGATGGAAACTTTGGTGACCACCGGGCCGGTCGGCGGCATGACCAGCTTGGTCTTGTCCCAGATGCGCCGGCCAAACTTGGTCTTGATGAAGAGCAAAAACAAAACCACGAACACGGCGATCGCGCCCATCGTGCCCAGAATGTTGTTCCGGACCATGTCGCTGACGCCGAGCACGAACATGGTGAACCCCGGCAGCTCGAAACCCATGCCGGCGAACACGTCCTTGAATTTCGGCACCACGAAGGTCATCAGCAAAATCATGATGCCCACCGCCACGATCAGCACCGCGATGGGATAAAACAGCGCGGCCTTGACCTTGCCCTTGATCTTCTGCGCCTTTCTCGGAAAATTCCGCGAGGCGTTTCAACACGACTTCCAGCACGCCGCCGAGTTCGCCGGCCTTGACCATGTTGACAAACAGCCGGTTGAAAACCTTGGGATGCTGCGCCAGCGCCTCGGAAAACGTGCTGCCGCCCTCGATGGAAGCGGCGAGCTCGCCGAGAATGTCTTTGAGCGTCCGCGTTGCGCTCCTGTTTTTCCAGCACCCGCAGACCGCGCAAGCAGCGGCAGGCCGGCATCCACCAGCGTCGCCAGCTGGCGGGTGAACGTGGTCAACGACCTTCGGCTTCACCCCGCTGCCCAGGCCGGGAATCTTGATGTTGATGTTCATCCCGCCCTTTTTGCCGCCCGCGCTTGCGGTCTGGCGGCGGCCTTGGCCTTGGCCTTTTTTGCGCCGGCCTTGTCTTCCTTGTCCGACTCGGTGATCTTGGTGGGGAACAACCCCATTTCCTTCACGCGGCCGATGGCCTCGTTCTGGCTGCCCACTTCGATGCTGCCCTTGGTTTCATTGCCGCGCGCGTCGAGGGCCACATAATTATATTTTGGCATGACGAAATTAAAAACAGGCTTTAGGCGCGAGGCTCTAGGCTCTAGGCGCGAGGCGCGAGGCTCTAGGCTCTAGGCCTGAGGCCCCACGCCCCGCGCCCTGCGCCTCACGCCTCGCGCCTCGCTTTGGCCCCACGCCCCGCGCCCTGCGCCTCACGCTCGGCCTTTCATGTATATTTGACGACTTCTTCAATGGTGGTATCACCGTCGAAGATGCTGCGCAAGCCGTCTTCGCGCAAGGTGACCATGCCCAGTTCCACCGCTTTCTGCCGCACCACCACCGTCGGCGCGCGTTCGTTGATGAGCGTGCGGATGGCGTCGCTGACCACCAGCAGCTCGAAAATGCCTTTGCGGCCCTTGTAGCCGGTGTCGTTGCAGGTCGAGCAGCCGCGGCCGTAATGAAACACCTTGTCGCCCAAATCATACGGCGAAAGGCCGAGCAAGCGCCAACTGCTGCTCCGTCGGCTCAAACGGCGTCCGGCAATTTTTGCAGATCGTGCGCACCAGCCGCTGGCCCAGCACGGCCATCAGCGTCGAGGAAATCAAAAACGGCTCCACGCCCATGTCCACCAGGCGCGTGACCGCGCCGGGCGAATCGTTCGTGTGCAGCGTGCTCAAGACCAAGTGGCCGGTCAGCGACGCCTGAATGGAAATCTGCGCGGTTTCCAGATCGCGCATTTCCCCGACCATGATGATGTCCGGGTCCTGGCGCAAAAACGATCTCAACGCCTTGCCGAAGGTCATGCCCACCGCCTCGTTGATGGCCACCTGCATGATGCCTTCGATGTCGAATTCCACCGGGTCTTCCGCCGTGAGCAGCTTGGAATCAATCGCGTTCACGCGCCGCAGGCAGGAATACAGCGTCGTCGTCTTGCCGCAGCCGGTCGGGCCGGTCACGACGAAAATCCCGTTCGGGCGCTGGATCACCTCGGTGACAAAGTCATAGACATATTTCGGCAGCCCGAGGGATTCGATCTCCAGATTGACGGAGGAACGGTCCAGCACGCGCAGCACGATGGATTCGCCGAAGCCGTCGGCAGGCAGGACACGCGCAAGTCAATCTGCTTGCCGGCCACCATCAGGTTGATGCGTCCGTCCTGCGGCAGGCGCTTTTCGGAAATGTTCAGGTTGGCCATGACCTTGATGCGCGAGGTCACGGGCAGGGCCAGATGCTTCGGCGGCGGCGCCATTTCGTAAAGCGCGCCGTCCACGCGGTAGCGGATGCGGAACTCCGATTTCAAACGGCTCAAAGTGAATGTCGCTCGCGCGGTCCTGCA
>CAVTVR010000010.1:0-161764 GCA_963738225.1 uncultured Verrucomicrobiae bacterium
AGCCTTTTCAATTTTCTTTTCGCCGCGAAGACGCGCCACGAAACGGTGGTTTCCGAGCAGCCCAAAACCTGCGCGGCCTCGGCGTGGTTCAGCCCGTCGTAAATCGTCAGCACAATGGCGGCGCGCTGTTTGGCGGGCAGTTTCAGCAGCGCGGCCTGGACTTCGTTTGTGTGCCCGCCGGGAGAAATTTCTTCTCTTTGGCCACGCGCGGAAAATTCCCCGGCAGCCTGGGCGTGAAGTTGAAAACGCCGCGCCTCGCTTTGCCGCCAGTTCAGGCAGGTGTTGACGGCAATGCGATAAAGCCAGGTGGAAAATTTCGCCGTGCCGCGAAACGAGCCGATCTGCCCGTAGGCGCGAAGGAATGTTTCCTGGCGAGATCCTCGGCGTCAGCCTGCGAGCCGGTCATCCGGAATGTCAGCGAATCAATCATGCGTTGATGGTTGCGAACCAACTCTTCAAAGGCCGCAGGGCTGCCCTTTTGGGTTTGCAACACCAGTTCTGCGTCGGCGTCGGCCATGCGGCGTTCTTTTACCCGGTCTGACAATTCTGGCGGCGAAATCCTTTGAATTATTTTTTCGTCAACGTTGGAGCGATTTGAAATGACACCGCTGCCGTGGGGAAAAGGCAGCGCGAAATGGTTCATGTGAATTTACGATTTGCGATTTGCGATTTACGAGCGCCGACTCATTTCAAGTCGGCACGTAAATCGAAAATCGTCAATCAAAAAAAGTCCGGTTCGTTGCCGGCTTTCCATTTGATGTTGCAGCCGATGCTGGCTTTTTGGTTTTCGGAAACGGGTTTGCCGGCGAGCACGGTGTCGAGCGCGGCGCGCAAATCTTTTCCCGTCACGGGCAGGCCGTTGCCGGGCCGGCTGTCGTCGAACTGGCCGCGATAAACCAACTTCCGGTTTTGATCGAACAGAAAAATGTCCGGCGTGCAGGCGGCGCGATAGGCTTTGGCCACGGCCTGCGTTTCATCGTAGAGATACGGAAAAATATAACCGACGGATTTCACCTCTTCCTTCATTTTCGCCGGACTGTCGGCGGGATAATTTTTCACGTCGTTGGCGTTGATGCCGACGATGCCGGCGTGCTTCGGCGCGTAGTCGCGCGCGAACTTGGCCAGTCCGTTGCGGATGTGGATGACGTAAGGGCAGTGGTTGCACATGAAGATCACGAGCAGCGCGGGCGCGTTTTTGAAATCGGCGAGCGAGACGATTTTTCCGGTGGTGTCCGGCAGTTGGAAATCCGGCGCCGTCGTGCCAAGCGGCAGCATGGTGGAAGGAGTCAGGGCCATGTCCGAAATATAAGTCCAAAGCCTAAAGTTCAAAGTCCAAATTTATTTACGATTTACGCGGCCACAAAAAAGCTCGTAAATCGCAAATCGAAAATCGTAAATTGGGCCGATGGCCAGGAACATAGTTTATTTTGATCTGGAAACGCAAAAGTCCGCCGAGGAAGTCGGCGGCTGGGGCAATATTTCCAAAATGGGCATGAGCGTGGGCGTGACGTGCAGCAGTGCGACCGGCGAATATAAAATTTACGGCGAAAAGCAGGTCAACGATTTGATCACTGTTTTACAGCGCGCCGATCTGGTCGTGGGTTTCAACAATCTGCGTTTCGACTACGAGGTGTTGCACGGTTACACGGCGTTTGATTTGAGCCAGGTGCCAACGCTGGACATGCTGGTGGAATTGCAGAACACGCTGGGCCACCGCCTTTCGCTCGACTCAATCGCGACGGCGACCTTCGGCGTGGAAAAGACCGCGGAAGGTTTGCAGGCGATCCGCTGGTTCAAGGAAGGCCGGCTGTCGGAAATCGCGGAGTATTGCTGTTACGATGTGAAAATCACCCGGCTCGTCCACGAATACGGCGCGCATCACCGGCAGTTGCACTACGCAAACAAGTTCGGCAAAAAGCTGACCGTGCCGGTGAAGTGGTGAGGCTTCAGCCTTTCATTTTCAAGTCCAAAACGGCGGCGTGCAGTTGTTTCGCCAGTTCC
The DNA here is from genome assembly GCA_963738225.1 of uncultured Verrucomicrobiae bacterium. Lineage (GTDB taxonomy): Bacteria > Verrucomicrobiota > Verrucomicrobiia > Limisphaerales > UBA11358 > UBA11358. The sequence goes on from CAVTVR010000010.1 coordinate 2,002, forward strand.
TTGCGGTCGTCGGTGGCGCGATGAAACATTCCGAACCGCAGCGTCGCCCGGACGGATTTTTTCCCGAGCAGATTGATCAAGTGCGGCACAAACGAGTGGTCGCCCCAATAACAGACTTCGTTGCCGGCGTCGCCGTCGGACAGATCGTAATGAATCCAGCCAACGGAAATTTCGTGCGCGCCGCGCAACGCCGGTTCCAGCAGCGAGGAACGGAACGGCAGCACCGTCTCGCCATTCGAGCTGGTGCCTTCAGGGAACACGACGACGAGGACGCCTTCGGCCAGGGCCGACGCAATCTCGCGATTCACCTCGCCGACGTGCGTGCGGCGTTCGCGCTCGATGAAAACGGTTCCGCCCAGCGTCGCGAGCCAGCCGAACAGCGGCCAGTGCCGCACGTCCGCCTTGGACACAAACACCGCCGGCGTGGCTGAGGAAATCGCCAGAACGTCGAGGTAGCTCAAATGGTTGGAAACGAGCAGTCCGTTTTTCGGAACCGGGCCGGCGACGTCCGCGGAATAGCCGAAGATTTTCAAATGCCGCCGGGACGAGCGGCTCAACCACGCGGCGCGGGCGAGGCGTTTGGATGCGGGCGGAACGCGGGCGGCGGTGAAAAAATAATTCACCAGGATCACCAGCACTTCGAAGGCGAACCAGCACAGTCTTGCCGCGGCGCGAAACGTCATCCGCAGATTTCAAACGCGAAGACCGCCAAGGTCAACCGAGAAAACGCGCGCGGGTCAGTGGCGACAGCGCTTCGAGATCCAGCAGGGTGAGAAAATCAATCGTCTGAAATTGCCGGTCCAGCGCGGGCGGTCCGCAAATTTTCGCCCCGACCGTCAGGTAGGCGCGCAGCAGCTTGGGAATGGACACCGGTTCTTCCGGCAACGTTTCGAGCGGGCATTCATGGCTCGGCAGCGGCTGGGTCCGCCACTGCGTGTCCGCCAGATTTTTGCGGCAGAGTTCGGAATAGGCGGAAGCGCCGGCGGCGGCATCCTGCGAGGTGAGCGAACTGCAGCCGATCAGATAACGTCCGCCGCGTTCGCGGGCGTAATCGGCGATGCCTTTCCACAGCAGGCCCAGCACGACCAGATTGCGGTGCTGCCGGTGAACACAGGCGCGGCCCAGTTCCACAATCTGACTCCGATGCGGTTCAAAAACTCCGAAACAAAATTCCTGCTCGCTGTAATACCCCAGGTTTTCTGCCGCGCTCAAACCGGATTGCAGGCGATATGTCCCTACAATCTGACCGGTGGAAACATGCTCAACGAGCAAATGATCGCACACGGCGTCAAACGGGTCGGCATCCCGTCCCGTCGTGTAGGATTGCGCCAGCCCTTCGTTCAATTCCAGATTGAAGACCTGAAAACGCAGCGACTGCGCCGCGTGGATGTCCTCCTGCGAAAGCGCAAGCCGCGCGGCATATTGCGCGGACGCGCCCACCAGCAAACGAAGGGATTCTTTGGTCACATTCACAATCAAAGCCTGTCCCAGCCGCATGACGGTTTGGTGTCAGCCGCGTTACATTTTCGAGTCAAATAAGTTTGGAAGCATCATTTTCGCGCCGTCAAAAAGCGTTCCACATACTTGCCGAGCAGATCCGCCTCCAGATTCACTGCATCGCCGACTTTGCGCTCCTGCAACGCGGTGACGTCAAACGTGTGCGGAATGATCCAGATGCGGAAACTTTTCTGCTGCACGCCGGCGACCGTCAGGCTGATGCCGTCCACCGCGATGGAACCTTTGAAAACGAGATATTTCATCACGTCCGGCGGCGCGGCGATGTCGAGCAAATGATCTTTGCCGGCGCGCTCCCATTTGATGATTTTGCCGAGGCCATCCACGTGGCCGGTGACAAAATGGCCGCCCAGCTCGCCGTTCGCGCGGAGCGAGCGTTCCAGATTGACCAGCGAACCCGGCTGGGCGAACTGGAAATTCGTCCGCTCCCAGCTTTCCTGAAGCAGATCAAATTGAACGAGCTTGAACTTCCCGCGCGCCGCGATTTTCACCGCCGTCAGACAGCAGCCATTGACCGCCACGCTGTCGCCAACTTTCACGCCGCGCCCGCAAACGCCGGCGCGCACGGTCATTTCAATGGATTTTTTGGCCGGCGCGATTTTTTCAATAACACCCGCTTCTTCGACAATGCCTGTGAACATAAAGTCATGTTGCAGGTTGCTGGTTACAGGTTACAAGTTGAAAAACTTGCAACATTCAACCTTTAACTTGCAACCACCGCAGCCGTCAGCAGCAAATCCTCGCCCAGCTTGCGCCACTCGATTTCGCGAAGTTGAACCACCTCGCGCAAATTTTGGGCACCGTCGCCGGCCACGCCTTTGCGAGAATCACGGCCACCCAGAATTTTCGGCGCGTAAAAAAACGCCACGCGTTGCGCGAACCCGCCGAGCAGAAACGACGCGTTCACTTCGCCGCCGCCTTCCACCAGCAGGCTCGTCACGTTTTCCGCGCCAAGTTTTTTCAACAGCCAGCGCAAATCAATTGCCGATTGCCGATTGCTGATTGCCGATTTGCCCAGCGGCGCGACGATGACATTCACGCGCTTCGCCAGAGCCGTCACGCGCCTTTTCGGCGCGCGATTGCCCACGACAATTGTCGTCAGCGCGGCAAATTCATCGGCAACCACTTGGGCCGTCACCGGCGTGCGCGCCATCGAATCGAGAATTATCCGGCGCAGCGGATGGCTTTGGACTTTGGACTTTGGACTTTGGACTGAACGCGCCGTCAGGCTCGGATCGTCCGCCAAAACCGTGTTCACGCCGACCAGAATCGCATCGCTGCCGGCACGCAATTTCATTCCATGCGCGCGGGCTTCTTCGCCGGTGATCCATTTGGATTCGCCGGCAGCGGTGGCGATTTTTCCGTCCAGCGTCATCGCGGCCTTCACCGTGACGAACGGCGTGCGGTGGACAATCCAGTGGTTGAACGCCTCGTTCAGCTTCGCGCACTCGTCGGCAAGGTTGGTAGGAACGGCGCGCTGCGCCGTCCGGTCATCGCGGCGCGATGACCCTACCACTTCAATTCCCGCGCGCTCCAAAATTTTAAATCCTTTGCCCGCGTGTTTCGGATTTGGATCCGTCGCGCCAATGACCACCTTTTTAATTCCAGCGGCGATGATGGCGGCGGTGCAAGGCGGCGTGCGGCCGTGCGTGCAGCACGGTTCGAGCGTGACATAAAGCGCCGCGCCGCGCGGATTGTGGCCGCGCTTTTGCGCGTCGCGGAGCGCCTCGATTTCCGCGTGCGGCCAGCCCGCGCGCCGATGCCAGCCCTGGCCGATGATTTTGCCGCACCGCACCAACACCGCGCCGACCATCGGATTCGGCGAGGTCGCGCCGAAGCCGCGCCGGGCCAGGCGTAGGGCGCGTTGCATGAATTGGGCGTCAAACATTGTTTTGCAGCGTAGCGGGTGAAGCTCGAAGCTTCAAATTTGAAAGTTTTTTTATCTTGGGCCGGCGATCTCAGAATTAATATTAAAAAAAAATCTGTCGTTTTGTTTGCACAACCGAAAGCGGCCAACAAAAAGCCCCTGCCGGCGAACCGGCAGGGGCCAAGGATTCTAAATCAAATTAGAACGTGTAGATGAGGTTGGCCGCCATCAGGAAGGAGTCGGAATTTTTGCCAGAGTTGCTAAAGGCTCCGCCACTATCAGCGTGATCCCAGCGGAATTCAGCACGGCTGATGACGTTCGCCCAGAGGTTGTATTGCACTGTGGCGGTGACTTCTTCGCCACGCCCGTCAGTGGCCGCATAGGCAAAGGGAAGTGCATAGCTGGCAGTGCCAGTAGCTAGATCATAATATTCACCGCGGAGGTTAAAGGACAGTTTGTCCGTGGGCTGTAGAGCACCATAAAGACCCAACACCCAACCGCTGTCGTTTTGATGATTGACTGCCGATTCATTGGCCGCACTGACCAAGTCAAACGCCGCACCGACCTTGAGCATGCTCATGGGGGTTGGGACAGTCAGACCAGCATAATAATTGCATTGGCCACCGTTATCGAGGTTGAGCAACGTGCCCAAATTCAGCGTGGCACCTTTGGCAAAACCAAAACTGTCCGGGGCCGTGAACGCAACTGCCGCAGCGATGGATTTGGAAGAGGTTGTTGTTGTCCCGCTAAAGGGATCAACAGGGCCTGTTGTGGCATCAGCAAGGCCGGCTTGAACGGTGACAGCATCGGTGATTTTGTAGCTGCCGATAATACCGAGCAAGGTGGTTGGCTCAGTGAAATAACCGATGGAGCGGGTATAGTTTGGATTGGCACCGTCGGTATTTCCTTCGTAGCCGATAATGTCATCTTGCACGCCGACTTTCCAGTCAATGCCATTTCCCACTGGGGTGCGGATCACAACATATGCCTGACGAAGTGCAAAGGCAGCAGATCCGGCTGCGCCAGTAGCCTGTGCCCCATTCAGAGCCACGCCAACAGCATCCGTGCCCGCGTTCAGGTCAATATGATAGCCCGAAGCCCACGGGCTTTCGTCCTGCGGTTTGTCCAAGGCAATATCAACATCATTCAGGCTGAAATTATCAATCTTGCTGCCGCAGATGTGCCAGCGGGAACACTGGCTGCCAGTTGCCATAGTTGCCCATATTATATTGGGCACGCCACATCCACGTAGCCGCTGATGACGGTGCTGGAAAGCGCCGTGTTCAGCGGCACCAGTTTCGGGGCTTCGTCTGCGCGGACGGCGGAAGCCATGCTGACGGCTCCGACGGCGGCGAGACCCAATGTCCATTTATTAAACTTCATCTGTTCCTCCAGTTAGTTTGTTTGTTTATTTTTGCCTGTGATTAGTGGGACGAAAACAGTTCGCCCCGAGCACCATAAGGTGCCATTGGTGTCAAAATTAAGGAAAACCGGGAGAAATGACAATCTTTTTTTTTGTCAAATCCAATTATGTAAACCGTTGATTAAAATATCCTTGCTAAGTCAGACGGCAAAAAAGACCCCTAGCGGCCCGTTTTTAGACGCACAAAAAACCGGGCAAAAAAACGTCTGTCGGACTGAAATATTCGCATGCCGACCCGGATACAATGGAACAAATCGTGCTGGTTAGTCTGGTGCAATTTGTGAATTGCACTTGCAATTTGCGCGCATTGAATTATTCACACGCACAGCTATGCCATTATTTGCCTATACCGCCAGAGAGACGGCCTCGGGCCGCGAAATCCGCAACACCGTCGAGGCGCTCTCGGAACAGGCGGCCATCGCCGCGCTGCTCAACCGCAATCTGCTGGTGGTCGAGATCCAGGAGAAGATGGCCAAGCGCGGCCAGACCAAGGGCGGCAAAGTGCAACTGGCCGACCTAGTGGTGTTCACGCGGCAACTGGCGACGATGATTGACGCGGGCATCGCCATCGTGCAGGCGCTGCAGGCGCTCGCCGAGCAGACGCCCAACAAGGTCATGCGCGACACCATCAAGGATGTTTGTTCGCGAGTGGAGGCGGGCGAAAGTTTTTCCGAGGCGCTGATCCGGCATCCCAAGGCGTTCAACCGCCTGTATGTTTCCATGGTGGGCGCCGGCGAAAAAGGCGGTCTGCTGGCGGAAATTCTGGCCCGGCTGGCGACCTATCTGGAAAACACCGAGCGGCTCCGCAAAAAAGTCAAAACCGCGCTGATGTATCCGACCGTCGTGACCATCGTGGCGATTGTCATCACCATCTTTTTGCTGGTGCGGGTCATTCCCACGTTCAAGGAAGTTTATTCCGGCTTCGGCGCCAAGCTGCCGGGTCCGACCGAATTCATGATCGGCATCAGCGAAATCGTCCAGCATTATTTGATTTATTTGATTATTCTGGCGGGCGCCGGAGTTTGGGGCTGGCTGTATTTCATCAAAACCAAGCCAGGGCCGCGAATTCTGGGACAGCCAGCGCATCAAGCTGCCCGTGTTCGGGACCATCGCCCACAAAATCTGCCTCGCCCGGTTCACGCGCACGCTCGCCTCGCTGGTGCGCAGCGGCGTGCCGATTCTGGAAGTTCTGCAAATCGTCTCGCAGACCGTCGGCAACACCGTGATGGAAAAAGCGGTCAAGGCCGCCGCGCAGGACATCGAACGTGGCGAGGGCATTTCCGCGGCGCTCGGCAAACATCCCGTATTTCCCAGCATGATCATCCGCATGTTGAGCGCCGGCGAACAGACCGGCAAAATTGACACCATGCTCGAACGCGTCGCCGATTTTCTCGACGAGGAAATCGAAACCACGCTTTCCGGCCTCATGTCGCTGATCGAGCCGTTGCTGATCGTGTTTCTCGGCGTCGTCATCGGCGGCATGGTGATCTGCATGTTCCTGCCCATTTTCAACCTGGCCAACATCGTCAGCGGCGGCAAGTAAGTTGATGGTGTTTGGTTGATAGTTGATAGGAATCCTTTCCATCAACGCATCAACTTTCAACACTCAACTCGTTTCCCCGGCTGCGGCTGGAAAATTTTAATTTTCGGCCAGCGCGCGCGGATTTGCTCCTCGAACCAGGCGCGCGCCGGATCGTCGCCGTGGCCCAGCAAAATCGCGCGCGGCGCCACCTGCCCGACAAACTCCAGCAAATCTCCGCGGTTCGCATGCGCCGTCAGATCAAAATCCTGCACGTCGCAGTTTTTCGTCACCCGGCCCGCGGACGGGCTGAAAACAAAGGTTTCTCCAGCTTTGGCCGCGCGCAAGCGCCCCGCCGGCGAATCCGGATCCGCGTAACCGACGAAGAAAATGCTCTGCCGCTCGTCGCCGATCATCCGCGCCGCCAGGCCGTGCGCCGCCGTGTTTTCGCTCATCATGCCGGCGGTGATGACGAAAATTTTCCCGCCGCTCAACTTCATGTTTTCCGCCGCGCCTTTTTCCAGCACGATCAATTGCAGCGCCTCGTTCAAATTCAAATTCGTGTGCTGCCGGTGCGTGCGATGCGCCTCGATGTCGTAAATCTCCGTGAACACACGGCCCAGCCCGCCGATATAGACCGGCTGTTTCTTCAACTTGCCTTCGCGCATCAGCAGCGCCAGCAGCGCGAGGATTTCCTGCGTGCGGCCCAGCGCGAATGCCGGAATCAAGACACATCCTTTTTTCTTTTGCGCCGCGTGGATCGCCGCCACCAGCCGTTCGATCTCGCTGTCGCGCGTGAAATCCTTCGCCACTTCGCGGTTGCCGCGCGTCGTTTCCATGATCAGCACGTCCGCCTTCACGTCCTCAAACCGCGCGCTGCGCAAAATCGTCTGGTCGTGAAAACACACGTCGCCAGTGAAAAACAGCGTCTCCATTTTGCCGCGCAGCAAAATGCCCGCCGAGCCAAGCGTGTGGCCGGCGTCGAAAAATTCCAGCGTGGGCGACGGCACGCCCGCGCGCGTTTTTTTAAACGAACCCCATTCTACCTCGCGGTTGTATTTGAAGCCTTGAAACTGCGGCGCGATTTCATCCACCTCGTCGTGCGTGTAAAGCGGATATTCGCGGATGCCCAGCTCGTCGCGCTGGCGCGTCATCACGTTCACGGAATTGTGCAGCACGCGTTCGATGATGAAATAGCTCAACTCCGTCATCAGCACATGCGCCTTGGGAAACTTTGCGCAGGCCACCGGCAGCGCGCCGACGTGATCGTGATGGCAATGCGACAGCGCGATGGCGTCCAAATCCGCGTTGCTGGCCTTGCCGAAAAGCGGCAACGCGTCGCGTCCCTCGAGCTTCGGGTGCATCCCGGCGTCGAGCAAAATGCGGTGGTCGTCCATCTCCACCAGCCACGCGCTCGCGCCGATGTCCGTGTCCGGGTTCAAATTCGTGATGTTCACGCGGCAATTGTAACCACAGATGAACACGGAGGGACACAGATAAAACAAAGGAATTTACGATATGCGATTTGCGATTGACGAGCCGCGCCCGAATTTCCAGTCAACGCGTAAATCGTATATCGAAAATCGAAAATCAGTTCTGCGGATACCGCCAGACCCAGTCGCCTTGCGAAATATCCGGGGTATGACCGCTTTCATCCCGGGGGTCGCGAGCTTTTCTGGTTGACCACCACCCCGCCGTCATCCTTTTCATCCCAGCCGATGGAATATAAAACGAATTGTCCGTCGCTCGTGCGCCGGTATTTCAGCGGCTGGCCACCAATGACATCGTGCGGCACTTGCGCGATGAACTGCGGCGCGAGTGCGTCGAGCTTTTCGAGAAATTCCCCGTGCGCGAGCCGGTAGCGTTCCAAGGCCAGGGCCACCCGCGCCAGGTTCACTTCCGTTTGTCCCCGCGCGACTTTTTCCGCGTAATTGTTCAGAAAACCCTCGATCCGCGCGAAAAAATTGAAGGGCGAGTGAGACATTTTCGATTGAGCAACTTCGCTGGCAAGAACCAGTTTTGGCGAGACTATTTGCTGCGTGTCATCGGCCATCGGCGCATCCCATTTTTGGCGCATTTGCACCATCGTGATTTTGTTCTGGTCAAACCAGCCCTTCGGCGCCAAATAAAACATCACATAAGCGGGGAAATTATTCAACACATCGGAATCGTGCTGGTTGCTGTTGCTGAACAAGGAAACAAATTCCTGATAACGGCTGCGCTTTTGCTCCAGGTAATCAATCAGCCGGACGTGAAATGCCGGCTCGCTGCGGACGGTAAATTCGTAGTCCGCCAGAAAATCCAGTTTGGCCAGTTCCGCGTCCAGCGCGGCCAGTTGCGCGTCCGACCATCGGTGTTCCGCCAGGCCTTCCCAAACGGGCTGAAGCGCGATTTGCAAAATCGCGATGCGGACGAGATGCGTGATGATAAACGGTTCCGTGCGGATCGGCCTCGGCCAGCCGCAGGGAAAGCTTCACGTCATCGAACGCCTGTTCACTCTGGCCGTTTTGCAGTTCCGCAATCGCGCGCAACTGCAAGAATTGTGAACTGCGTTTCATGGCTGCCAGATGCGGCAACAAAATCGCCGCCGGATCATCCTTGTCATATTCCAGCGGAAACCGCGAATCCGGCAACTTGGCCGCCGCGCGCAAATCTTCAACCACCGGATCATATTTGCTCAACGCCAGCAAAACGTCCTGCGCTGGCGTTTGCGGCTGCGGCGACACGGCGAATTCGTTCGTCTTGGTCGCCAGCCAGCGGTAGTAATTTTGCCATTCGCGTAGATCGGCTTTTTGGGCGATGAGCCAGTTGCCGCGATTAGTCGGGCCGTCGGACCCAAAACCGTAGCTGACCGCTTCCCCCCATGATGATAGTCCACCAAATCCAATTGCAGCCGGTTCACGACATTGGTGTTGCGCGGAATGATTTCGTGGCCGCTCTTGTCCAGATACATTGCGTAACTGGTGGCGACCACCGGTGCGAACGCAAAATTCTGGTCGTCCGGCACGGGCGGCGGGACGAAATCTTTGAAATCAAATTTTTCGCCTTTGGCTTCCCATTGGTGTTTGAATTGGTTCCAGTCGTGCCAGCCGCGCCAGTCTTCCTCGGCGTAAAACAGAGCAATCAACGTGGCGAGACACGCGAGGCCAAACAGCGAGCGTTTCAAATTGCGCCGGCAGAAAAGCCAGTGAACAAATTGCCACAAACCAAGAAAGATTGTGGCCGCGATCACGCTGACAAATAAAAAAACAAGCGATGCCACCAGCCAATCCGAAAAAGTTTGAGGTTCCATGTGGAAGGATTCGCGTGAGAATCAGAAGGATTAAAAACGTCGCCGCCACCAAAATTAGCCAGGGACGAAAACAGCGCCAGCCGGTCCACTATTTTTTCCAGATGCTTTTCGGTTCTTCGTTCATAAATTTTATTCTGCGAGGGACGCCATCTCGCCGTCCCTCCCAGTTCACGTCATCAAAATCTCCGTGCATTCGCTGCGCGGCTGAGGCAAAAAGATTTTCCGCCGGTCGGCATCCGGCGGTTCGTTCGCGCCGACGAGTTCCGCAAACATCCGCTGCTGCTTTTTCAGTTCCACCATCATCTCCGGCGACGGCGGCGCGGATTTTTCCGCCATTTTCGGCGACGTGTCGCGCATGGAAAAATTCACCGCAAAAATTAGAATCCAAACCGCCGCCAGCCCCGCCCACGCTTTCGGATGAGGCCAGAAAATAGTTGAGAGTTGATGGTTGATGGTTGATAGCCAGTGACGCGTGACGTGTGACGTGTGACGGGAAAATTGTGCGTCGCGCGCCGCCGCCAGAATTTCCGCGCGCCATTCGCTAGGAATTTGCTTCACCGGCTGGCGGCTCAAGCGGCGTTCAAATTGTTCCGTTTCATCATTCATCATTCTGCCTTTTTCATTTCTTCGTAAAGTGGACGCAGCCGCTCGCGCAATTTGTCTAGCCCGTAGCGGTAGCGGCTGGCGGCGGTGTTCGGCGGAATCTCCAGCGCGGCGGCGATCTGCCCGAAGGTGAGTCCCGTCCACAATTTCAAATGCGCCACCGCGCGCTGCTCCGCCGGCAGTTCGGCCAGCGCGGCGGAAAGTTCGTGGCGAAAGGTTTCTTCATCGGGATCGTTGGCCGGCGCAAACGGTGAACTGATTTCGGCGGCGAAATTTCCCCGCGCGCGCGCGCGGGTGCCACGCCGCCGCATCAAATCAATCGCCGCATTGTGCGCCAGCCGGATGAGAAACGCGCGCTCCTCGCGCACGCCGCGCAAAAGGGTTTCATCGCGGGCGAGCTTGACGAAAATTTCCTGCAGCAGGTCGCGCGCATCCGCTTCGTCGCGGGTGAAATTCAGCAGAAAGGCATAAAGCGGCTGCGCGTGTTCGTCGTAAAGCCGTGCGATGTCCAGTCCGGCGGGCATTTTCATAATGACGCGCCCGGCGGGGGAATTTGTCTAGCCGGAAGTTTTTAATTTTTAATTTTTGAGTTTTTAGTTCAAATTGCCCGCGCTGGCCGTTCCAAATAAAAATTAAAATTTAAAAACCAAAAACTCCGCCATGCCGCCGCCGAAAAAATCGTCCGCCCGCGCCCGCGCGAAAATTCTGGCGCAGTGGCGCGGCGTGGATTACGCGCCGCTGGAAACCGCCCGCGCCACGCCCGCCCGCCGCGCCGGCGACGTGCTGCCGGCGCTGCTGAAGGAATTGCGGATTGAGGCGCGCCAGGCCGACGTGGAAATTGTGAAGGTCTGGAACGCGCTGATTGATCCCGCCGTGACCGCGCACGCGCAGCCGGCGAATCTGCACAAGGGCACGCTGTTCGTGAACGTGGACACCAATGTCTGGCTTTCGGAAATCGTGCGCTATCGGCGCAAGGAAATACTGGATCGTTTGCAGAACAGCTTTGGCAAATCGGTCGTCCAAAAAATATCTTACCGGATCGGGTAGGAATTTTTAACCGCGAAATTCACAGAACACTTGAAAGCAATTGAGCTTGTGAATTCTGAAGATTTTCGCGCTTCGGGTATTTCGTGGCGGATTCAAAGCATCATTTTCATCTGTTTTGGCGTCAACAGCCACGCGAGCGCCGCGCAGGGGCCGGCGCTCAATTTTTCGGCTTCCAGCTTGCACAGACCGGCCTTTTTGAAATCCATTTGCAACTGCAAATTGCCGTTGACGAGCAGGGAAACCAGCCGGCTCAAGTCCGGCTCGTGTCCGACGAGCAGGATTTTTTCCGGCGCGGGCTTGTGGCGTTCCAATTGCCGCAGCAGGATCGCCGCGTGACCGCCTGGCGCCAGCGCATTTGAAAACTTGAGGCGTTTTTTTAATTTGAGTTCGGCGGCGACGATTTCCGCCGTCTGCTTCGCGCGCAAAAACGGACTCGCCAGGATCAGGTCAAAATGGCGTTCCAGTTTTTTGATCGCGCCGGCGATTTTCCGCAACTGGCGGCGGCCTTTCGGCGTGAGCGGGCGCGTGGCATCGTCTTCGAAGCCGCGCGTGCCGCGTTCCACAGCCAGGCCGTGGCGCAACAGGTAAAGTTCCATGCGCATAATTTAGCCGAGCGGCCGCTTGAAGGAAAGATGAGACCGTGATGCGTGATGCGTGAATGCGGCGAGCCTCTTTCCCGTATCACACATCACGAAAAACGTGTCAATTATGTTTTGGCTTCCCCCGGCGAGTCGCCTATTTTGAGCGCAGAATGGAAGCCACGCGCCGCGCGGTCATTGATGTCGGCACCAACTCAATCAAATTGTTGGTGGCGGACGTGCGCGGGCGCGACGTGCAGCCGGTTCACGAGGAGAGCCGCCAGACGCGGCTGGGCAAAGGTTTTTACGAAACGCGCCGGTTGCAGCCCGAGAGCATCGCCCGCACCGCCGAGGCCGTGTGGGAATTCGGCGAAATCGCGCGGGAAAAAAACGCCGCGTCCGTCCGCGTCATCGCCACCAGCGCGGTGCGCGACGCGGTGAACCCGACGGACCTGACCCATGCCATCGAGCGCGCGTCCGGCTTGAAGACGGAAATCATCTCCGGCGCGCGCGAGGCGGACTGGGCGTTTCAAGGCGTGGCGACCGACGCCGAGCTGGCGCAGAAACCATTGCTGCTGCTCGACGTGGGCGGCGGCAGCACGGAATTTATTTTGGGCCACGGCGCGAAGAAAAGTTTCGCCCACAGCTTCCCGCTCGGCACGGTGCGGCTGCTGGAAAAATTCCCGCACAGCGACCCGCCGACGCGCGGGGAATTTGCGAAGTGCCGCGACTGGCTGGAAAATTTTTTGTCCCACGAAGTCCGCCCGCAACTGGAGCCGGCCATGAAAAATGAGGCCGGTGAAATCCAGCTTGTCGGCACCGGCGGCACGACGAGCATTCTCGCGCGCATTGAAAAAAAACTGGACCGCTTTGACCGCGAAAAAATCGAGCGCGCCGTTTTGACGTTTGAACAAGTGGCCGCGCAACGCGAAAATTTGTGGAAGCTGCCGCTGGCCGAACCGCAAAGAAATCGCCGGCCTGCCGAAGACGCGCGCGGACGTCATTCTCACCGGCGTGCTGATTTACGAGTTGGTGATGAAGCAGTTCAGTTTCGCGCGGCTTCGGGTCAGCACGCGCGGACTGCGCTTCGCGGCGGTGATGGAGTGAAGGAATTTGCGATTGGCGATTGGCGATTGCAGATTTCTCCGTAGATTTGCGGCGTGGAATCAAATCGGCAATCGGCAATCGGCAATCGCAAATGTTTGATCGTTGGCTGCGGTTACGTCGGCCTGCCGCTTGGCGCGGAACTGCTCCGGCGTGGCCACGAAGTTTTCGGACTGCGGCGGAGTGCCGCGGCGGAACTGCAAGCCGCCGGCATCAAACCGTTGCTCGCGGACATCACGCGGGCGGAATCATTGGAAATACTGCCGCGCGATTTTGACTGGGTCGTGAATTGTGCGGCCTCCGGCGGCGGCGGCGTGGACGATTACCGGCAAATATATCTGGAAGGCAACCGCAACCTCGTCGGCTGGCTCGCCGGTTCGCCGCCGAAAAAATTCGTCTTCACCAGCAGCACCAGTGTTTATGGGCAGAATGATGGTTCGGTCGTAACCGAAAAATCTCCGGCGGAACCGTTGGAAGAAACTTCGCGCATTCTCGCGGAGACGGAAAAAATGCTGCTTGACGGCGGTGGCTGAATGCAAGTTCCCAGCGGTGATCCTGCGCGTGGCGGGAATTTACGGGCCGGGACGCGGGTATTTGCTCAAGCAATTTTTGCGCGGCGAGGCGCGCATCGAAGGCGACGGCTCGCGGTTTTTGAACATGATTCATCGTGACGACTTGATTGGCGTCATCCTCGCAGCCTTGGAACGCGGCGCGCCCGGCGGAATTTACAACGCGGCGGACAACGAGCCGGTGAGCCAGCGGCAATTTTTCGAGTGGCTGGCGGCGGAATTGAAACGGCCCTTGCCGCCGGCGGTCGCGGCGGAGGCCGACAGCCGGGCGCAAACGGGGCGCGACCGAACAAGCGCGTGAGCAATGCAAAGCTGCGCGCGGAATTGGAGTATGAATTCACGTTTCCCGATTTCCGCGCGGGTTACGCGGCGGAACTCACGCGCCTAAAACGTGAACGGCGCTGCTTAAATAGATTTTAGACCGCGTTGTCGCCGCGTTCGTCGGTGCGGATGCGGACGGCTTCCTCGATGGTGGAAATAAAAACCTTGCCGTCGCCGATTTTGCCGGTCTTGGCCGCCTTGACGATGGCGGCGACGGCGGCGTCCTTGAGTTTGTCGGCCACGACGGTTTCGATTTTGATCTTGGGCAGGAAATCCACGGTGTATTCGCTGCCGCGATAAATCTCCGTGTGGCCCTTTTGCCGGCCAAAGCCTTTGACTTCGCTCACGGTCATGCCCTGGATGCCGAGTTCGTTCAGCGCGTCTTTGACGTCGGTGAGCCGGAACGGTTTGATGATGGCTTCAATTTTTTTCATATGTTTTATTCATTGTAGGCACGTTCGCCGTGCTGTGACAAGTCGAGGCCGACACTTTCGTCTTCCTGGTCCACGCGCAGGCCGATGACGGCGTCCACAATTTTCACGATCAAAAACGTCCCGACCGCGGCCAGCACCACCGTGAACGCCACGCCGATGAACTGGTTGATGAACTGGTGCGAACCGCCCGCCAGCGAGACCGCCACGCCGTTCGCCTTGAAGGTGTTCGCAATGGCCGGGTTCACTTCCGCGTTTGCCAAAAAGCCGAGCATCAACATCCCCGCCATGCTGCCGATGCCGTGAACGCCAAAAACATCCAGCGAATCGTCGTAGCCAAAGACAGATTTGATTTTCGTGACCGCCGTGTAACAGACGACGCCCGCGACGAGGCCGATGCAAAAGGCGGCGGGGATGCTTACGAATCCCGACGCGGGCGTGATGGTCGCCAGACCCGCGACCATGCCGGCCGCCGCGCCGAGCACGCTCGGTTTGCCTTTCAATTTCCATTCCATCGCCGCCCAACTCAACGCCGCCGCCGCCGCCGAAAAATGCGTGGCCGCAAACGCGCTCGTCGCCAGCGAACCGGCGCTCAAGGCGCTGCCGGCATTGAAGCCAAACCAGCCGACCCACAACAGGCCGGTGCCGATGAGCGAAAGCACGACGTTGTGCGGCACCATCGGCTGATGCGGAAAACCGTCGCGCTTGCCGATCATTAGCGCGAACACCAGCGCCGACACGCCGGAACTGATGTGAACGACCGTGCCGCCCGCAAAATCGAGCACGGGAATTTTGCCGCCGAGCGCCCAGTTGAAAAATCCGCCCTTGCCCCAGACCATGTGGCACAGCGGAAAATAAATCAGCGTCACCCACAGCAGCATGAACGCGACGTAGGCGCTGAATTTAATTCGTTCCGCAATCGCGCCGCTGATGAGCGCCGGCGTGATGATGGCGAACATCATCTGGAAAAGCATGAATGTCTGCGCCGGAATCGTCCCGGCGTAGTCCGCGTCCGGCGCGCGCGCCGACTCCCTTCAAAAACAGGTGCGTGAACGGGTTGCCGCAAAAGGCGCTGCCCGGCGCGAACGCCATGCTGTAGCCGTAAACCATCCACAGTGCGGAAATCAGCGCCATTAAAATCAGGCTGTGCATCATCGTGGACAAGCACGTTTTTCGTCCGCACCAGGCCGCCGTAAAACAGGATCAGTCCGGGCGCGGTCATCATCAGCACCAGCGCGGAACTGGTCAGCAGCCACGCGTTGTCGCCGGTGTTGATCGTGCCCATGGGAGCGACGGACGGCTGAAATTGCGCGACGGGAGAAACCGGGTCCGCCGCGTGAAGCTGCGGCGTCAAAAACGAAAGCAGAAAAACTAAGCATGAATAGAAACGAAACTTGTTTGAGGTTGGATGACTGGAATTCATGGATGCAAAGTTCAACAAAACCGCCCGGGCGTGTCAACGCAAGTCTTGCGCAAAACTTGTTCGATTTTGTCCGCGTTCGCGTTTAATTTCTCCGCCGCATGTCCGCCGAAGCGCAACTCACTCCCATGATGGCGCAGTATCGCCGCATCAAAGGCGAACTGCCCAAAGACGCGCTGCTGCTGTTCCGGCTGGGCGATTTTTACGAAATGTTTTTTGAGGACGCGCAGGCCGGCGCGCAATTGCTCAACCTCTCGCTCACCGCGCGCAACGGCGTGCCGATGTGCGGCCTGCCGTTTCATGCGGCCAACAATTACATCGCCCGCATCCTCAAAAGCGGACGCAAAGTCGCCATCTGCGAACAGCTCGAAGACGCGCGGCCCGGCAAGCTCGTCAAGCGCGAGGTCACGCAAATCCTTTCGCCCGGCACGCACTTCGACGAACGGATGCTCGTCGCGGAACGAAATAATTTTCTCGCGGCGGTGAATCCGTCGGGAAAATCCTTCGGCCTGGCGCTGGTGGATTTGACCACCGGCGATTTCCTGACGACCGAATTGGAAAATGATTCCGCGCTGCTCGCCGAATTGGAACGCCTGCATCCGGCGGAAATTATTTTTCCAACCGAAGCTGCCGCGCTGCGCGATTTGTTGCGCGGTTCATTTCAGATTTTGAGCGGCTACGACGACTGGGTATTCGCGCCGGAAACCGCGTTCTTCACCGTGCGCGAACATTTCAAGGTCGCCACGCTCGACGGCTTCGGGCTGAAGGACAAAACCGCCGCCATCGGCGCGGCGGGCGGCGCGCTGCATTATCTCACGCAAAATCTGCGCCGCGACGTGAAGCATCTCACGCGCATTTCGTTCTACCGGCGCGGCGATTTTCTCACGCTGGATTACACGACGCTGCGGCACCTGGAAATTCTCGAACCGCAGCATCACGATGCCCCGCGCAACGCCTCGCTTTACGGCGCGCTCAACAAAACCGTCACGCCGATGGGCGCGCGGCTGTTGCGCCAATGGCTCTCCCAGCCGCTCGCCAAGGTTGAACCAATCCGGCAACGGCAGGAAACGGTCGAAATTTTCGTCAACAATTCCTTCGGCCTCGACGCCTTCCGCCAGCAGCTTGCCAACGTCCGCGATCTGGAACGCACGGTGGGCCGCTTGAGTTCCGGCAGCGGCAACGCGCGCGATTTGGCCGCGCTGCGAGTGGCGCTCGAACAAATTCCGGCGCTGAAACAAATTCTCGCCACCGTAGGACAGGCGTCGCGCCTGTCTCCCATGTCAGAAAAAAATCTCCCAAAACTGGAAGACGCGGAAAATAATGAGACAGGCGCGACGCCTGTCCTGCTGGAAAATCTTGCCGCGCAAATCTCCGAGTCGCCGGATTTGGTCGAATTAATTTCCCGCGCCATCGTGGACGAGCCGCCGTTGCCGATCAAGGAAGGCGGCATGATCCGCGACGGCTTCGACGCCGCGCTCGACGAACTCCGCACGGCGCAGCGCGGCGGCAAGGATTGGATTGCAAAATTGCAGGCGGATGAAATTGCGGCGACGGGAATTTCCTCGCTGAAAGTTCGATTCAATTCCGTGTTCGGCTATTACATCGAAGTCACCAAGTCGAATCTCGACAAGGTGCCGCCGCATTATCATCGCAAGCAGACCATTGCCAACGGCGAGCGCTTCATCACGCCGGAATTGAAAGAGATGGAGGGAAAAATTCTTGGCGCGGAGGAGCGCAGCGTGAAATTGGAATATGAAATTTTCCAGCGCGTGCGCGAGGAAGTGCTGGGCCAGTTGCCAAAAATCCAGCAGACCGCTTCCGCACTGGCGCAACTGGACGTGCTGGCGTCGTTCGCCGAAACCGCGCGGCTGCACAATTACATTTGCCCGCAGGTCGCCGACGAAGGTGTGCTGCAAATCCGCGATGGACGCCACCCGGTCTTGGAGCAGCAGCTCGTCGAGGAACGCTTCGTGCCGAATGATACGGGGCTTGCCACCGTTAAATCGTTAAACGGTTCAATTGTTGAATCGGCAAAAAACGATTTAACGATTCAACAATTTAACGATTCAACTCTTCCCCAAATCGCTTTGATCACCGGGCCGAACATGGCGGGCAAATCCACTTACATCCGACAAGTCGCGCTGCTCGCGTTGCTCGCGCACACGGGTAGTTTTGTTCCCGCCGCCGAAGCGCGCATTGATTTGGTTGACCGCATTTTCACGCGCATCGGCGCGAGCGATGATTTGTCGCGCGGGCAATCCACGTTCATGGTCGAGATGACCGAGACGGCGAACATTCTGAACAACGCCACGCCGCGCAGCCTGATTGTGCTGGACGAAATTGGCCGCGGCACGAGCACGTTTGACGGATTGAGTTTGGCGTGGTCAATCGTCGAACATTTGCACAATGCCATCGGCGCGAAAACTTTGTTCGCCACGCATTATCACGAGCTGACGGAACTCTCGGCGCGGTTGCCGCGACTGAAAAACTTCAACGTCGCCGTCCGCGAGTGGCATGACCAGATTGTTTTTCTCCGCAAGATTGTCGAGGGCGGCACGGACAAGAGTTACGGCATCCAGGTGGCGCGGCTTGCCGGCGTGCCGAAGGAAGTGTTGGAGCGCGCGAAACAAATACTTGGAAACCTCGAAGAATCCGAGCTGACGCCGGAAGGCAACGTCCGCGCGCCGCGCCGCCAGCACGACCGCGACAAACTGAAATCCCTCGCGCCCGCGCCGCAGATGGATTTGTTTGGGTAAGACAATTGGCCCGAATCTCTCCGTGGATTTTGAACGGTTTACTCGTTGAACCGGCAAATGGTCTGCTCAACCAGCCATTTGGCGATTGCGGCAGGCGGGGCGAATACACCAGACTTGGGCCTCGAAACTTCTCATGCGCGCTGACCAGACGAACATTGAAGGTGGTGGATCAATCCAACGCTCGCTTCAGATTTCAGTCGCGCGTTTCGCCTTCATCCTGCTGGCAATTTCAGGTCCGGTCTCGGCAAGGTCGGGGGTTGCGCCGGATCCCGAACAAAAGCTCGTTACGTTGAGTGACGGCGATGGCCAGTTGACACTCCGCCTTAACTACAGGGCCGGTTACAAGCTGGATCAGGTCAAAATCCGGGGGCGGGATGTAACCGCGGATACCGGCGTTGGCACGGGCGTTCGCATCGGCGATGATTGGTTCACGTCAACAGCCGCCCGTGAAGCCAGGGTCAAGTTTGGGAAAGATACTGTTACCGTCAGCGGTGTTAAGTTCGGCAACGCCGGTCACGCGGTTCAGGAAACGTGGAGGTTCACCACCCTGCCGGATCGTATTCTGTGGAAAATCACACGCAAGTATTCCGCCGGTGAAACCGTGACGGACATGGCGTTCCCCGAGTGGGATTTCAGCAACTTGTCAACTTGGACCGGCGGCATGTTGGATAATGGCGGGGTTGTTTGGGCCAAGTATCTGGACAAGACAAACTCCACTTACGGCGGACATTTTGGGGCAGTGACTTTTTGGAACGCCAAGTCGAATGACTGTCTGCGCATCACCCCAATTTTTCCGGCGGGCATCTTTGGCGCGGGCCGCTTTTCGTGTCAAAGCAATGGCGTCTTCTCGTTTTACTATGAAAACAGCGATGAACGGCTCGCGCCCAAACACGGACTAAGTCGGTTTTTGGGCGATCGGCAGGATTTATGGAAACCAATTCAAGTCCGGGCCTCCGAAGTCACTGTGGAATTTGTGCTCCAGGCGCTCGAATATGACAAAGCGTATGCCCGCGACACGTTTGTTGGATTGGATGGCAACAATGTCCGCGAGTTGCTCAATACTGTCGCCAGATATGGAGTAATTGATTCACAGTTGGTCGGTGGCAACGGCTGGCGATCCGGCTACATCTGCCTGCACGAGCCGTTTTTCGCGCAGATTGCCGCCGCCGTAGATTCGGCTGACTACACGGCGAACCTCTCAGCCGCGCTGGATTTCGCCCGCGACCACGCGATCGCCACGAATGGCCGTGTCAAGTCGCGCTGGGCCTATGGGCCTTATGACGCCATGCCCGGAACCTATGATGAATATGGCTTCTACGAGGCGCAATGGGGTTACCTCATGGATTCCCAGCCTGATTATGTGATGAATGTGGCCGAACAATTCGACCTCACCGGCGACCGGGAATGGCTGGCTCGACACAAAGATTCCTGCGAGCGGGCTTTGGATTTTCTGATGCGCCGAGAAGTCGGGAATAGCGGGCTGGTGGCCATGATGACCGATTCCCACAAGCAACATCGCGGCAGCGATTGGATTGACATCATCTGGGCCTCCTACGAAAACGCCTTCGTCAATGCCCAACTTTACGCGGCACTGAAGCTTTGGACTGATGCCGAAAATACATTGAACGATACGAATAGGGCTGAAAACTATCGCGCGTTTGCCGCGAGACTGAAAGTTACTTTCAACCGCCCCACCTCGGAAGGCGGATTCTGGGACCCAACCAATAAGTGGTATGTTCACTGGCGCGACAAGGATGGTTCGATTCATGGCAACAACCTCGTCACCCCGGTCAATTTCGCCGCCATCGCCTACGGCCTTTGCGCTGATCCCGCCCGTCGGAAAGCAATCCTCGACCGGATGGAAGCCGAAATGAAAAAGGAAAATCTTTTTTACTGGCCGCTTTGTTTTTTTTCCTATGACCGTGAAGAGGGCGCGGAAAGTAATTTTCCATTTCCCAAGTATGAAAATGGCGACATATTTCTATCTTGGGGTGAATTGGGTGTCCGCGCTTATGCCAGTTATGATCCGGCACTGGCGCTCAAGTATGTGCGGAACACCTTGGACCGTTACGCCGAAGACGGGCTGTCTTACCAACGTTACCTGCGAAAATCTCAACGCGGTGAAGGAGACGACATTCTGGCGGGGAACTGCATGCCGGTGGTCGGCCTCTACCGTGACATTTACGGCATCCAGCCCAAGCCCAACCGGCTTTATCTTGAGCCACGCCTGGCCGGCGAACTCGACGGCACCAAAATCCGTTACCATTTGCGAGGACAGCTTTACGAGATTGCCCTGAGCACCAATGGCAGCAGCATTACCGCCAACAACTGCACGGTTATCGGCCCGCGTTCATTTGGGGCCAACGCCACGGATACGGGTTTCCAGTATTTCCCCGGAGCAGATTCCGATTGGACGATGTCTGTCTTGCCTCCCAACGGCACACATTTAACGGTTCACCTTGAAAGCTGGCCTGCGGCACCAGATGCACCACGGGAATGGACCGAGGGAGCAACGATTGGTGGCGGCAAAATTTCGCACACGATTAAAGGACTGAAACCCAGCGCGACTTATCAGCTTTACGTTGACGGCAGGGACAGCAAATCACTTCAGGCTGATCAAGCCGGTCAAATCAGATTTGAACAAGGGCTGACTTCCACCGAACTCCGCCGATTGAAAATCACCTTGGCGGGGCCGTAGAGCTGGCTTCAAACAACGGATTCGGCAAGTCTCCAAAATCGGTTCCCCGCCGGTTTGACAAATTCATAAAATCTGATAATCTGATTTTATGAAAAAGACGACCATTACGGTCACGGAAGCGGCGCGGAATTTTGCCGAGTGCGTTAACCGGGTTCATTATCAAAACCGGAATTTTGTGCTGGTCAAAAACGGCAAGCCGCTCGCGCGCATCGTTCCCGAAGCGGACAAAGTTTGCACTGGCGGGGAACTGGCGGAGGCGCTCGCGCACGTCGAGCTTTCTGCCGCCGAGGCCCTCGCTTGGGGCAAAGACCTGAGCAGAGCACGCAAATCGCTCAAACATCCTGATGACAAATGGCGATAATACTGGATGCGGACGTCATCATTCGCGGTGAAAAGGGGACGTTTGATTTGAAACGCTGGCTCGCCTCCCGACCGACGGACGAATTCGAGGTGGCCGCCGTCACCGTCGCCGAGCTTTGGCACGGTGTGGAGCGTGCGACCGGAGCACGCCGCGCGGCCAGGCTGCATTATCTTCAGACGATGCTGGCGCTGCTGCCCGTCATTCCCTACACGGAGCAGACGGCCTACGAACACGCGCGCATCTGGGCGGAACTGGAAGCGTCCGGGAAACTGATCGGCTATTACGACCTCATCGTGGCGGCCACCGCCGTGGAACGTGGCAGCGCCGTGGCCACATTCAACCAGCGCCACTTTGGTCTGGTCGCCGGAATAAAAGTCATAGAGCCGAAATAGGTCATGCTTCAGAACCATGACAAACTGAAAAACCTCGCGCCCGCGCCGCAGATGGATTTGTTTGGATGATATTGTTGAATAACTATGGCTAGTTTTGTTTGGAATAGAGATCCAGAAGAAGCATATTCGAATCCTTACGAGTATGGCGCTCAAGAACAGTTCGTTCGAGAGGCAAAACGAATTTTGACAAGGCTCTCTAAAAACCTCGCAAAGTTTAATCTGCATTTTGGAGCAGACGAAACCAGCGTGCGAAAAGCAGCTTGGATGCTCCACAATGATGCGATGGATGCTTTGCAGGAAGCGCTGGCTTTGTTAACCAAAAGCAAACACAAACTTGTCAGTCGAATATTCCGTGATGTTTGGGAGTCTTCACAGTTGGTGGAATATTTTCTTTCCGGCACACCAAAAAGTCAAAATGACCTGAAAAAATGGTTTCAGAACGAAATTATTGAACACAGGATAATTCGGGAACGATTGGAAAAGCTTGGAAAAAAAGCTGAAGCCGATAATAGAAGACAAACACAACGGGAGCTTTCCAAATTTACACACCGATCCTACAGAGCACTGCTCAAAGGTTATAGCCGCGGTGGTGAAGACAGGATGGTTTATGATGGTTATGCAAAGTTTTCCGTTCTGCCTCACACTTTGGCAGCCTATTACGCAATTCTGGGGGACTTAATCTTTCGGACTTTGAAATCTATGAAAAAATCCAAATTCATTTCCGAAGAGGAAGCCAAAAAGATTTTGAGGCAAAGCCTAGAAAAAGCGACCGTTCCTAGAAAATTTGCCCAAATTTGATTTTGAGGCCATCATGGCTTCAGCCATTTCACGAACCACTCGATCGCCGCGAGTTCGGATTCCGGTTTCACCTGATGGCCAGTCTTTTTCTGGATGATGACGACGAAATGATCTTCCGCGTGGCTGGCGGCGTAGGCTTTTTTCGCGGCGGCCACGCATTCGTCCACGCCGGGCAGCGGCGTGTGGTTGTCGGCATCGCTGTTGATGACGAGCAGCGGCCGCGGTGCGATGAGCCGCACCATTTGCGGGCCGTCGAATTCGCCGTCAATGCCGGGCGCGATGCGGTTGTAAAATTTTTTCACAAAGGCGGAATCCGGTTTCGCCGCGCCGGCGTCGCGCGCGATCGCATCGAACGCGGACTGAATCGTGCCGATGCGGCCCTGCCAGTCGTTGTGCGCGAGCGCCCAGTGAAAACTTTGCACGCCGAGGCACGGCACGGCCACGGCTATGCGCGGGTCCGCCGCCGCCGCGAGATACGTTTCGATGCCGCCCTTGGAAATGCCGATGAGACCGATGCGTTTCGCGTCCACGTCGTCGCGCGTTTGCAGATAATCCACGAGCCGCATCACGTCCCAGACCGTGTCATAATAAAACGGATGCTCTCCGCTGCCGTGCCACGCGCGGACGATGGCATCGTTGTAATCGCTTTGGCCTTTGCCGGTTTTTCGCTCACCGTGATAAGGCCCGTCAATCGCGACGGCGATGAAGCCGCGTTCGGCCAGCTTGCGGCAAAGTGAAATCATGTTCGCCTTGCTGCCGCCGGTGCCGTGCAGCGCAATGACGACGGGACGCGGGCCGGGGAAATTTTCTGATTTCAATAAAATTCCCGGCACGCGGTCTGGCGCATCCGCGGAAAACGAGAAATGAAATTGCGCCAAACCGTCCATCGCCGGCCTTGTTTCAACTTGCGGCGCAAGCGCGACGCGCGGGCGTTCGACGACGCGGAGAAAATCGGCGCGCGGCTTCAGATGCGCGCAGCCGGTGGCCCAAATGAGCAATGCCGCCAGCGGGAGGAAATGCTTCATGCCGTTTATTTGTCGGAACGCGGCGGAAATGACAAGCATTTATCCGCACAAAATGGCTGCGCGGATTTTCCGCGCGTGCTAAAATTCCCCAATTTCTATGACCGCCAACATCGAACCCTTGCGAAGACACGAAATTCCTGGACGCGTCGCCGTGGTTGCTGGCCACAACGGCCTGGCCAGGATTGCCGTCACGACTCCAAAAAGCTCGGCGGAAATTTATCCGCACGGCGCGCACGTCACGCATTTCCAGAAAACCGGCGAGCCGCCGCTGATTTTCTTGAGCCGCAAAAGTTATTTCGCGCCGGGCAAGCCCATTCGCGGCGGCGTGCCGATTTGTTTTCCATGGTTTGGCAACCGCGATGGCGAGCCGTCACACGGTTTCGCGCGCCTCGCTGAATGGGAACTCGTCAAAACCGCCGCCTCGTCGGACGGAACGGTGACGCTGGCTTTTGCGCTGCCGCAAATTCCCGGGCACGTGGCGTGGAAAAATTTGCGCACCGAATTTGTCGTGACGGTGACGGACACGCTGACGATGGAGTTGATCGCCGCGAATGATTCCTGCGGCGCGCCATTGGAGATTGAAAACTGCCTGCACACTTATTTTCACGTTGGCGACATCAGCGCGGTTTCGCTCACCGGTTTGCAAGGCGCGCCGTTCGACGATTTTGCCTTTGGTGCCAATGGCGCGCGGCGAAACGGCGACCCCACGCCGCTGTGCATCACGCAAGAAACGAATCGCGTTTATCCGGACAACACCAGCACCGTGGAAATCTACGATGAAAAATTACGGCGAACCATTCGCGTGGAAAAATTCAATTCCCAATCCACCGTCGTGTGGAATCCGTGGACGACGCAGAAAATGCCGGAAGATTGGGGCCAGAACGAGCATTTGCAAATGGTCTGCGTGGAATCCGGCAACGTGAAACAGAACAAGCTTTCGCTCGCGCAGGGCACAACGGCGAAATTGAAAGTCGTGTTGACCAGCGCCGCGATTTAATTTTTCGCCACCCTTCTTTATTTCCCAAACATGAATATCCTCCATTCACTCATCATTACGCTGCTGTTCACTTTAGCGTTTTCTCCAACCGCAATAGCACAGTCAACCCTCATCCTCGCCGGCGCGGCGGGATCAAAGGCTGCGTTGCCGCCGGCAACTTATAAGGATGGCCGACCGCAAGCCACTCTTCGACTCGAAGCCAAGGATCAGGGCGTGGTGCTCAAGCACGGCGGCGGGCCGGGGGATTGCGACATTCGCGGTGCTCGCGAGGCCATCGTGTTTGAGGACAAGGGAATTTATTATCTGCACTACGACGCCGCTGGGCCAAAGGGCTGGCTCGCCAGTCTGGCCACGAGCAAGGATTTGGTTCATTGGGAAAAGCACGGCCCGATTCTCGATTTCGGCAAGCCCGGCAGCCCGGATTCCGCCAGCGCCTCTTCGCCGTGGGTAATACGCGACGGCGATTGGTGGCACATGTTTTACCTCGGCACTCCCCATGTGACGCCCGCGCCGGATTTCATTCCTTCGTTCCCGTATCTCACACTCAAGGCACGCAGCCATTCGCCGGCGGGTCCGTGGGAGAAACAGTATGCTGCCGCGCCATTCACCGCACAGCCCGGGACTTACTATTCCGCCACCGCCAGCCCTGGCGACATCGTGAAATGGAAGGGTGAATTTCTGATGTTCTTTAGCGCCTCGACTGCGGGGCCGAATATCAAGCGCACCTTGAGTATTGCCCGGGCCAAGAATCTGGACGGGCCGTGGGCGGTGCAGGCCGAACCCATCGTGCCGCCGGCAGAGCAAGTTGAAAACAGCTCGCTCTACTACGAGCCGAAAATTAAAAACTGGTTTCTGTTCACCAATCACATCGGCATCAACGACCACAACAAAGAGTTCACCGATGCGGTCTGGGTTTATTGGAGTCAGGATTTGGATCGTTGGGATCCGAAGAACAAGGCCGTGGTTCTTGATGGCCGGAATTGTTCGTGGTCGAAGAATTGCATTGGCATGCCGTCTGTCATCAAGGTCGGCAACCGGCTGGCGATTTTTTACGACGCGCCCGGCGGTGACAGCATCAGCCACATGAAACGCGACGTCGGTCTGGCTTGGCTGAATTTGCCGTTGAAAACACCCGCCGCTGCCAGACCCTAGTTGTTTTGCCAGTCCAAAGAAAGTTGTGATTTCTCTTTCCGAAATACTGCCGCACGGTGGTGACTTGATTTCCCAAGTGGAAGAGATTTTTTCGCCGGCGGGCATGCTGTCGCGGGCGAAAAATTTCGAGTTCCGCCCGCAGCAGCAGGAGATGGCGGTGGCGGTGGCGCGGGCGCTGCAAAACCGTGAACATCTCGCGGTCGAGGCCGGCACCGGCGTGGGCAAATCGCTCGCGTATTTGATTCCCGCGATTTTGTTCGCCGTGGCGCAGAAGAAAAAAGCTGTCGTCTCCACGCACACGATCAATTTGCAGGAGCAACTCACGGAAAAAGATTTGCCCATGTTGGCGGGCGTTTTGGGCGCGCTGCCGGAGCCGGTAAAATTCAGCTATGCGATGCTGAAAGGCCGCGCGAATTATCTCTGCACGCGCCGGCTGCAAAAGGCGATGCAGCAAAGCGGGCATCTTTTCACATCCAGCGAGGCCGAGGAATTGCGGCGCATTTACGAGTGGTCGAAGGAGACGAAGGACGGCAGCCTGTCGGATTTCGAGTTCGAGCCGGATCCGAAAGTCTGGGCGCAGGTCTGTTCCGAGCGCGGGCTGTGTTCGCCGAAAACCTGCGGTCATCAGCCCGATTTTGCGAAGGACCACGACGTCTGTTTTTTTCAGCGCGCGCGGAACAAAATCCTTTCGTCCGACGTTTTGATTTTGAACCACACCTTGTTTTTTACATTGCTCGGCGGCATTGACGAGGAGATCGAGGGCGGGATTTTGTTCAAGAACGACTTCGTGATTTTCGACGAGGCGCACACGATGGAGAACGTGGCGTCGCGGCACATCGGCCTGAGCGTTTCCAGCGGACAGGTGCGCTGGTCGTTGAACCGGCTGTGGAATCCGCGCACGGAAAAAGGGCTGCTCGCCACGCTGCGCCAGGGCAAGGCCGTGCAGCTCGTCGCGGAAATTTTGAGCGAGTCCGACAAATTCTTTGAAAACGTCGAGGCCGCGTGCGAGGAAATCCAGGCCACGGCGAAACCGAGATTTTCCGGCGGCGAAAACGGTTCCGCCCGCCGGCGCGAATGGAAGGAGCTGCGCATCCGTCGCGCGGAAATCGTGAAGGACAACGTGACGTTGCCCATTCAAAGATTGCGCGAGGCCGTGAGCGAATTGGTCAAGACGAGCGACGACAAGGAAATCGGGCAGGAGCTGATCGAGTGCAACCGGCGGCTCGGCGAATTGAAAATGGAGGTCGCGGAATTTTTGGGCCAGCAGGCGGACGGCCATGTCTATTGGGTCGAACGCGGCGGCAAGGCGCAGCGGAATCTCTCGCTGAACGCCGCGCCGGTTGATGTCGCGGATTATCTGCGCCAAAAATTGTTTCGCAGCGACACGTCAATCGTCATGACGAGCGCGACACTGGCGGTGAAGGCGGTTGCAGGTTCCACGTTGAAGGTTGAAAGTTCAGAGGCTGCGCCGCGCAAAAAAACCTTCAACCCTCAACCTTCAACTTTCAACGCGTCGCCACTGAATTATTTTGCGAAAAGGGTTGGTTGTGAAGCGGCGACACTTTTGCAGGTCGGCACGCCGTTCGATTACGAACGGCAGATGAAGCTGTTCACCGTCAAAAAAATGCCCGATCCGCGCGAGGTCGGCTATGCCGAGGCGTTGATCCAATGGATCGAGCATTTCATCAGGCAGACGCACGGCAAGGCGTTCGTCTTGTTCACCAGCTACAAACTGATGCAGGAAGTCGCGGACCGGATGCGGCCGTTTTTTGAGGAATTAAAACTGGAATTGTTCGTCCAGGGCGCCGGCACGCCGCGCTCGACGATGCTGGAAAAGTTCAAGGACGACGTGGACTCGGTGCTCTTCGGCACGGATAGTTTTTGGCAGGGCGTGGATGTGCCGGGCGAGGCGTTGAGCAATGTCATCATCACGCGGCTGCCGTTTGCGGTGCCGGATCATCCGCTCATCGAGGCGCGCATTGAGGCGATTGAAGCGCGCGGCGGCAATTCATTTGGCGAATTTTCGCTACCGGAAGCAATTTTGAAATTCCGCCAGGGCGTCGGCAGATTAATTCGCACCAAAACGGACACGGGCATCATCGTGGTTTTGGACAACCGGATTTTAACCAAGCAATACGGCCAGGCGTTTCTCGACGCGCTGCCGAAATGTCCGGTGGAGATTGTTTGACCGTTCACAGTGGCCGCGGCTCGCGCCAATTTTTGATCACGCAGCTCTGTCCATCGGAGAAAATGGGGTGGCCAACGGGACTCGAACCCGCAACAACAAGCTCCACAAGCTTGGACTCTACCATTGAGCTATAGCCACCGACCGGTTGAAAAGACTAGTTTTTCCATGCCCGTTAGTCAAGTTTCGCCGCGACGAACTGCGCGAGCTTCTGCGCGTCGGCGTTGAAGAGGCGGATGCCTTCGGCGGTTTTTTCCGTGGCCATCGCGTTTTCGTTAAGCAGCCAGCGGAACTTTTTCTCATCGAGCGGCAGCTTCTCAATTTTGCTTTCGCGCGCGATTTCGGGGCTCAATTTACGCGCAAGCGGCGCGTCAGATTTTTGCAATTCCGCGAGCAGTTGCGGGCTGATGGTCAGCAAGTCGCAGCCGGCAAGCTCCTGAATTTCGCCGGCGTTGCGGAAGCTCGCGCCCATGACCTCGGTCGCGTGGCCGAATTTTTTGTAGTAGGAATAAATCTCCTTTACGGACAGCACGCCGGGATCTTCGGCGGGCGCGAAATCCCGTTTCTCCTTTGCCTTGTGCCAATCCATGATGCGGCCGACGAACGGCGAAATCAATCTGACCTTCGCTTCGGCACACGCCACAGCTTGTGCTAGCGAAAACAGCAGCGTCAGGTTGCAGTTGATACCGTCACGCTGGAGTATTTCCGCCGCGCGGATGCCCTCCCACGTCGAGGCGACCTTGATGAGGATGCGTTCGCGCGCGATGCCGCGCTTGGCGTAAAGCTCGATGAAGTGCCGGCCCTTGGCGACGAGCGCTTCGGTGTCGAAAGACAGGTTCGCGTCGGTTTCGGTCGAGACGCGGCCGGGAATGATCTTCAAAATTTCCAGGCCGAACGAAACCGTCAGATCGTCGAGGACGCGCGCCAGCAATTCCTTGCCGCTGAACCCGGCCCGGTTGTCGGCAATGGCCTGGTCCATGAGAAAATGATATTCCGGCATCTGCGCGGCCTTGAGAATCAGCGACGGATTCGTGGTGGCGTCGCGCGGCGTGAATTTCTTCAGCGCGGCAAAATCGCCGGTGTCGGCGACGACGACGGTGAACTGCTTGAGTTGATCCAGTTGGTTGCTCATAAAATTTCAGCGACACAAAAATACGCCGTCATCGGGGATTGGCAAATCCCAATCTTAATCTTCATCATGGCGAGAGAAGATTTTGACACCACGCCATCACCGCGTAAGCTTCCGGCGAATGCTTTATGCCCACACATTATCTCGCCTGCGACTTCGGCGCGAACAGCGGCCGGCTGATTCTCGGCACGCTTGACCGCGAAAAGATTTCTCTCGAAGAACTGCACCGCTTTCCCAACGGCGCGACGAAAAAGGCCGGCGCCTTGCACTGGGATTTTGACCGGCTGCTGAACGAGTTGAAGACCGGCCTGAAAAAGGCCGCCGCCAAAAAACTGCCCATCGCCAGTCTCAGCACCGACTCGTGGGGCGTGGATTACGTGCTCTACGACGAGCGCGGCCTGCCGCTGCCGCCGGTCTGGTGCTACCGCGACTCGCGCACGGCGCAGGGTGTCGAGTTGGTGAAGGAAAAAGTCGAGTGGCCCGTCATCTTTGCCGAAACCGGCATCCAGTTCATGGCGCTCAACACGATTTATCAAATCGTCACCGAACCGCCGGAACGGCTCGCCCGGGCGAAACAGATTCTGCTCATCGGCGACGCGATCAATTTTTTCTGCTCCGGCGTCGCGCGCAACGAAGTTTCCCTCGCCAGCACCACACAGCTTTACAATCCAACTTACAAACAGTGGTCGAAACGGCTGCTCGCCGCGCTCGGTTTGCGCGAAGATTTGTTCGCGCCGATCTGCCCGTCCGGCACGCGGCTCGGCCCGCTGAAAAAAAATCTAGCGGCGGAAATCGGCCTGCCGCAGATCGAAGTCATCGCCAGTTGCTCGCACGACACCGGCGCGGCGGTCGCGGCGGTGCCGGCGAGCGGCGGGAACTGGGCGTATTTGAGTTCCGGCACGTGGTCGCTGATGGGCGTCGAATGGCCGCAACCCGTCATCAACGACCAGAGCCGCAACCTCGGCTTCACGAACGAAATCGGCTTTGGCGATTCCGTGCGGCTGCTGAAAAACATCGTCGGCCTCTGGCTGCTCCAGGAATCGCGCCGGCACTGGAACCGGGGCGCGAAAAAATATGAGTTCGCCGAACTGGAAAAGTTTGCCCTGCAGGCCGCGCCCTTTGTCTCGCTCATCAATCCCGACGACCCGCGTTTTTTGAGTCCCGACGACATGCCGGCAAAGATCGCCGATTTCTGCCGCGAAACCGGCCAGCCCGCGCCAGCCGGCATCGGCGCGAGCGTGCGCTGCATTTACGAAAGCCTTGCGCTGTTTTACCGCGTCACGCTGCGGCACACCGAGCGGCTCATCGGCAAAAAACTTGAGCGGCTGCACATTGTCGGCGGCGGCAGCAAGGACGCCACGCTGAATCAGTTCACCGCCAACGCCATCAAAATTCCCGTGCTCGCCGGCCCGACGGAATGCGCCGCGCTGGGCAACATCCTCGTGCAGGCCATCGCGCTGGGCCATTTGGAATCGCACGAGGCCGCGCGCGCAGTGGTGCGGAATTCCTTTGAACTGCAAACCTTCACCCCGCAGGACGCCGCGCAATGGGACGCCGCCGCCGCACGGTTTGAAAAGTTGTTGAGTTGAATCGCAAAATGATTGAAACCGGCTCATGTTCGACCGACAAAAAAGGAATGGCAAGAAGTGCGCTGATGGATAAAATTGACTTCATGTCACAAACGGACAAGCCTGCTGCGCCATTGCCTTCACTGGAGGAAATCCAGCGGGACTGGACACGATCTCGTTTTGCGGATGCGGCAGTCGGAAACGGAATGCACCGCGTTGGAGCAGGAAAATAAGACGTTGCGCTCCCTGCTCGAACGCGTCGTGGAGCACCGCAAAAAATCCCACGGCGAACTGGTTAACCTGATCACGACGCTGGTGACGAAGCTGCCGATCAACGACGTCGGCGTGATCGTCTCGCGGCTGGTGGAACACAGCGCGGCGGTCAACGAAGTCAGCGCGGCGCTGATTCACGGCAAGAACGAGGAAAACCTGCTTCAGCCCGCCATCCTCAAGGCGCTGGACAAAACCAAGCGCGATTTGACGGCGGCCATCAAGCCGCTGGTCGAGGAATTGATCCGGCTCGAAGCGCCGCTCGACCCGGCGATGTTGCGGGCGCTGATCAAGCAGCCACAATCTTTTTTCACGCCGGCCAGCGTGCGCGCCGGCCGCAGTTTTGTGAAGGGCCAGGTGGCGCGTGAGCAGATCGTGAAGGATTTCGGCGAGGAGGCGCTGGTTTTCTTCAAGGATTTGACAACAGACGCAAAACATAATCCGCGCCCCAAGCCGGAGCAGATCATGCTGGGCTTCAAGAATGATTTTGAAGAACTGCTGGCCCAGAGTCCCAACGTGGTTCCGGCCAAGCGGGCGGAACTGCTGGCGTTGCAAAAAAAAATCCTGCAAAGCCGCGCCTCGCGCGCGCAGAAAACCGCTTTTCTGAAACTTTCATTCGTCCTGGAACTGCTGAATTACTATGAAAACCAAAGCACGGAATCGCCGGACGTGATTTTCGCCCAGCGTCTGCCGCCGCTGGTGGAACAATTGGTCGTCACCAGCGAAGCGGACGGTCTCGAAGAAAAATGGATCAAGCAGGCGGAAGAGTTGCTGGCTTTCATCATCAACGCCGATTACCGTCAGGCGGTCGTCAACAATTTCGGCAAGGCCGGCGGCGTGGCGCGGACATTGCGGTTGGTGCTGACGTTCCGGTCGGCGATTTTCACCGAACATGATCCGGTGACGGCGGAGTTTGTGCGGCATCTCCTCGGCGGGCAATCTTCTCCAGCGCCGGCGGCGATCGCGGCCACCTTGCGGCTGGTCAGCACGGATGCGCAAAAAACCATTGTGCGCGCCATCTTTAATTCCGACCGCTTGCGCCGCGAAAACGCCGAAGCCCTCGGCAAGGCGCTCATCAAGGAACTGGGGCTGCCGGAATTTCCCATCGCCAGTTCCGAAGGCGGTCTTTTGTCCGACAAAACGCAAATGAACGCGTGGGACATCATTAAGGAACTTATCGCCCATCGGGCTTCGCCGAACGAAATCACCGAAGCCATCCGCAAGCAGCTCCACGCCAAATACGACGCCGACGAGGTCAGGCAAAGCTGGCTCGTGCTGGCCGAATCCGACCCAATGTCACTGGTGCGCGTCTTCTGCCTGCTGCCATACCTGCCCGACGGCCAGACCGACCCGGTTGCGCGCGCGGTATTGGAATCGTATGCCAACCGGCTCACGCACGAAAAATACGCGGTCACCTACGCCAAAGTCGTTCATGCACTGCGCAATCTTTTCAAAGTCAAAGCCGACAGCCCGGCGCTCGTCAACTTCATTGCGCTGGTGAAATGGGTAGATCCAGACTCCGCCGCAAAAATCGCCAAAGATATCGGCATGACGGCTTGATATTCGAATGCGGGCTTCAGATTCAAAGTGCGGGATTCTGACCGGTTCAAAGAGACTCGGCCTCGCTTCACAGCAAACTGCAAAAAATCTGCCATTTTGCAAGTGGAGCCAGCGGTCGGGATTGAACCGACGACCTTTGCTTTACGAAAGCATTGCTCTACCACTGAGCTACGCTGGCTGCAAAACAACGGAAACTTTGCCAGCACAAAACCAAGCCGTCAAGAAAGGTTGCATTGATTTGATTTTTGGCAACTCGGAAAACGGCGGCGGCAGCGGTGGTGGTTAGCCAACTCTTCGGCGAATTTTCTTGCCAGAGCCGGATGCAAAATCATTCAATCGCGTTTAATTTTTTATGAATTATACAAAATTGCAATGGTGGGAACGTTTTCAAAAATGTTACACCGCTTTTCCCGAACTCGGCCTAGCGATTGACTTGAGCCGCATGAATGTGGATGACGCATTCTTTGCCACAATGGAACCCAAAATCCAAAAGGCGTTTGCTGAAATGGATGCTTTGGAAAAAGGTGCCCTAGCCAACCCGGATGAGAAGCGCATGGTTGGCCATTACTGGTTGCGGAATCCCGCGCTTGCGCCGACTTCTGAAATCCAGCGCGAAATTGAACAGACCAACGCAAAGATAAGGGATTTTGCAGCCAAAATTCATTCTGGCGCCGTCCGTGGAGCCGGCGGAGCATTCAAAAACTTTCTACTCATTGGCATCGGCGGTTCCGCGCTTGGTCCACAATTTGTCGCCCAAGCGCTTGGCAATCCCCGTAAGGATAAACTAAAACCGTTCTTTTTTGATAACACAGATCCTGACGGCATGAACCGAACTCTGGCTGTCATTGGCAAAAAATTGAATCGGACTTTATGTATCGTCGTTTCCAAATCTGGCGGCACTAAAGAAACAAGAAACGGAATGTTGGTTGCGCAAGCAGCTTATGAAAAGGCAGGTCTCAATTTCGGTCAACATGCCGTTGCCGTTACGATGTTGGGGAGCGAGCTGGATATATTTTCGACAGCCAATCAGTGGATTGAGCGCTTCCCAATGTG
Organism: uncultured Verrucomicrobiae bacterium; assembly: GCA_963738225.1. GTDB lineage: Bacteria > Verrucomicrobiota > Verrucomicrobiia > Limisphaerales > UBA11358 > UBA11358. Next base: position 35,635 of record CAVTVR010000010.1, read on the forward strand.
GGATTGGATCGGTGGCCGCACCAGCGAACTTTCGGCGGTGGGACTTTTGCCTGCGGCATTGCAAGGAATTGACATTGATGGGTTGATCGCCGGAAGTCAAATCGCAGACATGGCAACGCGCTCTAAAACCGTTAAAACCAACCCGGCAGCACAGTTGGCTTTGGCTTGGTTTTCATCCGGTAACGGTATCGGAACGAAAAATATGGTTGTTTTGCCTTACAAGGATCGTTTGGAGCTGTTTTCCAAGTATCTCCAGCAATTAGTCATGGAGTCTTTGGGTAAAGAACTTGATTTGGACGGAAAGCTCGTAAATCAGGGCATATGCGTTTTTGGCAATAAAGGATCAACAGATCAACATTCTTACATACAACAACTTAGAGATGGATTAAATGACTTTTTTGTGACATTTATTGAAGTCCAAAAGGATCAGTCTGGCAGACCAGTTTTTACCGAACCCGATGCGACCCCTGGCGATTTTCTTGAAGGTTTTTTTCTCGGAACTCGGTCAGCTTTGGCTGAAAATGGCCGAGAATCTTTAACAATTACTGTTAGCGATGTTAATTCAAAAGCTGTAGGCATTCTAATTGCCCTATTTGAACGCGCGGTTGGTTTCTATGCCAGCCTCGTGAATATCAATGCTTATCATCAACCAGGCGTCGAAGCGGGAAAACGGGCAGCGGAAAATGTATTAGTTGTTCAACGGCGTGTTATCTCTTTTCTGAAATCAAATTTGAATCAGAACTTCACGGTGTTTGAGATCGCCAAAGCAATCGAACAGGAAGAAGAAGAAACGATTTTCAAGCTCGTCGAACATTTAGCCGCGAATCCGGAGCGTAAAATAAAAAGAAAGTCTTCGTCTAAAGTCTTTGAAACAGCCTACAAAATGGTTTGATCCGCGATGTTTGTTTATCCCAAAAAATATGATGTAATTGTCGTCGGTGCCGGCCACGCCGGAGTTGAGGCGGCATTGGCTGCCGCTCGGATGGGTTGCCAGACGCTATTGTTGACAATCAATGCCGATTCAATTGGCCAAATGTCATGCAATCCAGCGATCGGCGGGCTGGCAAAAGGGCATTTGGCCAGAGAGATTGATGCCCTTGGTGGCGAGATGGGCAAGGCCACCGATATGACTGGCCTTCAGTTTAGGATGTTGAACATCAAGAAGGGTCCGGCTGTTTGGGCACCGCGCGCACAGTGTGACAAAAAGGCGTATCAATTTCGAATGAAATGGGTGTGTGAATCCGAGCCAAACTTGGATGTCAAGCAGGGGCAGACATCCAAGATTTTACACAAATATGGGATTGCTGTCGGTGTCGAAACCACTCTGGAAGTTCAATACATGGGAACTTGCGTTGTCGTGACGACGGGCACATTCCTGCGTGGCTTGATGCATATTGGCACTAACCAACAATCTGGTGGCCGAGCAGGTGACGCAGCTGCCATGAATCTTTCAAATTCACTTAACGAACTTGGACTGGAGCTTAGTCGCTTAAAAACTGGCACGCCACCGAGACTCATTCGGAAATCAATTGATTTCTCAAAAACCGAAAAGCAACCCGGTGATGAACCCGTTTCCTATTTTACATTTTGGAAGGACGATTTGTTCCACATGGAACAATCTCACGTTCCATCTCCGCCTTTGTGTCTTTCCGATGGCAAATATCCGCCCGGTTCGATTTTAGATCGAATTAATGGTCAGTTGCCGTGTTTTATTACTTACACGACTGATAAAACAGCGGAAATTATAAAGAAAAACATTCATAAATCCCCTTTGTATTCCGGTCAGATCGAAGGTGTTGGCCCTCGTTACTGTCCTTCAATTGAAGATAAAATAGTCAAATTTGCTGACAAGAAGCGGCATCAAATCTTCCTGGAACCAGAAGGAATTGGCACGGATGAGTTTTATCTCAACGGCTGTTCGACCAGCTTGCCTTTTGAGGTGCAAATTGAATTGGTGCGGACAATTATTGGTTGTGAAAATGCCGAGATACTCAGGCCAGCCTATGCCGTAGAATATGATTTTGTCTTTCCGACCCAACTTTATCCGACACTTGAAACAAAAGTTTGCGCGAATCTGTTTCTGGCCGGTCAAATCAATGGAACATCCGGTTATGAGGAAGCTGGCGCACAGGGCATCATGGCTGGAATCAACGCCGCCCGAAAATCTATGCAAAAAAGTCAGATTGTTTTGGGCCGGGATCAAGCATACATCGGGGTCTTGATAGATGATCTTGTTACAAAAGGGACAACCGAACCATATCGGATGTTCACCTCTCGTGCCGAATACCGATTGTTGTTACGCCAAGATAATGCAGATCTGAGATTAAGCCAGGTTGGTATGGATATTAAGTTATTGTCCAAACGCAATGGTGAAAAGTTTGAGGCCAAGAAAATGGCAATTGAAAACGAAATAAAACGTTTATGCACAAATAGATATGAAAATTTATCATTGGCAAAAATTCTTGCTCGTCCGGAAATGAATTATCGCGACCTGCCCAATCGAAATGAGAGTTTATCTGACGAAGTAATTGAACAAGTTGAAATTGCGGTTAAATACGCGGGTTATATTGATCGGCAAGAAGCCGAGGTAGCGCGATCAAAAAGTTTGGAAGACAAGCGCATCCCATCCGCATTCGATTTTTCAGCAGTGCCGAGTTTGCGACTCGAATCGCGGCAAAAACTCGCGAAATATTCGACCGCAAACCATTGGTCAGGCCGCGCGAATTTCAGGCGTTTCACCGGCAGACATCAGCATTTTGTTAGTCTGGTTGAAACGCACTGGCGCGGCGGGTTTGAAAAGTGATGAACTTACCGCATTCAGCGCTTCTTGCAAAAATGAGAGCAGTAATGACGATGAATAAAAATGCAAATTGTTAGGTAGTCACCTAATTTGGGTTTTCAGCCGTTTCAGGGCTTGCGTTGCGGCGGTTTGGCATGAATTTCTCGCCATGTTGAGAAAACATCATTTCGCCAACCAATCACCATATTTTGAATGAATACCAAGATACCGAGTTTCAAACGAGTCGTTTGTGTGAATAGCTTTGAACTGCTCCGTAAAAAAGTCACCACCAACGGTGTCTTGATATTCAGCCGTCCCAAAAAGAACGAGACTATTGGACATGACGCCATCGAAAAGAGCCGGAGCGGTTTGGTCTCTATAAAATCTCACTTAGGTGACTACCAATTGTTAGACTGGGATGACGTTAAGAACGAGATTAAGTAGAAGCTTCAAAGCTTGACGCCGTTAGAAGCCGCCTCATACTTCTGCCCATGAGTATTGATGTCAATCAGTGCTTCCCAATTTATTCCGTGACCGGATTCAAACACGCGCGGTTTCTTTGCCGGCAGCCTTTGAGGTTGCCAACCGTCTCCACCAACTTCACCGCTGACCCAACCCATTGATGTTTCCAGAAACGGATCCCCAGAAAATCGCCGCGAAACTTTGCGAATTTGCGCGGACCAATTTCGTTGCCGAAGGCGTGGAATTTGACGAAAACAGTCCGCTGTCGCAGGCCGGCATTGATTCCTTTGCGCTGGTGGAACTGGTGCTTTTTTGCGAACGCGTGCTCGGAGTGCGGGTGCCGGACTCGCATTTGACCGGCGCGAATCTCGCCTCCATGTCGTCGCTCGCCAATTGCATCGCCGAACTCGCCCGCAACGGCCAGCCGTCGGCGTGACCGCCGTTATGTCCGAACTGCCCCGTCAATTCCGCCTGGCTGCCGGCGATTATTTCATGCACGGCCAGGATTTGCGGATGCGTCAAGCTGGTCTGCCCGGCAACGTCTGTTGCGCGGTCATCAAACTGGACAAAGGTTTTGACCCAAATCGTCTTCGCCAGCGCATCGCCGAATCGCCAATCATGGACTGGCTCGCGCGTGCAAAAATTTTCCGTCCGTTGCCGCTGCTGCTTCCGCCGCTCTGGCGCGCCACGGGAAAACCCGAACCGATTTTTTTCGAGCACCAAAACCAAAACGGCGTCGCCGAAAAGCCGTGGCCGTTGCCGCCGGTGGTCGCGCAACGAAAACTTCACGCCACGAAAGGTCCTGGTGTTACGTTCGATGTCATTCGTCACACCGACGGCACGTCGCATCTTTTTCTTTCGTGGAACCACACGCACCTCGATGCGCGCGGTTTCGACCTGCTTTTGAATCACCTCAACGGCGATCCGTCCGCAAAAAATTTTCCGTCCGTTCAGCACTTTGTGAATTCAAGTCAGCTCGGCTGGGACCTGGCCGGCTGGTGGCCCAACGTCCAAAAAGCGCATGGCTCGTTGAAATGGCTTCACGAATCCGGCAAGGAACCGCTGTTCAGTTTGGTGCCGCCGGGCAAGCCGCGTTCCTGCAACAGCCGTCACAACGTCATTGCCTTCACCGCCGAGGAAACCGCGGCCATTGACGCGCGCTGCCAGAAATTCAATCTCGGTTTCCGCCGCAGCCATTTTTATCTGGCCGGTTCCATTCGCGCGCTCCACACCATCGCCATGCGGCGCGGCAACAACGACGGCGCCTATTTGATTCCCGTTCCGCACGACACCCGCAAGCGCGGCGCCAGCGGCCCGATTTTCTCAAATCATCTTTCGATTCTTTTCTACCGCATCGAACCGCGAACGGCCAACCGCCTCGGCGACATTCTCGGCGAATTGAGCGCGCAGATGAGCCATCAAATCCGTGACAAATTTCCCGAATGCTGCCTGGCCGCCCTCGACATGTTCAAGCCGCTGCCGCTCGGCTATTACCTGCGGCACCTCGGCAAGCCGACGCGCGGAAAAATTGCGACGTTCTGTTTTTCCGATTCCGGCGAAACCTGCGCCGGCGTGACCGAACTTTGGGGCGGAAAAATTCTCGACGTCGCGCATCTCGTCACTTCCTGGCGGCCGCCCGGCCTCACGCTGGTTTTCCTGCGTTTCAATCAAAGACTCATCGCGCACATCGCCTGGGTGGACGATTGCCTGACTGAAGCCGAAGTCGCCGGTTACGAATGCGACTTGCGCGCGGCGTTGCTGGACGAGGAACTCGCGTGAAACTCCTGCTCATCGCCACCAACCGCGAACGCTCGCCGTATCCGGTGTCGCCGCTTGGTGCGTTGTGCGTCGCCGCCGCCGCGCGCGCCGCCGGTCACGACGTGGAATTTCTCGACATGAACGCGGCGCATTTTCCGAAACTCGCCCTTCGCGCCGCGCTCGGGAAAAACGATTTTCAAGCCGTCGCTTTTGGCATTCGCAATCTCGACAACTGCTGGTGTTTCGCGCCGCGATCTTATTTCGACGAGGTGCGCGAGTTTGTCGAAATTGTCGCGCCAACATTTTCAGCGGTCCGGTGATTCTCGGCGGCACCGGCTTTTCCGTTTCGCCGGCGGGTTGGATGCGCCGGCTGGATGCGGATTGCGGCGTGGTGGGTGAAGGCGAGCGCGTGTTTGTTGAACTTCTTGCGCGATTGGAAAACGGCCAGTCACTCGCCGGTCTCGACGGCATCGTTGTCCGCAATAAAAATTCCGCGCCCGTTGCCACTGCGCCAGCAAAAGCCATTGACCGTCTCGGCGAATTGTCTCCACCGGCGCACGATCTCTGCCGCTACTCGCGTTATCAGCGCCGTGGCGGATTTGTCGGCGTCCAAACCAAACGCGGCTGTCCGTTCAAATGCAGCTACTGCATTTACCCGAAACTCGAAGGCCGCCGCTACCGCCTGCGCCCGCCGGAATCCGTCGTGGACGAAGTCGCCTCGGTCGCGTCCAATTCCAAGCTGCAACATTTCTTTTTCGTGGACAGCGTTTTCAACGATCCGCGCGCGCACGCGCTCGCCATTTGCAAGGAACTCGCCCGGCGCAAACTGCCCGTCCGCTGGTCCGCATTCTGCAATCCAGTCGGCTTTGACAGCGAACTGGCGCGCGCCATGGCGGAAGCCGGCTGCGAAGGTGTGGAATTCGGCCTCGATGTCGCCAGCGAAAAAATGAGCGAAGTCTTGGGCAAACCTTTTGGACAAAAAGAAATTCGCATCGCTTTGCAAGCCGCGCGCAATGCCGAATTGCCGTTCGCAAATTTTTTGCTCTTCGGCGGCCCAACCGAAACCTGGGACGACGTTCTGGACACGCAAAAAATTTTGAAAGATTGCGCGCCCGCCAATGCCGTTTTCGCCTGCCTCGGCATTCGCATTTATGAAGACGCTCCCATCGTTGCCACGGCAGTCAAGGAAGGAAAACTCGCGCCGGACCGCGACTTGTTTGAACCGACGTATTATCTTTCATCCGCGATGGCCGAAGACACGGAAATGAAATTAGATCGCATCGCCCGCCGCGACGAATCCTGGCAGTCGGCGGTGGACTGGCGGCGGTTCGTGACGCGCTTCGGGCAAAAGGTCACCATCATGTGCAATGTGCGGCCGCAGTGGAAACATCTCCGCAGCTACGGCCGCCACATGCGGAAACAGGAAAAATAAATCGGTTCCGCATGGCCACCACAACCCTGAATTGCGACGTTTTGGTCATCGGCGGTGGCGCGGCCGGCATCGCGGCGGCGACCGCCGCCGGTCGCGCCGGCGCGAAAACGATTTTGTTGGAGCGCTACGGATTTCTCGGCGGCCTCGCCACCACCGCGCAAGTTGGAACCATCTGCGGATTGTATTTGCGAGACACAACGGGTGCGGAAGCCGTGCCTGTCGCCGGCGGTTTTCCAATCGAATTCGCATCGCGCCTTCAGCAAATCGGAAACACAAAACCGATTTGCGTGGATCGCGGACTTTGGGTGCTGCCGTATTTTCCGCCGGACTTCGCACGCGTGGCGGACGCAGTGGTCGGCGAATTGAAAAGTGTTCAATTGATTTTGCACGCCACTGTCGCTGACGTTCGCGCGGAAAATTCCCGCGTCACCGAAGTCCGCGCGCTGGCGTGGAACGAACCGCTTTTGTTGCAACCAAAAGCCGTCGTGGACTGCACCGGCGAAGCCACCGCCGCCGCGCTGGCCGCCGCCGCGTCGGAAAATGGCGCGACGGATCAAGCGCCCGCGCTGGTGTTTGTTTTGGAAAATGTTGATCCGGATTTGGCCGCGCGCGGTTTGCTCGAAGTGCGGCGCGAATTGCGCCTCGCAGTTCAAAGCAGCGTTTTGCCCGCGCTCTGCGAACGGTTGTCATTGATTCCCGGCACCGGCACAAACGGCCGGTTCGCCTTCAAATTCAGTTTGCTGCCGGCGCTTCCAAATCTCCCGCTGTGGCAGCAAGTCACCAATTGGGAACGCGAGTCGCGCGCGCTGCTCGATCCGCTGGTGCGTTTTTTGACGGAAAAAGTCGTTGCGTTTCGGAACGCGCGACTGGAATCCGTCGCGCCGCAGCTTGGCGTCCGCTCCGGCCGCCGCGTGCTTGGCCGCGCTCGGTTGAGCGACGATGACGTTTTGCAAACGCGCAAATTTCCAACCGGCATCGCGCGCGGTTGCTGGCCGATGGAACGCTGGACAACCAGTCCGAAACCGGAAATGAATTATTTCGCCGAGCGCGATTTTTACGAAATCCCGTGCGACAGTTTGCGCGCAAGAGAATTGGAAAATGTCTTTGTCGCTGGCCGTTGTCTTTCCGCCGAAACCGGCGCGATGACCTCCGCGCGCGTCATCGGCACCGCGCTCGCGACCGGCTGGGCGGCGGGAACCGCGGCGGAGTTTCAAGCCGAAGGCCGGCCAGTTGAAGCTGCCGTGAGTCAAATCAGAAGCCAGTTGATTTAAACCGCGCTGGCGGAGACGCGGAGAAAATTCATTTTTTCTTTTCCCGAAAAAAGTTTTTTCTCTGTGTCTCTGCGTCTCTGCGGTAAATTTTTTCCATGAATGTTTTTGAAACTCTCGCCGCGTCCGCCCGCCGGTGGCCCGATCACACGGCCATCATTGACGCCGGCGGCGCGCTGGATTACCAGTCGCTCTGGCGCGAAGTCGAGGCGCTGCGCGGTCAACTCGACCAGCTTGGCGTGCGCCCGGGTCAAGGCATCGGCGTGCGCGCGCGCAACGGCCGCGCATTCGTCATCGGCGCGCTGGCGGCGCTCGGCTGCGGCGCGGTCATCATGCCGATTCATCACCAGATGAAACCGGACGAACTGAAAGACATGCTCGCGACCGCGCCGTTGTGCGCGATTTTGGATGAAAACATCGGCGCGCCGTATCCGGGAAAAACTTCCGCGCTGGAAAATCCCGGCGCAAACGGCCTGCGCTTCACGCGACTTGAAAATTCCCAGCCGCCGCTCGCGCCCAACCTCACGGACGCCGCGTTTGTGCGTTTCACCTCTGGCACCACTGGCGCGGCCAAAGGCGTGGTGCTCACGCATCAGGATATTTTGGAGCGGACGCGCACGGCCAACGCAGGACTGAAACTCACGCACGATGACAAAATTCTTTGGGTGCTGCCGATGGCGTATCATTTTTACGTCAGCATCATTTTGTATTTGGAAATCGGCGCAACGGTGATCGTTTCCGCCGATTTTCTCGCGACGAGTCTTCTCGACACCGCGGCGAAACATGACGCGACGTTTCTGTATATCACGCCGATGCACATCCGCATGATGAACAGCGACCAGTCGGGCCGCGCGTTGCCGCCGTCACTCCGGCGCGTGATGTCCGTGTCCGCGAAATTACATCCGCAATCGGCGCTGGATTTTTTCGCGAAATACAAAGTCCCGGTTTCGCAGGGCTACGGCATCATCGAAGTGGGTTTGCCGATTCAAAACAACGACGAAGCCATCGAGCATCCTGAAGCGATTGGCCGGCCCGTGGCTGGCTTCGAGACAAAAATTGTGAACGACAAATTGCAAACGCTGCCTGACGGCGAAACCGGCCAGCTCGCGTTGCGCGGGCCTGGAATGTTCTCCGGCTATTTGAATCCGCCGCGCTCGCGCGCCGAGATTTTGCACGACGGCTGGTTCCTGACCGGCGACCTCGCGCATCGCGACAGCGGCGGACGCATTGTTTTGGACGGGCGCACTTCGTCGGTGATTCATGTCGCCGGGCACAAAGTTTTTCCCGAAGAAGTCGCGGCCGTTTTGGACCATCATCCGGCGGTGCTGCGTTCGCGCGTTTCCGCGAAGGCGCATCCGCAAATGGGCGAGGCAATTCACGCCGAAGTGCAATTGCGCGCCGGCCACGAAAAAACTGCCGGCGAAGAAATCCTTGCGTTTTGCCGCAAACGGCTGTCGGCCCAGAAAGTGCCGGCCACGCTGGAAATCGTCGCTGAAATAAAAACCACCACCAGTGGCAAAGTCCGCCACGGCTGAAAAATTTTATCCGGGCGTGTTCCTGATTTCTTTCTGCGGCGGACCTGGCTATTTTATTGACCAGGCATCGCACTGGCGGGCGAGCGCGAAATCTTTCTTTGTCAGTCCGCCGGCGTCGTGAGTTGTCAGCGCGAGCGTCACTTTGTGACAGCGCACATCAATGTCCGGATGATGCTGCGCCTGTTCGGCCAGTTCCGCGACCGCGTTGACGAAGTTCATGGCCGCTGGAAAATCCTTGAACACGAACGTGCGCGAAATGATTTCGCCGGCGCGCCGCCATTGCGGCAAAGCGGACAGCGCGAGGGCGATTCCGGCCTCGTCCATTTTCACGAGGCCGGCGGCAAAACATTCGAGCGATTCCAAGCTGACTTTGGACGCCTCGCGCATCAGACCCAAGCTCGTCCCCAGCGACCAAAGCCATGCCAGCACGAACAAAACCGCCCCCTCCGTGAGCAGCTTAAGGTTGGGCAACTGCGGTGGCTCGTCGCTGAACATCAAATGGTAATAAGGCACCATCTCTTTGACGAACCAGACCATGATCAACACGAACCCGACGGTGGACAAAATGAGTTGGCCGGTGCCCGCGAGCCACCGGCCGGCAATGAGGGAGCCGAGGCCGGGCGTGGCGAGTTGGTTAAGCAACGCGGCGTTGCGGGCCTTGGCGCGGCTAATTTTTTTGGGTGCCAAAGATGGTTTCATACGCGACCATCATCGCCGCGAGGCCAATGGGGGCGGTGAACAGCACGCCAATGCAGCATCCTAAAACTCCGGCGAAGCTCACCAAACCGACCAGAATGGTCAACCCGAAAACATGCCACCAATGTTTGGTCACCATTTTGAAGCTGGTTTTCATCGCCGCGCCAAAGTCCATCTGCCGGTCAATAATGAGTGGCAGGGTGAATTGCCAGCATACCGTCAAGAACGTCACCGGAATCAGGCAGACGAAAAACACCGGCAGGGCGCCGGTGAACGCCGACAGGAGTTGCGGCAGGAGGTTTTGCAGGCCGGTCGGATCGTTCTGCATTTGCTGCATTTGTTCCAGCAACGGTCCGGCTTTCGTTTGCCAGACAAAATTGAACGGCATCATGCACGCGCCGACCACCAGCGACACCGCCAGCGCGCCGAGGAAAAGTTGCAAATAGGATTTTTGGAACCCCGAGAAAATTTCGCCCACGCCGGTCGCCTGTCCGCGAATTAATTTTAAATACACCAGAAACAAACCGCCCATCAACGGCCCCATGACCAAGGAAATCACGGCGGTGAAAAAATAGTTGTAGCCGAGCCGGAGCGCGACGGGCGCGTGCATCAGTCCTTTTCCAAAGCCCATCGTGAACATGTTTAAAACGGCCACGCAGACCGCTTCCATCAGAATCATGACCAGAAAACTCGCGAACACCGTCCCGAAATGTTCTTTCAATAATTCCCAGCCGCGCGTGATGCAGCCGCCCAGATCCAACTCGTAATCGCGTTCCAGAAGATCGGCAGCGGTCTTGACCGGCTCCATCGCCGCGGGCGCGGGTTGTCCCGCGAGTGCGGCGGCGAATTCCGGGAACTGTGCCAGCATACGGAATTCCGCATCGCTTTCCGCCTTGGCGCGCGACTCCGCGTTAAGCCGGCCCTCGGCGATCCACAGCCGCACGTCGGCGTCGGAAACCGGGCCGTATTCTTTGCCGTCACCGCCGATGATGAAATAGTTGGCCATAAAGTTCTCCTGCGCAAGGCGACTTCTAATTTATCGCCCGCCCGAACGCAAGCCCGTTCATTCGGTTTGCGATTTCAATTTCATTGATGAATTGCCCAAGGCAGTGTTTTCCGCCAAACTGAACGACATGCCAACGCCCGTGGAAATTGCCAGCCTCGTTTCGCCCTTCGCGGGCGCGGTCAACCGTGCGCGCCTTGGTTTTCCAGGCCGTTATTTTCAGGGAGCCGGTCGCATCGGAGATGACCTGATGTGCACCACAGTTTTCCGCGAACTGCACAAACGCGGCAAACGCGGCATTGCCATCGCCACTCGGAATCCCGGGCTGTTTGAAAAAAGTCCCGATGTGGACCACATCATCCGCGAGTCTGACTCGCAGCTCAACCGTTGGGGCCGGGCCGGCTTGCCGTTGCGAACGCTGGCCCATTCCGGCTATGACGCCGCCCGCGATGCCGACGTGCCGCCGGACGAACATGTTCTCATCCGCATGTGCCGGCTCGCCGGGGTCGCCGGGCGGGTGGAATTGCGGCCTTATATTTTTCTGACCCAGGCGGAACTCGCCGCCGGACGGCTCGTGGAAAATCAAGTGGCGATCCAGACCACCGGGCTGGCGGCGCCGTTGGCGCTGCTGAACCGTGAATGGTTTCCGCAGCGCTTTCAAGAACTCTGCGGCCGGCTCCGCACCGACGTGCGGGTCGTTCAAGTCGGCAGTCCCAGCGATCTGAAACTGGAAGGCGTGATTGATTTGCGCGGCAAAACCAGCCTGCGCCAGACCGCCGCCGTGCTCGCCAATTCGCTCCTTTTCGTCGGCCTCGCCGGTTTTGTCATGCACCTGGCCCGCGCGGTGGACTGCCGTGCGGTCATCATTTACGGCGGACGCGAAAAACCGGCGCTCACCGGCTACGTCGCCAACAAGAATCTTTACCAGCAGGTCCGCTGCGCGCCGTGCTGGCGGCGCAACGCGTGCGAATACAACCGCAAGTGCATGAACATGATTTCGGTGGATCAGGTCATCGCCGCCGCCGCCGAGCAGATCAGCCGTCATGGCACGCCGCTGGAAGTGGAGACGGCGGAGTTGTGAACACCCTGGCAGCCGCTTCGCCGCTTGTCTGCCCGGGAATGGAGAAAACTGCGGCGGGACGCTGTTTTGCCCGCGCCGGAAAGCTATGGTTTTCGCCTTTGCCCTTGAAGAAACAGGGAACCCCGTTAGCATCAGACAGCGTATTGAGATTTGTCACATGAGCCGGTTGAAAAATTTTTCCCGCAATCTCGCCACCAGTTACCTGCAACTGGGCGTGAACGTGGTGTATTCGCTGGCCTCCGTTCCACTCATCTTGCACTGGTTGCCGCGGGCGGAATTCGGCATGTGGGCCTTGCTGGTGCAGTTGATGGCTTATGTCTCGCTGGTTGATCTCGGCATCAACCAGGCGATCGCCCGTTTTTTGGTGGATCACAAGGATCGGCGTTCCGAGGGGGAGTATGGCGCGCTGATCAAAACCTCCGCCCTGGTAAGTGTGGTTCAGGGATTGATCATTCTTGGTGGGATCACGTTGGCTTCGCCGCTGCTGGCCAGCCTGATGAAAATTCCGGAGCGGTATCCAGAGTATCAGGCCACGTTCATTTCTTTGCTGCGGATTCAAGGGATGATTGCCGCGTTCACATTCTGCATGAATCCGCTGCAGATCATGCTCAATGCCCATCAGCGCATGGACATCATATCGCGCCAGAGCATTTACAACCTGATTTTGTCGCTTGGTTTGCTGGTGCTGTTCCTGACCAGGGGCTGCGGGATTTATTCCTTTGTCTATGCCGGCGCCATTACCGCCGTCATCACGCCGGCCCAGCTCTTCTGGCATTGCCGGCGGCTGGGATTTGTGCCCCAAGCCAGGGAATGGGGTAAAACCTCATGGTCGCAATTCCGACAGGTGTTTGCTTACGGCAAAGATCTTTTTTTCATGAACCTGGGCGCGCAACTGATCACCGCCAGCCAGATCATCATTGTCTCTCGCGGGCTGGGACTTGAAGCCGCCGCCGCCTGGTCGGTGGGCACCAAAATTTACACACTGGTCAAACAGGTTTTGTTCCAGCCTTACAGCGCAGCCGTTGCCGGGTTATCCGAAATGTCGGTGCGCAATGAAACCGAACGCTTGCGTCTGCGGTTCCAAAACCTGGTGGTGCTGACCGCCAGCCTGGGGATTTTCACCGGGATTGCTTTCGCTTTGTGCAACAGCCTTTTTGTCACCGTTTGGACCGGAGGCAAAATCGTCTGGTCGCCGCTCAACGACGTTCTGCTGGCAGTCTGGCTTTTCGGCTCGTCGTTGCAATGCACTCATTGCAATTTTGTCAGCATCACCAAGCAGATTGGCGGCATGCGCTATCTATATTTTGTGGAGGGCTGTTGTTTTGTCGTGCTGGCCCAAAAGTTCGGTTGTCGCTGGGGAGTGCCGGGTATTATTGCCTGTTCCATCATCTGCACCTTTTTGTTTTCCTATCCGTATGGGCTGCGCCGCAGCCGGCAGACGTTCCAGGTTGGTTATTTTAATTTGGCGGTCGAGTGGGTGCGCCCATCTTTGAAATTGGCCGGCGTGTTGGCGCCGATCGCGCTGATCATCTGGCTGGCCACCGCGCCATTGCCCGCCGTCTGGCGGCTGGCTATTCATGGCATTGCGGTAAGTGTCGTCGGCGGCATTCTTTTCCTGCGCCTTGGTCTGCCGTTGGATGTTGTTCGGGAAGCCGGCCTTCGCCTGCCGCACCGGGCGGCGCGGATTTTGGGATTGCTGGTGCCGTGCGGAATTTGATTAGTCCGAAGAGCCGGAGAACATGAACCACACTGAAAAATTAAAGGCCAGCCTCTGGCGCTGCTATGGCCATCCCGACTTCCCCGCCGAATGGGATGGCAAAACTTATGGCGGCGGCAAAATCAGCCAGCGTTTCTGGGAATATCACCAGACGATTGAACTGCTGGAACTGACGCCTGATTCGGTAGTTTTGGATATTGGCGGCGGCTCGCCGGTCACGGGCGGGGGATTTTTTACCCGCGTCATCGCGCCTTGCGTCCATCAGGTTCATGTGATGGATGTGAACATTGGCGAATCAAAGGACACGGCCGCGAACGTCGTTCTGCATCGCGGTCTGGCGAGTTATGAGACCCTTTCAAAGCTGTTGAAAGAACATCCGCAAATCACCCACGTGACCTGCATCTCGGTTTTTGAACATATCCCGCACGACGCCCGTTGCGGCATAATCAAGGCCATAAATGAGCATTTTACGGGAGGTGTTTTTGTGGCGACGTTGGAATACCACACGAAAAATTGTTTTTTTGAACATCAATTGACGACTCAAACCTTGTCTGAAATGTTCAGTGCGTTCACAAATTTCTATCCTAACCTGATTCAGAAATCGCCATTTTTGTGTCTGAATGCTTATGATTCTTCAAGTATTGGAAGGCTCCTGTTGCGCCGGCTAGGTATTAACTCGAAGAAATGGAGCCAGGATCCGGAAGTGCCCCTCTGGTATCCCGTTGCCTTGAAGTTCAAACGTTCCGGGGAATAAGAGACAAAGAATCCAAGCCATGTATGCCAGCGAAACATCCAAGCATCGGGACAAGCTCATAAAATTTTGCACTGGCGACGGCTGTGATATTGGTTTCGGTGGAGACCCGATCACAGATGCGGCGGTGCGCATTGACTTTGCCACGCCCTACGCTTCGACGGGCAAAGCTCCCGTGCAACTGGGTGGAGACTGCCGGAATTTGAAATGGTTCCGCAATGACGCGCTTGACTATGTCTATTCATCGCATGTTTTGGAGGACTTTCCAGAAACCGAGACGATAAATGTGATGCTCGAATGGGTTCGGGTTTTGAAGCCGGGGGGCAAATTGATTCTCCTGCTGCCCGACCAGCAACGCTACCTCACCCACTGCCGGCGGGAGGATCAGCCGATTAATCCACACCATGCCATAGACCATTTTTCCGCGAAATATATTTGTGATGTCGCCAGCCAGATGCCCGAACTCTCACTCGTAACATGCAATGATGATCTTGGCGACTATTCTTTCTTTGTAGTCTTTGAAAAAACGGCTTCCACCCACGGTGATGCCGCCGCCCAGTTGGCTTCATCGTTGGATAAAGCATTGGCCCAGCTTAATGGGCAAAAACTTGAGTTGGAACATTGTCAAGCCCGGTTAAATTATATCCATAATCAACCAATCATTCGGGTTTTGGTTGCCGCCGGGCGGCTGGTAAAAAAAGTCGCGGGCAAAAATAAACGCGGTTGATCCCTTTTGGTTTCATTTCACCAATGAAAGACCGGCTAAAGCGAGTATGGTATTTCCTGCGGCTGGTTTTACCCCTGCTGCTCCGCACCCGCGCCCGTCCGGTCTTGTTTGTGCGGCCCGGAGCCATGGGCGACATCATTTGCACCTTTCCCGCCGCGTTGGAGTTGAAAAAACGGCATCCCCACAGCGCCGTCATCTATAGCTGTCTTCCAGACTTTGCCTGCCTGCCCGCCATGGCCGGCTTGACGACTCATGTCATTGCCGAAAACGTGGCGCGGATAAGCTGCTGGCGATTTTTGTTTTCCGCGATTTACCACTTTGACTATGGCGACGAGCGGGCGGACTCCGCTTCGGTGCAAACCATTATCGCAGAATTTTGCCGGCAACATCAGGTGACAACGACGGAGGCGCATCCACAACTGCAGATCAATCCCGCAGTTCTTTCCCGTGTAAAATCACTGCTGGCGGGGCGTGGGATGGATGGTCGGCCAATGATCGTCATCCACCTTGGCCCGTCTTGGCCGGTTCGCGAATGGCCGCGGGATGCTTGGATTTCCTTGGTGCAGGAACTCAAGGCGCGCGGGCTGGGCTGCATCATTCAAATCGGAACCGGCAAGCACGTGCAGTTGGGAACGGTTCAGGACGCCGCCCTGCCTGACATCGTTTCCTGGGTGGATCAGTTGACGCTGGAAGAGTCCATCGCTCTGATTTCGCAGGCCGACTTGTTTATGGGCATAGATTCAGGGCTGCTGCACGCCGCCGCTGCCATGCGAACTCCGGCGATTGGCATTTTCGGAGCCACCTCGCCCCAGTTCCGGTTTTCCAAAGACAGCTCTTGTTCATTCGTCGTCAGCCGGGTGGAATGCCAAGGTTGCCATCACCGCACGCCGCGGCTGCATTGGATGACCGGCTGTCCGTATGACATTCGGTGCATGAAGACAATTCCGGTGGAAGAAGTCTTGCAGGCGGTCTTGTCCAAATTGAGCGGCAATCAAATCGTTGCCAGAAAATGAATCCCTCCATCAGCATTCTCATTCGCACCTTCAATTCCGCCCGCACCCTGCCCGAGGTTTTGGCCCGGCTGCCATTGCAAGCCGAAGATGAAATCATCGTCGTGGATTCCGGCTCGACCGATACCACGATGGAAATTGCCCGAAAGTATCGCGCCCGCATTCTCATTGCCGGAAAACCGTTCAACTACAGCAAATCATTAAACTTGGGGTTTCAAGCGGCGAAAAATCCGTGGGTGCTGGTCATCAGTTCCCATTGCCTGCCCCAGTCGGAAAACTTGTTGGAATCGTTTCGGCGGGCCATCCCCGAATTTCCGTCAGCGGTGGTGGCGGCCTACGGCGAATGCTCCTTGATTGAAGGCCGGGCGGCACCCGGACAAAAAATTTCGATTGCCGATAAAACCGCCACGGCCACCCAGCGCCAGCAGGTTTATGGCGGCAACGGCCTGGCGTTTTATCGCCATGCGGCCTGGCAACAGCAGCCATTTGATGAATCGCTGCCCACGTCGGAAGACCTGGCCTGGTTTTTACGCGCACTGGCGAATGGTGGCGCGGCCGCCCGTGTGCCGCAGGCCAGAGTCTTGTATCGCCACCAAGGCAGTCTGCGCCTCATGTTCCGCAAGGGCTGGTGGGAATCCCGGTTGGCGACCGAAATGGCCGGCGCCCCGGCAATGAATTTGTTCCAGTTGGCGGTCAATCTGGCCTCGCTCGTGAAAAAATGGGGGACGGCAAAAATCCCGTTCGCTTCCCTGTTGCGTCAGGCCGCACACGCCTTGGGCTCTTACTTATCAGGCAAGTTTTCCAGCCGCAAAAAAACCGAGATCATCAACAGGTTCTGATGAGAACGCATTTGAATGTCCAAGAGAGGTTCAAACGATGAGGCTTGCCAGCCGCGCCGGGGATGCCTAATGTCCAAACCCGAACGACAAACCGGGATCATATTTTAACCCATCATGGCGATTGAAGGACAGATGAGCGAGGCCGAACGAAGGCTGATCACCGAGGCCATCACTGGCGCGGCCAAAAAACCGCGGGTCGCCATCGAGGTCGGCACCTGGCTGGGCGGCGGCAGCACGCTGCACATCCTGCGGGCGCTGGAACAAAACGGCACCGGCCACCTATGGGGCATCGAAGCCAATCGTTCCATTTACGACCGGATGCTGGCCAGCATCCGCGCGGAAGCCCCAATCGAGGCGGCCCGTTTCACGCCATTGTTCGGCTTTTCGCAAGACGTGCTGAAACGCTGGAAGCAGGAACAACCGGCGGATATGGCCGTGGACTTCGTGTTTCTCGACGGCGGCAACAATCCCCGAGAACAGATCGAGGAATTTGAAGCGCTCGACCCATTGATTCCTGCGGGCGGCCAACTCATGTCGCACGATGCCAAACGGCGCAAGGGCCGGTGGTTGGTGCCGTTCATCACCCGGCTGGACAACTGGGAATCGCGGTTGCATGACAGCGAACCTGGCTTGTTTTACGCCAAAAAACTTGCCGCGCAGCCCTCCCCGCAACATTTGCGCGCCGCCCGGCAACACCTGTTCCGGCAGGCCTGCCAGCCGGCGGAAATCGCCGCCTCCTGGCTGCCGGCTTCTTTCTGCCGCTTTGCCCTGCGTCTGCTTCCGAAGCAATGGGCCGGGCAACTGACCGAGGGGTGTGGTGAAAATAAGTCTTGAATTGTTGAACCAAAATTTGGTGAAAAATTTATCCAGGCCGCCGGCGCCACATGATGAAAACCCAAGCCCAACCAATTTTGGAGCCATACCCATGAAGGTGCTTTTTTCACATTCGCTGCCTTTTTTCCTGGCCCACGGTGGATCGCAAACATTGATCGAAGCCCTGATGCGCGAACTGGCAAACCTGGGCGTTCAGGTGGAGCCGGTGCGCTGGTGGGATGAAAACCAGACTGGCGACATCATTCATTATGTCGGACGCCCCACCACGAACAGTATCCGGCTGGCCCATGAGAAGAAATTCAAAGTGGTGATGACGGATCTGCTTGACCAGACCGCCTCACGCAGCCGGCCGCGTTTGTTTTTGCAGCGCACGGCCATCCGAACCGTCCGCACGGCGGCGCGGGGTCTGGCCGGAATTTTCAGTTGGGGAATTTACAAAGAGATTGACGCCATGGTTTTTGCCGTGGGGCATGAATGGGAGGTGGCCCAATATCTGTTTGACGCCCATCCGCAGCGGGGATACATCATCCCACATGGGCTTGAGGACGAGGCACTCAAACAGCTCGCGGCTCCGGCGCCCGAAGAAGATTATCTCGTTTCCTGCGCGACGATCCATCCAAGGAAAAATTCGCTGTTGCTGGCGCAGGCCGCGCGTCTGGCCAAAGTCCCGATTGTTTTTCTCGGCAAACCCTACTCACCGGACAACGATTATTTTCTCTGTTTCAGTGAACTGGCGGACGGCCAGTATGTCCGCTACCCCGGCTTTGTATCCGAGGCGGAAAAATACCGCTATCTGCGCGGCGCACGCGGGTTTGCGCTGTTAAGCCAGTTTGAAAGCGGCTGCATTTCCGTCTATGAAGCCGCCGCCGCCGGACTGCCGCTTTTCCTCTCCGATCTGCCGTGGGCCGCCAAGAGCTATCCCCAGGCCAAAAATTTGCAGCTTGCGAAACTTCAGACCGCCGGACAGATCGCATCCGATCTGGGCCGGTTTTACCAGGCGGCACACCGGCGGCGCGAAACCACGTTCCCGGTTCTTTCCTGGCGTGAAGTGGCCAGGGAATACCTGCGCATCTACGAAAAAGTCATGGCTCATTAATGGCATGAAGATCGCAATGCTCATTCCCGACAACCGGGATGAATTTGGAAAGTTTGACGATCCCGTCCCCTGTTTCGGACCGGCACCGTCGGCCCTGCTCGAAGGGCTGGTGGAAAATCCGGACTGCGAAATCCACATCGTGTCGTGCATGCATCGCGCCATGCCCGCGCCCGCGAAAATTGCCGAAAATATTTATTATCACGCGGCGAAGGTTGGCAAATGGGGCTGGTCGCGGGGCGGATATCTGGGTTGCATTCTGGCGGTCCGCCGGAAACTACAGGAGATCCAGCCCGACTTGGTGCATGGCCAGGGAACCGAGCGTTACTGTGCGCTGGCCGCCGTCTTTTCCCGTTTCCCCAACGTCCTCACCATCCACGGCAACATGCGGCGCATTGCTGTGGTCAATCATGCCCGGCTTTTTTCATTCCTGTGGATGGCGGCGCGGCTGGAAGGTCTCGTGCTGCCGCGCACGGACGGCGTGGTGTGCATCACGAATTACACCCGTGACGCCGTGAAAGATCTTGCCCGCCGAACTTGGATTCTGCCGAACGCGGTGGACGCGAGTTTTTTTGACGTGCAGGCCGCGCCGGATTTGTCCGCGCCGCCGGTCGGTCTGTGTGTGGGCACCATCTGCGGCTATAAAAATCAAAATACTTTCATCCGCGCGCTCGATCCGCTCGCCCGGGAAAAAAATTTCAAACTCGTCTTTCTCGGCCAGCCGGATGCCGGCGATTATGGCCGGGAATTTTTACAAATCGTCCGCGAACGCCCGTGGTGCGAACATGCCGGGTTTGCAAACCGCGAGCAGTTGAAAGCCCGGCTCAAGACGGCGAGCTTTCTCGCGCTGCCTACGCGCGAAGATAATTGTCCGATGGTGGTGCTGGAGGCGATGGCCGCGGGCGTGCCCGTGCTGGCCTCAAAAATCGGCGGCGTGCCCGATTTGATTGAAGACGGCAAAACCGGCCTGTTTTGCGACCCGAACCGGCCGGAAAGTTTTCGCGATGGCGTGGCGAGATTGCTGGCTGACCGCGAATTTTCACGACAACTTACAATCGCGGCCAAGTCCGAAGCGTTGCGCCGTTTTCATCCGCTCGTCATCGCCCGGCAACATCTGGAAATTTACCGGCAGGCGCTGCAACCAACCGGTTGAAACATGGCCCGGCGTCTTTGGATTTGCCTGGGAAGCGGGACGCTGCTTTACTCGCGGCGATGAATTCATGCAGCAAGGTTTGGCGCGGCGCGGTCCGTGTGATTTTTTTCGGTCAACGACTGAGGAGCGGCTTCATCCTGTTGTTGGCTCTGGCAGTTCGCGCCGAGTCGCTGCCGCCGAGGCCACGAATCTCTGGACTTTCAAGTTCGATTACAGCCTGCATGACAATTCCACGCAGTCCACCCCGGCCGTGGCGCCGGACGGAACCATCTATGCCGGTGCTTTTGACGGCAAGCTCTATGCGCATCACGCCGGCGGGCAAGGAGCAATGGCGGTTTCAGGCCGGACGCGAAATCAAATCGTCCCCCGCCATCGCGGATGACGGCACCATTTATTTCGGCTCGCGCGACCGGGCGTTTTACGCGCTTACGCCGGCGGGAAAATTGAAATGGAAATTCGCCACCGGCGCCTGGGTGGATTCCTCGCCGGCCATCGCCGCGGATGGCACCATTTATTTTGGCTCGTGGGACAAAAATTTTTACGCGCTGAACCCGGACGGCTCGCTGAAATGGAAATTCGCCGTGGGCGGCATCGTGGATTCCTCGCCGGCGATCGCGGCGGACGGCACTATTTATTTCGGCGCGCACAACAAAAAATTTTATGCGCTGGATGCCGGCGGCAAGCGTGCGCTGGACATTTTTGACGGAGGCGGAAATCACGTCGTCTCCCGCCATCGGCGCCGACGGCAGCGTTTATTTCAGTTCGACGGACGGCAATCTTTACCGGCTCAAACCGGATGGCACGGAGATCTGGCGTTGCCGCATCGGCGGCGGCTCGGACGGATCGCCCGTGCTGGCGGAAAACGGGAATGTTTTCATTGCCGCCGGACACAATGTGCTGATTATTTCGCCCGCCGGCTCCAAACTCTGGCAGCTGGGGATCCGCGTGCTGGATGGACGAGACCCCGGCGGTCGCGCCAAGGAACAGTCTGTTTCTCGGCGCCGTGGCGGCAGCTTTGGGCCACGAAAGCCGGACGGCGGCGGATTATGGGAAGGGCAGGTGACAGACAATCTCACCTCGTCGCCGGTCATCAGCGGCCAAGGCTGGGTTTATTTTTGTTGTGGAGCGTTTGTCTAGGCGCTGCAACCGCCGGTGGCGCTGCTGCCCGCGAAAAGTTCCTGGCCGATGTTCCGCGCCAACGCCCGGCACACGGGCCGGGTGGAAAATAATTGAACTCAAAGTTCCGCGTTGTCAATCAGCCGGGTTTTGCCGATGAACACCGCCAACGCCATCCGGCTGCCGCGCCTGACCAGCGCCACCGGTGCCAGCGTTTCGGGGTCAAAAAATTCGACATAATCCAGCCGCGCAAGCGGAGCCGCCGTGATGAATTTTTTCAGGTCGCTCCTCAGGTGCGCGGCGGCAACGGGCTTCTGTTTCACGGCGGCGCTGGCCGCCTGCAACGCATGGTAAAGAATCACCGCCTGCGCCCGCTGCTCCGGCATCGAGATACTTGTTGCGCGAACTCATCGCCAGGCCGTCGCGTTCGCGCAACGTCGGCGCGACGATGATTTTCACCGGAAAATTCAAATCCGCCACCATGCGTTTGATGATGGCCGCCTGCTGAAAATCTTTCTGTCCGAACACCGCGACGTCCGGCAGCACGATGTTGAACAGCTTGGCCACCACCGTCGTCACGCCGCGAAAATGCGCGGGCCGTGATGCGCCTTCCATGCTTTGCGACAATTTTTCTTCGACGACGTAAGTGCTGAATTGGCGCTTCCAGCTTTTCCCGGATACATTGCTCGCGTCGTCGGGAGTGAACACAACATCCACGTCCAGCTCCCGCAGCAATTTCAAATCCCGTTTCATGTCCCGCGGATACTTTGAGAGGTCTTCCGTCGGCGCGAACTGGGTTGGATTCACATAAATGCTCACGACGACTTTGCCGTTTTTGCCGACCGCTTGCCGCGCGCGTTTCACCAGGCTCAAATGTCCGGCGTGCAAATATCCCATCGTCGGCACAAGGCCAATGCGCGTGCCCGCGCGCCGCCATTTTTGGGCCAGTCGTTGCAGGGTGACAACGGAAGAAATGATTCGCATGGCGGAAAATTTAACTTGGCCGCGCAAAACAAACAAGCCGCGCGGATGGCTCCACGCGGCTCGTGCGATTCAAAAATTTTACCGGGCACTTTTACCGGCGCACGGCAAAATTCAGCGGCGCGCTCTGCGGCATTTCGTGGGCGCACGGCTGGTTGATCGGCGCGTCGGGTGTGCGGTTGTTGGGCGAGACGATTCGGTTCGCGAGCATCCACGCCTCAACTTCCTCTCCACTGATGTCGGCCAGCATTTGGCCGTTGATCTCCACGCACGGGCTCATCATCTGGCCGCTCTTTTCGATCATTTCCTGGCGTTGCAATGGATCGTTGATGATGTCGCGATCCTCGAACGGCAGGTCATATTTGCGCAGCACAGCGCGGACGCCCTGGCTCCATCCGCAGGTCGGTTTCAAATAGGCAACAATTTTTGGCTTGTTCATGGCTAAATAGTGCCACATACAAAAACGCAGCGCAAATTTTTAATCTCGGCTGGCCATCGCGTCTTCCGCCGCAGAATCGTGAATCCGGCGTTCGTTGGCTTGCGGAACAACCGTGCGCTGGCTCGCGGCGTAATTAATCACGCCTTCAAAAAATAGTTCCGCTGCTTTTCGCTGATGGGCATTTCGAGTTTTTCCATCACAGCAAGCATGTCTTCCCAGACGCGCCGCTTCTCGCTCATCGCCTGGTTGCGCAGCAGATACGCCGGATGATACGTCGGCATGAGCGGCGTGCCGCGATACGTCTGCCAATGGCCGCGCAGTTTGGTGATGCCGGCGGTCTTGCCGAGCAACCCTTCCACCGCCGTCGCGCCAAGCGCCACGATGACTTTGGGCCGGATCAAATCAATCTGCTCGTGCAGATACGGGATGCACGTCTGCATTTCCTCCGGCGTCGGTTTGCGGTTGCCGGCGGATTGGCCGGGCGTGTCGGGGCGGCATTTTAAAATGTTGGCGATATAAACATCGGTGCGCGAAAGTCCGGTGGCCTGGATGATTTTCGTCAACAATTGGCCGGCTTTGCCGACGAAGGGTTCGCCTTGTTCATCTTCATCCGCGCCCGGCGCTTCGCCGACAAACATCAGTTGCGCATCAATGCTGCCCACGCCGAACACGACATTTTTGCGTGAGGACGCGAGGTGCGGACATCTCACGCACACCAGCGCGCGTTCACGGAGCGAGGAGAAGAGTGTTTGTTTGGCTTCGGAATTGTGGATCGCGGTAACGGCGGCGGCGCTGTTACCGGTGGACGACGTGCGGAGGCTCTGAACATTTTTCGCGGACCGCTGGGCGGCCATTGGTTGAAAAGTTTGCGTTTGCTCACTTCGGTGGCTGCGAAATTCCGACGGCGGCGCGGCGCTTTTGGGCGCGGGTTGCGCAAGCGCACGGAGCGTTTCTGGCGCGACGGCGACATGGCGCACGCCGCGCGCTTTTAAGCCTTCAAGGTGCTGAATCGCCGCGCCAAGCAGTTGGTCGTAGTCGGCAGGCATGACTGCATCGTAACCGCTGTGCGCCGAAGCACAAAATTTTTTGCGTGGCTGAAATTTAACCAGTGAAACGGTAGATTGTAATCTGTCGGAATTGCTTACACTATTTCGGATTTTCCTGTAGGATTTAACTTTGTTCATCATTTTTTAATATGTTTTCATCATGTTAGTATCGAATTATTTACGTATTATAGTGATTGAACAATTGAACCGTTGAGCTGAATTGGCACAGGTCAAGCTGTTGCGGAAGAGAGTGCAAGCTGCGCATTATTTTGCGCAGTTGTTTTTTGATTTTTTTGCGCGTGGACTGCGGCCCTGTATGAACGCATCGGCAAATCCTAATTATAAGATTTTGGTGGTGGACGACGACCTTGATGTGAACACGACGTTTGCGTTGTTGCTGGAATTTGACGGGCACGAGGTTAAAACGGCTTTTACTGGGGAAGACGCTCTGGCCCTGCTTGAAAAAAACAAGTTCGATTTGATCATTACGGAATACTGGTTGCCGCACATGAAGGGAGATGAACTGGCCGCAATCGTCAAACAAAGATGGCACGATCTGCCCATCATTATGGCGACCGCCAACAGTGAAGAACTCAGCAATGATGTCCATCCGATTCCCGGCGTGGATTGCCTCCTCAACAAACCCTTTTCGATGCCCCAACTGCGTGAAGCGATGATTTGGGTGATTGATCGTTACTCCGAAAACCGGCAGCGCGATCTGGAAACTCACAAGACTTTTGGCGGGCAGCGTGAAGAAACGGATAACCCGCAAAATCCATACAGCGGCGGCGGCGAACGCTGAAACAGAGCGATTTCGAGCTGCGTCATCCGTGTTTATCCGTGTCCATCCGTGGTTAAAACTTAATTCGCCTTCACCTGCGCGACGAGCGCGTTGAGCGACGCCTTCGCGTCTCCGAAAAGCATCCGCGTGTTGTCCTTGTAGAAAAGATGATTTTCAATGCCGGCAAAACCGGCGGCCATCGAGCGTTTCATCACAATCGTCGTCTTGCAACGATCGGCTTCGATGATCGGCATGCCGTAGATCGGGCTGGATTTTTCATCGCGCGCGGCGGGATTCACCACGTCGTTCGCGCCGATAACCAGGCACACGTCCACGCGATCCATCGAGGGATTGATTTGCTCCATTTCGATGAGCTGGTCGTAAGGCACGTTGGCTTCGGCCAGGAGCACGTTCATGTGGCCGGGCATGCGGCCGGCGACCGGATGAATCGCAAATTGCACTTCGATGCCGCGCTTGCCGAGTTCATCGGAGAGTTCGCGCACGGAATGTTGCGCCTGCGCCACCGCCATGCCGTAGCCGGGAACAATCACTACGCGCTGCGCGTAGGCCAGCAGCAACGCCACTTCATCCGCCTGAATCGGCTTGACCGTTCCAGCAACACCGCCAGCGGTCGCCGCACTGCCGCCGCTGGAACCGAACGCGCCGAACAAAACGTTCGTCACCGGCCGGTTCATCGCTTTGCACATGAGGAGCGTGAGGAGCGTGCCGGAGGAACCAACGAGCGTGCCGGCAACAACCATTGCAAGATTGTTGATGGCGAATCCGTCCGCCGCGACCGCGAGGCCGGTGAACGAGTTGAGCAAAGAAATAACGACCGGCATGTCCGCGCCGCCGATGGGCAACACCATCGCGATGCCGAAAAAGAGCGCGAGCACAAACATCACGGTGAAGGCCGTGACCGCATTGCCGCCGGTGGCGTTGAACGTGAGCCAGCCGCAGAGCGCGAGAATGACCAATAAAATCAGGCCATTGAGAATGTTCTGGCCGGGAAACGTGTGCGGCTTTTCAAATTTGCCTTGCAGCTTGAGAAGCGCGATGGCGCTGCCGGAAAAGGAAAGCGAGCCGATGAGCGTCGCAAAAAGCATGGAACCGGCGATGAAGGCGGAGTTTGATTCGGCGACCGACAGATGCAAAGAAACGGTGTTGCCGAAGGATAAATTGATTTCGTTTCCGTGCGCGCGTTTCAAAAACTCCAGACCCGCGACCAGCGCGGCCGCGCCGCCGCCGAGGCCGTTGAATAGCGCGACCATTTGCGGCATTGCCGTCATCTTCACCGAATACGCGCCGGCTGCGCCGATGATGAGTCCAACGACGGTGCCGATGGCGATGAGTGTGTAGTTGAACGTCCAGCCTTGCGTCCAGACGGAGTTGCCATCGGTCTTGTGCAGCGCAAAAAGCGCGATGAGCATTCCCGCCGCGGCGATGAGATTTCCCGTTCGCGCGGTTTTCGGCGAGCTGAGAAATTTGATGCCGATGATGAACAGAACCGCGACGCCAATGAAAATGAGGGCGATGGTGGAACTCATGTTATTTCTTTTTCTTGAACATTTGCAGCATCCGGTCCGTGACCATGAAACCGCCGAACACATTGGCCGAGCCAAAGATCACCGCCACAAAACCGAGCGCCTGCGCCAGCGGCGTGGCCGCGTCCGCGAGCACGAGAATGCCGCCGAACAAAATGATGCCGTGGATCGCGTTGGTGCCGGACATCAGCGGCGTGTGCAGCATCGAAGGCACTTTGGAGATGACTTCAAACCCCACGAAAACCGCGAGGATGAAAATGAAGAGGATGTTGGTATCCATAAAATTTTTGTGGTAGGGACGCCGCGCTGCGGCGTCCGGTCGGCGCAGCGCGCCGACCCTACCGATTATTTTGTTATTAATTTCTCATTCACAATTTTCCCGCCGTGCGTGACGAGGCAGCCTTTGATGATCTCGTCGTCGAGCTTGAGCACAAACGTCTTGTTCTGCTTGTCCCAAAATTCCTCGATGAGATTCACGAGGTTCGCGGCATAGACCTGGCTGGCGTGCAGCGGTGCGCGTCCTGGCAAATTCGCGATGCCAATAATTTTCACGCCGTTGCGGTCAATCACTTCGTTGTATTTGACGCCTTCGACGTTGCCGCCGGTTTCCACCGCCAGATCAATCACCACGCTGCCGGGCTTCATCGCGTTGAGCATTTCGGCGGTCACGAGAATCGGCGCCTTGCGGCCAAAAACCTGCGCGGCGGAAATCACCACGTCGGAATCGCCGCAGGTTTTTTTCATCGCGTCGCGCTGCTTTTGAATTTGCTCCTCGGTCAGCGCCTTCGCGTAGCCTTCTTTTGTTTGCCCGGTTTCGCCAATGTCAATTTTGAGAAATTGCGCGCCGAGCGATTTCACCTGTTCCTCGACGACGGGCCGCGTGTCGTAAGCGGTGACTTTCGCGCCGAGCCGTTTGGCCGTGGCAATCGCCTGCAACCCGGCCACGCCGACGCCGATGATGAAAACTTTCGACGGCAGAATCGTTCCCGCCGCCGTGGTCATCATCGGAAAAATTTTGTTGGAATAACGCGCCGCCAGAATGACCGCCTCGTAGCCGCCCAAGTTCGCCTGCGACGACAGCACGTCCATTTTTTGCGCGCGGGTCGTGCGCGGGATGAATTCCATGCTGATGGCGCTCACGCCGCGTTCGGCAAATTTCTGGACCAGTTCCTTTTCGTTGAACGGGTCGAGCAGGCTGGCGTGAATCGAATTCGGCTTCAGCCAGGCGATTTCTTCCACCGGCGGTTTGCGCAGCCGCAGCACGATGTCGCCGGAGCTGACCAGCGCTTTTCTGTCGCTGGAAATCGCCGCGCCGGCTTTGGCGTAGGCCTCGTCGGGAAAACCGGCGCCGGCGCCGAGGCCGGCCTCGACTTCCACCTGCGCGCCAAGCTTGACCAGTTTGGCGGCGCTGTCCGGCGTCAATGGCGCGCGGGTTTCGCCGGGTTGAATCTCACGCGGAACAGAGATTTTCATGGTTTGCAATGGCGCGGATAATATCAATCCAGCGCGCGGACGTAAGCTCTTTTTTCAGCAAGCTGCCTGCGCCACCAAGTTCGCATCCATTTCCTACCCATCCAGCGGACTGCGCACGCCGATGCCCGGTTTCTGCATGACATGAGTGTAAATCTGCGTCGTCGTCACGTTCTTGTGGCCGAGCAAATCCTGCACTTGGCGGATGTCCGTCCCGCCTTCCAACAGGTGCGTCGCAAACGAGTGCCGCAACGTGTGGCACGAAGCCGGCTTGTTGAGGCTCGACCGCGCCACCGCCAGTTTCATCACCCGCTGCAAACCCGTTTCCGCCGTATGATGCCGCGCGATTTTTCCGCTCACCGGGTCGCGCGAACGGTGCGCCGAGGGAAACACCCACTGCCACGGCCATTCTTTGCCCGCGTTCACATATTTTTTGGGCAACTGCCCAGGCAGCGGCACCCAGCCAAAACCCTCCGCCAAATCTTCCTCGTGCAATTTCCGCACCCGCTCCAGATGCTGTTTCAACATCTCGCGCACGCTCTCCGGCAGCATCGTCACCCGGCTCCCGCCACCCTTGCCCTCGCGCACCGTGATTTGCCCGCGCGCAAAATCAATGTCCTTCACCCGCAGCCGCAGCAGTTCCAGCAGCCGCAGTCCCGTGCCATACAGCATTTGCGCCATCAGCTTGTAGGTTCCGTCCAGCAGCCCGATCAGCTCGCGCGCCTCCTCCCGGCTCAACACCACCGGCAGCCGCGGCGGACGCGACACCCGCAGGAAATCGCCCGGCACAAACCGCAAATGCAATACTTCCCGATGCAGGAACAACAGCGCGTTCAACGCCTGGTTCTGCGTCGAGACCGACACGCCCTGCACCGCCAGCGCCGTCAAGAACGGCGTCACCCCCGTGCTGCCCAAATCTTTGGGATGCGTCCAGACCCCAGCCCGTTCCCGGTGAAACTTCAGATACCGCACCACCCATTCCCAATATGACTGTTCTGAACGCAGCGACAAATGCTTGAACCGCGCCACTTCATGAAACTGTTCCCTCATCCGGCCTTTGGGGTTGGGCAGCAACCCGTCCAGCGGCACGTTTGCAGCCTTTGCTGCAGCCTTTGCTGAAAACAAATCATCCGTCGTCATGCTCGAAATAATATGCTGGACAACATCTTGCGGCCAGCATTATTCTCTATGGATGAAACCTGATAGGCCACAAAAACTGCGGCCTAGTATCTGTTAGGTGTCATCGCGCGCACTATGCAGATTTCCAATCTGATCAAATGTATCGAGTGTGGTCGTGAAGTCAGCAAATTTGCCAAGGCGTGCCCAGCGTGTGCATCGCCCACCTTCTGGGGCGTGACTTGTGAGATTTGTCGAGAGAGATTGCGCGAGCGCGACGCATTGCATGATGAAAAGTGTGGGAAGTATTACCATCTTGCATGTCTTCAGCGTTTTTTTACGCTTAATACATCCGCTCGGTGTTGGATTGTGGTGCGTATCTATCGCACGTCTCAGCCGAAGCTATTGCCCGTTCCGAAGTAGTATGTTCGCAATGCGGTTCACCTTATCCATTTGGCCAGCTTCGATGCAGCCATTGCTTTCTGCCTTTTATTTCCGGCCTCCACGAGAAGCCAGGCATTTTGCGGCATTCATTTTGTGACAAGTTTCACGAAGAATTATATGAGAGGACTTGGACTATGACACTTAACAAGTCGCCGGAGCCAACGCCGGTTGGCGCTGTCAGTTCCGCTTCGCGGTTCACGGTTTTTGGTCCGGCGTGGCTCAGCTTTTTTCGTTAGGCCACTCGACACACCATTTATGTACGACACGACTAATCATCACACTGACGTTGGCTTGCTGTCTGCCGTGCATGGCAGATTCCGGCCAGCATTTTCTTCGCACGCTTGGCAGTTTCAAGGTGAACGATGTGCCGCTCATCCAGTTGTCATCACCATAACCAATAGCAAGCACCGCCAAGATTTCGCGTCGCCATGATGGCCTTCAGGTGAGGGAGCGCACGAAGCCATTGACTGGTGACACTGGTTTGTTTTTGCCGAGGACGCTTCCCGCGTCTGAGGTTTTTACTGGCGAGACACTGTACGCTTGATTCATCGCACCGACGAGATGGTTACTGACTTTTCAGATGCGAACGACTGACAAGCTATGCCCGAAAGAAGTTCGGGATGCTTTGCCAGGAGCTATGCAAGAGTATATATTTCCATGAGAGCCGTGGCCTAACAAGTCGCCGGAGCCAACCGCCGTTGGCGCTTTCAGTTCCGCTATCGCGGTTCACGCCGCGAGTCGGCGGTGGCTAAGCTTTTTTCGTTAGGCCACTTCGCACACGCTATGAGATTATCAGCTTGTATGATTTCGACGGCGATCGTCGCACTTGACGCGATGATTGCGCTGGAGGATGAGCTGATTGGAGCTTGGACGATTCAGCGATACTTTGACAGTGCACGATTGCCGGTTAGCGGCGAGATTCGAGCATTTTCGATTATCACTTCTGACCCGGCTGCGTTTTGCACCGGCCAGACAGTTTTAGATCGCAGACAGTGTTTGCAGTCAGTCACGGCAGCTTTTCGCCAAGTTGACGGCGGAGTTATACCGTGATTTGGCCGAATTCGCAGAAGGATTTTATGATTACATGAGAGACGTGGCCTAACCAGTCGCCGGAGCCAACCGCCGTTGGCGCTGGCAGTTCCGCTGTCGCGGTTCACGCCGCGAGTCGGCGGTGGCTCAGCTTTTTTCGTTAGGCCACGAGACGTTTTGGATTTTACGATTCGCCGGTTTGGCTGGCGATGAGATGCGGTCTGGTTAGAGTTGAGATGCGGAGATATTCCGACAGTTAGCTTGGGTTTAGGCTCGCGCTTGGCGGTGCGAACTGACCGGGCGAAGCTGTCGGTAACTGCGGGCGTCGGGATTTGCCATGATTTATATTATGAGTTATCACGTTTATCGTGGCCTAACAAGTCGCCGGAGCCAACCGCCGTTGGCGCTGTCAGTTCCGCTGTCGCGGTTCACGTCGCGAGTCGGCGGTGGCTCAGCTTTTTTCGTTAGGCGTCATTCGCTGCGCCATGAAAGAAAAAGACGAATCAATAAAATCCCTACTAAGGACAGGGTTTTGGACAACATTCGGGGCAAGTATGGCGCTAGGGTTATGGGGATTGCTAGAAAAATACACATCGGTAATACCAGCTTCGGTGATTCGATTGGTCGTCCGTTCGATACCGACAGGTAGAGAAGTGTGGCCCATATCCCTAAGTTTATTTGTTGGAGGATTCGTTCTGTTGATTTGTTTGTTTCTGTTCTCGATTCATCAGGCGGGACGTTACACCGAGGCAATGCAGGCGAGGTTGGACGATCTGAAATCCGACAAGATTCAGCTTGGAGATTTAACCGTTGAGGAGATGTGCTATTTGCGCGATAAGATTCCGCTGACTTTTGAGCAGATACTTCGCCTTTCAGCGCTTCGCCCAAAAGCCGAGCGTAAGCCCATCCGACCATGACACCTAACAATGCGCCGGAGCCAACGCCTATTGTGCGCTGTCAATTCCGCTATCGCGGCTCGCAGTCTTGATGCGGCGTGGCTAAGCTTCATACGTTAGGCATCCTTGCGCTTTTTGAGTTCATCGAGACACATGACCATTGTTGACACTTGCACGGCGAGTCTGTCCTCGACGCGCTTGGCGTGGTCTGGATTTCCTTTTGGAGTTCTTCACGGCCTTTAGCTGTAGCCATGTCGCGCGATGATAGAACCATGAGGTTATGCCCATTGCGAACGCGAGTCCGCAGGCGAAAGATTCGATTATGTGTATCATAGACCGGATGCCCAACAATGCGCCGAAGCCAACAGCGAGTGTTCCTGCTGGTTGCCGGACGCAGATTTTGGTTTGGTTGTTCACTTTGGTTTCGATGCCTCGCCACCACTCGCTGCGGCTTGGCTTGATTCGTTAGGCCACTTCGCACCACCATGAAACGCACGCTCAAAGTTTTATTGATAGCTTTTGGAGTTTTTGTTTTGTTCGCGATTGGTGTTGTCGTTTATTTTCGTCAGCCACCCGATGATGGCCGCACACCGGCGGAGCGGCGACAGATTGCCGATGCTTGTTTCGCCATGCTGCACTCATCGCTGACGAACGAGGTTGACCCAATCAAGCCGGATGACCCACGAGTTCCAGAGGTTATTCGGGCTTTGCATCCGATTGC
The DNA here is from genome assembly GCA_963738225.1 of uncultured Verrucomicrobiae bacterium. GTDB lineage: Bacteria > Verrucomicrobiota > Verrucomicrobiia > Limisphaerales > UBA11358 > UBA11358. Next base: position 67,356 of record CAVTVR010000010.1, read on the forward strand.
CATAGATGTTACCGCAGGCTTTTCAGTGCAGATAGATGGCACCGGAAAGCCACCAGAGTATTTTTTGATGCGGTTGCCAGGACACACAAACACATGGGTTTTATGCGCAGCCGGACACCGATTCGTTTTTGACCGCGAGAGATTTTAAGGATAGAGCATGATTGACCAGTGGCCTAACAAGTCGCCGGAGCCAACCGCCGTTGGCGCTGTCAGTTCCGCTGTCGCGGTTCACGTCGCGAGTCGGCGGTGGCTCAGCTTTTTTCGTTAGGCCACACTGATGAAAAGCTCATCTACAGTTCACAAGCTCACAGCTCTTGCGGTGTTTCTCGTTTGGGTTGCGATGATTGTTGCGATGATCGTAAATCGGGAGTTTTGGGCAGAGGCGCTTCCGTATGTTTTGGTGCTTTCAGTTACCACGATGGTTGGGACAGCACTCCTTTCTCGGTTTTGGATTCGCAGCAAAAGCGTTCCGTCATACGGCAGCATTTTCGTGTTTCCCTCCGTTTGTATCTTTCTTTTGTTCTTGGGACACTTCTATGATCGCGGGCGGGATGTTTTACTTTGAGTTATTGGGAGCAACCCACCAAGGGAGGCGGCTCTATGTTCGCTTCTTTTATTATGCCGGTTGCAGCTTTTTGGTTTGTTTGCTTGTTTCCGGCAGCCGCGATAGTCATCTATTTTCAGAAGCCACATGATTTGAACAAACACACGTGGCCTAACCAGTCGCCGGAGCCAACGTCGTTGGCGCTGTCCGTTCCGCTGTCGCGGTTCACGTCACCGGTCGGCCGTGGCTCAGCTTTTTTCGTTAGGCGGCATTACGCACTTATGAGCAACGAGAGTTCAATACGCTGTTGCGGTTTTCGCGAAGATTGCATCTTGGATTTGCCTTGCGTCTATTTTTGTTATACCGATTGGTTTCAAGTTCGCTTTCACTTCGCCATATTTGCCGGAGAGCCGTGACGCAGATTGTGATGTGTTGATGATATTTGTGGTTGGTCAGTTAGCCGCCGTCGCACTGGGTGTTTGGAGTGTTATTTTAGTTTGGAGCGAGAAATCGAGCGCTGATTTTTACGAGGAGCCTTTGCGGTGTTGTGATTGGCTGTATTGCAGCAGTTATCATGGCACTATTCGCATTGTCTTGGAAAATAATTTTATGATGTTTAGATTAGCGCCGCCTAACAAGTCGCCGGAGCCAACCGCCGTTGGCGCTTGCAGTTCCGCTATCGCGGTTCACGCCGCGAGTCGGCGGTGGCTCAGCTTTTTTCGTTAGGCGGCATTGCGCGTGAGCTTATTATATGCGACACTGTCAGTAAGATTGACCAACATCACACTATGAAAACATACAACACCAAACTAGCCATCCGTGTCTTTTTATTTATTGCAGCGTTTGATGCCATTGCGCTTACGTTTATTTTTGCCCATGTGTTTCCAGACCGCTGGCTCGTCCTGCCTTGGTGCGGTTGTTAATTTTCTCGGCTATCCAGTGATGCGGTATTGGTTTGATCACACAAATCCGGCTATGGGAGTTCTCCGGATGTGGCTTCATAGTTGTCGCGATTTGCTGCGCTTTACTTTGGTCGCTAGCAGTTGGTTATTTGTTTCGCCGATAAATATGCCGCCTAACAAGTCGCCGGAGCCAACCGCCGTTGGCGCTTTGCAGTTCCGCTGTCGCGGTTCACGTCACGAGTCGGCGGTGGCTCAGCTTTTTTCGTTAGGCTGACTCGCGCGATTTACTGCATAATGATGCAGCCATGAGATTTTTTAGAATCTACCAGAAGCTCCAGATTGCATTCGGGTTTTATTAGACGCATAGCTCGAATTGGATCGAGCAGCCGCCTACTAAGCGGAAGGTTGTGGGTTCGACTCATCGTCTGCGAGAGCCACGCAGCTTTGCGTGGTTATCGCAGTTCGGAGTCTGATGCTTTGAGTATTTTGATTTATGATTGACCGTCAGCCTAACAAGTCGCCGGAGCCAACCGCCGTTGGCGCTGTCAGTTCCGCTATCGCGGTTCACGTCGCGAGTCGGCGGTGGCTCAGCTTTTTTCGTTAGGCACACTCGACCATGAACACCGATTTTCAGATGCACATTCACACGACCCGGAGCGGAAATGTTCTGGTTCTCGTTCCATATCCCGGCGGCTTTCGGTGGCAGAGCGTTCCAGTTGCGAGTTTGGAGAAGGGACTTCAGGAGTTGAAACAGAAAGATGGCGTTATTTCGTATTCACGAACATGCCGGAAGCTGCGCGATCCAGTTTGCGCTCATGGTCGTTCAAGATTATCGAGAGCTATAAGATTCCCATGCAGCTTCTCAAAGAGCCGCGTTTTCCATTACCGACATGAGAGTTATACGACCGTGTGCCTAACAAGTCGCCGGAGCCAACCGCCGTTGGCGCTGTCCGTTCCGCTGTCGCGGTTCACGCCGCGAGTCGGCGGTGGCTCAGCTTTTATCGTTAGGCATCACTACGCATTATGCCAAATCAAGAGTGGTATTCTGTGCGGAGCATCTTCAGGTCGGATATGACCGAGGACGGTAAGCCGCGCCGCACTTTCGAGGAGCGTATGGTGCTTTTCCGTGCGTCGAGTTTCTTGATGAGGCACTCGCCAAAGGCGAGGCAGAAGCCAAGCGTTATGCAGAGGGTTGGCCACACCAAAGATTATTTGACCTTGTAGTTGTCGTGCAGCATACATGAGAAGATTTGCGAGAGGGTGACGAGGTCTGGTCTTGCATTCGAGACCTGACATCAGCGACGAGGAGTATTGACATAGGATTTATGATGGTGAGGGATTACAAAAGCGTGATGCCTAAAAGTCGCCGGAGCCAACCGCCGTTGGCGCGGTCAGTTCCGCTGTCGCGGTTCACGTCGCAGTCGGCGGTGGCTTAGCTTTTTTCGTTAGGCCACATTGAGCATCATGCGCATTTTATATTTTCTTCTTCCGGCGTTCGCGTTCCTGTTGGCAGGTTGCGCTACATCGGCGCATCGAATCTCGGCGGTTACTATCGGACGACAGACCATAGTTATGGGGTGTCTCGGACACCAAGTTGGTCGAGAGATTACTATTCACGGGCATAAGAGTCCTTCTCGCCCTATGCAGGACGCAGATTCTTTTGTCGTTGATACTGTTGACGGACAGATGTTGGACAAGCCTGTTGTTATTCGAGTGACTGGTTGTAGTTCATGGAGAGGCGATACTGTCGCCACCATTCGAGGGCACGAGGTTGCAGTCATCCGGTTTGAGGACATTGATGATGCCAATTACGGCCCAGATGACCCCAGATTTAAAGCCGCACCAGATTATCATTCTATTTTTCAAGCCGACCGAAATTGTCGAGCCGAAGACCTTGAGCTTTGCAAATGAGACGGGATTGTATTACTGATATGTGGCCTAACACCATGATAGGCTGCAAACTTCCCCGGTAGGTTATTCATACCGCCGTCTCCGTCATGCTTGTTCCGCGGCATTCATTCGCAGCAGGCAATGGCCGTAATCCACGTGCGGCTGGCCGGTCGCGGGAAGATATTGCTTGGGGATTTGATAAAGCCGTCCGCGTCCCTGCACCACCAGCCCGGCTTTGCGCAACACAATGAGATGCCGCCCGGCGTTGTCGTAATGGCAACCGGCGGCGGCGGCCAGCTCGCCAATCGAGCGCGGCTCGCCCTGGCCCAATTCTTGAAGCATTTTCCATCGCACGGGGCTGCCCAGCGCTTTGACCATTTTGTCACAATCCGGCAATGGCGAGGGTAGCGCTGTCTTGGGAGCATCTGAAGGCGTATTCATTTAAAAACATGATAAACATTGGCAAATCGAAGTCAACGACTGAATAATTTGTCGTTCATGCTAATAATGTTATCGTCTAGCCAATGAATGTTATCATTTATCCAATGTAGTTTGTCGTTCCGCTATTGAGTTTTTCGTCTAACTATTGAAATTTTTAAGTTAGCATATGAAACTTATCGTTTCACACTTAAATTTTATTGTCTAGCTGTCGTAGTTTATCGTTTAGCTGTTGAAACTTATTGGTTCGCCGTTGAAATTATCGGCTGGACGTTGAATTGAATCTCGTCGCCGTCTCACACCGCTCGCACCGCCGCGATGAATGCCCGCACTTTCGCGGCGTCTTTTTTCCCCGGAGCGGATTCCACGCCGCTGGAAACATCCACGGCGAACGGACGCACTTGTTTCACCGCGTCGCCCACATTTTCCGGTGTCAGCCCGCCGGCAAGAAAAAGCGGCTTGCCAAATTCCTGCGCCGCGATGGCGAGTTCCCAGTTGAATTTTTCGCCGGTGCCGCCCGGTCCGGTTTTGGAAAAGGCGTCGAGCAGAAACGCATCCGTTTGAAAATGGGCCAGTTGGTTCAGCGACGACGCGTCGCGGATGCGCACGGCTTTTATGCTCATCAGTCCAAACCGGGTGCAGAAGTCTGGGGACTCGTCGCCGTGAAATTGCAGCAGGTCCAAGCCGCAGCCGGCGATGGCGCGGGTGACCAGGTCTTCGTCTGGGTTAACAAAGACGCCGACGCGCAGCACGAACGGCGGCAGTGCGCGGGCAATTTCCACGGCGGTCGCGAGCGGGATGTGGCGCGGGCTTTGGTCGTAAAACATCAGCCCGATCATGTCCGCCCCGGCTTCGGCGGCGGCCAGCGCATCAGCCACGCTCGTCAGGCCGCAAATTTTCACCTGTGTTTTCATTTACGATTTTTTCTTTTCGTTTTACGATTGGCTTCGTTTGCATGACTCGCGTAAATCGTAAATCGTAAATCGTAAATTGCAAATGCCGCGCACGATTTACTTCGACTACAACGCCACCACGCCGCTCGACCCGGCGGTGAGGGACGCGATGCTGCCGTTTCTCGGCGACGTGTGGGGCAATCCGTCTTCCGTGCATCATGTCGGCAGGAAAGCGCGGGCATTGCTCGACGATGCCCGCGACCGCGCGGCAAAATTTCTGGGCGCGAAGCCGAGCGAAATCATTTTCACCAGCGGCGGAACTGAGGCGAATAATCTTGCCATCCTGGGCACGGCGCGGGCGCTAAAAGCCAGGGGAAATCATCTCATCACCTCCGCCATTGAACATCCCGCGGTTTTGCAATGCTTTGATTATTTGGAAAAAACCGCCGGTTTTTCGGTCACGCGGCTGCCGGTTGATTTTGAAGGCCGCGTTGGAGTTGATGATTTAAAAATGGCGATTCGTCATGATACCGTCTTGGTTTCCGTCATGGCGGCGAACAATGAAATTGGCACGCTTCAGCCGGTTGTCGAACTCGGCGCGATTTGCCGCGAGCGCGGCGTCTTTTTTCACACCGACGCGGTGCAATGGTTCGGCAAGGAACCGGTCGCAGACATCAGCCAATTTAACGCCGATCTGGTTTCTGTCTGCGCGCACAAATTTCATGGGCCGAAAGGGGCGGGTCTGCTTTACATCCGGTCGCCGCTGCATCCCGACCCGATTTTGTTCGGCGGCGGGCATGAAAACGAGCACCGCGCCGGAACGGAAAATTTGCCGTCAATCATCGGCTTGGTGGAAGCTTTAGAAAGATTCGTGAAACCGCCGGTTTTTTTAGATTTTAAAATCAAGCCGCTTTCCGTTAAGCTGTTCGCCGCCATTGAAAAAATTGAGGGTTGCGAAATGGTCAGCCCGGAAAAGAATTCTCTTGTCAACACGGTTTCTTTTGTCGTGCCGGGCGCGGACGGGACCGCGTTGATGGCGGGTTTGGATTTGGAAGGAATTTGCGCGTCTTCCGGCTCCGCCTGTTCGGCGGGTTCGCTAGAGCCTAGCCACGTGATCGAGGCGACTGGGAAAACAGAAGCGTCAAATTCGCTGGTGCGCTTTTCTCTGGGTCGGGACTCGACTGAAAGTGAAGTGGATTTTGTCTGCTCTATTTTTCCTGAAATTATCCGGCGCGCAAAACTTGGCGGTTTGACTGCCAACCGATTGTGAATGGCTTGTGCATAGAGCCAACAACTTTGACTTTTGTTTTTGTCTGGTTTGGATAGCTTGATGTTGTCACCGATGACATTTATATTTTTTCCGTGTCGTAGGCGTCGGTTTAAAAGTTGTTAGGCTTGTTCACCGGCCTTAATACGGATAGAAATTTAAAAGAGAAGATACATATTAAACGCGCATGAAACTCACGATCACAAAAGAACAGATTGTTGCCGGCCTGCAAGCCGCGCAAAACGTCGTCAGCACCCGCACCACGCTGCCGATTCTTTCCAACGTCCTGCTGCGCGCCGAAGGCAGTCATTTAGAATTCACCGCCACTGACCTTGATGTGACCGTCGCGTGCAAGGTGGAAGCCAAGGTGGCCAAGTCCGGCGCGACCACGCTGCCGGTGAAAAAATTGTTTGGCATCGTGCGCGAACTGAACGGGGAGATTGAAATTGAAGTGGATGAAAAGAACGTGGCCAGTATTCGAAGCGGTTCCTCTTTTTTCAAGATAAACGGCCTGGCAGCGGATGAATTTCCGCCGCTTCCAAAATTCAAGGATGACAAGAAAGTTTCCTTGTCGCAGGAAACCATCCGGGCAATGCTCCGGAAAACTTCTTTTGCCGTTTCCACCGACGAATCCCGGTATGTTCTCAACGGAATTTTTATCAGCCTCAAGGAAGGCAAGATGACGTTCGTGGCCACCGATGGCCGCCGGCTTGCGCTTGTGGACGAGGAAGTGGAAATTCCGGAGAAGAGCAGCGGCGAATTTATTGTGCCGGCCAAGGCCGTCAACGAATTGACTCGCCTGTTGTTGGACAAGGGAGAAGTGGACCTCAAGTTTGGCGAGAACCAGGCTTCCTTCGCGCTAAAAAACGAAAATGGATTTTCCGTGCTGCTCGTCACCAAACTCATCGAAGGAAATTATCCCAACTACCGGCAGGTCATTCCTGGCGAGGCCAAGGAACGCATCGCCCTAGGCCGTGAGGAATTTCAATCGGCACTGCGCCGCGCCGAAATCATGACCAGCGAAAAGGCCAACTCCGTGAAGCTGGCCTTTGGAAAAAACACGCTCACCATCACGGCCAACTCGCCGGAAGTGGGTGAGGCGCGCGAGACCATCGCCATCAACTACAAAGGCAAGGAAATGGCCATCGCCTTCAATCCGCGCTACCTGATTGACCCGCTGGCGGCGCTGACCGAGGACGAGGTATTCATCGAATTAATAGATGAATTAAGCCCGGGAGTGGTGAAAATAAACGGGCCGTTTCTTTACGTCGTCATGCCCATGCGGCTGACGTAAAAAAGAGGCGGTCTAAACGGTTCTCTCTTTCATCCTTTGGGTTCATTCCGTTATCTTCGCGGCATGAACTGCATTGTCACCGCCGGACCGACGTTCGAGCCGCTGGACGACGTGCGCCGGCTCACGAATTTTTCCACGGGCCGGCTCGGCACGGAGCTGGCCAATTTTCTCGCGTCGCGCGGGCACAACGTGACGCTGCTTATCGGCGAGTCGGCGACCTACGCGGGCAAACGAAAGGCGAAGCGGGTCAAAGGGTTTTCCACCACGGCGGATTTACGCGCAAAAATAAAATCATTTTCCGGCCAAAAGGTGGACGCGATTTTTCACGCGGCAGCGGTCAGCGATTTTAAGATTGGAAAAATTTTCACGCGCAACGCGGCGGGAAAATTGCAACCGTTCACGCCGTCCTCAAAAATCTCCACGCGCCGCGGCAGCCTGTTCGTCGAGCTGGCGCCCACGCCGAAAATAATCGCTGAACTGCGCGGCTGGTTTCCGAAAACAAAAATTGTGGGTTGGAAGTTTGAGGCGGACGGCCGGCGCGCGGACGCGTTGCGCTGCGGCCCAAAGGCAACTGACGGACTGCGCGACGGATTTCTGCGTGGCGAACGGCCCGGCTTATGGCAAAGGTTTTAATCTGGTGACGACAGACGGGCAAAAACATTTTGCGACGGCGGAAAAGTTGTTTGCCGCGCTCGAAGGCAGAATGAAGAATGAAGAATGAAGAAACCCGGTAGCGGCGGCGGCGGAAACTTCTTCAAACTGTCTTGTTCCTGTTTTTCACGCCTCGAAATTTTTCAGTTGTTTCAATCCCATTTTCATCGGCAGCCAGCCGATGGCCAGGGACAGCAGGACAAAGCCGAGGATGCAGGCGGCGGCCCAGTTGGTGTTGCCATGCAGCCCGCCGCCGCCCAGCACGAGCAGCGCCAGCGAGCGCGATGATATAGACCGAACTCAGCACGAAACACAGCGTCCCGCCGAAGCCGCTGACGATTTTGTTCGGATTGGTTTCCTTCAGGTTCGGAAACAAAACGCCGAGGCCGGTGGCGAGGCCGTTGAGCGCGAAGGTCATCACGGTGATGACCGCGCCGAAAAAAGCGACGTCGTCCCACGGCATTTTGCAGCAGGTAGCACGACAGCGTGACGAGGCCGAGCGTGACCACGAGCGAAGCGGCGCTGGCCAGCCAGTATTTGGTTTTGACGACGCGCGGCAGGCCGATCGGCGCGAGGCCGATGATCCACAGCCGCCGGCCTTCGAGGGAAAATTGCGGGAACACGAATCGCGTGGTGACCGAGGCGAGGTTGAACGCGCACGCGCCGAGATTGAGGAACGCGACGGCGTGAATCCAGAACGGGCTGGTGAGCTGATGCGTGAAGTTGCGGAGGTTGATGATGTAGGCGCCGAGCAGGCCGAAAAACATCACCGACTGGCCCCATTGCGTGGTGTCGCGCCAGAACATGCGCAGGTCTTTCACGGCCAGCGCGCGGGCGTCGGGCAGGAGGAACGGGACATTTTGCAAAAATCCGTTCGAGCAGGCCCGGCGCGCGGGAATTGATGATTGCGCGTGAAAAGGGCAATTTGAATCCGCCGCCGCGCCCGGCTTTGCACCGCCGAAGCCGTGTCGTAAAAAATATTTCCGAACCGCGTGAACGCGATGCTGCCGAAAAACAGCGTGTGGCTCAACAGCACCGCCGGCGAAAAAAATCGCGCCGCCGATGATGCCTTCCGCCCATTGCAGCACCGCCGACGAGAGCCAGTAGCTCGGCAAAAACGGAAACATCGTGAAGCGCGTTTTGGCGAGCAGCCGGTCGAGCGCTTCCAGCGTGCGCTTGTCCAGCAGATCGTCGTCCACCGGATTGGCCTTCCACCAGAACGCGACGAACGCCAGCAGCGCCAAGCGCCAGCAACAACAGCACGACCTGAAAACTTTTCCGGTCCAGATGCCGGCCGATGCCGATGGCCAGCGCCGCGCCCAGCACGCCCGGCAAGATGATGAACAGCCCGATGAGCAAAACCGTCAGCGGATAAAAATGCCACGGCACGCCGCGCACCAGCCCGAACGCGACGAGCAGCGGCGCAATCAAAAACAAAAACGCCCACGACGCCAGAATCGTGGACTCGATGAATTTCCAGTTGAAAATGGTCTGCGCCGGAACCGGCAGCGTCAGCAGAAACGCCGTCTCGCGGTTGCGAAACAAGTTGCCGTAGGCGATGACCAGGTTGCTCAACAGCAGCAGTGCGAACAGAAACGCGAACAGCGTGAAGAGCAGCCGCTCCGTCAGCACCACGCCCAGACCCGGAAACTTGGCCATGAACTTCATCCCGTGATAAAACAACTCGAACGCCAGCACGAGATAGCCCGCCACGAAAAGACTGATGATGCCGGTGAGCAGCCGCGATTGTTGACGGATGGCCAGCAGCCGCCGCCAGCTATGGACGGCATTCACCCGCAGCAACAAAATCAGCGGCGAGGATTTGATTTGGCTGGCGATTCTGGACACGCGGAGAAAATAGCTTTCAGCGCCGCCGCCCGCAACTGGCGAAAAGCCGCTTCAATGCTGCAAACAATACTTCCGGCGGGTCGTGTGCGTTACTTCGCCGGCAACTGCGGTTCGGGCGGCGCGCCGGGATTCGGCGGCGAGGGAGGCAGCAGTTGCAAAATCTCCTGCTGCTGCTGATACCACTCGCGCAACGGCCGCGACAGCAGCGACACTTTGAAATCTTTGAAGTGCGCGATGTTCATCGCCTCTTCAATCTGTTTTTTCAACTGGCTGTTCAGTTCGCCCTTGGCGTCGTCGGCCCAGCCCTTGAATGAACCGGTATTTTCGTTGAGCGACTTGGCGGCGGCGAGCCGCGTCTCGTGGTCGTATTTGTATTCGGGCACTTCGACGTAGCTCTTGTCAATTTTGCCGGTGACGCGGTTAGTTTCGCTCCTGGCGGTGATGACGAATTTGGCGACTTCGATGATGCGCAGTTCCAGCTTGGCCACGATGTCTTCCTCGCCCAGCGCGCCGTCGGCTTCCGTGCCGAGATCGCGCGGCGCGTTCTCCAGTTTCAGGCAGATTTGCTTGACGAGTTCCTTTTCCAATTCTTCAAAAAATTTCTTTCCGCGCTGGGCAATCAACTCCCGCTCCTCCTTCGTGAAGGAATATTTCTTGTCGTCGAGGCCCACGAACACGGTGTAGTTCGTCGAAACCAGCAGCTTCTCCAGCCGCGCGGTGAGATTGCCGGCGTTCAAACGCTGGACGACGGGCATTCCGGCCGGCTCTTCCTTCAAATCCAATTTGTATTCCGCCGGCAACGCCGAAAACAGCGCGCGGTCCACGCCGCCGAGTTCTTCGATTTGGTGATTCAGATATTTCCAGTGCGCCTGATGCCGTTCCTTGAGATTCATTTCGCCGATGTAATCGAACTGGTTTTCCACGCGCAGCGAACGCGTGTCGGCTTTGAACCAGATGAGCGCGTTGACAAACTGGCCGGCGATTTCGTTGGCGGCGGCGCTGTAATTCAAAATGACCTGTTCCAGCGGAAGGCGGTCGTGCGGATTCTGCGGCGCGCGCGCGGCGATGAATCTTTCGATGACGCTGTTCGGCAGCAAATCAATGATCTGCGCGGTTTCGGCGTAGGCGCTGACGACGGGTTCCTGGCCGTAATCAAACGTCCGCACGTCGCCGTATTTCATGGTGTCCTCGTCGGTGGCGAAGAGCACCTTGTTCGTGCGCGCCTCGGCGCTGTCGTAATAGCCCCAGGCAATCGCCGCGTGATCGTGCGGCAGCACCGTCTTGAGCGTGCGCATTTGCCAGCCGATAAACACGCTGCCTTTGAACACCGTGTATTCCATGACTGACGTCGAGGCCAGCTTGTTCGTGTAGGCGTCGAGCGGCTTGCCAAGCAGATACGCCTTGAACCAGTCGTTGAGTTCCTTGGCCGTGAGCGTCGCGCCAAGGCTACCGGCGAAATTATGCCGCAGACCCAGGATATGCCCGACTTCGTGCGCCACCACTTCGCGGACATAATCCTGCGCCGTGCGCAGCACCGCTGCGTCGGTCAGTTCGTCGCTCGCCAGTAATTCCTGCAAGCCGTGCGCCATTTGCGCCGCAAACTCGCGCGGGTCCATTTCGCAGCACGTGGCCGACGCGAGGAACGGCACGCCCAGTTGCGCCGGGCTTTTTTTGTCGTCCTTTTTTGTCTCGGCGATTTCTTCCATCGCGCGCAGCAGCGCCCGCGCCCGCGCCTTGCCGACATAGCTAAACGCGCTGGTCATGTAAGCCTGGCCGTGCAGGGATTCGCCGGACAGCGGATCGGCCAGCACGTCCGCGTAGGCAAAACCCGCGCGGTCCCACGGCACCCATTGCACCAGGTTGTCCTTTGCGTCCGGCGCGGTCACGCCCTCCGGCGCCTTCAGAGCCTTCACGACCTCCTTGCCGAAAACGCTGTTCCAATAAAGAATGCCGCCCGTCACGGCCTCCACAAATTCCGGCGGTGTGTTGGCCGAATAATAAAATGTAACCGGCTGCTTCAAATCGAAACGGTCAATGCGCGACGACACGCGGCCCGTGCCGGGTTCAAGCCGGCCTTCCGTCTCGAAAAATTTAGTGTAGCGCGCATCCACGAGGCTCGATTCCTTGCCCGCGAAATCACCCGGGTGATACGGCGTGATGAAATACCGCACCTCGTAGCGCGATTCCACGTCCGCGTTCATCTCGCGGCTGCGCGCCTGCACGCTCTGGCGGATGGTGAGCTGCCCGCCGTCCGCGCGCATTTCAAACACGCGGCTGTCCGGCACTTCCAGCACGTTGTCGTGCGACTCAAAATTCAGCGCGCCGCCCTCCGTCCACGACTGCGTGAACACGCGGCGCATGCCTTTGTTGAAATCAATCACCACCGCGCCGTTGCTTTCCTGGCGCACGATGGGAAAACTCGCCAGCAGCCGCCGCGCCGGCAAATCCTCCGTGACCACCAGGCCTTTCGTGGATTCATACATGTCCACGCCGTCGGGAAACAACGCAAACGACACAATTCTTCCCGTCAGCCCGTGGCTCGTGGGCGACGGCCCCTGCGGGATCAGCGACGCGCTGAACAAATAATCCTTGCCGAAGCCGGTTTTGGGGATGGCAAGGAAAAATTGATCGGCCACCTGAAGTTCGGGAGCCACGGCGGCATTATTTTCGGCGGCATTCAAGGAAACCGCCAGACAGCAGAGCAGCACAACAACCGCGCCGCGCAGAACTTTGGGGAGCAGAGAAGAATTCATCCGGCAAAAATGCCGTCTGCCTGCGTAACGGGCAAGCGCAAACCCGCTACCAAAGAGGCGAGAGGTTTGGACTCACGAAGTCGTTCCTCTGATGGTTTATTCCTCCACCGGCGCGACGAGGCTGTCCATAATGTAATCCTTGCGCTCGGGCGTGTTCTTGCCCATGTAAAAATTAAAAATGGGCGCGGACTCGGCGCGCGGGGCGTATTCGACTTTGCTCAAGCGCATTTGTTTGCCGATGAACTGTGCGAATTCTTTCGGGCTGATTTCGCCGAGACCTTTGAACCGCGTGATTTCCGGTCTGCCACCGAGCCTCGTGGCTGCGGCATCACGTTCGGATTCGCTGTAGCAGTAAATCGTTTCCTGCTTGTTGCGCACGCGGAACAGCGGCGTTTCCAAAATGAAAACGTGGCCGTCGTGGACGAGCTGTTCGAAGAACTTAAAAAAATAGGTGATCATCAAATTGCGGATGTGCAAACCGTCCACGTCCGCGTCCGTCGCGAGAATAACCTTCTCGTAGCGCAAGCCCTCGGTATTGTCCTCCACGTTGAGCGCCTGCATGAGATTATACATCTCGTCGTTTTTATACATCACGTCGCGCTTGAGATCCCAGACATTGAGCGGCTTGCCCTTCAGCACGAACACCGCCTGGTTGTTCACGTCGCGGCAGCTCGTGATCGAGCCGGCGGCGGACTGGCCTTCGCAAATAAAAACCATCGAGTTCCAGCCCTTGTCCTTTTTCTTGTCGAAGTGATGCTTGCAATCTTTCAACTGCGGGATGCGCAGCGTGATGGCTTTGGCCCGCTCGCGCGCGAGCTTCTTGACGTTCTGCAATTCCTTTCGCAACTCCTGCGTGTCCTTGACCTTCGCCATGATCGTCTCGGCGATCTGTTTGTTGCGCTGGAAAAAATGCAGCAGTTCCTCGCGGACATTGTTCACAAGCTCGGTGCGGATTTCGGTGTTGCCCAGTTTGTTTTTCGTCTGCGATTCAAACACCGGGTCTTTCAACCGGATCGCCACCGCGCCGACCATGCACTCGCGCACGTCGTCGCCTTCAAATTTTCCGCCGCAGTATTCGTTCACGGCCTTGAGCAAACCTTCGCGGAAGGCGCTCAAGTGCGTGCCGCCGTCGCTGGTGTATTGGCCGTTTACGAAGGAATAAAACGTCTCGCCGTAGCGCGAATTGCTGTGCGTGAAACAGAATTCCAGCGTCTTGCCCGCGTAATGCAGCGGCGAATAAATCGGTTCGCTGCCGTCGCTGGCCAGATCTTCCATCACCAAATCCATGAGGCCGTGGCGGGATTGAAACACTTTCGGCTCGGCCAGCTCCGGCATTTTCAAAATCAAACGCAGTCCGGTGTTGAGATAGCTGTAATGCCGCAGCCGGCGCTCGATATGTTCGAGCCGAAACGCGCTCTCTTTGAAAATGCTTTCATCCGGCTCGAACTCGATCAGCGTGCCGTTTGGCTCCTTTGTCTTGCCGGAATCTTCTTTTTTTAATTTCCCGATTTTGAAACTCGCCTCGGCAAATTCGCCGTCGCGATGGCTGCGCACGAAAAAGTTTTTTGACAGCGCGTTGACCGCCTTCGTGCCGACGCCGTTGAGGCCGACGCTGAATTGGAAAACCTCGTCGTTGTATTTCGCGCCGGTGTTGATCTTGGAAACGCAGTCCACGACCTTGCCGAGCGGAATGCCGCGCCCAAAATCGCGCACGGCCACCTTGTTGCCATCGAGCGTGATCTCGACCTCCTTGCCGTGGCCCATGATGTATTCGTCAATCGCGTTGTCCACGACCTCCTTCAGCAAAACGTAGCAGCCGTCGTCGGGATGCGCGCCGGTGCCGATGCGCCCGATATACATGCCCGTGCGCAGCCGGATGTGCTCGAGCGAACTCAGCGTCTTGATCTTGCTCTCGTCGTAAATCGGTGTCGGTTTTTCAGCCATAGAAAATTGCAGCCGAGAAGATGCGGCAAATGGAAAAAGATTTCAACGCAAAGACGCGAACAGCAAAATCTGGCGGACTCTGACCATTGATTTAGCCGATGTCGCTTGTGAATTTATCAATTAACACCTCATCCGTCGCTGGCAGTATGCTTGAGGCATGAAAACAAATACCACATCCAAGAACATCAACGTCGAAAACCACACGCCTCGCATCATCGCCTTTGGCCTGTTGACGGCCTGCCTGCTGCTGACTGGCTGCAAACAAAAAACCACCGCCAATGTCGTGTCGAGTCCCGCGCCGGATCCCGCAGGCATTTACGCGCTCGTTAGCGTGGACGGCCAGCCGGTGCCTTGCAACATCAACCACGAAAACACGGCCATGACGGTGCAGTCCGGCAGCTTTGCGATCACCGCCGATGGGCATTGCACCTGCAACATGGTTGTTTCGGTCGGCTCGCGAAAAGACATGACGGTGGTGACGCACGCCAGCTACCAACAATCCGGCGCAGAACTTACGATGACTTGGGAAGGCGCGGGCATGACCGCGGGCAAACTCGCCGGCGACACCTTCATGATGAACAACGAAGGCATGGTTTTCGCGTATCGGAAATAATCTTCGCTGCCGAGTGCCAGCCTTCACTGGCCGGGTGGCAGCCGCAGCGTGGCGTCGAGAGGTTGCACGTCCGCCAATTCCTTGGACGAATTCGCGCCGCCGAGTTCCGCCAGCCGCTCGCCCGCCGGGCGCACGCGTGTTTGGAAACTGGCCGCCGCGTCGTTGAACGCGGAATTGGCGCGGTCCAGTCCGGCTTTAATTTTCTCGAAGTGCTCGGTAAATTTCACCACGCGCGTGTAAAATTCCTGCGCGGCCTCGGCGATTTTTTGCGCGTTCTCGGTCTGCGCGTACTGCTGCCAGCTCACGCTCACCGAACGCAGCAGCGCGATGAGCGAGGCCGGCGTCGCGAGCAAAATTCTTTTTTCCGCCGCCCAGACGATCAAATCGTGATCGCCTTCCAGCGCCGCGCTGAACAGCGATTCCGCCGGCACGAACAGCACCACGTAATCCAGCGCGTTGGGAAACTGCCGCGGATAATCGCGGTCGGCCAGCGCCTTGATGGTG
Source organism: uncultured Verrucomicrobiae bacterium (assembly GCA_963738225.1). GTDB lineage: Bacteria > Verrucomicrobiota > Verrucomicrobiia > Limisphaerales > UBA11358 > UBA11358. The sequence continues at coordinate 82,897 of CAVTVR010000010.1, forward strand.
CCTTTCAATTTTGCCGCATGCGCCGCCAGCGCCTCGGCGCGTTTGACCGGCTCCGCCGTTTCCAGCGCGTTGAGAAAATCAAAATCCGGCACCTTCGCGTCCACGATGATGAAACGGTCGCCGGGCAATTTCACCACAAGGTCCGGCCGGTTCTCGCCTGACGATGTTTGCTCGGTAAAATCGCAATGCGCGCTCATGCCAGCCGCCTCGACCACGCGCCGCAGCGTTTCCTCGCCCCACTTGCCGCGCGCCTGATTCGAGTGCAGCACCAGCCGGAACTGCTGCGTCTCCTGCGCGAGCGACTGGTTGGATTGCGCCAGCGTTTCCAAATGTTTTTTGACCTCGCCCAGCGCGGATGACTGCGCCGCGCTGCTCGACTGCAAATTTCTCTGGTATGTTTCGAGCTGCTGCTTGAGCGGCTCGACCAACCCTTTGATGGCCTCCTGCCGCTGCGCCAAATCGCCTTTCGCGGTTTCCTGAAACTTGCCGAACGACTGTTCCGCCAGCCGCAAAAACTCCGGCGCGCTTTGTTTCAGCGCATCCGCGCTCAACGCCTTGAACGCCTCGCGCAAATCGGCGATGGCTTTTTCCTGCGCGGCCTTGGCGTCACGCAGATGTTGCTCGTGCAACTGTTTTTGCTCGGCCAGATTTTTTTCGGCGGCTTCCTGTTTTGCCTGCGCGGTGGCGAGCGCGGTTTTGCTTTGCGAAAGCTGCTCGCGCGTTTGCGTCAGTTCCGCGTCGCGTTGCGCGAGCTGCTGGCGCAATTCAGTTTCCAGCCGCGCATCCGGCAGCACGGCTGCGCGCCGTCCGCCGAACAGCCAGCCGATGAGCAGCCCCAGCGCGCCGCCGACAACGAAGCCGATAAATAAATACGCGCCAGCAGACATGGGCTATTTCAGTCTGGTGAACAGTTTTTTCTCAAAATCGGTCACGAGCAGCCGCTTGCCTTTGGCGACAATTTTGTGCCCTTCCGCGCGCAGGCGTTTGGCGCTGCCCTCCGCGCCGCCGGGATATTTCGGATTGATCTCGCCGCCGGTTTTCAGCGTGCGCCAGAACGGCGTGAAGCGTTTTTTTCCCGCCGCTTCGTCCTCCGCGGCGGCGTTGGCGGCGATCCACGAGAAAATTCCCGTCGTAATCGGGCAGGCAAAATCCGTCTTGTGTTCCTTAGCCAGCGCCGCGCGGAGATCGTTGATGGTGACCACACGGCCCTTGGGAACCTGCTTCATCAACGCGTCCACCTCAAGTGGCGCCGGGATGACCATTGTCTTTGGCAGGTCTTTGTTGGTTGCAAGTTTTTCGGCCCAGGACTTTTTCATTTGCGATTTCGGATTTGCGATTTACGAGTTGAACGGTTTAAGGCACGTCAATCGTAAATCGTAAATCGTAAATTCAAAAATGCGCCACGACTTCGATTTCCACCGCCGCGCCTTTGGGCAGCGCGGCGACTTGAATGGTCGAGCGCGCTGGAAAATTTTCCGTGAAATACTTCGCGTAGATTTCATTCATGCCGGCGAAGTTCGCGAGGTCGGTCAGAAACACCGTGCTTTTCACGACGTTGGCGAACGTCAGGTGCTGGTCGTCGAGAATCGCCTTCACGTTTTGCAGCACGCGGTCGGTCTGCGCCTTGATGTCGCCGGCGACGAGAGTGCCGTCCGTCGGATCAATCGGGATCTGTCCGGCGCAGAACAGCAGGTCGCCGACGCGCACGGCCTGGTTGTAAGGGCCGACGGCGGCGGGTGATTTCGCGGGTTTGATGATGGTTTTGATGGCCATAAATCTTGCCGTCAGGTCTAGCGGCTTTGATTGGCAAGGTCAAGTGCGCCTGCCAAATTATTTCCGGCGGTTCATCAAGTCTTCGATTTCACCGGCTTCAATCGGAATGCCGGCCATCAAATCCCGCTGCCCATCTTCCGTGACGAGCACCGTGTTTTCGATGCGCACGCCGAAGCCTTCGTCCTTGATGTAAATCGCCGGCTCTACCGTCAGCACCCAGCCGGGCGCGATTTTGAAATGGTTGTAAGTCACGTCATGCACGTCCAGGCCGATGGGATGCGAAACGCCGTGCATGAAAAACTTATTCACCGCCGGCTCGTCGGGCTTTTGTTTTTTGATGTCCGACAATTTCAACAGGCCGAGATCAACGCATTCCTTGGCCGTGCGCTCCTCGCATTCGTTCCGCAAATCCTTGGTCGTCTTGCCCGGCACAAGCGCGGCGACTTGCGCGCGGAAAATGCGCAGCACGGCGTTGTAAACCTGCTTCTGCCGGCGCGTGAATTTGCCGCTCACGGGAATCGTGCGCGTGAGGTCGCTCATGTAATTGCCGAGACCGGCGGCCACGTCGAGCAAAAGCAAATCGCCCTTTTTGCACGGCTGATCGTTCTGGCCGTAATGCAGAATGTTGTTGTTCGCGCCGCCGGCGATGATGGGCGGATACGCGAACTGGCCTTTTTGCCGGATGAATTCGTGCGCGAACTCGGCTTCGACTTCCGTCTCGTTCACGCCCGGCTTGACGAATTTCAGCACACGCCGAAACCCTTTGCCCGTCAGGTCGCACGCAGCTTTGATGGCGTCAATTTCATATTGGGATTTGACGGCGCGCAGTTCGTGCATCAGCGGCGCGAGACGATGATAACGATGCAACGGAAATTTTTTCTGACAATCGCGGATGAACCGCGAATCGCGCGTTTCGACGGTGACATCGGCACGCTGATGCTCGTTGCTGTTGAGATAGACATTTTCCATTTCGCAGACGAGCGACCGGAAAATCACCGGAAACTCCGAAAGCCACTTCACGTTTTTGATGCCGGAAATCGCCGTCGCCTGTTCCTTCGTCAGCTTGTGGCCTTCCCAAATGGCGAGGTGTTCGTTCGGCTGCCGCGTGAAAAGAATTTCGCGATGGTTCGGATCGAACGCGTCCGGCGCGAGCAGCAAAATCGTTTCCTCCTGATGAATGCCGGTGAGATAAAACAAATCGGCGTTCTGGAGGTGGCCCAGCGAGCCGTCGGCGTTCGTGGGCATGATGTCGTTGGCGTTCAGCACCGCGAGCGAGCGCGGCAACAGTTTTTTGACGAGGCGCTCGCGGTTCAGCGTGAACAGCGCGGAGGGAAGTGGCATGGCTTTCATTTCAAAATTGGTTGCGCCTGCAGTTTAAGGCTGCCGCGCAAAAAAATTAAGCGAATTCAGTTCATTGATTCCAGGCCTGCTTCCGCATCCACACCAGCACGCCGAGGCCAATCGTCAGCAGCGTTGACACCGCCCAGGTGCCGGCGTTGGCCGACTGCGGCGCGAGTGTGAGCGCCACCGCGCCGGTGGCCGGGCCGAGGAAAATTCCCATGCCGATGAACGCCTCATGCAGTCCGCCGTGCTCGCTGCTGGCTTCGCCAACATCCATCGAGTAGAACAGTGACGAATAATAAATCAGCCCGGTCGCCAGGCCGAAAAACACCTGCGCCACGATGACCAGCCAGAGCTGCTGCGCCAGCAGGATCGTCGTCAGACTGGCGATGAGAAGCAGAAACGCGCCCAGCAGCCAGCGAAACCGGTAATGCCAGCCATGCCATTTCCAAAGCGCCGCAAACGCGCCAAAACGCCCGAAAAACCAGACGGAACAAAACAGCCCGGTTTGCGTGGGCGACAGCGCGAGCGTTTTCGCAACGCCCGGCATGACGGCGATGAGCGTGTTGATGGCGACGTAGGCAAACGGATTGGCCAGCCACGCCATTTTCAAAAAAGATTTTGGACCGACGGGCTGCGTGAATGCCGCGCTTTCCGGCACGTGCAAAAGTTCTTTTGCCGGCGCGGGCGTGGCCGCCAGCACGTTGTCGTGATGTCTTTCCAGCCAGAGCAGGAACAGGAACTCGCAGAAGAAAATTCCCGCCGGCAGCCAGAACACCGCGCCGACGCCGAGCGCGTCGTAAAGTTTGCCGCCGGTGAAATACGCGAACGCCGCCGAGCCGGCCCAGGTGCAGTTGTAGATGCCGACCATTTTCTGCACGCCGGCCTGCGACTCGCGCTCGCTCACCAGCGCCTCCAGCGCCGGCCACGTCAGCAGGAGCACGACGTTGTAAAGCGACACAAACGCCAGTTGCCCGACGAGGCTGTGCGCCATCAGCGCGGCGCCGATCATCACGGCGCACAAGCCGGCAAAGCCGATTTTCAAACTCAAGGTGCGGCCGGATTTCGCCGCGAATTTGCCGCACTGCCACGCGGCGAAAATGTAAATGAAGCCGGACAGCGCCGTGACGCCGAGATTGCCGCGGTTGCCAAAGCCGAAATGGTCGCGCAGGAAGAAGAAGAGGTAGTTGAAATAATACGATGTCGCGAGGGTGTTCAGGCCCGCGAGCGTGAAATAACCGGCCTTGAGCTGGCGATGAGTCATGAAATTTACGATTGGCGATTGCCGGTTGCCGATTTTGCCGAACGCGGTTTCAATCGGCAATCGAAATTCAGCAATCGGCAATTTCCTCGAGCGCCTTGCGGCAATACCATTTCACCGCGTCAGTCATTGGCGGCGAGAGTTTATCCAAATCATCAACCGCACACCAGCGGATGTCGTGATGCTCTTCGGTAGCTAAAATTGGGTTGGCAGGGACTTTGCGCTGCGATGTCCGATCGGCGCAGCGCGCTGAACCCACCGTTGGCCGCGCCCAATAAATCATGCCGATGTGTTCGTGCGTTTCGGAAATACGATGGATGTCCAAAAATCGCGGCGCTATCAGCGCGCGAGTGCCGGGCGAAGTCGTGGGTGGGCGCTCGCCGAGCAATTCCACGTCCAAGCCACTCTCCTCCTTCGCCTCGCGCAACGCGGCCTGCTCCGGGTCCTCGTCCAATTCGATGTGCCCGCCCAACGGCAGCCATTTGTCCAACCGGCGATGGTGAATGAGCAAAATCTTTTTGTCGTGAACGACAAAAATCGCGACGGTGAAATCAATTTTTTCGTGAATGTGAGCCATGAAAAATTTATCGGCACAAATGATACTTGTTGCCGGAAAAATGCTCAAATCCAAAGGGAAATCGCCGGAAAAGTGGGCTGGGAAAAAAAATCAAGAAAAACTGTTGACGAATCAGGAATTTCAGGTAACATACCAACTAGTCTGTATGTTGAATCGCATGACATCAATGGAACTGTCGGGAACGAAGCGCAAACTCGTGGACGCGGGCGTCAAGCTGATGCGCGCGCGCGGCTTCAATGCCACCACGGTGGACGAAATCTGCGCCGATGCCGGCGTGACCAAGGGCGGCTTCTTCCATTATTTCAAAAGCAAGGACGACATCGCCAAGGCCGCCGTGACGCACTTTTTCGAAGATCGAGTGAAAAATTATGAGGCGGCGCCGTTCCGTCAGCAGGCCGATCCGCTTGACCGCGTTTTTGGTCGGCTGGATTACGTCAAGGAAACCACCGGCGGCAAGGCCCACGCCACGAAAGGCTGCCTCATCGGTGTGTTCGCGCAGGAACTGGCGTTCACCAATCCGGAGATCCGCGACATTTGCCAGAATTTTTTCTCGCGCATGGCCCGCGATTTTTCTCATGACCTCGCGGAAGCCAGGGCCGCCCACGCGCCCGACGCCAAGTTCGACCCGAAAATCCTGGCGCAATTCTACATTTCCATCGTGCAAGGCTCGCTGCTGCTGGCGAAGACCGCCGGCAACACCGATGTTCTGGACGAAAATATCGAACAATTCCGTGTCCATCTGAAATTATTGTTCGGCTTGGACACCGGGAAAACTTCCGGCAAATCGCGACATTGATTTTTTAAGGAGAACACCATGAAAGCCTCGAAACCGATCGTGCTAAAACTGACTTATTATACATACCGACTAGTCGGTATTATCCGCCTGTTTTTGTTCTGACACACACATCAACCAAACCAAATGTATGAATACCGCCACTCTTGCCACGGACATGACTGAAACTCCACGCGCTGCGCTGCCCACGCCGCCGCTCGCACCCTCAACGCGTTCAAATCACGCGCCTCGTTTCGATTTGAACGGCGAAACAGATTTGCCTGCGCCGAAGAAAAACCGCAGGCCGTCGCTGAAGCGCGCGGCTCTCGCGGTGTTGATTGTCTTCGCTGGAATCGGCGCTGCCAAACTCGCTTACGATTGGTGGACAGTCGGCCGCTTCACTCAAAGCACGGACGACGCTTACATCGGCGGTGACGTGACGGTGATTGCGCCAAAAGTCGCCGGTTTCATTTCACAGTTGGCGGTGACCGACAACCAGCAGGTTCATGCGGGCGATCTGCTTTTGAAATTGGACGACCGCGATTATCGCGCCGCACTCGCGAAAGCTGAAGCTGCTGTCGCACTTCAAAAAGCGGCACTGACAAATCTGGATGCGATGCGCAATTTGCAGAATGCGGTTGTTGCGCAGGCGCAGGCGGGAATTGCGGCCGCTGATGCGGAAATCACTCGCACTCACGATGACCAGGTTCGCGCCAAAAATCTTTTGGCCACCGGCGTCGAGTCCACGCAGGAATTTCAGAAGACGGACGCCGATTACAAAGAAGCGCTCGCCGCCGGTGAAAAGGCGCGCGCGACTTTAGCGGCGACGCAGCGGCAATTGGAAGTGATCGCGACACAAAAACTACAGGCTCAAGCGGCGCTTGACGCGGCCATTGCCGAACGCGATCTCGCGCAACTGAATTTGAGCTACACGGAATTGCGCGCGCCGATGGATGGCATTGTCGGCAACCGTAGCGCGCAAGTTGGCGCGTATGCGACAGTTGGCTCGCAATTGATTTCACTCGTGCCGTCGCAAGGCTTGTGGATTGACGCGAACTTCAAGGAAAACCAACTCGCCCAAATGCGCGCCGGTTCGCCCGCGACGGTGAAAATTGATTTACTCGGCGGAAAGAAATTTCACGGCCACGTCGTCAGCATTGCGCCGGCGACCGGCGCGCAATTCAGCGTGCTGCCCGCCGAAAATGCCACCGGCAACTTCACCAAAATCGTCCAGCGCGTCGCCGTGCGAATTTTGCTGGATGACGAAATGCGGCAGCGCTCGGCCAGTTGCGCCCCGGGCTTTCAGTGACGGCGAAAGTGAACACCAAATCGTGATTGTATTATGGAAACCACTGCTCAACCGCCGCTCCGCGCGAAAGACATTTTGCCGTTCGTCGTCATGTGCATCGGCATGTTCATGGCGTTGCTGGACATTCAAATCGTCGCGTCGTCGTTGCAAGACATCGGCGGCGGATTGTCTGCGGCGCAGGACCAGATCAGTTGGGTGCAGACGGCGTATCTCATCGCTGAAATCTGCATGATTCCGCTGTCGGGCTGGCTGACGCGCGTGTTTTCGACGCGCTGGTTGTTCACGGCTTCGGCGGTCGGTTTCACGTTGTCGAGCCTGTTGTGCGGCATTGCGTGGAACATCGAAAGCATGATTGTGTTCCGCGCGCTGCAAGGACTGCTCGGCGCTTCGATGATTCCGACCGTATTCACTTCGTCGTTCCACTATTTTCAAGGAACGCGCCGCGTGTATTCGGCGGCAGTTATCGGCACCATCGCGTCCGTCGCGCCGACGCTCGGTCCGGTGATCGGCGGCTGGATTACAGACACGCTGGACTGGCGCTGGCTTTTTTACATCAATCTTTTGCCGGGCGCGCTCGTCGCCGTGTTCACGCCGATGCTCGTGAAAATTGACAAACCGGACTGGTCGTTGCTGAAAGGCGCGGATTATTTGGGAATCGCCTTGATGGCGATTGGCCTCGGCAGCTTGCAATACGTTTTGGAAGAAGGCGCGCGCTGGAACTGGTTTGACGATGCAACGATCAAAACCTTTGGCATCGTCGCCGCCATTGCCGGAATTCTATTTGTCATCCGCAGTTTGACGTTTGCAAATCCCGTCGTTGATTTGCGCGCGTTGACGAATCGAAATTTTCTCGTCGGTTGCATTTTGTCATTTATGACCGGCGTGGGAATGTTCGCGACAATTTTTCTCACGCCGTTGTTTCTTGGCTACGTTCGCGGTTACGACGCATGGCAAATCGGCACGGCAATTGCATCCACCGGCGCGGCGTCGCTCATCGGGATTCCCATTTACATCGCGCTTGCAAAACGCTTCGACACACGCTGGCTAATGATGTTCGGGCTGGCGTCGTTCGCGCTTTCGATGTGGAGTTTCAGCGGCATCACGCACGATTGGGGCGCGTGCGAACTTTTTCTGCCACAATTTCTACGCGGCTTTCCGCAAGTCTTCGCCATTGCGCCTGCCGTGACGCTCGGCCTCGGCAGTTTGCCGCCGGACCGGCTGAAATACGCCAGCGGCCTGTTCAACATGATGCGCAATCTCGGCGGCGCCATCGGCATCGCCGCTTGCGCGACGATTTTGAACGACCGCACCAACTTGCATTTTCTGCGGCTGGCGGAACATTTGAATTCGACAAACGTCGCGATGCAGGAAATGTTGAACAAAATCGGCGCGAAATTCGCGGCGGCCAACGGCGGCGACGTTTTGCACGGGCACGCGGCGGCGTTGAAAGATTTGTGGAATCTCACTTATCGCGAGGCGCGCGTGCAGACGTTTGCCGACGCGTTCTTGTTCATCGGCGTTTGTCTTGCGGTCGCAACGCTGCTCACGCCGCTGATGAAAAAAGTTGTCGCGCCCGCCGCGCCGCCAGTGGACGCGCATTGAAAATTTCAAGACAAACGTTTTGAACAACCAACAACCAAACCAAGAAAGGAAAATAGTTATGAGCACAAATAAGAAACTCGCAGGCAAAGTCGCCGTCGTCACCGGCGCATCCAAAGGCATCGGCGCGTCCATCGCCAGACATCTGGCGGCGGACGGCGCGGCGGTCGTCGTGAATTACGCCTCCAGCAAGGCGGGCGCGGACAAGGTCGTCGCGGAAATCACCAGCGCGGGCGGCAAAGCCGTTGCCGTGCAAGGAGACGTTTCCAACAAACCGGACATTGACCGTCTGCTCGCCGAAGCGAAAAGGCATTTCGGCAAGCTCGACGTTCTCGTGAACAACGCGGGCATTTACGAGTTCGCGCCGCTGGAACAAGTCACCGAGCAGCATTTCCGAAAGCAGTTCGATTTGAACGTGCTCGGCCTGATTCTCACGACGCAGGAGGCGTTGAAACATTTCAACGGCGACGGCGGCAGCGTCATCAACATCAGCTCCGTCGCCGGCGTGAAGCCGTTGCCCGGCGCGTCGGTCTATAGCGCTACGAAAGCGGCGGTGGACGCGGTGACGAAATCGCTGGCGAAGGAATTGGGCGCGAAAAAAATCCGCGTGAACTCCATCAATCCCGGCATGATCGAGACGGAGGGCGTCCATGCCGCCGGATTCATCGGCGGCGATTTTCAAAAGCAAGTCGTCGCGCAAACGCCGCTGGGCCGCATCGGCCGGCCGGACGACATCGGAAAAATCGCGGCGTTTCTGGCGTCGGATGATTCGGGCTGGATTACCGGCGAAACATTTGTCGCCAGCGGCGGGTTTCAGTGAACCGATAAATCCCAACAAAAACGTCCGGACTTTTGTTCGGGCGTTTTTGGGTTGATCTTATCCGGCGCGGTCAGAGTTCCCGCAAATGGGTTAATGTCGCACAAATCGCGCGCCACATTTCACATGTCATAAAGCCCGCTGTCGTGAGTGTAGCCGCCGCCGGGTCCGTCTTCCGGGCCGCCCATGAAATCGCCGAGCACGTCGCCCATGTCGGCCTCGATTTTTTCCGGATCTTCGCCGGCTTCGAGTCGTTTGATGGCGATGTCCATTTCCTTGGGCATGGTTCCCGGCGGCATGATGTCCTTCATTTTTTTCATCAAATGCGCCATGTGCTTGGGATTGTTTTCGTCCAGATGCTCCATGTCGCGCTCCATGTCGGCCATCGCGCGGGCCATGCGCGGGTCGTCCAAATCCGGCATCGGCGGACTCGTCCGGCGCGTCGGCGCCGGTTTGGGCCGCCGGCTCCTTCAAGCCCTTGGTCATGGCGAAACGGCTGACCTGCTTGGACATTTTTTTGTGGCCGCACTTGGGGCAAACCGGCAAGCGGTCGGGTCAAGCGCTTCGAGAGGAAGCTGAAAATCCGGCGGCATTTCGGACAGGCAAATTCGTAAATCGGCATGGCCATTACGATTTACGATTTGCGATTTGCGCGCCACAAAAAAATTTACGAGTCCCGCAAAAAACAGGACTCGTAAAATCGCGGATCGTGAATCGAAAATTATTTCATCTTGTCGAAGGTCTTCTGGAGAATCTGCCAGTCTTTGAGGCCGGTGAATTTGCTCTGGAAATTCTGGTTGATCTCAATTTCCCGCGCATTTTTCGTGGGTTTGTTGACTTTGTAAAGCACGCCGAAATTGCCGGGGAAATCCGCGCTGGCCAGCTTGTAGGCCGCCATTTCGTCGGTCACGTCGTGCGTTTTCGGAACTTCGTTGAACGCGCCGCCCTTGCGGGGATTTGCGGAATCGAAAGCACCTTCGTAAAATTCCACGCACTCGCTCAAGCAATGCACGAAGCTGAAACCGTCGTGATCCATCGCCGCTTCCATCATGGCCAAAACGTGGTTCGGATTGGTCGAGATCGTGCGCGCCACGAACGACGCGCCGACGGCGATGGCCTGTTTCGCGGGATTGATCGGATAATCCACCGCGCCCCAGATGTCCGTCTTGCTCTTGAAGCCGAGCGGCGACGTGGGCGAGGTCTGTTTCTTGGTCAGGCCATAAACCTGGTTGTCCATGACGACGAGCGTCATTTTGATATTTTTGCGCGCGGTGTGCGTGAAGTGATTGCCGCCGATGGAAAACGCGTCGCCGTCGCCGCTGAAAGCGAAGACGTGCAAATCCGGGCGCGAGAGCGAAACGCCGCTGGCGAACGGGAGCGCGCGGCCGTGGATAAAATGCGCTCCGTGCGCCTGCACGAAATACGGAAACCGGCTGGAGCAGCCGATGCCGGAAATCGTGGTGATTTTCTCGTGCCACATTTTGCGCTTTTCAATCAGCTTGAAATACAGCGCCAGCACGGAGAAGTCGCCGCAGCCCGGACACCACGTCGGGTGGTCGGCGACGATGTCTTTTCGTGTGATGTCCTTGCGCTCGCCAGTGGCGGGCTGCGGGGCGTTGATGGTGACCGCGGGATTTTCAGTTAAAGTCTGGCTCATATTTTTGGGGCGGTAGAAATTATTTGCGCACTTTATTTTTCACCAGCTCGACGATTTCCCTCACCTTCCAAGTGAGGCCATCGGTCTTGTTGATGCCTTGGATTTTCGGGTCGCAGAAGCGGGCGCGCAGCACGGCGCCGAGCTGGCCGTAACCGTAAAGTCCTTCGTCGTTCATTTCCACGACGAGAATGTGGTGGAAGCCGGAGAAAATATTTTCCAGCCCGTTTGGCAGCGGGTTGATGTGGCGCAGATGGATCGAGGAAACGCTGTCGCCGGCGGCGCGGAAGCGATCCACGGCCTCGCAGATCGGGCCTTCGGTGGAACCCCAGCCGACGAGCAAAACGTTGCCTTCCGGCGGACCGTAAATTTTCGGCAGCGGCAGCGTCGCGCCGAGCGCCTGTAATTTTTTCCGGCGTTTGGCGGTCATCTGCATGTGCAATTTCGGCGAGCCGGTCGGATGGCCGTATTCGTCGTGTTCGAGGCCGGTGGCGATGGGATATTTGCCGTCAAGGATGCGCGTGCCCGGCTTGACGTGCGGCGTGATGCCGTCCGTCGCAGCCAGGTCATAAGGCTTGTGCGTCGGCACGGGCGTAAAATCCGGCGTGATGTCCTGGCAAATTTTTTCGAGGTTGGGCTCGTTGAACGCCTCGATGCGCGTGGCGATGCCCTGATCGGTCAGGAAAAATACCGGCGTATTATATTTGCGGGCGATGTTCACGGCCTCGATGGCCAGGTAAAAACATTCCTCCACGTTCGCCGGCGCGAGCACGACGCGCGGGGCGTCGCCGTGGCCGCCGTTGATGGCGATATTCAAATCGGACTGCTCGATGTTCGTCGGCATGCCGGTGGAAGGCCCGCCGCGCTGGACATTGATGACGATGAGCGGCATTTCCGCCATGACCGCCCAGCCGATGGCTTCAGTTTTCAGCGAAATGCCGGGGCCGCTGGAACCCGTGACCGCCACGCGACCGGCGAAACTCGCGCCAATCGCCATCGAGACGGAGGCGATCTCGTCTTCGCACTGGATGAACGAGCCGCCGTATTTCGGCAGTTCGCGGCGGAGCAGTTCCATGATGTCCGTCCACGGCGTGATCGGGTAGCCCGCGCCGAAGCGCACGCCGGCGGCGATGAGGCCGTAGCCGATGGCTTCGTTGCCGTTCATCACCACCTGATGCGCGCTTTTTTTCTGGCTGTCCGTGATTTGAAAAGTTTCCAGCACATTGGTTGGCGAATTGGCGTAGCCCGCGTGGAATGCTGCCAGCGCATTGGCCAGCACGCTCGGATCCTTGCCGGTGAAACGCTCGCCCAAAAGTTTTTCCAGCTTCGGCACGTTCAGGTCGAACATCCTGGCGATGAGGCCGAGCGCGTAAATGTTTTTACCCTTGTCCTTGGCCGTGCCGCCGATGGCCTCGACCGTGAGCGAGGAAATGGGAATGCCGACGTGATGGTAATCCGTCTGCCATTCTTCCTTCGGCACCACATGATCGCTGTCGAAAAGCACAATGCCTTTTTCCTTGAGCGAATGGATGTGGTCCTCGTAGCTGTGCTGGTAAAATGCCAGCAGCACGTCCGCGTCGTCGCCGGCGGTCAGCACCTCGCCGCTGCCGATGCGCACCTGAAAAATGGACGGCCCGCCGGAAATCGTGGACGGAATCGTCATGAAGGTCATGACTTCCTGTTCGCTGCGGCCCGCGAGGCGCGCGAGGAAACCGCCGATGGCCTGGATGCCGTCCTGCGAATTGCCGGCAATGCGGATGACGACCTCGTTGATCCGCGAAACTTTTTTCGCGCCGCCCGACGACAGTGCGTCGGCTGTAATTGTATCACTCATGGATCTTCTTGAATTAAAAGTCGACCGAACACGCAAGGTGGGTTTGGCGGCTGAAATGAAAATCAGCGCGGCACCATTGCGGGAATACAATAAGCGACTTCTGCCAACTGTGTCAATTTCTAATGATATATTTATCTCGTTGCATGTGAGCAAGATGTAAAACAGCGCGCAGCGACAAAAGAAAGATGAAAATGTTTGTTAGATTTGGTTATGTTGGCTCCAGACAAAATCAGACGCTGTCCGCCGCTTGCCAGCCGCCGGTCCGGTGAGTTACGTTCCGCCCGGCATGACTTTGCAGGAACAATATGACGCCGCGATGTTCGCCTTCAGCCAGGGCGATTTTCCTGCCGCAGTGGTGCAGTTGCAACGGGTGCTCGCGGTGGACGCGACTTATTTTGACGCGCAACTGGCGCTGGGCATGGCGTATTACCGGCTGGGCGATTTCACCAGCGCCATCGCCGAAGGCCACAAAGCGGAAAAGTTGCGCCCCAAGGAGCAGCTCGTCCACACCAATCTCTCGTTGTTTTACATGAAGTCCGGCGACAAGGTCACTGCCGAGCATCACGGCTTGCAGGCGCGCATCGCCGGCTGGCGCGCGGAAAACCAGGCCGCGCAAGCCGGTTCGGCGGACGCGAAAACAGAAAGCGCCCCGGAACTGCAAATGGCCAAACCCAAGCCGGAGGTCAAAGTCATCCGCCTGCCGGACAAATTTCCGGAACAGCCGTGGAAAAAGAAAAAGGTTGATAGTTGATAGTTGATGGTTGATAGACTTTCCGAAATGAAATCCGCCTACGAACTGGCCATGGAACGTTTGAACAAAACCGCGCCCGCCGTGAAGCTCACCGCCGCGCAGAAAACAGAACTGGCGGCGCTGGATTCCGAATATGCGGCGAAAATTGCCGCCCGGGAAATTGCCTTGAACGCCGAGATTGCCAAAACGGCCGATGTGGTTGAAAAAGCGGCGTCACTCCGCGAACAGCTCGTCCACGAGCGCCGGAAACTTCAGGACGAACTCGAGGAGAAGAAGGACCGCGTGCGACTGGGCAAACATTAGTTTTGGCAGGTTCATTGAATGGGTGACCGCATCTTCGCGGCTTGTTGCGGGAATAATTTCCGCCAAAGTGGTTGCGCGAATTTGAATTTACGCTATAACGCCGCGCCATGTTGAAACATCTTTTCCAGCCCCTGCTCGATTGGTATCAGACCGCGCTCGAATCGGGCGGCTATTGGGTCGTCGGCCTGCTGATGACGATGGAAAGTTCCGTGCTGCCGCTGCCGAGCGAAAGTATCATTCCGCTCGCGGCGAACTGGTCGCACGCCGGCAAAATCCACATCGCCATTCCGGGAATCGTTCTCGCGGGCGCGCTCGGTTCGTGGCTGGGCGCGACGATTATTTATTGGCTGGCGCGCATGGCCGGTCGCCCGCTGCTCATGCGGCATGGCCGTTACATTTTGATCACGCCGGAGAAAATCCAAAAAAGTGAAAACTGGATGTCGCATTACGGCGCGGCGGGCGTGTTCGTCGCGCGGCTGCTGCCGGGCGCGCGGCAACTCGTCGGGATTCCCGCCGGCATTGCGCGGATGAATTATGCGACCTTTTCCATTTTCACGCTGCTGGGCGCGGGCATCTGGTGCTCGGTGCTGTGCTATGTCGGCATCCAGGCCGGCCAGGATGAAAAATTGATGAAAGGCGATTTGCGGCAAATGGCGCTGTGGCTGGGCGGCGCGGCCATTTTTCTCGGCGGACTTTATTATTTTTTCGTCCACCGGCACATGAACCAGAAGCCAGAAGCCGGAAGCCAGAAGTCCGAATGATTTTGCGCCGCGTTTTCAGATTCTGGAAATCTGTGTTCAATCTGTGTGCATCTGTGGCTGAATAAAAAACCTTTGCGCCTTTGCGCCTTTGCGTGGAAATTCTCCGTGTGTCTGTTGCCGAAACCATCCGCAAAAAATTAAGCGCGCTGCCGCACAAGCCCGGCGTGTATCTGCACAAGGACCGCTTCGGCACGGTCATCTACGTCGGCAAGGCGCGCGATTTGCGCAAGCGCGTCAGTCAGTATTTTCAAAAAGGCCGGCGCATGGGCTGGGATTTGAAATTCAATGCGCTGGTCGAGGCGATTGCCGACTTCGATTTCCACGTCGTTCGCAGCGATGCCGAATCGTATCTGCTCGAAGGCAAGCTCATCAAGGAATTCAAGCCGCGCTACAACGTCAGCTTCCGCGACGACAAACGCTTCCTGATGCTCAAGGTGAATTTGAACGACCCGATTCCGAATTTCACTTTTGCGCGATTCAAAAAAAACGACGGCGCAAAATATTTCGGTCCGTTTCCAAATGCAACGGCGGCGCGAAATGTAGTCACGCTTGCGCGGCGGCAATTCAACTTACGCGGCTGCCGCGTCTTCACGCCCGGCGCGGCGGATTACAAGCATTGCCTCTACGCGCATCTGAAATACTGCACCGCACCGTGCGTGGAAAACGTTTCGCGCGAGCAGTATTTCGAACAGGTCAAAGCCGCGTGCGATTTCCTGGAAGGCCAGTGCCGCGAGATGAAGCCGCAGCTCGAAGCCGGGATGAAAAAAGCCGCCGCCGCGCACGATTTTGAAAAGGCCGCCGAACTGCGCGATCTCATCCGCGACCTGAACGAAACCTGGAAGCGCACCGAAAAATTCGAGCGCGTGCCCTACACGCTGCCGCTGTCCATCAATCCACAAAATGATTTGGTGGAGCTGGCGAATGTTCTGGATCTGCCTGCGCCACCGCAGCGGATCGAAGGTTTCGACATCTCGAACATCAGCGGCACGTTCGCCGTGGCGTCGCTGGTTAGCTTCAAAAACGGCCGGCCCGACCGCGCAAATTACCGCCGGTTCAAAATCAAAACGGTCACGGGCCAGGACGATTTTGCCAGCATGGCGGAAGTCGTGAAGCGGCGTTACTCGCGATTGCTCAATGAGTCCAAAGCCCAAAGGTCTTTGCAGACGGCCACCAAGTCCAAAGATGACGAAGGCGGCGAGGCCATTCCGCAGGAATTGCAGAAGCTCATGAATGAAACGAGCCGCAAGGTGCGCCGTGGCGTGCCGGTCAAAAGCGAGGATGGAGGATTGAGAATGGAAGATGGCAAAAGCGCCAAAACTCCATCCTCGTTTCCCGATTTGATTTTAATAGACGGCGGCAAAGGCCAGTTGAACATGGCGGTCGAAGAATTGAAAAAACTTGGTCTTGAAAAAATTCCCGTCATCGGGCTGGCGAAGGAATTTGAGGAGATTTATCTGCCGGGAAAAAGCGAGCCGCTTCGCCTGGGCCTGGATCACCCAGCGGTCAAGCTGCTCCAGCGTTTGCGCGATGAATGCCATCGCGTGGCCAACAGCTACAACGCGCAGCTCCGGCTCAAGAAAATTTCCGAGAGCATCCTCGACGAATTCCCCGGCATCGGCGAGCGGCGCAAGGCGGCGCTGCTGAAAAAATTCGGCTCGGTGCAGCGGCTCAAAACGGCCACGCTCGAACAAATCGCCGCAGTGCCCGGCTTCGGCGGCAAGGCGGCGGAGGAATTGAAAAAGTTTCTGGCGGCGCGGTCGCAGCACGGCGGCGCATCCGACATCACTCCATGCGCCGCTTGATCCATTCCGGGTCTTGGCGCAAATCCAGCACGGCACGAACGAGGATGGAATTTTCTTTGATCTGATAATAGATGCCGTAGGGAAATCGTTTCGACAGCAGCCGATGATACTTGCCGAAATGAACCATGTGAATGCCGGCGCAGAGTTGGAGCGAATCAATGTCCGAATAAAGTGAATCCAAAAAATAACCGCCCAGCCCCGGCTCGTTCCACTCGTAAAAGTCAAAGCCATCGGCCAAGTCCGCGAGCGCGGAGGACTGGATGACAATTTTCACTGAAGCTTGGCGCGCAACTGCCGCTTGACGGTTTCCCAGTCCAGCAGCGTATCCTCACCGCTGGCGAGCTTGCGTTCCCGCTCGGCAAGGACGACACCGTGCCAATCTGGGGAAGTGATGTCTTGCTCGTTATGGGAAAGGTCGCGCCAGAGGTCTTCCATCAACCGGAGTTTTTCTGGCACGGACATTTGCCGCAGATCCACCGTTGCATTCATGGCAAAAATCTACGCTTCAAACGGATTTCAGCAAGCCTGCTTTTCAAAACCCCGGCTTCGGCGGCAAGGCGGCGGAGGAATTGAAAAAATTTCTGGAAGCGCGGATGATTGCGCCTGTTTCAGCTTGAATAAACTGTCCGGCTTTCGCGAATTGAATCGCGCCTTTGAATTTTATGCCGCCGCACCCACCAAATCCAAAATCCGCACGGCAAAAATAACAAACTTGTCATGCTGGTCCGATACCACAACGGGTCTGGTTCTCTTATGCCACCAAAAATTCCACGGCCCGGCTGCGCCGCATGATAGCAGTAACCAGCCGCCACCAATCCCAAAAACAAGCAAATAATCAGCGACACGATGCGGCTTGGCAAATCGTGATTCACTTTGGCCAAAAACCAAATCGCGGTTTCGGCCGCGACAATTATGGCGATGTCTTCAATTGTGCCGAAACGCAGATCGGGATAAAACGAAAAAAGGCTCCAGTCAAAGTCGAAACGAATCCAGCCAATCGGTAACACAACACCGGCTGCCAACCAGCCAATCAACCTCAACACCCGTCTTGCTTCGTGTCCATATTCCACTTTTTTGAATTCTTTCCGCAGCATCTTTCCCTGGCCGATTTTTTTGGCGGCGACAATAAAAATTTCCTGTTCATCCAACCCAGATCTAGTTTGTCGCTCGATTTCTTCGCGCAAATGAATTTCCAATTCTTCCAGCGGCACGGGCGTTTTGATTCCGGCGGAAAGCATTTGTTTTCGCCAGTCGGCGATAGATTTTTCGAGGTCAAATAGATTAACATTCATAATTCCGCCGTTTTGTGATGGGTTTGCGGAGGCAAATGTAAAAGCAAAATAGTCACGACAAAAAATGCAGCGAAGAAACCAAGAAAAAATGAACACCCGGCTGTAAACATTTGGAAAAAGCACAGGACCGCTTGAAAAAGCGCGATTGTCCGTGTGATACTACGTCCCCATTTTGAATCCAAAACCAAAAGAACACCACCGACAGCGCCACTGAGATAAATCAATCGCCCCAGCAAAGCCTTGGCTTCAAGAAATGGGCCTGGATTTGGAAGTGTGAAGCTTCTCACTAAAACATAGGAACAAAATACCAACCAAAGCAGGCCGAGAACGCGATTTGTGCATTTGAGCTTGTCTTCTAGCCACTCGATGAAGCCGCCAGCTTTCGTAAATTCCGGTTTCAATAAACCGGCTCGTCCAATTTTCTGAACGGCAGAATTGAAAGCCTTCAGTTCGTTCAAACCGGATTTGGTCATCTGCGCGATTTCCTCGCGCAGATGAATTTCCAATTCCTCCAGCGGCACGGGCGTTTTAATTCCGGCGGCGAGCATTTGTTTGCGCCATTCGGAAATAGATTTTTCAAGGTCAAACATATTGCTCCTTTTTTAATCCGGCCAAAACGTCATGCACCAGCGACCATTGTTCGTGATGTTTGGCCATCGCCGTCTTGCCGTCTTTTTTGAGCGAATAGTATTTTCGCTTCCGCCCGGTCTCGCTTTCGCCCCAGCGCGATTTGATCAATCCCCGGTGCTCCATCCGGTGCAAAACCGGATAAAGCATCCCGTCCGTCCAATTCATTTTGCCGCCGGAACGTTCTTTGACTTCCTGAATGATGGCGTAACCGTAGCTTTCGCCTTTCGCGAGCAGCGATAAAATCAGCGGTTCAGCGGACGCGGCGACGAGTTCTTTGCGAATCATAGGGACACGATACATAGACTTTATATGTATGTCAAGTGAAAAATTAAACGATGGTGCCAATTCCGGTTTTATCCGGTTTCAGAAAAACGGATTGTGCGCCTTTTCCTCCGCGACGGTGGTCAGCGGGCCGTGGCCGGGGCAGAGCAAGGTTTCCGCCGGCAGCGAGAGAATTTGTTCCCGCATTTTTTGCCGCGCCAAATCCCACGAATCGTTGCCGCGCCCCATCGAGCCGGCGAAAATCGCGTCGCCGACGATGGCCACGTGCGGCGCGTCCTCCTGCCAGTTGCCGACGAGATAGGTCACGCCGTCCTCCGCGTGGCCGGGCGTTTCGCGGTGCGTCACGCGCAGGCCGCCGAGATGGATGATCTCGGAGTTTTTGTTGCGCTGGTCCACCGGCGCGTTTTTGGAGCCGGAATGCAGCCGCGCTTTCGGCCACGCCTCGCGGATTTTCGGCAGCGCCTCGACGTGATCCCAATGCGAGTGCGTGATGAAAATATGTTTGAGCTGAAGCTGTTCGGCGGCGAGGCAATCCAGAACCGGCTGCGCGTCCAAGCCGGTGTCGAACAGCGCGGCGTCGCGCGTGGCTTCGTCCCAGACGAGATAACAATTCACCGTCAGGCCGTCGCCCGCCGTCGTGAAGACGCGCAGTTCATGCCAGGCGGACAAGTCTTTTTGCGACGGCAACCAGCCGCCGGCGATGGCCTGCAAGTTTCGCGGCGTTCAGGCCGATCAGCGGCGCGAGCGCGGCGAAATTTATTAGTTGGGCACAATGGCCGGTTTCTTCCAGCGCGGAAAATTCCGTTTCGGAAATGCCCGCCGCCGTCGCCGCCGCCGGCGCCGGGACGCCGCTCATGGCGCGGGCTTTGCGGATGATGTCGCCGAGATGATCTTCGAGTTGCATGGATGTGAAATTAGCGGAAAGACGGGGCGCGCGGCAAGCGGCGCTGTCCTAATCTTAATCTTGTTCTTAATCGTAATCGTTATATTGGACGGATTAAGATTACGATGACGAATATGATTAGGACACTGCGCGGCAAGCACACGGCTTGTGGCACGGCGCGAGATTTGGTAGAAGAACGGCGTGTCGTTCCGCAAAAAAGACAAACCTCACGAACGCTTTTACCTGTTGCCCGGCCAGGGCGGAAGAAATTATCACCGCAAACAGCGGGTCATCATGCGCTTGGACGACCTTGGTCGCGCTTGCTTTGCGGAGCGCTGTTGGCGGCGGTGATGTGGTGGTTGTCGCGCCCAAAACCTTGAGCCGCGCTTGACCGCGCGGGCCTGGTTGTTACCATGCGGAAAGTTCAATGAAATTTTTGCGCTTCATTCCGGTGCTGGCCGTGACGATTTGCGTGCCGGCTTTGTCCCGTGCCGAGATGGCCGACGGCATCAAGGCCGTGGTCAATGACCGCGCCATCACCTATGCCGAAGTGGAGGATTACGCCCGCGACGCCGCCAGCGCGCTGCGGCATGCAATTCGCTTCGCAGCCGGAAGTCTTCCAGCAAAAACTCAATGCGCTGCTGAACGACAGCCTGGATCAACTCGTCGAACGCCAGCTCATTTTGCACAGCTTCGACACCGAAGGCTACAATACCAAAATGCCGGACAGCGCGGTGGATCAGATCGTGCAGGAACGCATCCACGAACAGTTTGGCGACCGGGTGACGCTGATGAAAACGTTGCAGGCGCGCGGCATGACCTTCGAGCAGTATCGCAAACAAGTCCGCGAGCAATACATCACCTCCGCCCTCCGCAACCAGAACGTCCAGCGCGAAGTCATCATCTCTCCCACCAAAGTCTTGGACTATTATCAAAGCCATCAGGACGAATTCCAAGCTTGAAGACCAGGTCAAATTGCGCATGATCGTGCTGAACAAAAGTTCGGCCGACGACACCAACGCCGTCCAGTTCGCCCGCGAAATTCAGAGCCAAACTCAAGGAAGGCGCCACCTTCGCCGAAATGGCCTCGCATTTATTCGCAAGGCTCGCAGCAGCATCAGGGCGGCGACTGGGGCTGGGTCGAACGCTCCGTCCTCCGCAAGGAACTTGCCGAGGTCGCGTTTTCGCTGCGCCCGGCCAGAGCAGCGGCGTGATTGACACTCCCGACGCGGTTTATCTCATGCTGGTCGAGGACAAAAAACCCGCACACGCCAAACCGCTGGCCGACGTTCGCGGCGACATCGAAAAAACGCTCCGCCTCCAGGAGCAAGCGCAGTTGCGAAAAGCAGTGGATTGCCGGCCTGAAGAAAGAAAACCTTCATCCGCTACTTCTGAAATTTTGAAGTTCAAATTGCGAATGGCGACTGATCGAGCGCTGAAACCAATTCAATCCGCAGTCCGCAATCCGCAGTCCGCAATTTCCTCGGCATTTCCCTTGGCGACGTCACCGGCGTTGGCCCCGAAGTCACCCTCAAAGCCCTCGCCGCCGAAGCCGCCACCGATGATAGCAAGTATCTGCTCATCGGCGACGAAAAAATTCTGGCGCGGCTGAACGAAAAACTGGCGCTCAACCTGCCGCTGAAAGAATTTTCCAATTACGCCGGCAACGGAAAATTTTTCGTCACCAATCCGCTCGTTGAATCGCTCCCGGAAAATCTGCCCGCCGGCTCGCCGCTCGCCGCCGACGCTTCCGTCGCGTGGCTGCGCGACGGCGGTCGGCGCTGTCTGCGCGGCGAACTGGACGCGCATCGTCACCGCGCCCGTCAACAAGGAGGCGATCATCCGCGCCGGCCACAAATTCATCGGCCAGACGGAATTTCTTTCCGAACTCGCCGGCACCAAACGCACGGCAATGATGCTGCTCGGCACCGACGAACGCGGACGCTGGCTGCGCGTGGCGCTCGCCACCGTTCACATCTCCATCAAGTCCGTTCCTGAAAAACTGACGGCGGAAAAAATCACGCTCGCCATCGAACTCGCCGCGCAATCCTGCCGCGACCTTGGATTGCCTCGCGCCAAAATCGCCGTGTGCGGTCTGAATCCGCACGCCGGCGAGGGCGGCGAATTTGGCGACGAGGAAATCACGACGATTGCGCCCACCGTTTTGGCAGCGCAAAAAAACGGAATTGATGTCGTCGGGCCGTTGAGCGGCGACACGGTTTTTCATTACGCGTTGAAAGGAAATTTTGACGCTGTGGTCGCCATGTATCACGACCAGGGACTTGCGCCGCTGAAGGCCGTGGCGTTCGACAGCGGCATCAACTGGACGCTTGGCCTGCCATTTATCCGCACCTCGCCCGACCACGGCACGGCTTACGACATCGCAGGCAAAGGCATTGCGAATCCGGGAAGCATGATTGCGGCGATCCGGCTGGCGAAGCAATTGGCGAAGAATAAAAAATAATGTCGCGCGGAGGACGCGAAGGTTGCGAAGAAGAAAGTTTTTCCAACCGGTCTTTTCCCCTTCGCCGACTTCGCGTCCTTCGCGCGACAATTTTTAGCCGAAAAGTTCGCGCACTTTCGCACCGATGTCGCCTTGTTTGACCAGCGATTCACCGACCAGGATTGCGCCCACGCCGCACTTCTGAACGCGCTCCACATCCGCGCGCGTGTGAATGCCGCTCTCGGCGACCAGCAAAATCGAGGATGGAGAATTGAGGATGGAAGGCGGTGTGGAGGTATTTGCCATCTTCAATCCTCTATTTTCCATCTTCGCAGCCAAAAACTCCGTCGTGGCCAAATCCACCTTGAAAGTTTTTAGGTTGCGGTTATTCACGCCGATGAGCGATGGGGAAATTGTCAGCGCGCGATTCAATTCCTCTTCGTCGTGGACCTCCACGAGCACGGCAAGACCGGCTTCAACGGCGAGAGAATGAAATTTCGCCAATTGTTCGTCGGTCAAAATGGCGACGATCAGCAGGATTGCGTCCGCGCCCCATTCGATAGCTTCGAGAATCTGGCGCACATCGATGATAAAATCCTTTCGTAGCAAAGGAATTTTCACCGCCTCGCGAATCTGGCGGAGATAATCCAGCGAGCCTTGGAAAAATTTTTCGTCGGTCAAAACGGACAGGCAGCTTGCTCCCGCCGCCTCGTATTCCTTGGCGATGCGGACCGGATCAAAGTCTTTGCAGATGACGCCCATCGAAGGCGAGGCTTTCTTCACTTCGGCAATCAAACCAATCGTGCCGATGCGCGGCCTCTTCAGCGCGGCGAGGAAATCG
This sequence comes from uncultured Verrucomicrobiae bacterium, assembly GCA_963738225.1. Lineage (GTDB taxonomy): Bacteria > Verrucomicrobiota > Verrucomicrobiia > Limisphaerales > UBA11358 > UBA11358. The sequence continues at coordinate 105,822 of CAVTVR010000010.1, forward strand.
CGGCGTTCGCCGTGTTCGAGCAGGGCGTCGCGCAGATCGCCGGCGGCGATGAGGCGCGCGGGCAGTTGCGCGACTTCGCGTTTCTTTTGTTCAACGATTTCGTCGAGAATGTTCACAAATTTATTTTACCGCGAGATAAACAAAAGTGACGCATTGAAAGCAAAATGGCAAAGAATGCAATCCCAAAGACTTGCAGACTTTTCCCGCAAATAACATTGCACAATAGTTAAAGCGCTCAAATCCAATGCGGCTATTCCTCCTCATCCTTCACGCCCTGCATCCGCTTGAGCGGGCAGCCGGCGCGGAGCCAGGCGTTCACGAATAAATCGAGCGCGCCGTCCATCACGGCTTGGGTATCGCTGGTTTGAGCGCCGGTGCGCAAATCCTTGACCATGCGATACGGCTGGAATACGTAGCTGCGAATTTGATTGCCCCACGAGATGCTGCCTTTGTCGCCGTAGAAACGTTCCATCTCGCTCTTGGCCTGGTCGAGCCTGAGCGCGTAAAGTTTGGAGATGAGCATCTGCATCGCGGTGGCTTCGTTTTGCACTTGGCTGCGCTGCGCCTGCGACGCGGCGACGAGGCCGGTCGGGATGTGCGTGAGGCGCACGGCGGTTTCCACTTTGTTCACGTTCTGACCGCCTTTGCCGCCGGAGCGAAAGGTGTCGCGCAAAATTTCCGTCTTGGGAATCACAATGTCCGTTTCCACGAGATCGCTCAATTCGGCGATGGTGTCCACGCTGGAAAAACTCGTGTGCCGGCGCTTGTTGGAATCGAAGGGCGAGATGCGCACGAGCCGGTGAACGCCGCGCTCGGCCTTGCAAAAACCGTAGGCGTTTTCGCCTTCGACACGGAAAGTGACGGTCTTAAGTCCAGCGGTGTCGCCTTGCAGCGCGTCGGTGACTTCCCATTTCCAGCCGCGCGAATCGAACCAGCGGCCATACATGCGCGAGAGCATTTCCGCCCAGTCCTGCGCCTCGGTGCCGCCGGCGCCGGCGTTGATGGTGAAGATGCAGTTGCACTTGTCGTGCGGGCCGCTCAAAAAAGTTTTCAACTCGAACGTGTCGAGGTCGGCAAAAAGTTTTTTCGCGTCCGCCTCCATTTCCGCCTCGTGTTTCGCCTGCGTCAGTCTCCGGCTCGGCGGCGGCGAGTTCGAGCATGACCTGCAAGTCCTCAACCTGTTTGGCGAAGCGGGCGAGCGGCTCCAGCTTGCCGCGAATGTCGTTGGTTTCGTTGATGACTTTCTGCGCGGCTTCCTGGTTGTTCCAGAAAGTTTCGCCGGTCATCTGGGCTTCCAATTCGGCGAGGCGTTGGGTCAGTTTGGCGACGTCAAAGAAACCTCCGCAGGTGCGTGAGCTTGTCGGCGGCGGTGGCGATTTGCGGTTTGACGAGGTCGAACATCGAAGCAGAATATAGAATTCAGAATCCAGAATCCAGAATGTAAAACGCAGTTCAGCGCCGCCGCCGCTGTTCCCAACGCCGCCATTCCCGCCGCAATTTGAAATACAGCCACAGGAGAAACAGCAGCAGCAACAAAAAATAACCCCAGCCAAAGACATATTGGCAAATTTTTACTGTCCGGCGGTTAAAACTGGACAGGCCTGCGGCATCGTTCGTGGCCGCAATGGTGTTGGTGGCGATTTGAACTGACACGATGGCGCGATCCGTCTGCGGCGCGGTTTCAGCCTGGGTTGTTCTCGAACCAGAAGGAGAAAAAGTTTTCGCTCCGCTCCGAACATCAAAACCAACCGGCATCGGGTTGGCGGGCTGGTTTGAGCCGTTTGAATTGCCTGAAACGGGGCGATTGGTGTTTGCAGTGCCGGATTGGCTGGAAAATTTCTGGTTGCCGACAACTGGCGGAGGTGGAGTTCCAGCGGTATTGACCGTCGAAAAAATTGGATTGTTTTGCGATGGCATTCCGCCAGTGCCGCCACCAACTCCTCCACTGGCCGATGGGAACACGTTGGCTGCGCGCAAACTCGGCCTAACGAGGTCTTCGGCCACGGTTTCTTGCGACAGAACAATCGCATCGCCGGATTCTTCCACATGGCCATCCGAGAAAAGGATGTTGCCGAGGAATCCATGCCAGTGCGGATACGGGGCAATTGTTGGTATGTGGATGATGGTGGAGCGGGAAGGGTTGGGAATGTCCGCTGGCAAGCCATCATCAGCAGTGAGAATCGCACCGGGGAGGCCGGGATCCGCCTTGAGGCCGATGTCATAGCTCAAATTCGAGTTGTTATTAAACTGGCTGAAACTTGCCGCCGGCCAGCGCGCCAAATCCGCCGGACAAACCAGGAGTTTTGGCGTGATAAGTGAACTCGCGAGCGGACGAAAATGTTGGTAAGAAAAATAGAATGGGCCGGGCATCTGATAGCCCGCGACGACGAATTCCAGCGAACCGCTGTCGTTGGTGGAGACTTGCGCCGGAAATTTCCCGCCGTGGTCGTTCGCAAATAAATGGAACGCAAGGCCGATTTCCTTCTGGTTGCCCACGCATTGAATCCTTTTGGCCCGGGCCTTGGCCTGCTCCAACGCCGGCATCAGCAGCGCGGCCAGAATGCTGATGATGGCGATGACCGTCAGCAACTCCACCAGCGTGAACGCTTCCGACTCGCGATAAGGAAGTGAGTTTTTCATGGTCGAGTGAATAAAGCATGAGCCATGCCGTGGTTGTTTTCAAGGAAAACGCCGATGACCATTTCGGAAAAGGCGTGAATTTCACGCAAAATGCGTGAACCTCACGCATCGAATACGTTTATTCGCCGAATAGAAAAAGTCCCTGGACCGTGATGCTTTTGGTGAAACCGGGCGCAAATGCCTTTGCCCGCAGAATTGTCGGCCTGGTCAACTGAACGGGATTTTTGTAAAGCAAATCTGAAGCCGTTGGAACCGTTCCATCAAGCGTGTAACGGATGGTCGCGCCCGGTGCGCTCTTCAACGCCACAGTCACCGGCCGCTCAAAACTTCCACCGGGCGGCGACATTTCCGGTGGCGGCAAGACCGGCGGGCCGGGCAGGCTTTCAATCCATTCTCGCAGCAACTTTATTCCCTGTTCGTCAACGGTCTCGCGCGCCAGCGGCGGCATTTTAAAGGCCTCGCTGGTATTGGCCCGCATGAACAAGATGGAACGCCAGATGTCGTTGGGCGCGATGATGTGCGGTTGATCCAGCCGTTCGTCAATCAACACCGGGCCGTTGATCAGGTTTTGTTCCGCCAGCGGCGTGTTGAAACGCGCGTCGAAATAGGCGACCGTGCCGTGTGGGCGATGGCAGTTCGCGCAGTTCGCGTCGAGATACGAACGGGCGCGGTCTTCCAATGTCCGGGTCATGTCGTTTGCGCGGGCGAGCTTCGGAAAATTTTTCAAATCGGTTTCATTGAGATTCGTATCAAACAATCCGAGGTGATTCCAAGTGCGCAATTCGTTGTCGGTGGCGCCGGATGGGTAAGCGAGATCGCGGTTCAACTGCCGCGTTTTCACTCCAAGCACATGGCCGGCGCTGGCCGTGTGGCAGGTGAGACAATCCTGCCGGCTCGGATAATACCACATTTGCGTCCGCGTGCCGGTTGCAGTCTTGATGGTGATGGCCTCAGTCAAATTCGTCTCCAGCAAATCGGCCTCGCGGTTGTCGGCCCGCCATTTATAGGTCACGCCATAAACTCCGCCATCGGCATCGCAGACCAGCAGGCGCGTTTCCAGCCGGCGTTTGATCGCCGGCTGCGTTTCGTCGGTCGCCAACTCAAAGTGTTTCACTAAGACGGTGCCCTTGGGAAAAACCCATTCGCCGGTCGGCGAAAATTTTATTTTTTCAGCCGGCACTGAAATCCAGCGCGATTTCGTCGCGCCGTCCGACCAGAATGGAACAATCAGATCATAGGGAATCAGCGCGCCATTCGGCACCAGCTCCGGCGTGTTCTGGAATGCTCCCGTTTGGGAAAGCCGCCGGGGCAAGTTCCTAGACGCGCGTTCGGGCATTTGCAAATAGGCTTTTGATGGCGGGCGCAAATCCAATCCGAAAGGAGCGGCGGATTTTTTGGCGATGGCGCAGGAGAGCAGCGCCGCGCCCGACGCAATCAGGATGACCCGGAAGAAAAACCGCGGCCGGAAATTAGTTTGAGAACGGAATGGAAACTTCATGGCGGCGGCGCGGGTGAATCATAGAGGCGTGCGGGAATCTTTGATGAACTGCACGTGGCCGTCGAGAAAAACCCGGCAACGGCCGCCCGCATGAATCGTGCGGCCTTTCAAGGCGGCGTCAACGGTGGCGATGGTGCCCGGAAAATAAGGGTCCACCGCCAGTTCCACATCCGTCGGACCGCTGACGGGGCCGACGGTCGGATCATTGGCGGCCTGCAAATCGGCAACGGCTTGAGCTTCCGTCTTGCCCCAAAAATCCTCCAACCCCACCGGATCATCGGGCCGGTCAAACCGCCAGAGCCAGTAGCGCACCTCCGGGGTGCTTCCGTTGGTGGAACCGATTTGCAGGGTTTGGACGACGTTGCCGGCCGGCGAGTTGATGGCCGCCGGACACGACCACAGATTGTCGGCAGCGCCTTCTTCTTTCAAAACGATGGCGGCCCAGCCGCCGCGCGGATCGGAGGCCGGCCAGCTTGTCCACGGATGGTAGCCGCCGGGCAAACTCGATTTGAGATCCCGCCGGTCCACAAAACGGTCTTCGTGATCGTTGAGATACATCGTGAACGCCAGACCGATTTGTTTGAGATTGGACAGGCAGACCGCTCGCTGGCCTTTTTGCTTGGCGCGGGCGAGCGCCGGCAGCAATAGCGCCGCGAGAATGGCGATGATCGCGATGACCACCAGCAACTCAATCAAGGTGAAGCCGATTTTATTTTGCTGGCCGGTCGGACGCGTCATTGTTGCAAGACACGGTAGAAGCGATAGGGGAAATTGGTGGCCTTGGGATCGAGCAGGTTGAACGGGCTGGCGCCGGCGGTGTTGGTGCTGATGGGCGTCCAAGCCGAGAAGTTGGTGGTTGCCTGGAGCACATAGTTGCTGCCGGGCGTCCCGGCCAAGCCGAGTTGAAACTGCCGGTTCGGGCAGGAAGCCGGCGGAGGTGAAATACAATGGCTGCACAAAAAACAGCGCGCTGGCCGCCACGCTGTTGTTGTAATTCGTTTCAAAGGCATTCGCCGAAACCATCGCGTTCGTGAACAGGTTGAACGCGCCCGCATACTGGAACGAATTGGTCGTGGGCAGCGTGCCGTCCAGCGTGTAGTAAATCGTCGCGTTCGGTGTCCGGCGCTGACAAGGCGACCGCGACCGAGATGAAGTAATTGCCGCCGTTGGGCGTGATCGCCGGCGGCGCCAGCGCGGGGGTGCCCGGCAGGCTGTTGATCCAGTCCGCTAGCACCGCCACCGCGTTGGTGTCAATCAGGTTGCGCGCCAGCGGCGGCATCTTGATAAGTGTTGTTCGTCGTATCGATCCGCTGGTAGAGCATGGAACGCCAGACATCTTCGGCCTTGACGATGCAGGCGTTGTCGTAACCCAAACCGAAGGCGGCGGGATAATTGGTGATGTTTTGATTGGCCAGCGGCGTGTCGTAACGCGCGTCAAAGGTGATGCCCGTGCCGCCGGGCTGATGGCACTGGGCGCAATTGGCGTCGAGATAGGAGCGGGCGCGTTCCGGCAACGACGCGGTGAGATTGGTCAGCGCCGAAAGTTGCTCGAAGTTGGTGATGCTGGCTTCGTCAAACGCCGGATTGAACAGTCCCAGCGCGGTTCAACGTCCGCAACTGGTTGTCCGTGGTGCCGGTGGCGGATAGGTGCAGTTCCCGTTCAGTTGGCGCGTGCTTACGCCCAGAACATAATTGGCCACCGGCGTGTGGCAGGTCAGGCAATCCGCCGGGCTGGGATAATACCAAGTCTGTGTCACCGCCCCGCCGGGTGTGGTCAGCGACAGGGTTTCGTTGCTGGAAGTGGTCAGGAGATCGGCCTCGCTGTTGTCGGGCCGCCATTTGTAGGTGACGCCATAGACGGCCCCGTTGATGTCGCGCACCAGCAGCCGCGTTTCCAGCCGGTGGAGCGAATTGGGGTCGCTTTGATTGGTTTGCAGTTGGAAGGTCTTGACAAACACGGTGCCGGACGGAAACGACCAATTGCCCGTCGGCGCAAAGGCGATTTGTTCCCCCGGCGTGCCGGGACTGCCGGTTTTGGGGATGGCCAGGTAACGCGTCTTCAATGCGCCGTCCGACCACAACGGCGTGTTTGGCACATAAGGAATCAAGCCGCTGACCGGCGTCATGCTGGGCGTGTCGCTAAAAATTCCCACCTCCGACAGCAACGCCGGCAGCGCGCCGTTGAAAGTCGTGGGCATGTTGAAGAAGGGCGGATTGGAGGCAATGTTCGTCAAGCCGTAAGGCAGGCCGCTGCCGGGGTGGACCGTGATGCTGACCGGGGCCGAGGTGCTGCTCAGGCCGCTGCCGTCCACCGCCACGGCGGTCAAGGTGTAATTGCCCGCCGCCAGTCCGGTCACCGTGAGGGTGTAAGGCAAGTTCGTGACGCTGCCAAGGAAAGCGCCATTCGCGTAGAAATTCACAAAGCTGACCGGATTGTAAGGCGCGTCGGCGTCGGCGCTGATCGTCACGCTGGCGGTGGCGGTGAAATTGGTCGCGCTGCCGGCGGGTGCGGTCAGGATCACGACCGGCGGCGGGTTGGTGAACGGATACAACTGAGTCTGCGGAATGATCGCCTGCGGCGTCGAACGACTGCTCCAGGCCAGCAGCGCCTCGGCTCCGCCGGCGTTTTGATAATAATCCATTCGGAGATTGTAAAGTTGCTGGGCTTTGAGGGTGATGGAGCCTTGATAAGTCGTTGGAGCCTGATCCACCCAGCCATTGACGAGCTCCTGGCCGTTCACCCAGAGGCGCACGCCGTCGTCAGCGGTGGCGTAGAACGTATAGGTTTCGTCGAACTGCGGCTGGACGGAACCGGTCCAGCGCGCGGTATAAACGGTCTGCCCAATCCGAGGATCCGGCCCGGCGCTGTTCCAGTTGAAATTCACCACCGTGTCGGTGCGCGTCAGCGTGGGCGGCGTGTTAAAGGACACACTGGTAAAGGCCGAACTGGTGGTGTTGGCCCAATATTGACCCAGCAGGCCAGCCCCGCTGCCAATCGCCGAACTGTTGATGAAACTCGCACTGGCCACACTGCTATTGACTGCGCCCGGCGCGGCAGCAAGGGCTTGGACCAAGACATTGTTCGTCAACGTGAATGGTCCGGTATAGAGGATTGAACTGGTCGTCGGTGTGGTTCCGTCCAGCGTGTAATAAATGGAGGCACCCGCCGTTGTGCTGGACAAGGTCACGGTCACGGAATTGGTGAACGTGCCGCCGGGCGGTGAAATCGTCGGATTCGCCGCAAAATATGCAAGGCCGAAAACGGACAAGGCGTATTCAGCACCGACATAAATTTTTCCGCCGGCGATCGTGGGCACGGTCATCTTTACCGCGCCACCGGGGTTGTCGCGCGCAAGGTTCTGGCTGGAGTTATACAATTCCTGCACGAGATTCGTCGCGTTGTAGGCGTGCAACACCGCCGGGCCGCTGCTGGAGTAAGCATCGGCCTGAATATCCCAGACAATCCCGTTATTGGTGCCGTTGGCGGAAACTGACGGCGTGGCACCCGGAAAACCGAAGCTGGTTGTGGACTGTGACTTAGGCGTGGCGACGATAACTCCGTTCGTAATCAGAAAAGCTTTCAGCACATCGCCATTGCCATGGTAGTAAATCTGATGATCGAAATAGGCCGGCGAACTCCAGACCCCGCCAATGGCGCCCGGCAGCTCCTGCACAATTTGATTGTCATTGGCCGCGTTGTAATGACCCATGTTGTCACGGTCCACTAAGTAAATTTTTCCTTCCTTGCCCGCGCCGACAATGAGGTGCGGATGTGCGGTGCTCCCGACGGAATCGGGCAGCAACAACGGCCCGCCGGAACCGAGATCGGTGTCGTTGGCTTGTAACGACGCCTGGTTGTAAGGGGTGAAATAGTCCGCCGCGGCAAAACCGTTGGTCGTTGAAAGTTTCATAAAACTGTCACCGTAATCGCCGCCGTTGGTGTTCTGGCTGAACGATCCGTTGGCAGTTTCAAAATACAAATTTGTATTCGAGTCAACGCACAATCCATTGCCACCCATCCACAGTGCCCCCTCGGCGGCATTGGCGCCAAAAGCGGCGGAAGTAGCATTGGGAGTCGTGTTAAAGACAAGATTGGTCAGCAACAGCAGGTTCGTGGCGTTAAAACCCAAAACCCAGCCATGATAAGGATCGGTGTCCGCATAGCTTCCGTAAGCAACATACAAAATGCCGCCGGCCAGTGTCATGGCCGGTCGTTGGAGTTGTTGCTCTGCTTTGAAGGTCACGACACCGCCCACACTGTCCACGCCCCTGCCCGGCACGGAGACGGCGACCAGCTTGGGGCTATAAGGTTGTTCGGTGCCGTTGGTGATGTTCAACGCATGAATGCGGTGATAATAAACATTGTTGCCCTCGTGGGTGAACACATCAAAATAAATTGTGCCGGAGATTGGATCTATCACGGGCGTGCCGGTGATGCCCATCTCCGGAACCAGGTCATGGTAAGGGCCATAGCGATTGCCAAAATCATTGTTAGGCGTTACGGCGGAAATCCCCAGGTTGGTGTGCCAAAGCAATCCGCCATTGGTGTCGGCGTTGCTGTCGGCGTCGAAGGCATACACACTGTCGTGTTCGGTCGCCACAAAAACCGCGTTATGAATGCCTTGTCCCGGAATAGACAAGCCCCTGACATAAAGCGGCTGGGCGTAAATATGACCATCCACCGGATAGGTGAACAATTTGCCAAAAGTAGTCGAATTTACATTCGCCGGCGTGAGCAGGATTTCATTTGTATTAGCGCCCTGCCGGGTGTTGTCATTGTGATAAGTCAGGACATTAAGTTCGGAAGCATTAGGCAAGGGTAAGACAGTCAGCGCAGCTGGCAAACTATTTGTCACACCGATGGAATTGGATGCAAACAGTGTATAGTTGCCGGCGGCGGCGGCCTGTAACCCGGCCAAGATCAGGGCGCCTGCGGTTGCGTTCAGGATATTGCTACCGTCATGCCGCCATTGCAGCGAGATGGGTTGCGCGCCATTCACCGAAGCGGTGTAGGTAACCAGCCCGCCAACGTAATTCGTAACCGCAGCCGGAGCGGGTTGCTGTGTGAAAAAAGGTGGCAAAGGCGGATTCACAGACAAATGAACGGATGCACTTTGATTGGTGCCGGAACTGTTGCTGACTAACACCGAGTAATAACCCGAAGCGGCGGCAGTTGCGTTCGTCAGTGTCAATGTGCTATTGGTGGCTCCGGACAGGCTCACGCTGTTGGTCTGCCACTGATACCGTAATGGAGCAAGGCCATAGGCGGTCTCCGTAAAAGTTACCGTGGTTCCGGTGAATACGTCGTTGGTCGGTGAAACCACCGGGGTGGTCACGGTTAGGCCGTCACCAACCGCGCTGTAATAAAGATTCAGCACTTGCGCCTGATTCAACGACGTATTGAACACGGCCACTTCGTCCATGATTCCGTTGAAGGTTCTTCCGCCGTTGCCGCCATCCGCATTGTCCCCGCCGATCAACGTGGCACCGTTGAACGCCTCGGCGGTGCTGGCGACGGAATTGGTGGCGGACTGAATGCCGTTGGTGTTGCAGAGATAGACGACGGCGTTCTGCGGCGAGATGACCAGAGCAACAAACGACCACTTTTGCAGCGGCGGCACCAAGCCGGACATCCAACCCCAAGAATTCTGATTGTTCTGATTCCAAGTGTAGCCCAGTTGTCCGCCCGAGGTGAAGTTAAAGCCCGACGCATCCCCGCCGGGGCGGCAAAAAACCAGGCCGCAATAAGACGCGGGCGTGCCGATCGGATAAATCCACGCGCAGAGGGTGACGGTGTTGGTGTTCAAGTTCAGTTGCGGCACGGTGACGAATGAGTTGGCGGCGCCATTGGTGAATTTCGCCGCCGCGTTGACGGATTCCAAGCCGGCAAACCCGAAGGCGGGACTCGGTCCCGCAACTCCATCGGCTGTGGCGGAGCCGTAAATCCCGTTGAAATTTCCCGTCACATCCGCCGCCGTCAAATTTCCGCCGGCTGTGCTGCCGGTTTCATTGAGCCGCCAATAACCCACGGGGTGGGCTTGCATCACCGCGTTTTCATACGGTTGCGCCCGGAGCGTCACTCCTAGAAACATCATCGCCATCAACGGGCCAAAGCGGGTGCAACCGTTCCAGATTCCCAGCGGAAACCGGGCTTTTATGGTGCAATTCTTTAGGGCGCGCCACGCATTATGAGTTTTCATTGCAAGGATTAGAATCTTACACAAAAATCAGGAGATTGCCAACTTCAATCGGGCGGCGAGCGGTCAAATTTTCCGTTTCCATCTTTTGCACTAGCTTTGATTAATGATCCCGATTAGCATTTATCAATGAAATTCTTTTCTCGGCCCCGATTAATCACAACCGTTTTTTGCAGCGCGCTTTTGCTGTATTCCGCCGGCAGCCGCGCAGCCGGCGGCTATCAAATCTTTGTCTCCGACGAAAAATCCGGCGACCTCACCGTCATCAGCGGGGCCGATTTCAAAGTGGTCGCGACCATTCCTGTCGGCAAACGTCCGCGCGGCATTCACGCCAGCCCGGATGGCAAAACCGTCTATGTTGCGTTGAGCGGCACGCCCATCGAACCGCCGCCGAAGCTGGATGCCAACGGCAATCCCATCTTGCTGAAGAACCAGGCCGATGAAGACGACAAGACCCCGGCCGACAAGTCCGCCGATGGCATCGGGCTGGTGGATGCCGTGCAAAAAAAATTCCTGCGCAAAATTCCCGCCGGTTCCGATCCGGAACAGTTTTGTTTGAGTCCGGACGGCACGAAAATTTATATCGCCAACGAAGACGTCGGCGCGGCCACCATTCTCGACGCGGCCACCGGCAAAGTCGTCACCTTCGTTCCCGTGGGCCGTGAGCCGGAAGGCGTGGGCGCCAGTCCGGACGGAAAATTTTTCTACGTCACCTGCGAAACCGCCGGGGATGTGTTTGCGATAGATGCGAACACTTACAAAGTCATCGGCCACATCGCAGTCCACCCGCGTCCGCGCAGCGTGGCGTTTCTTCCGGATGGCTCGCGCGCGTTCATTCCGTCGGAATCAGTCGGCGAATTGAACGTGATTGACACCGCGAGCCAGTCGCTTTTGAAAGTGATCACGCTGCCGAAAGGTTCGCGTCCGCAATGTGTCCTCGTTTCGCCGGACGGAAAAAAAGTCTATGCCAGCACCGGACGCGGCGGCGCAGTCGTCGTGATGGACGCGAACACATTTGAAGTGTTGAACACCATTCCCGTCGGCAAACGTCCGTGGGGCATCGCCTTTTCGCCGGACGGAAAATTTCTCTTCAGCGCGAACGGGCCATCGGACGATGTTTCCGTGGTTGATCTGGCGACGGAAAAAGAAATCACGCGCGTCAAATCGCCCGGCGGCCCGTGGGGCATCGTCGCCGTGCCGGACGCGAAATAAATTTGGCCGCGAAAAATCTCTCAGCGCGGAAGCCCGATCGCAGAAAGCGGCTGGTTATTTTTTTCCGGCTTTGGAGGCGGCTCCGGACTCTTCCGCGGTTTCAGAGTTCATGTTTATATGAACGGCATTGAGCAGATTGGCGGAAAACTGGCGGACTGTTTTGTGAACCGTGCCCACGGAACTATAAGTGTGCTGGCCGGCGGGATAGCCGAGCAGGCTGACGTAATCATATTGCCTTGGCTTGGCGCTCTTGCCGTGCGACCGTGGAAGGTCCGTCAGAAAAACCACGCCGACACAGACGGATCCCGGCTTATGGCTCTCAACCAAGTTGGCGGGGCGGTTGGCGGAAACGCCGCCGGAAATAAGCCACGTCTTGTTCAATGGCGGACGCAATAAATCAGTGTAACCGCTGTCCACCACCAGACCGTCGGGCAGCACCTTGAGGATTTTCCCGCAGATGATGCGGCGCCCCTGAAGACACTCCGCGCGGATTTGTTCGGCGCGCTGAACGGCTGACAATGGCGCGTTGGTTTGAACTGCTGCTGCCGCTGCGTGGGTGACCACAAAATTATTGTCCTGTGCGGACAGGTTGAACGCTGCAAATAAAATCAGGATAAAAAACTTCATCGTCAGATCTTTTGTGCGATCTGCATTCAGACAGTGAATATATGGCATAAGCCCGCTTGAAAGTAAAGAATGGTCGCAAATTTGATCGTTCGAGAGCCGCAAGAAAAATTTGACACCCCGCGATTTCCATGTTGAATTTCCTTCCAGTCAGTAGAACCAGTTCAATTCAAAATCAAGAATTCATGCGCAACCTGCTGGCGAAAGAGGAAGCGAAAGCGGCCAAGCGTGTCCGGTTGGACATGACGATGCCGCGCAAAGGCGGCGTTGCCCGCGAGCGTCGGTGGCGGCGCTGGCTGCCGCTGGGGCTTGGTCTGAGCCTGCCACAACTCCTGCGCGCCGAAAACCAGGTGGACTACCGCTACGAGTATTACGACGAGACAGGCCAACGGATGAAGATTGAAACGCACTCCGTTTATTTCGAGCAGAAGCTAGCAGACGCCGTGATCGCCAAGGGTGAACTGGTCTACGACGGCATCTCCGGCGCGACGCCGAACGGAACATATCTATTAAACGGACAAATTGTGGTGGATAAAATGTGGGATCTCCGGCGGGCGGCCAACTTGGAACTCGACTGCCGGCTTGGCAACCATACGCTTACGCCGGGTTTTGCGTGGAGCAGTGAACATGATTACCTGTCCTACGGGATATCGCTCAATGACGCGATTGAGTTCAACGACAAGAACACCATTCTTCAACTGGGCGCATCCCATAATTTCGACTCCGTCCGGCATTTAGATGATTCATCCATTTGGAGCAGTAAAGACGCTACCGAAGGCATCATCGGCGTGTCTCAACTGCTCTCGCCAAAGGATATTCTCAATGTCGCCTTCACCTTCGGCAACGATTCCGGGTATTTAAACGACCCCTATCGCAGTATAGTTTACAAAACACATATTGATCCCTATGACTTCTATATATATCCCCAAGAGCGTCGGCCGGCTCATCGCAACAAGGAAATCCTTTTCACTTCACTGACGCACCACTTTAATTCACTTGATGCCAGTCTGGAAGGTTCCTACCGATTTTACCACGATTCCTATGACATTTTTGCGCACACCGTCGGCCTGACTTGGCATCAATGGCTGGGAAAATATCTCATGGTTGAACCGCTTTTCCGTTTCAGCCAGCAATCCGCCGCCTCATTTTATTCCACCCTGTTTTACGGGCCATATAGCCTCGATCCCGATGGCTACCATTCCTCGGACTACCGCTTGTCAGAAATGTTCACGCTCGACTACGGACTGCAAGCCACCGTGCTGATCAACGACCATCTGCGCGTCGTCGCCGGGTATCATCGCTATGAAATGCGCGGCTTGGATAACACCTCTGACGCCATGTATCCCAAGGCCAATGTCTATTCCGTCGGACTTTCATTCCTATGGTAATCAGCAGTCCCAATTCAGCGGCGGAAGCCATCGCCCGGGTCACGCAATCCGCGCGAGCGACGGTCGAGGGCAGCCTGCACAAGCTGGAGTTTCGCGCGATGAGCACGCTCTGCCGCGTCAACTGCCATGGCGTCCCCGCGACGGTGGCCCGCGATTTGCAGCGCGACATCGTCGTTTGGGTCGCGCAGTTCGAGGCCCGTTACTCACGGTTCATTCCGGACAGCTTGATAGGGCGGATCAATGCCGCCGCCGGCGAGCATTGGGTGGAAACCGATCCTGAAACCGACCGGTTGTTCGGTCTGTGCCAGGAATTATTTTTCTTCACGCGCGGCTCGTTTGACCCGACGGCCTTGCCGCTTATCAAATTGTGGAACTGGAAACAGCGTCCGTTGAGCCTGCCCAGCGACGACGCGATTCAGGCCGCGCGCGAACTCGTGGGGTGGAATAAAATCCAGCGCCGGCCCGGCGGCATTTTTCTGCCGCGCGCGGGCATGGCGCTGGATCTTGGCGGCGTCGGCAAGGAATATGCCGTGGACTGCGTGATGAATCTGGCCATTGAGCGCGGCGTGCCAAACGTGCTGGTGGATTTCGGCCAAGACGTGCGTGTGCGCGGCCATGCGCCGGACAAAAAATTCTGGTGGATTGGTCTGGAAGACGCGAAACAGCCCGGCAAATGCTGGGCCGGCGTGGCCGTGACCGATCACGCGGTCGCCACCTCCGGCGATTATCTGCGCAACTTTGTCATCAACGACCGCCGTTACGGCCACATTCTCGATCCGCGCACCGGGTATCCGGCGTTCAACGATTGCCGGGCCGTGTCCGTCATCGCACCGAGCTGCACCATCGCAGGTCTGCTTTCCACCAGCGCGTGCATTCTTGGTGCGAAGGAAGGTTTGCAGCTCATCGAACTCCATCCCGGCGCCGCCGGGGCCGTGACCACCGAAACGACCAAACTCTATTCTCGCAAATTTCATGAATACATCCCTGCTTAAAAAACTCACTGTGGCGGCGCTGCTCGCCGGAACTTTTTTCACCGCGCAAGCCGCGCTGAAAATCGGCGACACCCTGCCTGACCTTGCCAGCTTCAAACTGGAAGGCAATTTGCCTGCTTCGCTGAAAGGCAAGGTGGTGCTCTTGGATTTCTGGGCCTCGTGGTGCCTGCCCTGTGCGGAATCATTTCCGGTCATGGACGAACTGCAAAAAAAATATGGCGACCGGCTCGTGATCATCGCCGTGAATGTGGATGAGAAGGCGGCGAACATGAAAAAGTTTCTGGAGAAGCATCCCGTGTCGTTCACCACCGTCCGTGACGCGTCACAAAAACTTGTCGCCGCCGCCGAACCGGCGACCATGCCCACTTCATTCATTCTTGACGGCGATGGCAAAGTTCGATTCCTGCACACTGGCTTCCACGGAAAAGACACACGCAAGGAATACATCATCGAAATTGGATCGCTTTTGAAATGATTCTTATGAAAAACAAATTTTTTTTTATGCTGGCATGTGCCTTGCTTGCTGGCTGTGCCAACGTCAAACCCTGGCAGCGCGGGACGCTGGCCGACTACACTATGCGCGCCGACCGCGATCCGCTCGGCACCGCCCAAGCCGAACACATTTGGTTCTCTCGCGAGGAGGCCAGCGGTGGACGCGGCGTCGGTGGCGGTGGCTGCGGCTGCAACTAAATGACCTTGAAATTTGCCCAAACAAAAAACCTTTAACTGAAGCACTGACATGAAACGACTCACTCAGATATTCCCCATTATTTTGGCGGCGGCCCTGCAAATCATGCCGCTCATGCGCAACCTGTTCATCAGCCCAGCCGCCGGCAATACCATGGCCTTCATCCTCCGCTGGGGCATCGGCTCGGTGGCCACCGTCGGAGCAATTGACGCTTGTTCAGGAGCGACCAACAGCTTCACCACGCCAACCAACTTGACTGGAACAGTTGGGGTTCTGTTCACAAACAGTTTGGTTCTAAAATCTAGCGGGGGAGATCCCGGGGCATCCACAGTCATTACCAGCAATGGTGTGCCTACGGCTCTGGTCGCCAGCGGTAAAACCACCAGTTTTGCCATGCCGCCGGGCTTGATTTTGAAATTTATGGATAATGGCACTCCGGCAGGAAATCCTGTTTATGATGCCATTTATGGAACGCCTACCACGGCGGGAACCAATACATTTCGCGTAGATATGTCCTATCCAGGGCAAACCACTGTAAGCGCCACTTTCACCATCGCCATATTGGCCTCCAGCGGATCGCCGCCTGTCATCACGAACCAGCCGGCAAGTTTGACGAATAATGTCGGGAGCAATCCCAACTTCAGCGTCACCGCCGGCAGCATCGCGCCATTGAGTTATCAATGGTATTTCAACACCAACACCGCGCTGCCCAACGCCACCAATGTTTCGCTCACGCTGACGAATGTGCAGTTGTCCAATGCGGGCTACTATCGCGTTGCCATCACCAACTCGGCCGGCGCCACGAATAGTTTCAACGCCTTGCTCACGGTCATTCAACCGCCTGTGCTCACTAACAATCCCGTCAGTTTCACCAACGTCGCCGGCGGCGACGCCACGTTCACCGTGCTGGCCGGCGGCTCCGCGCCGCTGGCGTATCAATGGTATTTCAACACCAACACCGCGCTGTCGGATGCCACCAATACATCGTTCCCGCTGACCGGCATCCGCGCGAGCCAGACGGGATCGTATCTGGTTATCATTACAAATGCCGGCGGTTCGGTCACCAGCCCGCCCGCCAATCTGGTCGTCACCAATCCGCTGCCAACCACCCTCACGACTCCAGCCAACAATGGCGGACTGTTTCAATTCACTTTCGTTCCGGTGATTGGGCTGACTAATTCCGTCCAGACCAACAGCGTTCTCCCAGGCGGCGACTGGGCGGTGTTGACCAATGTTCCGCCACCGGCAACTGCGGATCCCATCACGGTGTCTGATCCGCTGGGCGGCTCCAACCGGTTTTATCGTGTGCAGGTCAGCCCGTGAGCAGCCGGAACAAGCCGTTTGCGGGAAACTAAATTATCGTTGCCGTTGCTCGCAGTTTCGGCGATAAAGCCCCATGCTCTCCCGCGTCTGCTCCGCCGCCCTGAATGGGATTGATGCCTACGCCGTCGAAGTTGAAGTGAACTGTGGCTACGGGGAAACCCTGGTCGTCATCGTCGGCCTTCCAGATGCCGCCGTGAAAGAATCGCGCGACCGGGTCTCCACCGCGCTGACTAATTCCGGTTACAAATTTCCGATGGGCAAGACGACGATCAATCTTGCTCCGGCGGACATCAAAAAAGAAGGACCGAGCTTTGATTTGCCGATTGCCATCGGAATGCTTGCCGCCAGCGAACAGATCGAAACCGACCAGCTCGACCATTTTGCCATCGTCGGCGAACTCGCGCTGACCGGCGGCGTCCGAAACTGCAAAGGCGTTTTGCCCATCGCGCTGCAAGCCCGCGCCGCCGACAAAACCGGCATTCTCGTTCCCGCCGAAAACGCCGCCGAAGCCGCCGTGGTCAATGGACTGAACGTCATTCCGGTTCAAAATCTTCGCGAGGCCGCGCAGTTTTTGGAAGGCGCAATAAAAATCGCGCCGCTGAAGGTGGACATCGCGAAAATCTTCGCGCACCAGTCCGATGACGACCATGATTTTTCCGAAGTCAAAGGCCAGGAAAACGTCAAACGCGCCCTGGAAATTGCCGCCAGCGGATCGCACAACATCCTTTTGGTCGGCCCGCCGGGGACCGGAAAATCCATGCTGGCCAAACGGCTCGCCACAATTTTGCCGCCGCTCACGCTCGACGAGGCGCTGGAGACGACGAAGATTCACAGCATCGTGGGCCTGTTGAAATCCGGGCAGGCGCTGGTCACGCAACGGCCGTTCCGCGCGCCGCATCACACGGCCAGCGACGCCGGTCTGCTGGGCGGCAATATCAATCCCACACCGGGGGAAATCTCGCTCGCGCACCACGGCGTTTTGTTTCTGGATGAGCTGCCGGAATTCAAGCGCAGCGTTTTGGAAACCATGCGGCAGCCGCTGGAGGACGGCATTGTGACCATTTCCCGCGCCGCCGGCACGATGACTTTCCCGTCGCAATTCATGCTGGTGGCCGCGATGAACCCGACGCCGGATGGGAAAATGCCGGGCGAGTCAAAATCGTCGCCGCGCGAAATCCAGAATTATCTGGGCCGGATTTCCGGGCCGCTGCTGGATCGGATTGACATGCACATCGAAGTGCCGCAAGTGAAGTTTCGCGAAATGTCCGGCGCCCAGCCCGGCGAAACCTCGGCGCAAATCCGCGAGCGCGTCATCGCCGCGCGGCAGCGGCAGCACGCGCGGTTCGCCGGCAAACCGAAGGTGACGTGCAACGCGCGAATGGGCAGCCGCGAGTTGAGACAATTCTGCGAACTGGACGACGCGACAAAGGAACTGCTGAAGTTTGCCATGACGGACTTGAGTTTGAGCGCCCGCGCCTACGACCGGATTTTGAAAGTGGCGCGGACGATTGCCGATCTGGCCGGCGCGGAAAAAATTTCCAGCGACCACATCAGCGAGGCCATTCAATTTCGCTCGCTCGATCGGCAATTGTGGGGCTGAGAATTGAGCCGGAATACGTGGCGGGCACCGCTGGCGGCAGGGCTTTGCTAAAAAATCGTCCGCCAATGCGAAAAAAGGTTGGCCAACCGGCCAAAATACGGCACTGTAATCCACAAAGGATTGGCCGGAAGACCGGAAGCAAATGACCATGAACAGCCAACTGCCCGCACATCTCATCGCGCACATCAACGTCAAGCTCGCGCTCATCGGCTGCTCGCCGGTGCCGCTCCAGGGCGACAAGGAATTTGTCGAGATCGCCGCCGCCATGGCCGCGCAGTCGCGCGAGAAAGACCGCCTGCTCGGCCAGCACCTTTGTCCCGCCGACCAGCGCATCCAGACTTTTCTCTACGATTATTTGCAGGATGTGCCGGTGCCCAAGCTGCCGGCGCGCACGTTCACGCTGGACCGCGCCGGCCTCGCCCGCGTGCTGTCGCTGCCGGTGGACCGCGATGATTTTTCCTCGGACATCATCAATTCCTACCGCGTCAAACAGGGCGTTTTGCACAATCCGAAAAGCGACCGCCGCACGACGGCGGGAATTTTCCACGTCGCCGAGGGCGGCCTGCCGATTCCCGACGACAAACTCGGCGTGCCCAAACTGACTTTCGCCAAAATGCTCGCGTTCGCGCTCACGCCGCCGACGCGAACTGCTGAAACTGCCGTTCACTTCCACGCAGCCGCAGCCGGCGGAATGTTTCGTCTCGCTGCTCATCCGGCCGCTCGTCTGTCCGGAAGTTCCCGGTTTCACGCCGGAAAAACGAATGGAAGTCCGCTTTTTCGTGCCGGGCAACCTCGTCAGCAACCTGGATTTCGTCGAGGCCATTTTTGAAAACGGCGGCGATCCGCTGCTGCCGGAAAATGACGCCGCGCTCGACACGCGAACATTGGACCGGCCACACCGGCTGCATCATTCTCGCGCCGCATCTGACGAAGGTGACGAAAAAATCCGCCGGCCTGCCGCACTTCGATCAGGCCACCGAACGCCAGCG
This sequence comes from uncultured Verrucomicrobiae bacterium, assembly GCA_963738225.1. Classification (GTDB taxonomy): domain Bacteria; phylum Verrucomicrobiota; class Verrucomicrobiia; order Limisphaerales; family UBA11358; genus UBA11358. Next base: position 124,973 of record CAVTVR010000010.1, read on the forward strand.
CCGCGACGGCATGTGCTGGAAAAAAGAGGACGAACTTTACAACGGCGGCAACGCCTTCAAGCTCACCGCGCGCGACGAAACCGGCGTCATCGTCACCATCATTGCCGACAATTATTTCGGCTATTGCAAAAAAGAGGTGAAGACGCAGTTGAGCTACGCGGCGAATTTGTTCGGCCTCGCGGAAGAGGAGCACGCCGGCGGCGCGCTGGTGTTCCAGAGCTACGACCTCGGCGAGGAATTCAGCGGCGACATGCACGTCAAGCGCATGGGCCATTCGTTCGACGAAATGATTTCAATTTTTGGCGAAATCATGGACGTGAAGCCGGAAGGTTACGCGGTGGACAAAAAATTTCCGGAAATCATCTATGTGCCCGAATCCGCGCATTTTGATTTGCAGACCCAAAAAGTTTCCTGGACGAACGCCACCGGCGATCACAGCATCAAGCTTTCGCCGGAAAAAACCTACGTCCGGCCGTCCGGCTACAAGGTCCGCATGGAAAAACCGCCCGGCGCAGGGCCGGCAATGGCGGCTGGTCGGCACCGTCGCCGAAGGCACGTTTTGCCACAAGCCCTGCACGGTTTCCGGCGGCGGCAAATCGGAAATTTCCAAGCCGATCACCGACGCGATTCTCACCGGCCCGGTGTTCGTTTCGGATTTGAAGAACGATTTTGACCGCGTCGCGGAATTGATTGACCGCGATTATTCAAACCGTTTCGCCGACAAGTCGCGCGCCGACCAGCGCAAGGTTTTGTCGCCGGAACGCTCGCTTGGCTCGGTCATCAAGCTGCTCACGCCGGACGAGCACGATTACACGCCGGAATACAACGCCTGGCTTGCCAGCGTGCCGCAGCACGTCAAGGAACTCGTCTTCGTCGTGAAGCGCTATTACAAGCCGGAATGGGACGGCGAACTGGCGCGACCATTTCAGCGTGGACATCATCAACGGCACGCCCGGCAACGAACTGAAATGCGACAACCGCAAGCTGGTCACGACGTATTTGCGCGTCGGCTTCGACGACGACGGCGCGTGGCGCACGTTCGGTTTGCGCAAAGATTTTCATCCCGCCGTGAAAGTGCAGATGGAGGACGACATCACGGCCTCCACGGTGGTTCCCGCGGCGCTGCTGGAAAATTTGCCGGAAGGCACGGACAAAAATCTTTCGCTGAAATTCGCGCAGAACTGTGAACAGCGCTTGTTCCAGCGGCCCGGACGACGCGATTCATCGCGGCTACGACAAGCAGGCGGAAAACGGATTTCGTCCAGCCGGACAATTTCTTTTCCAACTACGAGCCGCTCACGCCGGCGAACGCGCAAGGAAATGGTCGAGGACGCGCTGGGCTTCAACCAGTTCACCGAGCCGATGCAGAATTTTGTGCGCGAAGTCGCCGAGACCGGCGCGCCGGATTATTTTGTCTGCACCGCCAGCCCGCGCCTCGTGGACGGCAAGCCGACGAAAAATCCGCGCTATCTCCAAAAGCGTCCCGACCTCGTCCGCGCCGAGCGAAACGTATCTGGCGGAAATTTCCGCGCGCCTGCGCCGCCGCGTGCCGCCGGGCCAGCCGCTGCACACGCCCGTCACCGCCGTGCTGCCGGGCCGCCGCAACAACCCGCCGGACACCGGCATCCGCGCGCTGGCGTGCTACAACCCGATTCATTTTTTCGAGCTGCCGGAATTGTTCATGGAAGTGATTTGCAGCATGACCGGCAAATCGCCGTCCACCACCGGCGCGGGTTCCGAAGGCGCGCTGACCAAAGGCCCGTTCAACGCGCTGCCGCCGATCATTGACCTGAACAACGCGCTCGTGTCGTTCATCCTCACCGGCCACAACGCGTTCGTCACCGCCGCCGGCTACGTCGGGCCGAATCTGCGCGTGGACCACGACGTGAGTTTGATCGTGCCGGAAGTCTGGTGCCGGCTCACGACCGAGGAGCGCGATCCGAAATTTCTCATCGACCAACCGATTTCTGGAAAAGTGCGCGGACTTCGAGCACGCCGGCAAAAAAGTGCTCGCCAGCCGGCTCGGCTGGCGCATCAACGCGCGGTTCGTCCACGCGTTTTTTGGCCGCGTGTTCAACCATCCGCACGCCGTCTTCACCGAGGCGATGCTCAAGCCGGAATTGCAGGACAAGGACATTTTTGCGGACGGCATGGACAACATCGTCGCCACGCAGAAACGCGTCGCGAAAATGTATTTTGACGACGGCAGCATCGCGCAGGCGTGTCCGCCGCTGCAGGCGCTGCTGCACATCATGCTGAACGACGAATGGGAAGGCAAAGGACTGGATCATCCCGACGTGCGGAAATTGTTCACGCGCGAAAACCTGCTGGCGAGTCCGTGGTATGCCGCGCGCCTCGCGGCGAAACAGAAAATTGACCGCGCGCTTTGGAAACGCCACGTCGAATGTCTGAACCAATTTCTGCGCCGGCCCAATTACACCGATGTCGCGGAAAAACTGCACATCGCCGAACGGCTGACCGCCGCGCGGAAAACGCTGGAAGCCGGTCGAGTCGCCGGATTATCCGAAGAAGCTGGCCGGCACGCTCGGCGCGGAGCCGATTGAAAATTACGCCAAAGGCTGAATGGTGGATGGCAGATTAAAGTCCCGTTGGGATTCTCCCGAATTTGGCTTTACGGCTTCGAGGTCGCCGGCGGGGTCAATGATGACGACGCGCTCGCGTTGCTTGAATTGGGAAATAATATGGTAGCGGTCAATCGCCAAGAGCAACAGGACGGCGACGGTGAAGAAAAACCAGAACCACGGCAGGCGGTCGCGCTGTCAGCTGCACGGAAAGTTTCCGCCGCCGACGCCGATCACAATTTTCAACCTTTTTGAATCATCCGCACGACCGCATCGCAAACGGTGGAGAATTTGTCAGGCTGCAATTCACCAACCTGATTTGCCACGAGACTGCTGTGTGCGGTGAAAAGTTTGCCGGGGAAGCGGAGAATGTGGATTGAGAACATACGTCATCAGTTTTGAACGGAAGAAAGCCGGTTCGATTGCCATGCTGCGCTTTGGTGATGAGGTGCTGGAAATTCTGCGGGATTTGCCGGGCAGCGGCCCGTTCCGCTTCATCCAGCCCGGCGAACCGTTGTTTGCGATAGCCGGCTTGTGGCGACCAGACGCGTGCTCCAATGTTCGTTGATGAAGTGGTCGGGAACAACCTGACTAACATCCCATTCAATTCAAACCCTGCCCGGAGTCTGCGGAAAATTGGCTCGGACGCGCCCTGGCAATTTGCGCGGGAGAGTCAACTTTCCGCAGTCTCCGTCAAATGTGGGGGCGCTGACAGTCCGATTGAAAAGCGGAGCGGGATCGCAGAACGGAGCGAGCCTAAATTTTCGGAGTGGAACGACTCGCGGAGATTTTCAACTGGTCTGACAGCGCGGGGTTTAGAATTCAGATTCCCACTAACTATGCTTCAAGCGCAGCATCATGTTCGAATTCATACCAAACCGCGAAAATGCCGCGCTCGGATAGAAACTGTTCCTTCGACTTACTACCTGCCGTTTCTGGTGCGGGCCGGGCATCTCAAGCCATTGGGCAAGCCCGCACAGAACGCCCGCAAGTGGTTTGCGACCGTTGAAATCGAGCGGATGAGTGGCGATCTGGACTGGCTCGACAAAGCCATCCGCATCGTGGAAAAGCAGATTCAGGAAATGAACCATAAGCAACGAGGCAAGGAACACAAAGTGGCCCTAGCCAGATGACGCTGTCAAGGTTTCCTTCCATGTCACGACGCAGCGCAGTTTCGCTGCCATTCACCATTCAATGACTTTGTGCCACCGGTCTTGCATTTGTCGGCGCAAACATTTACCAAGGGAAATGCGTTTATTTTACTTGTCGTTAATCGGACTTTTCGGAAGCGGGTTGAACTCTGTAGCCGGCCAAAATCCGCCCATTGACCGCCATGCCGTGGTCGCCCGGCACGATATTGACTGGCCCAGCCTCGACGGCCAGATTCCCTTGGGCAACGGCAATTTTGCCTTCAATGCCGACGGCACCGGCCTGGAAACTGTCGGCGGCAACACGATGTGTCATTGGTGCTGGCACAGCTTTCCGCTCCCGCCGGGCGTGACAAAAAGCGAAATCAGGCCATGGGCGACTCCCGATCACGGACACCTGACGCGGCCCTTAACCACGCGTGATCCAGAGCCGATTTATGACTGGGAACGCGGCAATCCGCAGCCGCTGAACCTGGGCCGGATTGGTTTCATCAATGCCGACGGCGAGCGGCTGACGGCGGCGGAGGTGCGGGTGGATTCGCGCCGTCTCGAATTGTGGACCGGCATTTTGACGAGCCATTTCACCTGCCTCGGCCAGCCGGTCGCGGTGCAAACGTGCGTTGATCCCAAGAGCGACACGGTGGCGGTGCGGGTGGAATCGCCTTTGTTGCGGGACGGACGGTTGCGGGTAATGCTGGATTTTCCGGCTCCCGCTCAAAACGTCGGCGGTTGGGTGGGAGATTATTCGCTGGCCGCCGGCCACCAGACGGCCATTCTCCGCCAAACCCGTAACCGGCTCGAACTGCACCGCACGATTGATGATGTCCAATACGATGTCGTGTTGAGCGGTCGCGGATTTGTCGTCGGCCGGGCGGCGGCGATTCAACCGGAGATTGAAAGCGCCCGTTATGGTGCCGATGGCGGCGGCTGGACGAACGTCACCGCTCAAGTGGCCGGCGCACTTCATGACCACGGAAAAGTCACCGCCAACAATGATTTGTTCGGCGATCCGTCCTATCACCTCACCAAACATCTCGAGATCAGATACCGGCTTGACGGAAAGGAGCGGACCAAGCGCCTCGCCGAGAATACACTTGGAACATTGGCACATCACCGCACCGATTCATCCTCACACCCGACGCGGGAACCGATGTCATGGATTTCACCTGCCGCTTTGGAACCAGGGCCGCCGATGCGGTCGCAAGCGACTTTGCACAGGTCAAGTCGGCGTGCATGATTTCCTGGCCGGCGTTCTGGAACAGCGGCGGAGCCATTGATCTGTCCGGAAGCCGTGATCCGCGCTGGAAGGAATTGGAACGCCGGATCGTGCTTTCCCAATATGAGCTGGCGGTGCAATCAGCGGGCGACAATCCGCCGGCCGAAGTCGGGCTGACCGGCACCGATCCCTGGTGCGCCAAGTGGCACTTTGAAATGATTTGGTGGCATCTGGCCCACTACGCGCTTTGGGACCGGTGGCCGATGGCCGAAAAAGCCCTCACGATTTATGCGCGCGTGGCCCCGGTGGCCAAGTCCATCGCCACCAACTTCGATTACCAGGGGCTGATGTGGCCCAAATCAACCGGGCCCAATGGTTACAACGATGGGTATCCCATCGAGATGGCGCTGCTGTGGAAAGAGCCGCACCCGATTTTTTTCGCCGAGCTGGATTACCGGCTGCATCCCACGCCGGCAACCTTGGCCAAGTGGAAGGACGTCGTTTTCGGCACTGCTGACTTCATGGCGGATTACCCCAAGCGTGATCCGGTGAGCGGCCAATACAATCTCGATCCCGTTTTTCCGGCCAGCGAAGGCGAGTCTAGTTCGCTGCGGACAAACACCGTTTTCGAAATCGCCTACTGGCACGTTGGACTAGGAATGGCGCAAGATTGGCGGCTCCGCCTGGGTCTGCCACGCGAGCCGCATTGGGATGAGGTGGCCGACCATCTGGCACCGCTGCCGCAAAAAGACGGTCTTTATATTTTCAGTAATTATCGGTCCGACACTTTCATCACCCGGACCTTTGATCACGTGGATAACATCGGAATCGCCGGCATGTTGCCGCCGTTTCCAGGCCTAGACCCTGCGACGGCCAAGCGCACCGTGGAAGAAGTGGGCCGAAGTTGGAACTGGGACGCGACGTGGGGCTGGGATTTTCCGTGGATGGCCATGGCAGCCGCCCGCGTGGGCGATCCCAAGCTGGCCGTTGATGCGCTGCTGAATTCCTCCCGGAAGAACCACTACGACGAACGCGGCATCTGCACGGGCGGCCCAGGACCTTATCTGCCCGGGAACGGCGGCCTGCTTTACGCCGTGGCCATGATGGTCGCCGGCTGGGACGGTGCGCCTCACCGGAATGCGCCAGGCTTTCCAGCCGACGGTTCGTGGATGGTTCGATGGGAAGATCTGAAGCCTGCGCCCTGACTTATTATACAACGTCCTACTGACTTTCAAAATTTATTTTCCGGCGTGACATGATTGTGTTCAAACTGAATTGTAACCATTGAAAATCAGGCTGGAATCACATTGCTGATTCGGATTTTGCCGCTGCCCGCTGTTCGTAATCTTCCAGCGACGGAATTTTCATCAAGGCGCGTTTCGCATAGGCACGATGCACCGCCTTGCTGTTGTGGCCTAATGCCTATTGCGCGAATCGTTCGGGATAGCCGACGGTCTTGGGCGCGTTCCGCCCAAGCGTAGCGGTAACTGTGCAACGTCACGCCGACAATACCAAGCTGACGGCAGCGCGAGGCAAATTCCGTGGCGCGGTCGCCAGCACGCACGCGCGACAGATACGGAAACAACGGGCCTTCGCCGGGCAGGTCTTTGAACAAGTTCAACGCCTCGCCGCCTAGATGCACTAGCACGGGCACGCCGGTTTTTTTTCGGGTAAAGCTCACGGTGCCATTTGTCCAGTCCACGTCCTCGCCTTTCAAGTTCGCGATGTCGCCCTGACTCGCGCCCAGATGCCAGCACAATTGATACAAAGTCTTGCGTTCGAGATTCACCTCGGCGGCGATGATCTTCTGATGTTCTTCAAGGGTGATGGCGCGTTTGATCTTGTAATGAATGGCGGGCCATTGCCGGCGCGGAATGACGGTCGCGGGCAGCCAATTCATATCAATCGCGAAATTGGAACCTTCCGCAAAAACGCATTCGTCGAAACCGTGCCAGCGCGCAACACGGCCAGCAAGTGTTCCGCCTGCGTTTCGATGAGGATGCGGTCGCGGATCAAGTCGAACGCCTTGTCTCTGGCGGCGGATTTCCAGCGAGCCTGCGTCGGGCCGGTTTTAAGGCCGATGATTTCATCCAGCACGTTCTGCCAGGTGCGCACGGAAACCATCGGGTCACTGTGCCGCAGATAAACACGAGCAAGGCTCAAATTCATGGCGGGCTGTTTGCCCGCTTCATTCATCGCCATGAGCAGCCGATTGGCCTCGGCTTTGTCCTTGGTCTTGAGGCTGGTGAAAGTTTTGGTGGTGTCGTCAAAGGCGTAATAGACGCTTTTGCGACGAAGGAACAGACGGTAACGCAGTTTCATGTTCATGCGTCGTCCATCCTACCTTGACGAAGATTCCGGCAGTTAGGCAATAGTCGGGCAATGCGCCCAAATACTGAAACAATCTTGGAACAATCCAAAAGTTGTTAGCCATTTTGTTAGCCATCGCACTTTTTAGACTCCTAATTCTTTGCTGCACACGCAGTTAGAGCTGGAGGCGAGGGTCGGAATCGGGCGGTTCACGTCCGTTTTCAGGGCTAAAAATACAAAATTTCACCAACAAATGCAAGCAACTCTTGCACTACCCGGACGAACCATTGCTTACCCACTTACTGAAGGTTTTACTGAAACTTTCACTGAAGGTTTTCAATCAAGGCGGTTTGATCCGCTCACAATTCCGTGACCACGTTTATTCAGTGACCAACCGAATCCTGATGAGCAAGTCATTCAACGCCGCTCGTGTTTCCTCGCTCGGCAATTCCGGCAACCGGCTCGCCTCATGCGCCGACTGTAATTCAGCACGCAACCGTTGATATTCTGATTCGTGAAAGGCGATGTCCTCATCTTCAAGCGTGGACTGTTCTGGCCCGACCAGCTTACGGGCGATAAGATCGGAGATAAATGGTAACCGGAACTCCTCGTTCAGTGTGACGAGATTTGCCTGCACCTCGCCCGTGCGCATCAAGTCAATGCCCGTCAGCAACACGCGATAAACGTAAAGTAAAGGCTTCACTCGTCGCGGCGATTCTTTCAGAAACAACTTCCATTGAGTCTCCGCGAACCCGAAGTAGTGATGCGAGTGATGCCGGGTGATACATCCGCGCGCGATGATTTTCAACTCCGCGTGCTGCGGTGTCGTTTGGACGATTAGCGGTGAGACAAGCTGTTCCAGAACATAACCGTTCTTCTTGAGTAGCAGGCTGAAAAACTTCCGCACGTCATGACTCACGATGTCCATCTCCAAGCCGTCGATGACGCGCGAGTCCTGAACCGTTTCATCACGCACATCTAAACCGACAATTTTCTCAAGCGGCAGCACATGCGCCCCGCGCAGGTCAAAGTCCGAGTCCGGCGACGGAAACCCGTAAAGGTGCGCGCCACTGATGGTCGCGAACAACAACGGATACGGTTGCGCTGCGACAATGCGATGAAGGCGTGGGTCAATGGTCATACCGCTTTATTCGTCTTGAAATCATCGCAGTTTTCGATGGCTGACAACACGGACTTGACCTCTTCATCAATCTCCGATTCTGAAAGTTCACGTGCCAGTTTCACCGCGTTGAAAGAGACACCATATTTCCGGTTTGACCATTCCGACAATTTATGAATCACCTCTTTTCCACACACCACGGTCAACTTTCCTGAACTTTGTTTCCAAACTGTGTTGAGACGCGCCTCGGCTTTTTTATTTGCTCCGGTGACACCACCGGATCGGTCCTCGTCTTGAAAGGCCGTAGCCATTGCGTTGAATGTATCCATCCGCAAGCGTTCGGCTACCTCGTCCAGCTTTTTTTCAACATCCTGAAGTGTTGGCTTTTCTCCTGTTGGTTGAATACTTCTTTGGATTAACCGCAGAATCGCCGTCGGAACAAGAAAATAGTTTTCGATCTCTTTGCGCTTCCAAATGTGTAATTGAACCCCATGACTAGCTGCTGACTTTTGCCGCCTTTGAATCGTATCTGGGGTCTGGTAATCGGAATCTAAAAGGCAATACGGCTTTATGCTTTCTCCGGCCTCGTCGTTGAGAAATGTCGCGCATCCCACAGCCCGTTCCCAACCGTTCCATCCGCCAATAGATTTGTGCGGGATTGTGTCGATAGGAATTTGGCTGTCCGGAAAGAGCGTGTTTTGAAATCTCTTAAGGAAATCGACATCGTCTCCTTCGACCATGAGAAAGCGACGCGATGCTCCCAAACGCGAAAGTTGGATATTGTGGATGCTCCCTATGCTTTCCAGAAGGCTCTGAACTGTTGGGTGTTTACCTGCGAAGTAAGACTTCGCTCGTCTGCGATCGATCACCAAAACTTCATCGGGTTCAACTTCTGACATGATTTCAATTGAATGAGTGGCGACGATGGTCTGGTGTTTTCGCGCCCGGAGTAGTCTTATGAGACGACGTTGCAAATCCGCATGCATATAGACGTCCGGCTCATCGAGTATCATGCTGTTAGCACCAGCGCAGTGAGTCAAAAACCACATTGTTTGCAGCCACATTTGAAGGCCGTGGCCCATCCACCCAACTTCGGCGGAGAAGTCCATGTCCCGAACGAACAAGGATGCGCCCCTGTCTGCCGGGGGTAACTCCTTGAGTTCTACTGCATCTAGAGACAACCCATGCCACGTTTCTTCGACTAGCTGCTTGAAGTTTCGGAAATGGTGGCGCATATAATGCAACTGATTCCGAAAATGGAGAGAGGAGCGCGAAGATGCGAGCGATCTGCGAATGTAACCCTCATCAAGCACCCGCTCTTCTTCCTGCAATGGACCAATTTGTGGAAGAATGCTGACCTGAGGCAGTCGGACACGGTTTGCCTGCCCCTTGCTTTCAATGACATTGCCGCTGGCGTCCTTGATAATTCCAAACACCTCCAACTCCGAACCAATAAAAATTTCAACCTTTTCTCCGGACGTAAACTTGGCTGAGATTTCTGCCGGAGCTTCTCCCAGACGATGAAAAACCGCTTCGTGCCGAAAATCAAAATCTTTTGTCGATGGGTAAACGGCGCGTTCGCGACGATTACGATCCAGCCATCGCGGCAGTCGCCTGTAGTCGAGCGATTGGTAGCGGCTTGTTATCGCGCTCAATAACCGTAACGCCTCAACGACCGTTGATTTACCGGCATTATTCTTACCAACAATAATCGTCAACGGTCTCAATGGAACGACGTGCCGCTCAAATCCCCGAAAATTTTTCAGAGTTAACTCAGTGATCATGTTCGGAGCTTTTTGCGTTCATCGTTGGTTTGCCATATCTCGCCGCGCCTTGATGAGAAAGCGATTCGCCGCTTCATAGTCGGGGCGTTCGGGCAGTTTGGTTTCGGTCAGGGCGCATTCAAAGTCGCGGTGCAACTCCTTCCGCCACGCGTCCACTTCGGCCCACGGCAACTCGCCGCGTTTTACCGCGAGCAATCGTTCCCGATGTGTCTCGACGCGCACGGGAACGTGGCCATCACGCAATGTGGCTGCCCCAGTAAGCAACAAACGTAGCAGGTGCATGGTGTGTTTCAAGCGGACTTCACCGTGATTGCGGAGATCCTGCTCCATTTTCTTGAACTGGCTCATGGCGTAGCCGTTGAAGGTCTGGAAAATCATCTGACTCAGGAAGGCATCGCGCAGCGCCAGAAGTTCCTGTCCAATCGGCGTGACCTTTTCAACCATCGGCGAATACAAGCATTCCAGAATATTTGGATTGGCCCGCAGTGCCATGATGATGAATTTCTGCAATTCCCAGAAACAGCTTTGTTCGGCGTTGTCCTCGAATTGTTCCGGTGCGCCGAAGAGCGACCATTGCAATTCGGCGGGTGCAAGGTAAATGCCGCGCCGGTCAGTGTCGGATTCGTCATTATCCAACCCATATGCACGCGAACCAACGATGCAGCGGTAGATGATGACCGATTCGATGTCAAAGTCTGACGGTTGAGCTCCTTCGCCAAGCCGATCCTTGAAATGTTTCAGCACTTCGATCTGCGAGTGCTCCAGCGATTTCTCGAACCCGTCGGGAAAGCGGACAATGAATTTTTCACCCTCTACCGCCGGCGTGCGCGTGACCACACCCACCGCGCCGCGCGGATGCACTAGTGAATGATTCGGCCCCCGCACTTCCACGAGCGAAACGACCTGCGTTCCTGCAAAGATATTGTTGGGTTGATGGGACATTTTACAATCGCGGGTCAACCGGTTCACTTTCCATTGCGAGCACGCCAAAGACAGCTTCGTGAACCCGACGTAACGGTTCTTTCCGGGCAAAACGTTCGAGCGATTCGATGCCGAGTGCGAATTCACGCAGGGCCAAAGACCGCTTTGTTGAAAGCCCACGAGCACGCAGGCGTTCCAAGTTTTCCGCCGCCGTGTATTCCGGGCCGTAGATAATGCGAAGATATTCACGGCCACGGCATTTCACAGCGGGTTGGACAAGACCCCGCCGTCCCTTGACGATGAAATCCAGAGGTTTGACGACCATGCCTTCGCCACCGCGTCCGGTGAGTTCCTCCCACCAGCGAATGCCTTCGGCTTCACTATTGGAATCGGTCAAATCAATGACATGAAACGGTGTGGCAACGATGATGCCGCCAGCCAGCCGAGCCAGCGTTTCCATGTGCCAGGTATGCGGTTTGTCGGTGTGGACTACGCCCTCGGTAGCGAGCAAATGAAACGGTGCAAGCTTGAGATCATTTACTGAATTTACCGGCCAGCAGTAGCGACGATACGCTTCGATGTAATCACCCACCATTTTCCGGCGAGAGATTGTGCGTGCCAGTAATTCGCCCACGTCGAGGTCATGTGCGGCGGCTTGTTCAAGAACAGCAACTTCTTCCGCGAGTGATGCGCGGGCTGAAGCGCCAACAGCGGCGTATTGTTTTTTTAATAATTCCTGCGCCTTTGCCGACCACGGCATAAGTTCGCAGTCGAGACAGAGCCATCCGGTTTTGAATTCATCCCAAAAACCGGCCGTGGTTGCAGCAGTCTGAACATGGTTGAGAAATTCTCGCTCCAAGTTTGCATCATCAAAAAAGCGCCGGCCAGTGCGTGTGTAGCAGATGCCAATGCCTTCGCCTGTTACCCCGAAACTTTTGCGGGCGGCGTCCTCATCACGACAGACAATAACCACTGCGCGTGACCCCATGTGTTTCTCCTCACAAACGACACGCGGCACACCAGCATGGCGAAAATAAGCAAAGGCTTCGGCAGGATGTTCCAACAATCCGGGTGCATGGCTCGTCTCGCACGGCGACATGGTAGGCGGCAGATAAATCAGCCACTTGGGATTCGCGGCAAACCGGCTCATCACTTCCAGAGCGGCAGTGGCGTTCTCCTCGCGAATTGTTACATTGCCATGCAAACGCGTGCCCACGATGCGCTTGCCCGTCACGTCGGCGAGGTCGAGCAAATCGTCATGCTGCTGTTGCGCAGACAAAACGGGAGCTTGGGTTTCGGCTGGCAAAAATGGCTTGCGCGATTCTGCGTAGGTATTTTTAGCAGGAACGGAGACCAATTCTTTTTCAGGATACCGCAATGCCGTGAGCTTTCCGCCGAAAACACAACCGGTATCAATGTTGATGGTGCGGTTCAGCCATTCTGGTTCGGGCACCGGGGTATGCCCATAAACCACCATCGCCGACCCGCGATATTCAGCCGCCCAATTGTAGCGAACCGGCAATCCAAACTCGTCGGTTTCACCGGTCGTTTCCCCAAAAAGCGCGAACTCCCGCACTGCACCAGAGCCTCGCCCCTGCATGGATTCCTTCATGCCAGCGTGGGCGACGACGAGCTTGCCATCATCGAGGATGTAATGACTCACGAGTTTGTGGATGAAATCTGCGGCAATCCGGCTAAAACCACGATATGCCGACTCGTATGCCTCAAATTGTGCGAGTGATTCCGCCAAGCCATGCGTGATCTGAACGTCCTTGCCCCAAATCTTGCGCATGAACTTCATGTCGTGATTGCCTGGCACGCACAGCGCCGTCCCTGCATTCACGGATTCTAGCACCAGCCGAACCACGTCGGGAATTTTTGGTCCGCGATCAACCAAATCGCCGACAAACACAAGCTTGCGCCCTTCAGGATGTTTCCAAGCGCCTCCCGGCTGCTCCGTGTAACCCAGCTTGCCGACCAATTCGACGAGTTCATCAAAGCAGCCATGCACATCGCCGATGATGTCGAACGGCCCGTGCTCATTCTTCAGATTATTCCACAATGGCTGACGCTCAATCGTGGCCGCCTCGATGTCTTCCAGAGATTTCAGTGCGAAGACATGGCGAAAACCTTCGCGTTCGAGTCCGCGCAGAGAACGGTGCAACTGCTGCGATTGTTGTCGAATGACGTGCGGGCCGAAATCACGGTCTGGACGGGTTTTGTTCCGGTCGTGTGCAATGCGTTCCGGCACGTCGAGGACAATGGCCACCGGCAAGCAATGAAACTCGCGAGCAATTTCCACGAGTGATTTGCGAGATTCCGGTTGAACATTCGTCGCATCCACCACGGTGAGTTTTCCAGCGGCCAGCCGTTTGCGGGCGATGAAATGCAGGACTTCAAAAGCGTCTTTTGTCGCCGCTTGCGAATTTTCATCGTCGGACACCAAGCCCCGGCAATAATCCGACGAAAGAATTTCGGTGGGTTTGAAATGCTTCCGCGCAAACGTGCTTTTGCCTGAACCGGACACGCCGATCAGCACAACGAAGGAAAGTTCTGGGATGGTGATTTTCATTTGGTGAAAATGGCCATCTGCGTTGGCGAGCCAACAGTTGAATCTTCCGGGCCTACCGGAAGAAAGCGCGTTTTGTAGCCGGAACTGGCGGCCACACGATTTGCCCAATCCTGAAATTCCGCTCGCGTCCACTCGAAACGATGGTCGCGGTGACGGAATTTGCCTGCGGGCAGCGTTTCCCATTTTACGTTGTATTCACGATTGGGCGTCGTGACCACGATAGTTCCAGGCCGCGCACATTCAAACAGCACCCGTTCAAAAGCGGCCAAACGAGGCGCATCGAGGTGTTCAATGACTTCCACCACGGCGGCAGCGTCAAAACCAGCCAGTCGCTGGTCACGATAAATAAGCGAGCCGTGCATCAAGCACAGGCGTTCCTTTTGCATGGACGGCATACGCTCGTAATGCAAACGGTCTTTGGCGATTTCCAGTGCGCGATGCGAAACATCCATGCCGACGATTTCGGCAAATTGCTTTTCCTTGAGCAACAATTGCAAAAGGCGGCCTTCGCCGCAGCCCAAGTCCAAAACTCGCGCCGCGTTGCTGCCTTTGAGCGCGGCAATCACACAACCAAGCCGTTGCTCGTTGAGGCTGATGTTTTTTTCAATGGCCTCTTCCTCTTGTGCATGAGTTTCGGCAACAAAATCCGGGTCAGGCTCGCTTTCGTCTGCCAGTTGCGCGAGAGCGTCATCCACAAGACTGCGCTGATGTTTGAGATAGCGGCGCGCGATGGCTTCGCGTTCGGGGTGCGCCGCCAGCCAGCCTTCACCGTGGCGCATCAGTTTCTCCACTTCGTCTTCACTGACCCAATAATGTTTGTCGTTGTCCAGCACTGGCACAAGGACGTAGAGATGGCTGAGAAGTTGTTTGAGCGGCAGAGTGGCTGCCAATTCAACGCGAAAATAGGCGCTTTCACCCCAATCAGGAAAACGGTCATCCAACGGCAGCCGCGTTGCGGTGACGTTGTAGCCAAGCGGCTCAAACAACTTTCGCAAAAACTGCTCACCACCACGGCAAGGCAGTGCGGAAAATGCGACCTGAAGCGGTATTGATACGTCCACCAACTCTGGCCGTTCCTTGCTGTTGCCGGTCAACGCGGTGCCAAATACGTCAGCAATCGCCACACTCAAAAACGATGAAGCCGCGTAAGGCCGGTCATTGACGTATTGCTCCAATGCCCCGCCTTCGCCTGAAGGCCCGCGACGATTTCGCACCAATCCAACCGGATCAACTTCCACAAGCAACGCAACGGTGCATCGCTCATTGCTGGCTTCAGGGTAAAAAACGTGCGCTCTGCCAAACGAAAGATCAAACGACTGCGGGCGTGCCGGATTTTTGCGAAGCAAATAACCCAGGTCGGTCGCAGGCTGGTGTGTTGTCGTCAGTGTCAGCAGCATCGGGTGAGAATATAGTGATTCCGCCCGTTAATCATGGCAAAAGTTTCAGATAACAGACATGGAGACCCCAAGTGTGTTTCATTGGGAGAGATTTAAGCAATGCGCCGCCATCCAAAATTTCCGAAACACGTCAGACCAACCGATCCTATTTGCCTGCAAGATTGGAAAAGCCAAAGGCTTCATGGTCTGCTTCGTGAATTCCTAACCAGCCGCAGCTTGCGACGTGAGCATTGGCCAGGAGGAACGGAAGCGGCGAGATTTTTGGAGCCGACCCGTAGCATCCTGACCAAGCGCAACGGAGCAATATAATGGGCGGCGCAATTCACGAAGCCGGAAGGCGGAATCCGTTCACGTCTGCGAACTGCTGGCTGGGATTTACCGGCCGTTGGCGTGAGCGTAGCCGGCCTAATTCTGATTAACTAAAACTCGCCCTTTGTCTTTGCGCGCATTCTTGATTTGCCAGTAGAGACTGATGGCCGCAGTGGCCTTTGAGAGCCATTCCCGATCATTTTTCAATTTTTCCAAATCCACTTTGGCGAAGAATTTTTCACTGTTTTGCACTGGACGGCCCAACGGCTTGAGCAGTCCCTTTTGAATTAGCAGCGGGATGTGCTCTGGTTCAAAGCCGAGATAGCCGGCGGTCTGCTCCTTGTTAAACCGAGCCGGCATCGTGGCGAGATTCAGAAAATCCTTGAGTTCATCATTCATCGGATTCATGGCGTTTTCAATTTAATAGTTGAGCCGGCCAGAATTCCGGTCGGCAAAGTTTCATGCGTTGAACCAAATCGTTCATGGCCGCATTTTGACAGATTGCCGAAGCCGCCTGGTGTATGTGATACACTAAATGAATTTTAGATCTGCTATGTTGAACAGTTTTTGTTCTGACATTTTTCATGGCGTCGGTAGCAAAATGATTTCATTCACTTTTTGCCGAAACGAACGATTTCCACCCCGACTTTTCATAAGGATATTTTGGCTGAAGACCACGGTGTGTGGTTGCAAACTTTGCATAAAATGAATTTATTTTTCTATCCGGCGCGATTTTCAATGACCAATCATGGCCATCGGCTGGCGCGGTAACGCCATTGAAGCGCGGACCCGCCCGCAAGCGAGCGGCGGGCGTAGCGCAGCGAAGCCTGCGCGAGTCTTCGGGCGGGTCGGCGCGCACCCGGGGCAGGGCGACACGAGAACGCCGCCAGAACTTTCTGACGGCGTTTTGGTGTCGCACAGTTTGCTGGCAAATTATTTTGCGGCGCTGTTGGTCATTTGAGCCGGATTTTCGGTTGTTTGCTGCAACCTCTGGATTTGTCTGGCCGGAACGCTGCTGTTGAAGAAAATGCAGCCGGCGTTATGCCCGTCCACCGGACGCATCTCGGCAGCGTAAGCTCCTTCGATCAACAGCACAAACCCCTTTGGATCGAATGTTCCGTCATCATTTTGGACCGGCACCACCCTGACCGGCACCTGGGCAATCGCAAGCTTTCGGAATGCCTCCTGATTGAATTTTATCACTTGTGCCGTTGCTGCGATTTGTGCCGCCATTTTATGTTCGTCGTATTCGATAAATTTCAAGCAGATGAGGCAGGTGAAGATGACGGTCGCCCAGATGCTCCACAAAATGCTGGTCGTCCAGGCGGTCTTCCAAATCCGCCGTGACCATGACGACTTGGCCTCGACTGCTGCTGCCCGGACTTTTTCCAGCGCCGGCATCACCTGTTGCGCCAGTTCCTCTGTGCGTTGGATGAACGGTGATATGACCTCCCGGCGGATGCCGGAGTTCAGGGCGTGTTCAACGCCTTTCACAATCGCCTGGGTGTCCACCCGCGCGCCGAGATTTTTTACCATCAGTTCAACACCGATAATGGTCTCATTGCATTTGGCCAGTGTGATCCGGCAAAGCTCGTCCGTCTTTTCCGCGTGATTGGTGATGTTGACATCACGGGTCTCAATCGTCTTGGCAATCAGGCCGACTTCCTCGCGTATCTCGTGCATAGTCGCCAGAGAATCGGCGTTGGCCGAAATCATGCGGGTCGGGATACGCTCGGTATAATGGGCATATACATCCAGCACCAGAAAAAGCTGGGTGAAAAATTGCGCGCTGTCGCCATCAGCGAAGCGATGATACACCTCGCGCGCCAGTTCCCGCTTTTCCGCCGGATAGGTGGCGAGCATTTCTTCAAACAGATTGGGTTCAGCCATAACGCCTCCTTTCATTCGGCCAAATTTACCTTCGCACCTCGTTTGGCCGACTGCGGTTCGCCGATGGGTGAAATCATTTTTGGTTTGATGGTGGCCGCCTCGACCACTGGCAACAGTTTGGCGGCAATCCGGTCGTATTGATTGAACATTGTGGCGAGCCAATCCTGCAACACACCCCGCGCCATGATGTCCAAGCCAAGGGTGTCGTTGCCGATGGCCTCATTGAAAGGAATACCACGTTGCTGGTCAGCCTCCAGCTTGGCGAGGCGGAGTTTCACAAATTCCGACAGCACCGGCACGGTGATGGTGACTGCGCCCTGATTCAAAAGTTCCTTTTCCAGTTCGCTGCCGGCGAACATCCGGGTTTTTGGTGCCCGCGCCGGGTTATGCACAATCACATAATCCACCTGTTTGCCGCAGAACTGGCAGACGGCATCGAGGTTGCTCATCACGTCCAAGTCATCCAGCGGGAAAACCATCAGCGTGATGCCGATGTTTTGGGCGCTGGCGATGTCAAAGAAATGCGTGGCTCCGAGTGCCTTCATCAATTGCGCGTCCAGATGCGCCCGTGGATCAACTACCGTGACAGGTTTGGCGGTGGTTTTCCGCAAAATAGAAATGAGTTCGTCCAGGTCTTCGGCCTGACCGTTTAATGGCGTGAGTTTGACTTGGTCGGGGAACAATCGGGACAAGGTGCGGTTGTCGCCGTCCAGATCAAATCCCTGCCATTGGATGCCGCGTTGGTTGAGCCAGCTCGCGCGGGCGGCGGCTTCGATGCTTTTGCCCATGTTTCCTTTGGCCTGCATGGGCAGTATCAGGCGATGTTTCGTTGTTTTCATATATCCGTGTTGAACCGATATTGGTTTTTTGGTTTGGTTGTGGTTGGTGGTGTTGGGATGGAAAATGATGCCGGTTCCCCGGCTGATTCAATGGCTGGGAACGGATTGCTGCTGCGTGGCCGGCGGGCGATTGCCCTTTCACAGAAACGATAAACGGATGGAAATGTGACCGGGACGCCATGCTCATTGAGCCATTGGGCGATCTGGCGGTAAGTCCAATGTTTGCGGCGCAGCGCGAGGATGGCTTCACGGTGCGCTTCCAGTTTGCTGCGCGTTCGGCGCGTGCTTTCGTTTTCGGCTTGTGACTGCAAATCCATATTTGCTCCGTTCTTTTCACCCTCAATAATTCGGTCAGACGTTTGCGAAACTGTTGCGCAACTGTTGCGCAACGCCGCCTCGGACGGCGCATCCCTCTAGCTGTGCTAAGGGAAGATGTCTGACCGAATTATTGATGCTTTGGACTGTCTTCATGGCTGTGTGTTACCGCTGTCATGAAGATAAAACCATTGAACCGTTTAGGCATACTGAGTAGTGGGCAGATTGTGACCGAGTTGGTGCGATTAGTTCCTTCAAGGGGATGACGAGGAGCAAATTCCGGTTACAGTGGCCTCTATGTTACGAGTCACAGCCAGCCGGAATGCGAAGGAATACTTTGCCCAATCCTTGAAGCGTGAGGATTATTACAGTCAAGGCCAGGAGATCAGTGGTGATTGGCACGGGATGGCAGCGGAGAAATTGGGATTATCGGGTGCGGTGACTCAAACTGACTTCGATGCCCTTTGTGACAATAAAATTCCTGGGTCTGATGAACGATTGACGCAACGGAACAAAAGCAATCGCACCGTTGGCTACGATTTCAATTTTCATTGCCCGAAGTCTGTCTCTGTCGCCTACGAATTTACCAGAGACGAGCGAATTTTGGATGCCTTCAAATTATCCGTGAACCAGACAATGCAGGAGATTGAATCGGAAATTAAAACCCGAGTGCGAAAAAATGGTGTGGATGAGAATCGAATGACCGGCAACATGGTCTGGGCGGAGTTTGTGCATTTTACCGCGCGTCCGGTCAATGGCATTCCCGATCCGCATTTGCACGCACACTGTTACACTTTTAATACGACATGGGATGAAGTGGAAAAAAAATGGAAGGCTGGACAGTTTCGAGATTTGAAAGCCGATGCGCCCTATTTTGAAGCGGCGTTTCATGCCCGGTTTTCAAGGCAACTGGCGGAAATGGGTTATCGCATCGAACGGACGGCCAAAGGGTGGGAGCTGGCCGGTGTGCCGCAGCGGGTGCTGGATGAGTTTTCCAAGCGCACGGAGCAAGTCGAGCAAAAGGCGAAGGAATTGGGTATCACGTCTGCCAAAGGGAAGGACGGACTGGCGGCACTGACCCGTGAACGAAAGCAAAAGCAGTTCACCAAGCCGGAATTAAGAGAGCTGTGGAACACCCGTATTTCAGCGGATGAACGGGCGGCCATTCAGAATAATCTCCACAACGAAATTTTTGAACTGCCAAAAATTTCGGAGATGAAGGCGATGGATTTTGCCATGCAACATTGTTACGAACGAGCCTCCATCGTCACCGACAAGGAGCTGCTTCGGCACGCGCTACGCTTCGGTGTGGGCGATGTGGACGTGGCGCAAATCAAACGCCAGCTATTGCGCGATGAGCTGGTTAAAGAAAACGTGGAAGGACGGCAATGGCTCACCACCAAAGATGTGCTGGCTGAGGAAAAACGGCTGATTGATTTCGTCGCGGATGGAAAGGGAAGATTCAAGCCGTTTGGATCAGGCCAATACGAGTTTCAGAATCCAAAACTGTCCGATGAGCAACGCAACGCAGTTCACCATGTCCTGCACAGCTTGGATCGCGTCACGGCTATTCGCGGTGGGGCTGGCACGGGCAAGACGACGATGATGAAGGAGGCCGTCGCCGCCCTTGAGTCCAGTGGCGCGAAAGTTTTTACTTTCGCGCCTTCGGCAGAAGCGTCGCGCGGCGTCCTGCGGTCGGATGCCGGGTTTGCCAATGCCGAGACGGTCGAGGCGTTGCTGCAAAACGAAAAACTGCAAGCACAGGTTCGCGGTCAGGTGATTTGGATTGATGAGGCCGGGCTATTGAGCGTTCGCACACTGGCGCAAGTGGCGGATCTGGCTGAAAAGGAGAACTGCCGCCTCATTCTTTCCGGTGACACGACGCAACACCGTGCCGTTGAGCGCGGCGATGCGCTCCGGCTGCTGGAACAACACGCCGGCCTACAAGCGGCTGAACTGACGCAAATCCGGCGGCAAAAAGCCGATGCACACAAAGCTATTGTTGCCGATTTGCGGGCGGGCAACTTGGAGAATGCTTTCAATCGATTGAACAAGCTCAATATGTTGCGGGAAATGGACGCCGACCAGCGGCATGATGCGTTGGCGACGGATTACACCGTAGCCATCTGTGAAGGCAAGTCGGCCTTGGTTATTTCGCCGACGCACGCGGAAGGCGATCGGGTGACGCGGGAAATCCGGGCAAAACTGAAAGCCGCCAGAAAGCTTGCCGAGGATGAACGCGAGTTTATCCAACTCAAAAATTTGCAATGGACGGCAGCGCAACGCGCCGATGGCCGCAATTATCAGGCCGGGCAAGTCGTCCAATTTCATCAAAACATTGCCGGCTTCCGGCGTGGAGACAGGGTAATGGTGAAAAGTTGCGGCGAGCATGGCATCTTGGTCGAACGGATGAACGGCGAATCGGCTTCACTCCGGCTGGATATGGCGGCGCACTTCCAGGTTTATGAGTCCCGTCAAATCGTCATGGCTGCCGGTGACATGATTCGGATCACGCAGAATGGTTTCACGAAAGACAAACGGCGGCTTAACAACGGCGATTTGAAACAGGTGAAAGAATTTACCAAGGATGGCGACATCAAGCTGACCAACGGTTGGGTGGTTTCAAAAGATTACGGCAATCTGGCGCACGGCTACTGCCTCACGTCTTACAGTTCGCAGAGCAAGGGTGTGGATCGCGTGTTCGTGGCCGAAAGTTCAGAATCGTTCCGGGCGGCTGACCGCGAGCAATTTTATGTGTCAGCCAGCCGGTTCAAGGAGGCGCTGACAATTTACACCGATGACAAGCACCAGTTGCTTGAAGCTGTGAGAAAATCTTCGCACCGGCCCTCGGCGACGGATTTGGTCAGCAGGGAGATTTCTGAATCGCCTGATAAGATGATGACAAAAAAACCGGTGACGCCGGCAACTCAAGTGAATGTGAGAAACGTCCAAAAGTTGATGCTCGCAAAACAAAGATCGAACCGGCTGAGGAATCAGCAGCGTAGAGGAATTAAGACGTGAGCATCGAACGGGCAAGTTTCCCCGTTTTCGCGCTCAATCCTTGGGTTTCAGATATGACTCGATTGCGCGTTGCGCCTGTTCGCGGGTCAAGGCTTTCAGCGGGACCACCTCAAGAATTTGTTCCGGTGGAACGGTTGAACAATGCAGCATGATGGCGAAGCAGTCCTGCCGTTGCGCCGGATTCAGACTCTCGGACTTTGAAAAATCCATAAACCGTTCGGCAATCCGGCACCAGAGACCGATTTCTTGTTCCGGTTCGGCTTCGCGCCTGAAAATGTCCTCCCACTGGGCAAGTGTTTTTGGCCAAACCTCGGCCAGGGGCTTTTGGATTTCTTTTTCAATAAAGTCTTTCAACCACGGCTCAAACGGTGGCTGTTTGAATTTATCCGAAAGCTTCACCGCCGCAGAGTTGATCCAAACGCGACCGACACCCTCCACGTCAGCCTCCACCATGCCGGGAGCCAGTTCGGCAGACGGAATGGCACCGATCTTCCCCGTGACTGGGTCATAAATGCGGACGGTTTTGCTCATATTTGTTATTTGAAGAGTCAGCCGGCTGGTAAAATTTCAGGTTTTAGGTTGGAAACGTGAATCGTCGGGAGCCGCTTCAGGTTTCGAGGCGTCGGCAAATGGGGATGTTTGGAATACAGTCGGAACGGTTGGTCTGGCCGGATAAGTGTGCGCCGATGATTGCAAAAGCGTTTTGATTTGGCACAGCTTCCAGAAAATGAGAACGGAAAACACGGCACAAACCAAAATTGCCGCATAGGTTGAATAGCCCATGAAGATTGCGTGTTGTTGGGCTTGTTGCATCTGTTGATACACGGCTTGCAGGTCTGGGTTCATGGTTGTAATTCAGTTCTATTTCTCGAAGCTTACGTAATTGTGGCGAAACGTTCGAGTGCCGAATTGAAATCATGTTGGTTTCGACAACTCCCGGATAAACGACAACAATTTTTTGGTTTCCGCCTCGCTGTCATGCCACCAGTCGGTTGACCAGACCCGGTAAAGCGTCCAGCCCAAACCTTCAAGGATGAGTTGACGCAACTTGTCACGATCACGAGCCGTCGCCGCTCGATGATAGGTGGCTCCATCGCATTCTACGCCAAGCTGGTATCGTCCCGGATTTGCGGGATCAAGAATCCCCAAATCAATCCGGTAGCCGGAGCAGCCCACTTGGTGATGAACCTCATATCCCGCAGCCCGCAGCCGGTCAGCAACCATTTGCTCAAATTCGGAGTCGGGATCACCGTTCGCGGATACTGAGGTCGCCGCCGCCAGCGCGCTGGGGCCACGTTCGGCGTAATCGAGAAAGTATTTGAGATCACGCACGCCACGGGCGCGAGTGCGCGTGAGATCAATCTGATCCGCACGCAGTCCGCTAAAAACAAGCACCTCGTGTTTGGCACGAGTGATTGCGACGTTCAACCGGCGTTCGCCGCCATCCCGATTGAGCGGGCCGAAATTCATGGCCACGCGCCCAGTCTCGTCGGCTCCATAGCAGATCGAAAAGAAAATCACGTCTCGTTCATCTCCCTGAACATTTTCCAGATTCTTAACAAAAACAGGTTCACCTTCAACCGGCGGTTCGTCGCCGAAGTGGACTTCAATTTCGGGAAATTTCCGTCGTTCTTCATCAAGTAGATTTTCTATGAGTTGCTGCTGGGCCAGACTGAAGGTGACAACACCGAAGGAGCGGCGTGGGCCATCCGAATTCCGAAGACGCGTGACCAATTCCGTAACCAAGGCATCTGCTTCCAGACGATTGGTTCGGGATTTGCCTTTGTCATAACGTGCTTCTGGCAAATGTTTGAACCTTACACCGCCTAGCGCAATTTCGGCAGACGGAAATGTGAGCAGTTCGTTGTCATAATACTGACGGTTGCTAAATGCAATCAGACCTTCGTGCCGGCTGCGATAATGCCATTGCAGGCGTTTGTGACGCAGCCCATGAGTCATCAGTTCGTCGAGGATGCTTTCTAAATCCTTGAATTCCTCCGGCGCGAGGCTGTCCTCGTCATCGCCAGCACTATTGAAAAAGTTGGTTGGGGGCAATTGTTTTGGGTCGCCAACAACGATGAGTTGCTGCCCGCGCGCGATGGCTCCAATCGCGTCCCAGACTGGAATTTGCGAAGCTTCATCAAAGATGACCACGTCAAAAACAGCGTGTGACGGTTCAAGGTATTGCGCAACCGAAAGAGGACTCATCAACACGCAGGGTTTCAGTCGTGAAAGGAGATTCGGAATGCGGTTTAGAAGCTGTCGCACCGGAATGTGGCGCATCTTTTTGGCAATTTCACGGCGTAGAAGACCGATTTCCGCCTTGGGAACATCGTCCTTAACTTGATCGCGCGGTATGCCGGCGGCCAGCCGGGCGCGAATGAGTGCGCGCGTCAGGGTGGCGATTTTTTTATCAACATCACGGAAGCGGTCAATGCGCTCGTTTTGTTCCCTGCCGAAAAACTCTCGCAGGCTGGGTTCACATTCGATGGTTGCAAAGAACAGGTCACGACGAAAGCTGCGCTCAAACAGCGCGGGAATATCCACGGCATCACCGTTGGGAGACTCCAGCTTGGCAATCACCGGCTCAAGCCCAAGCTTCATTCCTTCATTACGCACTTTCTGCCAGAAACACCATTCCCGGATTTGTTGCCAGGAAGCCGGAATTCGTTGCACCAGATTTTGAACCGCCGAGAAATAATCCGAAGCTGTATCGAGATTTTCACGGCGAAGGCGCACCTCTAAAACTAAAGTGTCAAAAGCGGCGTTGAATTGCGTTTGCGTCTCACGATAATGCAGCTGGCGGTTGCCGATGGGGGTGCCCGCCGCATAAGCCGGCGATCCCTCGCCGAACAGCGTGGCCAACAACTGGCGCAATTGCCCCAGCCACACGAGATCATCTCCGGCGCAGAGGAGCATTCGCGCGTGGAGCGATTGGCCCCAAGTGCGCGCCTTAACGATGGCTTCGGCTGTCGGCTCACCTTGCGCCCATATAATACCCAAACAATCCTGTGCCCCGGCAGCAGCCGCATTCAGTTCGTTGTTAATGATTCGAAGCCGTGGGGCGAATTGTTGAAACACGCTGAAGGTCGAAGCAACGACCGGCAAATGATCGGCTGCGTTATCCAGTGGACCGCGATGCAGGGCGGCGGATTCTGACAACGGTTCGTATGCCGCATCGAATTTGGTGATGGCATCACGGTAATGATTGAGACGGTTTCCAATCGTGGTGCCGACTTCATAGGCGGCTGGCCCTTGTTTGAAAAGACTCGCGATCAGTTCGCGCAAACGAGACATCCAATCCGCATCATCACCGGCCAGCGCGGCCAGCCGTTCATCCAATGCAGCACCCCAAGTCCGCACTTGAATGAGATGGTCAAGCTGCGGCTCTCCCCGGCTCCAGACCGGTCCTAACAGCGCCTCGGCCTTGGAATTCGCTGTTGCTAATTCGCTGGTGATGGCACGAAGACGCAGCGCCGCTTTAAGCACGTCACCTAACTTGGCGGCTTCCGGTTTGGTTTGATCGGGACGCGCGGTTTGGAGTTGTCGGCGGATGCTGGAAATCTTCAGCCATTTTGGGAGAAACCACGTCTTTTGCGCGGCCTGCCATTTTTGGTTGAGCATATCCAAGTCGAGCGCGAGGATTTTTGGTTCATCATAACCTGTCAGCCGTGACCGCAAATCAATGCGTTCGCGAACCAAGGCTGTCCATTTGTCCAAGTCTCCCACCCATACCTGCCACGCAGTGGTTGCAAATTGTTCTCCGACCGGAGCGGGTGCAAGCAGGCTGTCCACCAGAGCTATAAGGTGAGCGATGTCCGTCCGGGTGGCGGCTGCGCGCGGAAAACTAATCCAAGTATGCAAGTCGTGTGCTGCCTCGATTGCTTGCCGGGTTAAAATTTCCATTTGCTGGCACTGCTTGAAGATGTCCTCGGCGTCGCCGGGCGACCAGGCTTCACAGGTAACGGCTTTGGTTCCCTGAACCTTAAGTTTGTGAATCTCTGCCAGTTTATCCCGCAATTCACATCGTTCGCGCACGAGCGGAATCCACGCATCAAAATGGGCAGACAATTCGCCCCAAGGCGTGGTAGCGAAGCCAGAGCCGACTGGCTCAGGCGTCAGAAGACTATCCACCAAGGCCAACAAATTGGCCATGTCAGTTCTGGACACGGCGGAAGCCGGGCAATGAAGCCATGCGCGAAGTTCGCGGGTGGCGTCGGCAGCCGATTGTGCCAAAGCGCCAAGTTTGTGAACATGGTCGAGCGCTCGCTCGGCCCAGGCTGGCGACCATTCCTCACAGGCCAGCAACGCCAGCGGATGGTCGGCCAGCGGAATCAGCGGACGAGAACGCTGTTGCAGAAGCTTGGCCACTTCTCGCGCCCGTTCGAGCGTCTCCGTCGGTGTATTCAGGATTGTCGGCCACGCCTCAAGACGCACCGTCGTTTCTTTTTGACGGGGCAAGAGATAATCAAGGCAGTGATGGGCACTTAGCCCACACGGATGGCGGCGATGCAGTGCGCGCGCATAGCCATTCAACGAGTCGCGCAGACGTTCCAACTCTGCGGCTCGATGCTCCCAGTCTGTCGCGCCATCGTCAGTGATAAATCTCAGGCTGCGATCAAACTGGGCAACCACATCGGCCTTGCCGCTTTTGTTCGAGTGCAGTTCCAGACAAAAAGGTTCCAATCCTTCCTCCCGCAAGCGCCGGTAAACGACATCAAGCGCGGCTCGTTTCTCTGCCACAAATAGAACCCGTTTTCCATGGGCAAGACAGTGGGCAATGATATTGGCAATCGTTTGTGACTTGCCCGTTCCCGGCGGTCCTTCCAACACAAAGTCGTGACCTGCCGCAGCCGCCATGACGGCGGCGAGTTGGGAGGAATCCGCACTGCGTGGACAGAAGATATTGCACGGATGAAATTCATCGTCGAGTTGTTCAGGACGAATATCCCCGGCCGGGTTCGGGTAAGGTATTCCAGCCTCATTAACCAGATGGTTGACCACACGGTTGCGCGTGAGGTCGTCGAGCCGGTCGGCAAGGTCTTTCCAGAGCAGGAATTTGGTGAACGAGAATTGACCCAGCCAGACTTCGGATTTCACTTCCCAGCCTGGCAGATCACGAACCGCGTCGCGGAAAATGCGGAATATCAGGCCGACATCCACGCCGCTCTGATCTTCTGGCAACGGCTCAAGGCCCGGAATTTCCTTTTGGAAATGTTGTCGTAGCATTTCCATCAGCGTGACATTGAGCCGTGTTTCCTCGTCCAAACGCCTGAGCGAAAAACCTTCGATCACGGATTTGCGTTTCAATTCGACCGGGACAAGCAATAGCGGCGCACGAAACACCCGGTCGCTTTGTTCGGTTTCCCGCCATTCGAGGAAGCCGACGGCGGCAAAAAGCGTATTGGTGCCGTTTTCATCAATGGCATTGCGGGCGGAACGGAATAAATCCGTGAGCCGGCGGGCATGTTCGGAATCGTCAAGGTGCGTATGCAGCCGGCCATGTTTTAGTTCGTCGGCCAAGTGATCCGCCAACGCATCGGAGCGCTGTTGCTGGGTGTAGGCGGCCTCGTTGCGCGGATCGTCCTCGCCCATCACTTTGGGCCGGGGTCGGAGCGCAAGTTCATGCTCGGCGGCGAGTTCATCTTCGACCCGCTCGGGCGAAGTCGAAAGAATGCGGATCGTTGACTTTGTCTCTCGAAAATTCAGCAGCCGATTGCGCAGGCTCAAATCAAGCAGGCGGCTTTTCCATTGATCAATCCGGGTGCCCGGTTTGGCGGATACTTCCGGCATCGCCTTCAGCGGGTCTGCGAAATCCCGGTCGCCGATACCAGCCACTGGCGCAGGCTGGCCAGCCAAAATGCCAGCATCCGACCGATGCGACAGGCTGGTTTGGAATGGGCAATGGATGAATCCGGGCAACTCGGGCCCGACGAACATCCAGCGCGAGACGAAAAGGCTTGTCACCCTGAAGGTGTGGTCGGGCCAATAATTCAGCGTCCTTGAGCGTGCCGGGCGTCTCGCTCGCGACCACTGTGCATTCAAACGCGGTGATCAATTCATCGGTGGCCAGTTTGCGGATGTGTTGAAGATCATCACTGGATGGTTCCGGCAGAGTTCGTTCCTCCAGCCAGCAACCGGCATAGGCATGACTCTCGTGCATCAGAACCAGCGGATGCAATCCAACCTGCTCGCAGCAGGCGGAAAAAAGCAGCGACAAATCGAGGCAGTTGCCGAAGCGCTGCGAAAGGATGTCGGCAGGTGATCTGACTTTCTGGCCGGTGTTTTCAAAACTTGCCGGTGCCACGATGTAACGGATGCCAAGCTCGCCCACCGCCTTGTAGATGGCGGCAACCTGTTCCCAAGCGCGCCTGCGGCTTTTGTCCTGATACCCGTTGAAAGCGGAGCGACCCGTGTGTTCGCGCAGCAACTCTGCCGCACGATTCAGAATGGTCATCACCGCCGCATCATTGGGCAGGATGAAGGCGGCCAGAATTTCGGGCAACGAAACCAGTCCGCACCACTCATTGCGGGCCAGCAATGAAACCGGTTCGGTCTTGGAACAGATAATGGAATCGCCTTCAACAACCTCAACTTTAAGCCAGCCGGACACTTTTTCATTCAACTTGACGAGGAAATCGGGGCTGAGCTTCAAATCCAGCGGAGCAACACGAAACTCCCCACCAGCGTCAAGACCTTGCAGGCGTAGCTCAACCGGCTCGGCGAATGCCGGCTCGGTGGTGATACGAATGATGAGATTCTTTCGGGGCGTGGAGTCATTGCAAAATCGCAGTTCCTTGACCACCGGAATGGCATTTTGCTGAAAGGCATAATTGATCGCCTGGTCATAAACCAACGAAATTTTCAAATTGTCAGGCGTGTTTTCCATGCTCGTTCAAGATTCTTATTTTTTCAAATCATCCGCAATGGTGGCGAATTGCTCAAGCGCGGCCTCCAAGTCGTCCGTGATCTCCTGCGCGATGATTTCTGGCGCGGGCAGATTCGCGGATTCCTCCAGCGCATCGTCTTTCAGCCAGAAGATGTCGAGGTTCACCTTGTCGCGCTTCGTCAATTCTTCATAGGTAAAGGATTTGAACCGCTCGCCTTCGGTGCGCTCGTGGCGATTCTTCGTGTTGTAGCATTTTACGAAGTCGTCGAGGTCGGTGCGCTTCAGCGTGTTTTCCTTGAGCGTGAAATGCAGGTTCGTGCGCAGGTCATAAATCCAGAGCTTTTGCGTCCACGGCTTTTCCTGCGCGGGCTTGCGATCGAAAAACAGGACGTTCGCTTTCACGCCTTGCGCATAGAAAATGCCGGTGGGCAGGCGCAGCAAGGTATGCACGTCCGCCTGCTTGAGCAGTTCACGCCGGATGGTTTCGCCCGCGCCGCCTTCAAACAGCACATTGTCCGGCAACACCACCGCCGCGCGACCGTGCTGCTTGAGAATGGTGAAGATGTGCTGGAGGAAATTGAGCTGCTTGTTGCTCGTGCTCGCCCAGAAATCGTCGCGGTTGATGATGAGCGATTCCTTGGACGACTCGCCCGCCTCGTTGACGATGGTCACGCTGCTTTTCTTGCCGAACGGCGGATTGGCCAGCACAATTTCGTATTCGCCGTGCTTCCCGGCCAGCGCGTCTTTGGTGACGACCGGCAAATCCTCCTCCAAGTCGCCGCCAATGCCGTGAAGCAACAGGTTCATCGCGCAGAGACGCGTGACGCTGTCCACCAATTCGATGCCGAAGAACGTGCCGCCCTTGAGCTTCTTTTTTTGCGCCCGATCCAGGGCGTGATGCTTGGCCAGATAATCATGCGCCGCGAGCAGGAAACCACCCGTGCCACACGCCGGATCACAAATGGCCTGCCCCGGCTGCGGGGCGATGACATCCACCATCGCGGCGATGAGCGGGCGCGGCGTGAAATATTGGCCCGCGCCGCCTTTCACGTCCTCGGCGTTCTTTTGCAGCAACCCTTCGTAAGCGTCGCCCTTCACGTCGGCGGAGAGGCTGGACCACTGCTCCTTGTCAATCAGGTCCACGATGAGCCGGCGCAGCTTGGCCGGGTCTTGGATTTTGTTCTGCGCCTTGCGGAAAATGACGCCCAGCATTCCCGACCGTTTGCCGAGTTCCTCCAACGTATGCCGGTAATGAATTTCGAGATCATCGCCATCACTTGGCAGCAGCGCCGGCCAAACCTTGCCCTTGGGAATGGGCGACGGCTTGTTGAACGGCGGACGCGACTGCTCATCCGCCATTTTCAGGAACAACAGAAACGTCAATTGCTCAACATAATCGCCGTAGGACAAACCATCATCGCGGAGAATGTTGCAATAATTCCAAAGTTTTTGAACGAGTTGAGGTGCGGGATTGGACATGATTTTATGAAAGTGCCCTTGAAATCCGGTAATAACGTTTATCGAGGGCCTCTTTACCGCCCTCCATCACTTCACAAACTGCTCGACGAATCTCCTGCCGCTGAAGCGCCCCCATCGCACCCGTCCGGATTTGGCCTGTCGCAAAGCGCATCTCAATTATCTGCTCTGCCGCGCCATTCACCGGAATGTTCGGATTGTGAGTCACAACGATGACTTGCTGGTCCTGTTTCAGTTGTCTAAGGCCAGACACAACCAAGGAGGAAATCAGTCGGGTTTCTAAATCGTCTTCGGGTTGGTCGATGATAAGTGGCGAATCATCAAGCGAGAGAACAAGGCCAAGCAGTCCGGCGGTTCGCTGGCCTGCCGAGCCGGTTTCAATGTCCTCGACTGCACCGTCGGCTTTCACCAACTCCAACTTCAATCGATCTTCTGGCGTCCAAATCGCGATGCGGTCTAAGTCTTCGGGTGTGTTAAGCCGCAACTGGTCAAGATGGCGAGCAAAACGCCGGTCGAGTCCTTGGTTGTCTGCAAACGTTGCGTCGCGCAAAACGGTCCTGATTGCCTCCAATTTTGCCCAACGATTCTGCACCTCAGTCTGCTCTATGAGTTGAGCCAATAAACCGTTTGCCCCGCCTCCTTCGATAGAACGATAAATGTCATTGGCAAACTCTTCTCCGGGCTTGCGAATTAACTGCCTTAGCTGTTCTTCGGCTGTCTCGATATTTCCCATGTCCTGCAACGTTACGCGTATGCGCTCCCCTGTGGTCTGTTGCGACCAGTTGGCAATGACTTGCTTCCTTTCAGTTCGCAATAGGCGCTCGTGCTCATCAATTTCCTGTTGAAGTTTCGCTCCAGCTTCCCGCAACTTGCCCAAAGCCGATTCGTGCTCTGAAAGTTTTTTAACCTTGGCCTCGAGGTCAGCCCTCTGCTCGACAAGTTTTGAATAGCCTGAGATATCAGCACCACCCGCCTGTTGTAGTTGGCTTTTTAACTCCTCGTATTTCTTTTCAGTCGCGTCGAGCTTGGCTTTCCACGGAATCGTAGCAAACGCAGAATTCCATTTTTCCCCCAACGCCTTCGAATCCGCCACGAGAGCGACGAGCTTTGCTTTGACCGCTTCGTAATCATCCAAAATCAATTGGAGGGCTTCGCTGGATTCGTTTCCCAGAGCCTCCTTCAGAGCTTCTTCCAATTCTACTTTGGACAAATGCTCGCTAGTGTCCGACAGGGAAGTAGCCGCAACTCTCAATTCAACCGCTTTTGCGTCTAATGCCTGTTTTACAGATTGCGCGGCCTGGTAGTCGTTTAGCACTTCCTTGTTCCCGCTGTCCTCAAAGATACGAATCTTGGCTTTTACGTCTTCGAGGTCAGCCCGCGTCTGTGCGACAGCGGCTATATCCTTTTCTGTTTGTCGAACTTCACGTCTGTTCTGCAACCATTTCTCCGTAAAGGCCTGACGCTTTTCGAGCCAAGTCCGCTTATCCCAGCGTTGATCAATAAGGTTCATCAACACGTCCGGTTGCTTCGTCATTTCATAGAGCTGCTTCTGACTGAAAATCCGCAAAGGAAAACGCTTCTGGATATCACCAACATCGCCAGCCGCGATCCAAGCCCCATTTGCGTCACATTCCTGCTGCGACCACGATCCATCACTTTTCCAAACAAGCGCGATGTCCCGTCCGTCTTTGACTAACTCCAAACGAACCGAAGTTTCTAGCCTTAGCATTCCCAAGTCGCCACGGTTACGCGGAACTCGGCTGAACTCATCGAATTCTTTTTTTACATCCGGCGGCATCCCATCCGTCTTTGCCAATATGATTCGTAGAAAATCCAGGACGCTTGATTTGCCCGACCCCCTGCCTCCAATTAACGTAGTCAGCCAAGGGCTGAGTTCCAAAGTCAGGTCTTGCCCGTTGCCGATTTTCTGCCCGCGAGAAACTTGCAATTTTCTAAGGTAGAAGCGTGGGCCAATGTTGTTCGGGTCGGCAGTTGGTGGAGTGTCAAAGCGCCGCACGCCGTCTTCACCATCGTGGAGCGCAAGCCGCAACGCTTCGAGTGACGGCGACTCCATTTTTACCCATGTGTATCGTCCGCCCACACTGGTCGGGTGGTGTGAATCAGAACCAATGACGGAAGCCAGCCTCAGTTTGAGTTCCGAATATGCCTGAGGCAGGACGTAATTGGGGTCTATCAACTCCATCGCAAGCAGGCCATTAGCTCTCAGCGACTGCTTCAACGTCACGCCGCTCTGGTCTTTGAAAAGACCCGAGTCTGTATCCGCGTGCGCGAGAATTGGGATGCCTCCTTCCTCTTGAATGAGTTCGATTACCTCAAAACACGATTTTGCCGTGCAGTCATCCGTTTTGCCGAACTGCCCGCTGAACCCACATTTTGATAGCAGGCCAACGATCTTGTTGCCGTCAACGCTGGGATCAAAAATCGCGATGATGTGAATGCCACCGTTCACACTAATCTCAACACCTGGAAACAAAGTCATTGGCCGATACCCCGCAGGTTTCTCCGTATCCAGTCGGATCAATTCGCTCTTCAGTCCATCGATCCACTCTCCGCTGTTGTGGTCCGTGATCGCGACGCAGTCTATCCCCGCAGCCATGTAGACGAGCAACCAGTCTCGCGGCGTTCGCGCCTTCAGTGCCGCTTGGTTTGGCCCTTTGCCGTAATCATCAGACTTGGGCGTGTGATTATGGAAGTCGAACTTCCACCACTTTGCTCCGTAATGACGTGTGCCTGCGCTCATAAAAGTTCTCCTGTGAACGCTTTTTGGAGGATGGACTGGCGGAGGCGGGTGGCGCGCTGGAGGTTGGCGGTCACCACCGACTCCAACTCCTCCACCACGCTCAACCGCCGCTCCACTTCCGCCACGATCCGCGTCTGCTCGGCCTGCGGGGGAAGCGCGATGGCCAGCGGTAACAAATCTTTTTGATAAACTGCTGCCACGTTTGTCGTAGCCTTCTTGACCAGTTCCATACGCCGCCGGAATTCATGCGAGCACATCTGCAAGCATAAAAATTCTGGAACAACGCCGCGAGGCACTCGGATGCGCATGAGATTATTGTTGTAGATTGTGCCGTCTGGCGCATTGCGGACGATGCCAACTTTGCCAACCAGTTCCTTGCTGTTCCGCGTGTTGAAAAGAATGTCTCCGTCTTTAACCGCGAACTTTTTCGACTCTTCGCCATTCGCCGGCACATAAGCCATTTCATCACAAACGACACGACCGTCCATCGTGACGTTGTTCATTTTGATGTAGGGAACGCCGGACGCTGGATCATCGCTTTGCTGGGCGCGGCCACGGTCGAGACCAATCATCGTTTCTGCCGCGAGCTGGTCAATGCTCGCCCAAGTCCAACCTTCAGGAAGTGCCAGCAGATTCGCGGTTTCAGGCGCAGACGGTTCTTTGTATTTCCCACGGCCCTGCCAGTTTTGGCGGCGCTCGGTGAGGATGCGGGCGAGGAGGGCTTCGCCGGTTTCGTAAGCAGGTTGAGAGTTTTTGGTTGAGCGTTGAGAGCGGGCGAGTTCGGCTTCGGTGGGGACGAGGCGGCCTTCGCAGGCGGCTTTGAGGACGGCGGCGCGGTAGCGTTTGAGGTTGGCCTGCACCCGCCGCAACGCCGCCACCCCCGCCTCCAGCCGCGTGAATTGCTGCTCAATCTCCGCCACAATCCGCCGCTGTTCGGGAAGGGGCGCGATTGGAAATTGAACTTCGCCGAGCACCGTTCCGTTGACATTTGGCTGGCCGATGCCGCGTTTACCGCCTTCAATCTGCCGCCAGTAATCCGGGCTTTGGAAAAACGCCGAGAGGTAATGGGAGTCCACGTCCGCCGAAACGCGAACGCGAATCAAGTAAGATGCGAACACCGCTTCGGGACATTCGCCGATGAGAAAACTTTTTCCCGTCGTCGCTCCCGTGCGCGCAAACACCAGATCACCGGATGACAGTCGGTATTTTGGAATGTCTGCCTTTGAAATGTCGCAAGATGGAACTGTGCTCCAATCAACTCGCCCGTCTTGAATATCCGTGATGCGGAGAAATCGTGGGCCATCCTTTCGTTCCTCCGCGCTCGCAGTCAGTCCATATTGGATGGAATCGGCCATGTCTTTTATCGCGACGCGACGCCAGCCTTTCGGAAGCTGAGTTGTGGAAATCGCGCTCATTTCATCTCTCGCAGTTGTTCGCGTAGCGCCGGAAGAAATGTTTGGTAAATAGACTTTGGGCCGTGTGTCCGCACGAAAAATCGCCCTTTCGGCCAATGATTCTCCTCCACAAATGCCACACCAGCTAGGGTTGGGCGTCCGAGAAACTCACTTCCTTCTGGCTCGCCTTTTTTGCGATGCACGGGAATGCGCCAAACACCGCCGCCACTGACGCCGCCAAATGTTTCATTAAACTCCGCTGCCTCCTCACGGGTGATTCCCAACTCAAAATAATCCCAATCCCCTCTAACTTCGTGTTTGTCCGGCCCGGTGATAAATGCAAATCCACGAAGTTCGATGCATTCCGAATAACCAAAGGCTGCGGGCTTTTTAATTCGGTGCGAAGCGGGATAGCCATTGAAACTTACATAGCCAATATCGTCCAAAGCGGCAGCCACTTTATCGTCTATGGCATTTGTTAACGGGTAAAATGATCGTCTTGCCTTAAGTTCGCTCAATAGAGGCGAAAGCGGCAGGGCCACAAATGCAAGGTCTGGCCCGTAGTCGTCTTCTTTTCGGTCAGTCGGGAATACTCTTAGAACAGACGATTCAATTGCCTTTCCTCCAGGAAACTCCGCGGGCGGAATGAAAAGCTGCGGGCCGCCTCGTTCGCTGTTTGTCAAATGTAGCTCAGGTCTTTTCGGATGCCTGACAACATGCTCTGCTGTCAGCACCCCGTAAAAACCATCTACCTGAACAAGAGTTCCTGATCCAATTGGAATATCGTTGATTATGATGGGAACTGTGTAATGGCTGGCCTCTTTAGCTATCTGGTCTTTCAGCTTCTTAGACAGGTCTTTGAGTCGAATCAGAAATGTTTCTCTGGTTTTCATTGAGATAAATAATTGCAAGCTTAGGCAACAAGCACCCCGTTGAGTTCATCGAGCAGCTTGGGCAGTTGTTCGCCGAAGAGTTGATGCGCTTTACCCAAGCCGCCACGCTGAATAAATGGAGTTTGTTCAAAATCGTCCCGCTCAATACTGATTGATGTCGCGATGTGCTCGCGAATCAAATTCAGCCACGCAAGTTGTTCGGGAACAAACGTGACGCCGGCCTTGGCTTTATCCATGAGCCATTCGTTGAACCGCTCTTGCACAGAGTCAGCGAACGGCGCGAGCTCGGGCTGTTGTTCCAGCGTGAAGCGGACGAGGGCGACGAGATCGGCAAAGCGTCCGGCTTGCGAACGACCCTTGACCTTGCCCGGCGCAGTCACGGCAAAGGCGTCCCAGAGACGGTCTTCGGTCCACGCGGCATGGTTGTCGCGCAGTTTCTTTTCCAGTTCCTTGAGCATTTTTTCCGTGAGGCGCTGTTTGAACGGACGGCTGTAAAGAATTTGCAGCGCGGTGATCTCGGCCTGGTGCTGCTCAATGTAATCGCGGAAGGATTTCAAGAGGTCCGCAGCTTTTTCTTTCGCAGCGGCATCGAAACCCTGATGTGTGACAACATCAGCGGTGACGGTATCAATGGTCTGCTCATTCTGCTGCTTGAGCTTTACGAGCGTGTCGCGCAAAGCAGGTTGGTCGAAGGGGCGCAGGCTTCGAGAACCAATTCCTTCTTCGCGGCCTCAAAGTTTTCGGGTGCGACTTCGGCGGGTGATGCACCGGGCTTGCCCGTGGCACGTTCAGCGATGGCGTTAGGATCAATCGCGCGCAAGAGCGTGGCGGACATTTGCGCGATGGTTTTGCCGCCGGCAATTTCTGTGACTTGCTGGCGTTGCGCGGAATCCAGTTCGCGGTCAAGACGGGCGAGTCGTCCGGCCAACGTGGTGAGCGTATCTTCGTCGCGTTTGCCGAGGGCAACACCGAGCAAAAGTTTGTCGAACTTGACGGTGGGCTGTTTCTCCAGCGGACGGGAATCGGTCTTGTCGCTCTCGCACACGCCCACGGCGTCCACGATGACGAAGTGGGTTTTCGCCCGCGCATCCGCGCCGCTCACGGCCTGCAAATCGGTCGGCGTGAGGACGCGTGTGCCGCGACCTTTCATCTGCTCAAATAAACGCGACTACGAACGTCGCGTAGAAAAAGAAGACATTCGAGCGGCTTGATGTCCGTGCCGGTGGCGATCATGTCCACGGTCACGGCGATGCGAAGTTGAGGTGAGTGCGGAATTCCTGAATGAGCGTTTCGGATTTTTCGTAACGCTTCGTTTCGAGATTGTAGGTTTTGTAGGTGATTTTCTTGGCGAAGTCGTTGCCCTTGCCAAACACTTCGCGGCAGATATGGACAATGTCTTCGGCATGGGAATCGTCCTTGGCGAAGATGAGGGTCTTGGGCACGAGCGTGCGTCCGGGAAATAATTCAGTAAAAAGCGCGTCCTTGAACGCCTGAAGCACAGTGCGGATTTGCGACGGGACAACGACGGAGCGATCGAGTTCCGGCGCGGTGTAGGTCAGGTCTTCGTCCAATTGTTCCCAGCGCTTGGAACGGTCGAGCTTGTTGCGCTTGTCCACATAAAAACCTTTTTCAACCTTGCCGCCCTGTTCAGTGACTTGCGTCTTGATGCGATAAACTTCGTAGCCGACATTTACTCCATCAGCGACAGCGCGCTCGTGGTTGTATTCGGTGACGAGGTTCTGGTTGAAAAAGCCGATGGTCTGTTTGGACGGCGTAGCGGTGAGG
Organism: uncultured Verrucomicrobiae bacterium; assembly: GCA_963738225.1. GTDB lineage: Bacteria > Verrucomicrobiota > Verrucomicrobiia > Limisphaerales > UBA11358 > UBA11358. The sequence continues at coordinate 161,595 of CAVTVR010000010.1, forward strand.
CCGATGAGGAAAGCGTCGAAGTATTCGAGCACCTGCCGCCAGAGATTGTAAATGGAACGGTGACATTCATCGGTGACAACGAAATCAAACATCTCAATGGGAATGGCGGGATTGTAGGCGACTTCCTTCGGCCGGCCATCCGCAGCGCCAATTTCGTAGGTGGACATTTC
>CAVTVR010000011.1:0-266761 GCA_963738225.1 uncultured Verrucomicrobiae bacterium
CCGCTGATTATTGGAGAACACACATCACCCAACATCCTTATTTCAATCCTGAATGTGAATGTCTGGTGGTTTTAATTCTGAACACCCGCCGTAAAATTAAAGGTCACTATTTTGTATCCGTGGGAACGATGGACACCATTCTTTGCCATCCGAGAGAAATTTTCAGATTGGCAATAATGGCCAGCGCATCCTCCATCATTATCATGCACAACCACCCTTCGGGGGAATCTCAACCGTCCGAAGCGGACATTAAGATCACCCGTGACCTCATCCGAGGTGGGCAATTGTTAAAAATTGATGTGGTTGACCATGTGGTGATTGGAAATTCCAATCATACATCTCTTCGCGAATTAGGTTTCTTCGCGTATTAAAAACGCAAAATCCTTACGGCTTTGCCGCTGGGGATATTTTTTATACGCGGTAATTGAACGGCAATTATTTTTGCCAACAACTGAAGAATTTCTTTGAACTTTGAATTTTAGGCCGTCGGCGGAACCTGTCCGCGCGAGAGTTTGACGCGGTAATGCGGCGCCAGCTCTTTGACCTTGCCGCGCAGGTTTCGCGGGAACAGGTCGTCGGCTTTGACGCCCAAAATCTTGGCGACGACGAACAGTTCCAAATCCGGCACCCGGCGGGACTGGTTTTCCAGCCGCGTCACCGATTCCCGGCTGGTGTCCCAGCCAAAGAGTTGCAGTTTCAGGGCAAGCTGATTCTGCGTCCACCCTTTGTTCGTGCGCAGTTTGCGCACTTGAGGGCCGATGACATTTAAGCGTGAAGAAAAATCTTCGATGCCCGCAACGTAGCAGGCGGTTGCCTGCGGTTGTGTCTGCTTTACTGCACATTGAGTCGCGCATTTTTCTTGCCGTGACCGGCCTGTTTTTGGGAATGTTCCCGGTAGAGTTTAGCCATTTGGACATGATTGGACTGAAAAGCTGTGGCGGTTAGAAGTTAAATCATTTGTCGAATCAACCGCACGCCTTAAACGCAATTTGCAATCGTTTTGAAATGAGCTAAATTCGTCTTTACCAGCGAATAAGCCAGGTCTTTTTGAAAGACCCATTGAAAATTTGGAGCAGTCGGGCTGAATAAATTGCCCCGTGCCAGTGCAAAAATTATCACTGGATCAAGTGAATCTCCGAAAGATGCCAAAGCTTCACATAAAACGGTTTTATTACCGTAACGGTCAAATCCACACGGAAAACAGGGAAGTGGCGGGCAATTTTCATGGTGCTTGCCGCGTCTGGCATCGCAACGGCCAGCTTGCCGAGGAGTTGCGTTATCGCGATGGCCTGATGCACGGCGTGAGCCGCGAATGGGATGAAAACGGTCGTTTGCTCGGCTCGTTCACGATGGTCAACGGCTCCGGCCTCCAGCGGTATTGGCACGACAACGGCCAGATAAAAATGGAGATCAGTTCCCTCAACGGCAAATTTCATGGTCGCTGCCGGGATTGGCTTCGCGATGGCACCTTGATCCGGGAAGATTATTTATATCAACTATCAGGATGTCACCCGCGCCGCTTATCTGAAAGCCGCCCGGAAAAATCCCAACTGGCCGCAATATGAAGGTGAGCCAGCCGGTCAAGTTGCCCGGCCCGGCCCGGCCTTGGAACGGAAAAAACATGATTTGTTCATTCAATCCGTTTTGGAGAAACCGCACCACGCCGAAGCAAGGGCATGGTTGAAAGCGGAACAGCGTCCCAAATCTCGGTCACTGGCCAAATTTGCCACCACGCAGGCCGCCCTTAAATTTGTGGAGCAATTATATTCTGCGGGCGCAGTTGCCGTCACCATCGCCGCGATTTCTGCCGGTCAGCAAAAAAAACTCTTTGCCGACTGGCTGCTCATTCAGTTGCCGCGCAGCAAAATCAAAACGGAATTCCTTGCGGAAAATCTGTCAGGCGTTTTGCCGGAATCGCGGCGGGGCAGTTCTGCCGGAATTTGACCTGGGTGAAACCCACCTGTGGCTGATGCTGCACGGTTGAAGCGGACACTGGCGCGAATCGCCGTTCGATTGTATGGCTCAACTGCGCTTGTCAAGGTAGTGCCGTCGGTATGCCCTCCGGCCTCCACCGTTGACAAGCACAGTTGAGCCTGAAAGGGGACGGCGATTAGGAATTCGCGCCGGGGTTTCTGACCAGTGGGGGGACAGGGTTATTCAATCTTGAGGCGGTCATTGGCCGGGTCAGCCGTGAGGCATCCGTCCGCGCTCCCGTTCAGCAGCAACGCCACGGCCACCGCGTCGCCCACGAGTTTTTCCGCCGCATCCCGCATGGGGCGCGCTCCCAGCTTGGGATGAAATCCTTTGCGGACAACAAACGCCAGGACGGATTCCGCCACCCGGATGTTGCAGCCGCGCCCGGTCAAAAAACTGATTTCCTTCTCCAAGAACTTCGCGGCGATTTCAAGCTGGTGTTCGTAACTCAAACGGTGAAACACCAGTTTCTCGGTGATGCGGGCAAAGATTTCCGGGCGCAATGATTGTTGGGCGCGGGAAAGGACATGGCGTTCGAGCGTGGATTCCGCCGAATGTTGCAGGGTCATCAATTCGGCGGAGCCGATGTTGGAAGTCATCACGATATAAAATCCGCTCAAGTCGAGCGTCTCGCCGGTCGCAATCGTCACCCGCGCGGCATCCAGCATTTGCAGGAAGACATCCATGATGCGCGGATGCGCCTTTTCCACTTCGTCGAACAGCAGCGTTCCCGTTTTGGTGCGTTCGTAGGCCGCGCCGAGAAATCCCTTTTCTCCCGGACGCGATCCCAGCAGCAGGCCGAGCGATTCCTGCGTTTGAAATTCCGACATGTCGTAGCGGACGAGCTTTTCCATTCCGAAAAGTTTGCCGGTGAAAACCTGCGTGAGTTCCGTTTTGCCGACCCCCGTCGGGCCGAGAAATAAAAAACTTCCGCGTGGCCGGCCCGCCTTGCTCAAGCCCAATTCACCGCGCTGCAACACCGACACCACGCGCGGAATAATGTGACGCTGCCCGCGAATTTCCATTTGCAACAGTGTCGGCAAGCTGGCGCAGGCGTTCCGTTTTTTCAGGTTCAATGATTGTCTTATTCATGCTTCCAGACTGCCGGAAACATTTTTTCATTTTGTGTAAAGATTACACAAAACGGGTTTGGGGAGTTGCTAAAACTTTACGCGTGATTGGCGGCGTGTGCCGCCAGCAAAAATAAAAATGAATGCCCGCACCAACAATGATATGAAAAAAATACTCGCTCAAAAGCTCCGTTCGCGGCTGCGCCCGCTCCTCACCGTGGCCGCCCTGTTCGCCCTCAACACCGTCCCCGCTTTTGCCCAAAGCACGACGTTCAGTTCCACCGACCTGAGAACGGGCATCAGCAACAGTCTCGCCGTAATAATGATGTTCGGGTTTGTCCTCGGCATCTCTTCCGTCATCTACGGCGGCTTCGCCATCCGGCGCGGCGATGTTGACCAGGGCAAGATGTCCATCATCGGCGGTGCCATCATCGCGGCAGCCCCGGCGGTGGTTTATGCCTTCTATAAAATCTTCGGCCTCGATTCCAACAGCGCCGTCGGCGTCGGCAACTTTTAACCCTGAAACAACCAACACCCGCCCCTGCCGCAATGAGCGCCAAAAGCGAACTTCGCCTGACCGACACCAACGCCGCGTCCGATTCCAAAGGCCGCACCTGGGGTTTGGAAGGCGGTCTCTTTTGGTGGCTCATCGGCGGCATCGGCGCGGGCATCATCATTTTTTTCGTCTTGCTGGTCGTCCTTGACGTATCCCTCGCCATGTCTTTTGTCGCCGCCCTCGTTCCAACGTCGTCAAGTTCAAGCGGTGGCAGCAGCACCAGTGGTTCAAGCGGAAGTGCAACTTCATCACAAAATACAAGCGTGGCTCCCACCGGTTCATCTACAAGTTTTCTCGGTCAGGTTGGCAGCGCACTTCAAAACTTGGCTTCCTCGGTTGGCAACTTCCTTGGAAGCATCTTCCATTGGCCATGAAAATAGCAAACCAACTCAAAAAGCGAAACATCGGCATGATGCCGGTGCTGCTCTTGGTTTTGCTTTTCGCTTTGCCGCACTTTGGCTTTGCTTGGGATTACGGCAATGGCCGGCATGGCTCTTACGTTTTAACGTCCAGCACCACCATCGAGCAACTTTATCAAACCGTGCGCCTCACAAACGACCCCGCGCAATATGATCCTACTGATTCAAATTCGATTCCGAATTTCCAAAACTTCATCATCACCAACAATGCAACATTGTCTGCTAACGCATGGAATGGCAGCACAGGCGGCAGAATTGTTTTGAAGGTGCAAGCCACATTGTCCGTCGCGGTTGGCTCCGCAATTTCCGTAAGTGGTATTGGCTATCGTGGCGGTAGCTCTTATCAGCAAGGTGAATCTTATGCTGGAGGCCAATCAACCAGCACTAGCGCAAACTATGGTGGTGGCGGTGGTGGAACCACATCTGGAAATGGCGATGGTGGGACATATTATGAACCGGGCGGAGGGGGCGGTTACGGATCAGGTGGCGCAAATGGATTGTGGAGCGTTTTAGGTTACACATATAACGGCGGTTTGGGCGGGAACGCATACGGCATTGCAACTTTAGATACAAATTATTTGGGAAGTGGTGGCGGGGGCGGCGTAGGCAGCAGTGGTGGGAACGGTGGAGGCGCGATAGAAATTGAAGCGGGACAGCTTTTGGTTGGTGGGCAAATTCAAGCAAACGGCAATGGCGGCGGAACGTATTATTACGGCGACGGCGGTGGCGGCGGAAGTGGTGGTTCGATTTTATTGCGTATTGCTTCCGCTGCTTTTGGAACAAATAATGTAACGGCAAGCGGTGGTGGAGCAAGTCAAGGCGGCGGCAACGGTGGCATTGGCCGAATCATGGTTGGATATGCTGAAAATTTTACCGGCACGACGACACCATCTGCTGACACGCTTCTTGATACCAACAGCGACAACGCGACAGTTATCACAAATCAACCTGTCGCACAAATTAGTTTTCTCGGCTCGAATGTCGTGTTCAGTGTGGGTGTTACCGGTTTTTCGCCGTTGTCCTTCCAGTGGAACTTCAACAGTTTGCCGATCTTGGGCGCGACCAACCAGACATTCTCGTTGACCGATTTGGTTTTCACGAATCAGGGTAATTATTCGGTCTCCGTTTCCAATGTCGTCGGCATTGTGGTCAGTTCCAATGCTTATCTGACGGTATTGGATCCGCGAGACCCGTTTGGCGATGGCATCCCGAACTGGTGGAAGACCCAATACGGTTTGAGCCTCACCGACCCCACGCTGGGCACAAATTATTCGTCCGGCGATCCCAGCTGCGAGTCCACTTGGCAGCAACGCAGTCGTCACCATCCGGCTTTGGGACAACGAAGGCAACGCTTCGACGCCATTCCTCCAGTATCAAATCCTTGGTGCGTCCACCTGGCAGAATGCCAAGCTTACGACTTTGGATGGCGCGGCTTACAATTTGGCTACGCGCGTCGGTGCATTGCCCACCGGCAACAATCATACGCTGGGATGGAACGCGCTGGCTGATGTTGGTGCAAACGTGGTGACGAACATTCTGCTCCGCGCCAGTGCGCAGGATTTCATGCTCACCGGCAGTTGGTCGGTAGCGACACCGTTCCAATTAAACACCACGGTTGCGAACGTCTCGAACCCGACGAATCCGCCGGTCAATTTCACCGGCATTACGACTGTTCAGGGTGGAATTCAATTCAACTGGCAGGGCGGCTCAAATGCCTGGATGTATTTGCAACGGAGTCCGGCTCTTGCCGGAACGAATGTGAATTGGGTGAACATCTGGACTGGCGCACCGCCCACCCTGATGTTCGGCAGCTATACGGATTTCTTCGGCACAAATCCGATGGGTTTTTACCGATTCAAAATTGTTAGTCCTTAGCGCGGTTTTGAAAGATGCGGTGGAACGACTGAAGCAATCGCCGTTTCCATCGCATACGCATGAAATCGTTGTGTATTTGAGTGCCAGCAAAACTGCCAGCAGCGGAGTAATAAATGAGTAGCGCCGGAGTAATGCCAGAGTTTCAGATGGTTAATTCCAAGTCTTGACTGAAGCGAGGAAACCTGCGAAACTCTCAATGTTAGCAGCGTATTTTCTGTAATTTGCGTTCTAGCTGGGGTTTGGGATACGAAGGTTCAGCAAGCCAAAGTTTGCTGTGCCTGCCCGATTCCGACCTCCGCCTCAAACTCCAAGTTGCACTTTTGCAACGGGTTGCAGATACCAGAGGAGGCCAGTGCCAGTGAAAGTGCCAGTGAAATCATTACCGGGCTACTACTCAACAACTACTCCGGTAAAACTCGGCAATCACTCGCGACGACGGGCTTCGCTGCCCGTTTGGTGTAGCTGATACACCCAAAGCCGCGTTCAGTCTCATAAGCTTCGGACAAAATGAAAGTCTGAACTTATGAAACGTCGTTACATCCTCTACCGTCGCAAGCGCGGCGGCATGTTCTACATCGAAGACACCGAAACCCGGAAGCAGGAAAGCACTGGCACGCGGAATCGCGCCGAAGCCATGTCGCTGCTCAACGCCCGCAATGAATCCGTCCGTCAGCCGCATCTGAATCTCCAGATTGCGAAGGCATACCTGGCCGGAACGGATTCAAGCGTCGCGACCCGGACATGGCAGCAAGCCCTTGATGCCATCATTGAGACCAAAAGCAGTGCAACACAGGATCGGTGGCGGCAGGCAGCCAAGCAAGCCGCGTTGGACCTGATTCGCCATCGCGTCATTCTTGAAACGCAAGGCGAGCATCTGCTCGCCTGCCTCAAGGCGGGCACGGTCAGCACGAATGTCCATCTGCGGAAACTTCACAACTTCTGCCTTTCCATGAACTGGCTGCCGTGGCCGATTATTCCCAAGCGTCTCTGGTCGGAAGTGCGCTTCAAGGAAAGACGCGCCATCACCAGTGAAGAACATCAGCTCATCATTGAGCGGGAAAAAAACCCGGAGCGGCGCAGATTCTACGAACTGTGCTGGCATCTTGGCGGTTCTCAAACCGACATCGCCAATCTCAAGGCGGAGGACATTGACTGGCCCAACCAAACCATCGCTTACGCGCGGCAGAAAACCGGAAGTCTGGCCATGATTCATTTTGGCCCGGACATTGAAGCCATCCTGCGGCAAATGCCGATGACCGGCCCGTTGTTTCCCTACCTGCAATCCGTCCGCTGTGGCGACCGCGCCACGGAGTTTCACCAACGCTGTGTGGGGCTGGGAATCAAAGGGGTTTCGTTGCACTCCTATCGCTACGCATGGGCGGAGCGGGCGAAGATATGCGGCTATCGGCCACGCCTTTGTCAGCCGCAGTCCGGGTCTGCTTGGATAATTCGTTTGCTTTCGCGGAATTCTCGGCGTTTCGCTTGGTCATGCTCGACAACTCTTCCAACGATGAGCTGGTTTCTTCAATCGAAGCGGCCTGCTCGCTGGAGCCTTCGGCCAAAGACTGGCTGGTGGCTGATACTTGGCTGGCCGCCGCCGCGACTTCCCGGCTGGTGCCGCCAAGACTTTCGGCCAGGCGAGAAAGTTGCCGCGTCAGCGAGCGAATCAACACCCAGCCGAACCCCACGGCAAAGATCACGCCTGACACCAGACCAAGTAAAACCAAAGTCTGTATTCGGGCGGTCTGCTGCTGGAAATGCTCCTCGGTTGTTTTGGTGGTGTCGGCCGCGAACTGCTGCACTTGTTGGACGATGGCGTCAATCGCATCCGTGGCGGAACGGTCAATGCCATTGACCAGTTTGTCCACGACGAAGCAACTGTCCGGTTTGGCGGAATCGTAGCTTTTCAAGGCGCCGCGGTAGAGCGCGCCGAGCTTTTGATGTTCGGCGAGCGATTGATCCACCAGCTTCGTGTCCACGCCGGCGTCGGCAAACAGCTTTTGCAGCGCCGTTAAATCCTGATCCACGGCTGCTTCCCGCTGAACGAATTGGTCGGAGTATTTCTTGAACATGGCCGGATCGCTGCCGCGCAGCAGGGTGTCTTTCCATTCCTGCACCTGCTTCTTGAAATCCAGTTGCGCGGAGCGGCCCAGGTTGATGGACTCGGCCAGAAAATGACCGTGATCCTTGATCTGCTGGGTGATGCTATGCGCCTGTGTGATCGTGTTCTTCAATCCCACATAGCCGAGGCCGCCGACGCCGGCGACAATGAGGGTTAGGATGGCAATGCCAATTATGATGCGTTTTCCGATAGTCCAATTTTTCATAAACTTAGGTTCGTGAGATAACTAATTAGTTTGACCTTATATTTTGTTTCAGGATTAAAATCTCCAAGTCAGATCCAGTTGCATCAGGTTGTAGTTCTTGATCGGATTGATTCCGGGTATATCCAAGTTGCTGCCGCCGGTGCCGAGGTTCTGTTTGATTTGGTTGGCGAAGCCGTAACGAACCGTGCCAATGATGGCGTCCGTGAAACTGTAGGAGAACGCCGTATAAACACCTTGCAGGTTGCCCCTGCCTTCAAAAAAGTCCGAGTCAATCAGATTGACGTCCAAGGCGTATTGTTCGATGTGTTGCCAGTAAACCCGGGCCTCCCAAGTGTTCTTTTTGGAAGTCGAACCATAAACCAGGCCTTGGGTCGGGCCGTAAACCGGACCGGCACTGCCGATGCCAAAACCCGCCTGATAGGCAATATCCTCCCCGCTGGCCGGCCCGCTCATGCCGGGAAACGCCGCTGGATTGGCATAGTAGGCTGCCCGCGCCCGGTCGCTGCCCTGGATGTTATAGGCAAAATCACCGAACAGCCGCCCATGCAACGATTTTGATAGGTTAAAATTAAACTCCGCAGGAATTTCAAAAAACATCAGGTCATTGATGCCGCCTTGGTTGTAGGTCATGTTGCCACCCGGCACACCTGTATTAACGCCGTTGTTACCTTGACCGACAAAAGTGGAATTCAACCCGCCGCTGGTGCCCGAACCAGAGTAGTTATAAAGGACCGGCGCCACCTTAAAGGACATGTTTTTGCCAAACCGCACGTTGGCTCCGGCTTGCCAGGCCAGGAGAAAAGTGTCGCCGCTGGGTGACACCTTCGCGGAGGTTGGATCTTGATAGTCGAATTGCCCGAAATCGGCAAACAAGTCCACGTTGCCAATCGTGTGTTTGAATTTTTCAAACGCCCCTTCGGGATTGATGTCCGAGTCCCAGACCATCGGTGTGGTATAGAGCGGCATGGGCATCCGGCCCGCACTCATTTCAAACCATGAGGCTGGATGCCAGTTCAGAAATGCTTGGCCAAGATAAATGCCGCTTGAGTTTTTGTCCGAGGGCGTCACCGACCCGGCGGTGCTGTTGTTGCCGAAAGTGTCCCACGGCGAACGCGGATTGTTGGCTGTTTCCAGCCGGATGCCGTAACTGAAATCATCGTAAAGATCGCCGCGCAGGCCGAGACGGAACGCATAACGAAACCGCTCGCGATAATAGGTGTCCGGCGAGACACCGGGCGCATTGTCCACCCCGCGGTATTCATAGCGCAGCCGAAAGTCACCATAGAGACCAATGCTCTTGATTGTATCGGCCAGCTTCCACTTTGACGCCGGTAGTTCGTTGACCCAATTGGTATGCGCAGCCGCGCTTTCCGCTTTCAACTCATTCGCTTCGCCCACCGTGAGGATGCCTTTCTGGACAAGTTTATCGGCGAGAAAATCGTCGGATTGTGCGCACGCAAGCTGGTTGATTGCCGGCAAAGTCGCCAGAGATAATGTGCTGAAGAGCAACGCGTGTATTTTCATAAAAATTTAAAAGGTTTTTGGGGTGTCACAACTGAAGGTTTGGTTTGAAATTCTTTTCCGCCATCAGGTGGCACCCAATGGGACCGCAATATTACATTGAAACCCCGCAGGCCAGCGCCGCGCCGAAGGTGACGCTCAAAAGAAATCTCTGCGAGTGGATATTACTTGTCGTTCTCATATTTGAAATTATTTGTTGGCTTATTTGTTTATTTCGCGGCTGACATTTTTTGAGGCGCAGAAACCGGCGTCGCTTCAGCCCGGCGCTGTTCATGGTCACGCCTGCCACTTACCACGAATTCTGACGTGTTATTGAGATCGTCAGGGATGACAGATTCTTAACTATCGGAAAACCCGCCCGGCTGTGAGGGAAACCTTGATCAAGGAAGCACGATGCAACATCCACACGCTGGCACCATGGTGGGTGGAATTTTGAAATGAGAAATCAACGCCGAACCTAACTTTGCTGCCGGCAGTTTTACTTTTAAAACTCCCCCGGCTGATGAGCCTAAACTATCACAAAAAAACGCCGGCTTACAGCTCGGCAATTCCTTCGCGGATGGCAAACCGGGTCAACTCGGCGGGGCTGTTACATCCCAGCTTGGTCATCAGCCGCGAGCGGTAGGCTTCCACGGACTTGGTGGTCACGTTCAAATTGACGGCTATTTCTTTGTTCCTTTTGCCCAGGGCGACCAACTGGAGCAGGCGTTTTTCAGATTCGGAAAGAGATGGCTTTGCCGGGCCGCTCGCGGGCGTGAGCGCATTCTCCCGGCAATGCCGGGCAATCGCCGCCGCCACCTCGGACGAAAAATAAGCCTTGCCGGCCATGACTGCCTGAATGGCGCGTGTTATTTCTTCCGGCGAGTTTTGCTTGATGACATAGGCCAAAGCGCCCGCGCGCAAGGCGTCCAGTATGAGCGGGGCGCTGGAATCGCCGGAAAGCATGATGATTTTTAAGCCGGGCTGTTGGGCGAGAATCCGGCGCGTGCCTTCGACGCCGTCCATTTCCGGCAAATGTGGATCCAAAATCACCAAATCCGGAACAGCAGCAGCGATCTGTTCCAACGCCCCAAGACAACTGTCGGCTTCGCTGACGGCTCTGACTCCGGGCAGCTTCTCCAGCATGAGACGCAGCCCGCGCCGCAGGATCGTGTGATCATCTACGAGCAGAATTTGAATGGCGCTTGCGCTCATAAGCAGGTTCGCCCTGATTGTGTGGTGATAGTTCGCGCCATTCAAGCCGCATTTCCCCGACTTGTTCCCGGCGCGTGCCTGGGCAGACGCACATGGAACGTGCTGCCCCGGCCAGGTTCGCTTTCAAGCTGGATGTCGCCGCCTTGGGTTTCCGCCGCGAGTTTGCAAAAAGCCAGACCCAGCCCGGACGACGGCGTTTTCCGATCCCTGCGCAACTCCACCTGACCAAATTTTTCAAACACCTTCCGGTGATATTTGGCGGGAATGCCGGGACCGGTGTCCGTGATGGAAAAACGCGCCCACAGCCCTTCCTCGATGAGTTCAATTTGGATTGAGCCTTCCTCCGGCGTGAACTTCAAGGCGTTTCCCAGTAGATTTTCGAAGATTCGTTGCGTTAGGACCGGGTCGCAATAGGCCAAAACCGTTGAATCGGACGTGCGAATGGTTATTTGACGGTTCTGGATCAAGCCACTCAAGCGTTCGAGCGCATCGTTGGCCAATTGCACCAGAGCAACGGTTTTGCAATGCAGCGGCATCTGGCCGGCTTCCATCCGGCTGACATCCAGCAGCGAAGTAACCATGCCGGATAACGCCCGGCTGGTTTCCCGCATCATGGCAAGGTTTTCCTGTAAATCCGGCGCACTCATTTCCTCCGGCGACAGCAAATCGAGACACATGCCCAGTCCCGTCAACGGGGAACGCATGTCGTGAACCACCATGTGGACCAAGTCATCGCGCAGTTTTTCCAGTTCGAGCAATTTCCGATAGGCGGCCTCGGTGTCCGCGTGGGCTTGCTGGACCTCGGCGGTGCGCTCCTTGACCAGTTCTTCCAAATGATCCCGGTGCCGGCGCAATTCCTCTTCGGCCCGCCTGCGTTCCGTAATGTCGCGAATGACCGCGAGGGAATATATTTCGCCATTCAAAGTGTAGGTCGAAATATTAAATTCCGCGTCGAACTCGGTCCCGTCTTTCTTCATCGCGCGCTGTTCATAGAAGGTGGGCACCGGCTCGCCAGCGGCCCGGCGTCGCACATTTTGGATTATCTGCGGACGACTGCTTGGTGCGATGTGTTCAATGATGGAGCGGCCAACGATCTCCTCGTTGTTGCCAAAGCCAAATAACTTGAGATAGGCAGGGTTGCCATATAAATGGATTCCTTTTTTTGCCACCCCGATGGCATCCCGGGAAGCTTCAAACATCGCCCGCAGTTTGCCTTCACTTTCCCGCAATTCATTCTCGGCCCGCTTGCGCTCGGTGATGTCGCGCAATGCCCCCTCGATTCCAACCGGCTTCCCCCCGGCATCCCTTAATACATGGGCATTGGCCGAAGCATAGACCAAACGACCGGTCTTCGTCTTGAGCCGAAGCTCGAAATCCGTCACTTCGCCTTTTTCACTCACGGCTTGTAAAAGACCAGGGCGATCTTCCGGATTGTCGTAAAAGTTGGCGGCTGGCTTGCCAAGTAATTCCTCGCGACTGTGACCGGAATAACGTTCGATGGAAGGACTGATTTCAATGATGTTTCCATGGTTATCCACCTGATAAAAAATATCCTGAACGTTCTCGAAAATCTTCCGGTATTTTTCCTCGCTCCGGCGCAATTCCTCTTGCGCCTGTTTGCGCTCGGTAATGTCCCTCAACGCGGTCATTCGCAGAGTTCGATTGCCTTCATGGATTGTCTTCGCTTGCGCTTCCGCGTAAAAGAAGCTTCCGTCCTTGCGCAGCAAACGATGCCCGTAAATGGTTTCCTGGCCGGTGCGAATGCGTTCGATCACCATGTCTCGACACTCGGGCGCGATGCAGTCCACGATTGGCTTGCCAATCATTTCCTCCCGTTCATAGCCGAACATCTTGAGGAACTGTTCGTTGACGTCCAGAATCCGTCCGTTCTCATTGATGCAGATGCCTTCATACGCCGCCTCGGTCAGCTTTCGAAACCGTTCCTCACTCACGCGCAGTTCTTCCATCTTGTCGTCGCGTTGCCGAAGCACCATTGCCGGAAACAATCCTACCAGAGACGACATTACCCAAGCGACCTGCAATGGCGTAATATAAGTCCCCGACGAAATCTGATCTTTAGTCAGGCCCGAGAAATATTGGGTGGTAAAAAAAAGAAATATCAGCGACACCAAAAGACCGATTGCCGTCGCCCCCCGCGTTCCAAAGCGCAATCCCGCCCACATCAACACCATCAAAACCGGGCTTTTGTTTGAAGACATGATGCCGTTGGAAAAAAACAAAAAATACCCGCAGACGGCGATTGACGCCACCACCAGCAGGGCGGCTTCCAGAACTTTATTCCATTGGTTGAAAAAACGTTGATGAGAATCATCAGGAGAAGAGAACCAAGTCAGGATAAGCGGCGTCACCACCATAATCGCCGACAAGGAATCGAGCCACCAAGTTAGCCACGATTGCCCAAACGAGTGGCTCAAGCCCGAGGTAACCAGCGCGGTCGCGCCGATGACGGCACCAAACATACTGCTGCCCAACGCCAAAAAAATTATTATCCCGTAAAATTCTTTTTCTGTGCTGAGGTTCGGTCTTTCGGTCACAAACCGGCGCATCAACCAAGCGCCGGTCACTGCCTGCACCGTGTTCGCGCCAAAGAATGAAAAGATCACAGCCAGCGGCGTTCCTTGTAACAGGTTAAAGGCGAGATTGGCGGGCAAGGCCGCCAGAATAAACCAGGGCCAGGATCGAGTTTCATTCAACAGCAACACGGCCACATACAAACCAGCTGGTAGCCAGAAGATCTTGAACGGGATGTCGCGCGGGGACAGATAATTACTGGCCTGGGCGAAGAGGAAGTAAGCGACGCTGAACCACACCGCTTTTTGCCACAGACGCGCCGGAATTTTTCCGATGAAACTCCCACCGGCAGCCCCCACCCGGCCAGCCGGGGCGGGTGAGTTACTGCTCGAACCATTTGAACGGTGGAAATTCATAATTCCAATCGTCACTGTTGCAATTTGAAATTATGCCTGCCATCTGGCGTCCTGTATGAGAAAAATTGCGTCGCCTGCATTCTTGAACAGCGTGCGGAATTTTTCTTCACTCGCGCGCAACTTTGCATCGAATTGCTGCGCTCGGGGCTCTCTTTAACCTCGACCCGTTCGCAATGATCTGGAAAGGGCTTTTCTGCTGGCATGAGTAAGCAATGCCAGTTGGTGTTTTGCTAGTCCAGAAAATAAGGTAGTGGGGTCTTTTGGGTTTTCAGCCGTTTCAGGGCTTGCGTTGCGGCGGTTTGGCATGAAATTGCGGGATGGAAGTATAAAATTCATTCTTCTTTCAACAAGGCCGGATACAACCAAAATTTTATATCTTTTGTTAAGACTGTTCCATCCATCGTCATTGCACCGCCATGCAGATTATTTTGTATTTGTAAATACTGCCACGCTCCAGGTTCGGTTGCTAATTTGTTTAATTCCACCCATGTTCCATGTTCCATTTCTCCAGAAAAAGGAGCCGAGGTGGTGGATTTTGCCAATCGTGGAACGATGCTTTTATCAATTGAATTTAAGCAATCAATTATTCGTTCCTGTAGAGATTTTGGTTTTAGTTGGCTTAACTTATTAAAATTATTATTGGTGACGATGCTGCCAACATCGGCGGCGACCTTGCTTGCTGTCGCAACCACGTCTTTTGCCTCGTTCAATCGGATGGTCGTGTTGGATTCGTTCACAAAATTGCGAGTTTCATTTAAGTTTTCACCCATTGCCGCTTCTATGCTGATTGTGTTCTTCATTTGTGCTTCAAGGTCAAACACCCTTGCTTCAAGCACAAGATTTGTGGAGCGAAGTTCCTCAACCTTTAATGAAAGTTGCACGTTTGTTGATTCCAATTGCTTCGACCTCTCGTTATATTCCGCAGCTAATTGGTTTGCTTGTGCCGCCTCTTTCTCCGCAATTGCCGCATGTTCGTATGAAGCGGCAGCATTTGTTCCGGCTTGTTTGGCCTCTAAATTTGCGTCAGCGGTTTGGTCATGTAGCCTAGCAACCTCTAAGCCTGAAATTATGCTTATCAGCAGAGCGGCGACCACCTCAACCACAATGCCAGTCATTAAAATTCTCCACCCCCGTTCCAATTCTGATTTTTGCTGTCTTACAACATCATCAAAAATATCCGGCCTGAAATCTTCTGGCGGTAAAAGTTTTTCTGCTCTTTTTTCTATCAAAAGCCCCCAATACACGATTGCTCCACCAGAAATGGACAAAAATATATCCGCCCAAAACCACGGCGACAGAAGCAATTTTCCCAGCAGATTCATTTATGTTTTGCTGGTTTCGATTCCCAATTTAATTTTGCTGGCATCTTTCATTGCTATAATTCTCTGCCATCACAGAAAAAGAAAATAATAATTTGCAATCTTCGCCATGCGTGCAATTTTCAAATCGTTCTGGGTGCGTAGGTTAATCGGCAAACCGGGCGTTCCTTACAATCGCAGATTGCGAGTCCGAGGCTCGTCGCATCCACTGAATTATTATGACGCTGGTTTATCACTCCCCGCAGCGGAAAGCAATGCTTTCCGTATCCAGTCGCCCCGGCCTTCACCAGACGCGGTGATCGCCGATTCGATGGCGCTGTTTTCCTCTTTGGAAACCCGCGCTTGGATGATGATTTCCCGCAGCTTGGCCTTGGGGACTTTCGGCCTGCCCATTTTTGCTTTCATAAAAAACTTTGCGTATGACGAAAATAATTGTTGACTAAAGATACATTCCGTCATACAGTTAGTCAACATCAAATAAACGCTATGGCAAACATCCTCAAAACCGAAAAGAAAGTGGCCGTGATTTCCATGCTCTGCGAGGGCGCGAGCATCCGTGCTGTTGAACGCATCACTGGCATCCAAAAGAAAACCATTGGCCGATTGGCATTGCGGGTTGGCCAAGCCTGCAAACGCATCATGGACGAAAAGATGCACGGCCTGACGTGCAAACAGATTGAAGTTGACGAAATTTGGGGCTTCATCGGCGCAAAGCGTAAAAACGCCGAGCGTGCCGGTGTTTATGGCGATGTCTGGACTTTCATTGCGCTGGACGCGGACACGAAGCTGATTCCGTCTTTCATCGTCGGCAAGCGCGATTCCTACCATGCGAAAGCCTTCATGGATGATTTGGCACGCCGCCTTGCGTTGCGCGTTCAACTTTCCAGCGATGCGATGATTTCCTATCCCGAAGCGGTTGAGGGCGGCTTTGGCAGCGAAGTGGATTATGGGCAACTGGTAAAAACCTACGGTGTCACAAATCTTAACAAAGACGCCGCAAGTAGGTATTCGCCAGCGGAAGTTGTGAAGGCGGAACGCACTGTCATTTCTGGTATGCCGGACGTGAGCCGTATCACCACCAGCCATGTCGAAAAGCAGAATCACACGCTGCGGATGCACTGCCGCCGCCTGACTCGTTTGACGAATGCTTTTAGCAAGAAGCTGGAAAACTTTGAAGCTGCGGTTGCGCTCAATTTCGCATATTACAATTTCTGCAAAACGCACGGTGCAATTCGGATGACGCCAGCAATGGCGGCTGGCATCGAAAAGAGTCATTGGACGGTTGAGGAACTCGTTAAACATTGTGGCGAATAAAGAATACATTGAACGGTTAAAGCAGGTGATTTTCCACTTGCACAAGGCCAATCCAATTTGGATTGAGTCCGTGCCTGTCCATGAAATCTTTCACGGCAAAACGCTTTGGCAGGGTGACGTTGAGGTTTTTGATCTGACGGGACATCCGAAGGCCAAACGCTGCTACGGCTGGTCATATGACGAGCCGGAAGAATTTATCACCATCTTGGAACTGCCGCCGGTCACTGACGCGCAGAGCGCGGTCAAGGTTGGCGTGTCGTATCAAATCAAAAAAGCGAGGGGGAAGTGAAAGCGGCGGATTTCAAAAGACCCCACTACCGAAAATAATCCCGCAACCGCGCCGCCGCATCCTGCGTCAATAAGGCTGCCCACCGGACAAACAGGAAAAGGCCGCACAAACCGTCTTGGAAGGGGCAAAATTGCTTTGTGGAGACTGGGCGGGAGAATCGGCAACCTGACAGCCATCGAATTTTAATTCGCGCCAAGCGCAAACGGAGTCAGATTCTTGATCCATGTGTGCATCCGATCCGACTGTGAGGAAGGCACATTAATCCTGCTAAAGTTGACGGGTGAATCGCCGATAAGTGACCGCGACGAAAACAAGATCGGGCGGCTGTTGCTGTATGGGATTGGCATTGCCAGCGACATTTTGTTAGAGTTGCCATTGCATGAATTGGATTACCGTCACTTGGTCCATGATCGCATCCGCGTGTCTGACGATGGCGCTGGTGCATGTGCTGGTCTGGTGGCGGCAGCGGGAGGTGCGGGCGAATGGCCTTTTCGCGCTGACGGCGGTGACAGCGGTCATTTTTTCAGCGGGTGAAATTTGGATGATGCGGGCAGGGACGGTGGAAGAATATGGGCGGGCAGTGTGGTGGACACATATTCCGGTCTTTATAATGCTTGTCTCGCTGGTCGGTTTTGTGAGGGTTTACTTGCAGGCCGGGAGGCTATGGCTGGCTTGGGCAATTTTCGGCACACGCGCACTCACGGTTATCGTCAACTTTTTCTCCACGCCGAACATCAATTACCGGGACATTACCGGCCTTCATCACATCCATTTCTTGGGCGAAACCGTCGCCATCGCTGAAGGTGTGACGAATTCTTGGATTCTGGTCTCCCATGCCGGCCTGCTTTTGCTCGTGGCCTTTGTCGTGGATGCCACGTTCACCGTCTGGCGGCGGGGTGACCGGTGGGGGGCGCGATTGTTGAGCGGTGCCATCACGTTCTTCGTCTTGATGGGATCGGGGCAGGCTATATTATTTTTCTGGGGAAAAGTTCAGATGCCACTTATACCCAGCCTGTTTTTTTCGGCCATTGTCATCGCCATGGGCTTCGAACTCAGTTGGGATGTCATCCGCGCCGCGAAGCTGGCCGAGAATTTGCGGGAGAGCGAGGCGCGCTTCCGAACCATCTTGGAACAAGCCCCGTTGGGGATCAGTATATCGCGCAACGAGGCCAACTTGTATGCCAACAAACAGTTCAGGGAATTGTTCGGATTACAAGACACCGGGCAATGGGTTGGCGGATCCTTGCTCGAGTATTTTGCCCCGCAATGCCGGGAGGAGATCAAAGAGCGCATCCGGCACCGGTCCCTTGGCCTGTCTGTCCCCAAGGAATATGAATCGGTCGGTTTGCGCCCGGACGGCACGCAGTTTCCCATGCAGTTGACGGTGGCTCCCATCCATCTGGCTGACGGCGATGCCAACATGAGTTTTGTGGAGGACATCACCGAACGCAAGCAGGCCGAGGCAGCCTTGCGTCAAAGTGAAAGCAAATACCGGAAGATTTTTGAGAACGTTCAGGAAGTTTTTTATCAGGTGGACAACAGTGGGAAGATCATTGAAATCAGTCCTTCCATCGAACGGTATTCCGGTTATCGCCGCGAGGAGCTGATCGGCAAGCCCGTGGAAGACGTCTATTACAATAAGGATGACCGGGCCGGTCTATTGAAAGCCATTTATGAAAAAGGCGAGGTGGCCGACTACGAACTGCGGGTCAAAACAAAATCCGGGCGTTTGGTTTACGCCTCGGTCAATGCGCATGTTTTATTTGATACCGAGGGAAAACCGGTTGGACTTGAAGGCGCGCTGCGGGACGTCACCGAGCACAAGCGGGTGGAGGCGGCGCTGGAACACGAGCGCACGCTGCTCCGCACGTTAATTGATCTGGTGCCGGAGTTCATCTTCGTCAAGGACACGGACAGCCGTTTTCTGCTGGTCAATCAATCCCTTGCCAAAAGTTACGGACGATTGCCGGCGGAAATGCTGCGCCACTCGGATGCGGATTTTATGGTGCCGGAACTGGCGGCGCGTTGTCGCGCGAGCGAACTCAAGGTGCTGGCGGCGGATTCGGTTTGTGTCTTTGAAGACACCTTCACGCTGCCTGACGGGCAGGCGCGCACCATCTCGACCAACATGGTGGCCTTCCGCGATTCGCACGGCCAGGTCGCCGGACTGGTGGGAATCGGTCGCGACATCACAGACCAGAAGCAGGTGGAGGCATCCCACGCCCGGCTGGCCACAGTGGTCGAGCAAAGTTCCGAATCCATCATTATCACAGACACGGAAGGCACAATCGTTTACGTCAATCCGGCCTTTGAGAAGACCACCGGCTACAGCCGGGTGGAGGCCATTGGCCAGAATCCACGCCTGCTCAAGAGCAACTGGCAAAATGACGAATTTTATCGGCAGTTGTGGGGCGTGCTCGCCAGTGGGGAAACTTGGCGGGGACGTTTAACCAACCGGCATAAGAATGGCACCCTTTACGAGGAGGATGCCGCCATTTCGCCGGTGCGGGATATTGAGGGCAAAATAATTAACTATGTGGGCGTCAAGCGCGATGTGACCCGCGAAGTGCAATTGGAAACCGAACTCCGCCAGTCGCAAAAGTTGGAAGCCATCGGCCAGTTGGCCGGCGGCGTGGCGCACGACTTCAACAACATTCTTGCTTCCATACTCATGCAGGTGGACCTAGTCAAAATGGAAGAAAACCTGGCGCCCGCCGTCGCGGAAAGCTTGCAGCAAGTCCGCGCGGACGCCGAACGCGCTGCCAATCTCACCCGGCAGTTGCTTCTATTCAGCCGCCGCCAGACGATGCAGCCACGCATCCTGAACCTAAACGAGCAGGTCATCAACCTCGTCAAGATGCTCCAGCGCATCATCGGCGAGGACGTGCATTTGGAACTGCATCTTCATCCAACTCCGCTCCTGATCCATGCTGACGCCGGTATGGTGGATCAGGTGTTGATGAATCTGGTTGTAAATGCCCGAGACGCCATGCCGGAGGGTGGCCGGCTGCGCATCGAGACTGCTGAAAAGACCATCGCCGTAAATGAGCCGCTGCCGCATCCGGAAGCCGTCCCCGGACATTTTGTCTGCCTGACAGTCAGTGACACCGGCGACGGCATTCCACCAGAAGTTTTGCCGCGGATATTCGAACCTTTTTTCACCACCAAAACCGCAGGGAAAGGCACAGGTTTGGGGCTGGCGACCGTCTATGGCATCGTCAAGCAGCACCAAGGTTGGGTCCAATTGGACAACCGCCCGGGCCAGGGCGTGACGTTCCACATAATGCTTCCCGCCAGTGCCGCCGCGGCGGAAAAGGCCCCCAACAACACCAAGTTCCAGGCGCGCGGGGGCACGGAAACCATCCTGCTGGTCGAGGACGAACCGGGGTTGCTTACGCTTACGAGCAAGATACTTGAACGGCACGGCTATCGGGTGCTCGCGGCCGCCAACGGCCCGGCAGCCCTCGACTTATGGCAGGAACAGCGCGCAAATGTGGCGCTGCTGTTGACCGATCTGGTGATGCCAGGAGGTTTGAGCGGACGGGAACTGGCGCGGCGATTGCAGGCGGAACAGCCGCAACTCAAGGTCGTTTATACCAGCGGCTACAGCGCGGACATTGCCGGACGGGAATTTCAATTGTGTCCGGGCGAGTCCTTTATCCAAAAACCGGTCGCCATCAAAGAACTCATAAAACTCGTCCGCGAATGTCTGGATAGGTAAATCAGACGAACAGCACTTCGATCTTTTACGCCTTTGCCGACGACCAAAATCTTTCAGGCAAATTGATGCTGGTGATGACTTCACTCTTGCGGGGAGATTTGAATGACAGCATAGCTTTAGATAAAGCCGCTGATTCGGTTCGAATCCCACCCCTTCCGCCACCTATTTGCCATATCCAAGATGGCGAATAGACTGAACCGCCAAACGCCTTACCCGCCTCCTGTGCCTGTTCGTGGTCGTCGCGGTGGATTTGGCGCCAATCCGCCGGCGATGAACACGAATGCTCCCGCCGCTGACGCGCCGCAACCCAGAACCGTTTCCGTTTCTTTGACGGATTTCGGCGTGTCCGGCTCGGCGGAAATAAGAGATTTGTGGCAGCACAAAGACCTCGGCGCTTTCACCGGCCCGTTCGCGCAGTAGATCAATTCCCATGGCGCAGGGCTTTACTGGGTTCACCCGCAAGATTGATTTTGAATCTCGTCTGGCTGATCTTCAAACCAATCCAAGTCAGGGCCTGGGGACGGCCAGAGTGTCGTGCAAAATCGAAACCAGATCGCCTGCGTTGTCCGGTTCGGGGATGACCCAGCGCGAACCGTAAACCATTTTGGGGACGGCGTTGTTGCCGCCCAAGGTTGTGGCCCCGTAAATCCGAATCGTGCTTTCCAAATACTGGTTAATCCACGGGTCGGTCATGGCGGCGTTGAACTTCGTCTGGCCGACCAATTCGATGGCCTTGGCCGTGGCGGCCTCGATGGTTCTGGGGCGCCAGAGATGGCCGGGATCGGGCGAAAACATCCAATTGTCGAAAGTATAAAACGCCTCACGCCTGGCCATCCACACCGCCATGGCAACTCTGGCCAGTTCGCAGGAGTCCTTGAACTCATCCACGTCCTGCGGAATGTAAGGGTTGCAATGGGTGTTTAACGGCGCCGAACCCAGCACAAACGCCAGTTTGCCGTTGTAGCGACGAACCGCCTCATCAAGCATGGAATGTAATTGCTGGCAATGAGGACAATTATAATCAAAGAGCAAGGTGACGACATAGCGGGCGTCCGGCGAACCAACCAACGGAACTGCGTGAGGATTGGTGACAGGCAGGTCATCCTGCGACTTACCGCCAAGATAAACGGTCGGAGGCTTAAAATGAACCTGACAAGCCGCAATGATGCCGGCCAAAACCATGCCGCCAAATGCCAATCCGAACACGGGCAAAACGCCGACGACGCGCGGGGCACAGGATGAATCGTCGTCGAATTGTTTGGGCGCCTGCCAGATGACCAAAGCCGCCAGCAGCAGACCGGTGATGTGCGTGGCCATGCAATAGGGACAGAATTCACCGATCATCCATCTTTGCACGATGATGAACCACGCGGCGCTTCCGGCAATCGCTCCAACCAGAACCAGCATCGCGCGCCAGGCCAGTCGCCGGACCAAAATCTCCGTTGCAGGACCAATGAAAAAACCGGCCACCAGCATCGCCAGATACGCGCCCGCCGCCAGACCGCAAATTGGCAATACTCCTCCGATGGACGACCATCTGCTGTTTAACACATCGTCGCACGAACTTCCGCCGCCACAGCCGATCACCGTTCCGCCTGCCAAATAATGCCAGCCCAGATAGCCGCTCAACGCCAGACCCAGCGCGCTCAATCCCGTCAAGGCCCGGCGCCACCAAGGCCAGGACCGGCGAAAACGATTCATTTCTTTGTCAGGAACCAAAGTTCGATTCATTTGAGCATTAACTTCGCCGGAAAATATAAAGCTCCGCAGCTTCCATCAAGCTGCGGAGCCAAGAATCAATGTTGTTCAAGACGGTTCGAGCCATTCCGTCTAATTCGATTTCACAGGCATCCTTGCTGCGATCATTGGTTGGGCGCGCCGGGAGTGGCGGTTCGCACCGCAAAGTCTCCGCAATTGCTGCCGGTGTCCAAACCGTCCGAGGTGCGTCCCACACTCCGATTCGTTGTGTCGGGAGCCGGTGCGCCGCGACGCCCGCGGCCCGCGACAGGTGAAGGCACGCTGCATCCGCCGCCCGGCGATCTGCCCTGATAACCTTCCGAAGCCCACGGATCAACGACACCACCATAGTTCAGGCTGTCAACGACCAGACCGCCGCCGTCGCGCAACACCATGCTGCCGGCGTTGGCGAGGGCCGGCCCGCCGAACCACTGATTCGGCGCGGGAGTTCCTTGATAGCCCTCGGTCTTGACTGCGGCGTCAAGAATCACGGCGTTAATGTCATGATCGTCGGCAAGCGGACTGTCGAGCGTAATGCCGCTGCCGAGCGGCTGGAGCGGCTCGTTGCTCGAATGGGCAAAAGCCGTCGCCGGTTGAAAACTGATTCCGGTCCCGCGAACGCTGAATGGAAGATTGTTCGCATGATTGAACTTCAAGGGCGCGGCCAGTTCGAGTGTGCCGGGAGATCCGCCACGACCGAAGCCGCGCCCGCCGCCTGCTTGCGCATTGACGCCGGTGACCGTGATGGTCTCGGTTCCATGACCGACGCTGTCAATGTCCAGATTTATTTTTTCACCGACCGAAATGTCGGCGGCGTTCCGCACCTTGATGTTGGTGTCGCCGGCTTTCGCGTCCGCCGCCAAATAAGTTTGCGTGCCGGGTTTGCCGACTTCTGTGACCGTGACCACTTCATACTTTTCCACGGTATTCGCGACGGCGGGTTGGATGGCACCATAGCCGAGTCCGAGCTTTTGACCGACCTCGACTGCAAAGCCACCGCCACGGCCGAATCCGCCAGTGTAAGGCACGCTGGTCGAGCCGGCGGGAATCGTGATCACCGGACCGTCGGGAAGCGGCTGCCAAATCGTCGTGCTGTTGCCAGCCGCCGTTCCGACGCTGGCAATCTTGTGGGTTTCAACGCCAGAACCGGTGTCAATTTGGATCGTGTCGCCGACGTTCATGCCGGCAATGTTCCTGACGTAGAGGGTGGCATCACCCTTTTGCGCGGGAACCGTCAGCCCGGAGTTGGCAAGGCCGAGGAGATAAAAGCCTTTGCTCGCGAGTTTTGTTCCGCCAGGAATCTTCACCAAAGAAAAAATGGACTGCGCGATCGGGTGTTCGGTCATGGTCCAGCCGGAGAGGTCAACGTCGCTGTCACCGGCGTTGAAAAGCTCGATAAATGAATTCGTCGGGCTGGCCGCAAACTCGTTGATCTTGATCGGGCTGGCGTTCCGCACCTTTTCAGCCATGGTTTCGGATCGCATTTCGCCGTTCGCCGTCCACGAAGCGTTGGCGACCATATCGCCGTTGAAGGCCGTCGGCCCGGAAGTAACCTTGAAGATCGCACTCACGCTGGCACCCGGCTCAACCGGGTCAGCGAATGTCTTTGACATCTCGGTGCCGCCGGAAACCACGGAGTTCCAGCCTTCCGGCACGGAAATACTCAACTTGACGCCCGT
The DNA here is from genome assembly GCA_963738225.1 of uncultured Verrucomicrobiae bacterium. Taxonomy (GTDB): domain Bacteria; phylum Verrucomicrobiota; class Verrucomicrobiia; order Limisphaerales; family UBA11358; genus UBA11358. The sequence goes on from CAVTVR010000011.1 coordinate 23,944, forward strand.
CATCGTAGTCCCCGTGGTATTCCTAAATGTCACAACGGAGTCCTGCGAGGAATCCGGCGAGAATGTCTGGAGTCCCGGCGGAGCGGCGATTGCCGAGGCCGGTGTCAGGCTCAACTGCTGCACGTCGTATCCGGCAGCCACAACATTGGCCTGCACTTTTTGCTGGGTTTCCTGCGTTGGAAAGGTGCCTGCGACCGTCATTGCCGCCTCATAAACGGTGCCCTGCGAGCCGTTGCTGTTGTCGCCACCGTTGCCCAGGTCAATGGCTCCCTGTTTGCGCATCGGGTCATACCCACGGTCAACGCGCCGTCCGTCGAACATAACCTTCAGTTCACCAGTCTGCGCGTCGCCGCCCAAGGTTCTCCAGTGATGCGGTTCGCCATCGGCCATGGCGGTCACGAAGCGCTAGGTGATGCTAGGCAGGTCTCCGCAAAGTTTGGATCTATTCGTGTTGACACAACCCACCAAGTTGTTCTCTTGGTCGGTCATAATCCACGGATCGGGCGGAGGGCCGTGATACCAAGGAGTTGCGTTGCCGAAGTAAGCCGTTTCCATCGTGCCAGCACCGTCGTCGTGGCTGTCAGTTTCCGCGTTGCCGTAATCGAAACAGCAGCCGCCGTTGTAGTGATGGCCGTTAACGACCCAATACTGCCCTTCCGCCTGGTCGTCCACCGCAGTGCCATGCGGATTGTCGTTGCGAAGTCCCATGCCCGGAGCGATGAAGACGCCATATACTTTGTGGCCCATGACTGTAACCGGCGCCCAGTCGGCGACCGGAACATTGTTAAAGCCGCCCATGACCATGACGGTGCCTGCGGGGCCGCGGGGTGCCTGGGTGAGATCGTTGCCATGGCCGGACTGGTCGTAAAGGGTGGTGATCCAGCAATAAGTATTGGCGCAGAAGGCGTCCTGCGCAGCCGCGTCGGCGTATCCGCCCGCATCCGTCGCGGAGGACTGGACGACGCCGATGTCCAATTTCTTGCCGTCCGACTGGCGCATGACCTGATAAAGCGGGCCGTTGTAAGAAGCGTAAAGGGCGCGCGTGGAACTGTGCGCGGCCACGCAGGGGGTGCTGGCGGCAGCGTAGATGTCGCATGGGCCTTGCGGTCTGATCAGAGCGCCGCTGGCTCCCCTCTTGGCCAGTTTAGCAGACGACAAGCCTGACTTGCACGCGACCATCAAAGTAATGGGCAAGATGAAAACCACTGCTAGCATTATCGCAAAACTCATTCTGTTTTTCATATTTGTTCAATTCGTTAAACCGAGATTTGCCGTTGGACTCGACATGGACGCTTGACAATGATTCACACTAAAAAATCACAGCGGTTTTAGCAAGCCTGCGCATAGAGTCTGCATGACAGGTGCGACTTCCGGCGGCAACTTCCGCCAATTTTTTCAGCGCCACACAGATTTTTCTTATGCAAACCAGACTGCCACGAGCCGGGCAGCCAATCCAGCAACGCCTAACCGAACCGCTGTGGCCTTGGACGGCACGCCGATCAAAGCAGATTGCACTTGGAACGGCCAATGGACGCAATTGCCGTCTGCCGCCGTCAGCAACAACACCATCACCGTAACCATGCCGCCCGGCGGTGCAGCGATCGAGAAAACAGTCTGCCACCGGTGAGGACGTAAAGAGTTGTTCGGTTTGATTCCGCCACCGTTTTTAGGAGCCGGACATTGCGGCCTCAACTTCGCACGCAGCTCATCGAGGATCATGCGGAATCACGGCACGGGCAGTTCGAAGGCGACGGCGAAATTTGGCTGCGCCACGCCGGTCACTGCGCCTTTGAAGGAGTCGGAATCCCGCAGAAGTCCCCAGCGGAAGCAGCCGCGGAAAGGTGCGGACATGCGGTTCTTTTCCCCCACCGTCGCGTAACCTACCCGCGCATCCCGTCCCGGATCGGAGGCACATTGGATGACTACGGCATCGCCGGAAATGGTGGCGGAAGCGATCATGACCTTTTCGCCGCTCGCGCCGGTTGCTTCAAATCCTTTGCCGTTCTTCCATTCTTCAACTGATGGATGCGGCGCGGCCAGTCCGGTATCCCAGACCAATGGAGGAACCGGAACATGGAAGTGGATCGTGATGTTCGTCCCTTGATGTTCCACGCTCGTCGGCTGGAGCGGCTGCCAATTCTTCCCCAGCACCACGCGCTCATAATAGACCTCGCCGATTTTCTCGCCCAGTTGGCGGTATCCCTCCGAGGTGAGGTGGACGCCTTCAACCGAGTGATACTGGTATTTGGGGCCGGAACAAACGATTGACGCGGGGTGGTCCACACCAATGCGCCACTCGGCCAGAGTGGAGGCTGAACGATCGGCGTAAGAATGGTGCTGGGACACGATCATCAGAATGTCCCCGGATTGGCCGGTGATGGAGCGGAGGTCGGCATTGTAATCCTGCCACAACTGTAGCATTTCACCTTCGTAATTAGTGTTGCCGGCGTCGCTTTCGCCGTGGATGAGCACGATGGCGCCGACGCCGTAGGTCTTGCCCGCGGCCTTCGCCAGCCGGGTGATGGCCCGGGTCTCAATCAGTGACGCCTCGTAGGCGTGTCCGTTGATTCCCTTGGGGACGGCGCCCTTCTTGATGACGCTCATCCCCTGCCCGCTTTCGCCCACGGCGCTGTGAATGGTGACGTAGTCGCGGTTCAGATTGCTGCGAACGAGGGCGCTGATCTCATTGGCCATCGCGGTATGCGGCGTTTCGCCGTAAAGGTTTTCCGGCCATGAACTGGGATAGCGCGGGGCAATCCGCCCTGCCGGTTCGACCAGGGGGACGAGGGCTAGGTTGGTGTCGTTCGGATCTACTGGCCAGGTTAACTGCCCGGTTGAGAGTTTGAGATTGACATAAGGCTGGTTCGTCGTCAGCACTGGTCGGCCCCCGACCGCCAGGCTCTGGCCGGTGCCGATGATCCCGTTCCAATCCCTGGACACGATGACTTTCCCGTCCATCTCGGCGGCTGACGCGGACGTGACCAAAAGCGCGGCGGAAACGGAGAGGAGGCGGTTGAAGCGCAGTAATTCAGTTTTGAGCGTTCGCGTATTCATCGGGTTTTGTCATAGGTTACCGCCTTTCGACCCTGCCGGGAAGTGTTCTTTCAACGTTCGAAATAGCATCTTTGTCCACGCAATTAATTACTATCTGGTTTCAACGCGTGGCAGTCTTGGGCTTTTTTCAGCCTCACACAGGAAAATGTGAGCTTGGAGCAATGCAGCCCTAGAGCCGGATTCCATTTCAATCTGCTCTTCGCGATCCTTGCTGGTGAGATTTTCTTCATGCGACGGATGCCATGTTTCCAATTTTAATCTCCGTCCCGATAATACTCCGGCTATACAGCTACCTGTCCGGCCCAATCCAGCGGCTCGCGCCGGCCAAGCGTCAAATGAATTTCCACCGGCTTGCCTTCCGGCAAATGCAACTCGCAATCGGCCGCGCCCGATTGAGGCTTCGCCGCCAAAACACCAGCGGGTGCGGATATGTTTTCAATGCCGTGCCGGGCAATCAACGTGACGGTTTGATTTTTTACCGAAGTGATTGTCACGTCCACGGTCCGCGCGTCCATATCCCAGGCCAGTTTGTCGAGCTTCGCAAATGTGCGGAGCTGCATCCCGTTGATGGAGCCTTTCACCAGCGACGGCGGAAGTGCGGGAAGCACCTCTATCACGCCGGGCCGCGAGTAGGCCAGCATTTCCATGATAATCGCTGGAATTCCGCCCTGCGCATCCGGCACCGGCCCGGCGTAAGGATCGCGTGAACACCGGAGCGCGGCGCTGACGTAACCTTGTTCCAGCAATTGCCGCAGTTGGATGTTCACTATGAGACTGTCTTTGAGACGCGCTCCGGCCAAAGCGCGATGGCAGCGGGCATAAGCGGGCAAAACCTCGCCGGAGACAGCGGTGGACATCACATCGAACGTGCGCCTTCGGTCGGCGATCAGCGCCGCGCGCGCGAGTTGCGGTGTGCGATCCGGATCAATTTCATCGCCGGGCCATACGCCGTAGAGATGAGAGACGTGCCGCTGGCTGTAATGTTCTTGCAGCGTGGGCCAGGCCCATTCCTTCAGCGTGCCGTCCAGTTCGAGCAGGTAGGGCGGCATTTTGGCCAGCATCGTTTTCCATTTCGCCACGCTGTCGGCGTCGGTGCCGAGCGTCTCGCAAGCTTGGATTAAATTGGCCAGCACTTCGCGGCACACGGCGATGTCCATCGTGGCGTTGACCAGCACGGGTCCCGACGGTTCCGTGCTGACCGGCGTGTTCTCCGGCGAGAAGGATGGGGCGAAGATGTAATTTCCATTCTTGTCCGTGGCCGTCAGAAAGTCTTCGTAGAACAGCGCCAGATCTTTGTAAGCCGGCAGGACGCGGTTGCGAAGAAAATCCGTGTCGCTGGTCGTCAGGTAATGATCCCAAAACGGGCGCACACGCCAGCCGCCGGCGGAAATCCAGTAAGGCGAAGCCGTCGAAGTTCCGCCGGTGTAATAGAAACTCACGCCCATCCCCTTATCTGGAAAAAGCGGATACGACGCGCCACGAAAACCGAAAATGTTTTTCGCGTTGGCCCGGCAATCCGGCGCGATGCTTTCCATCCAGTTGAAATAAGCCTCCGTGCCTTCGCGCAAGTTGCCCTGAACTGCGCCCGCCGTTTGCAGGTCAATGGTGGAATTGATGCCGGCGGCGATGCTTGGATATTTGCCGCTGTTGAGGATGAACCAGTGGCGGCCCATTTCAAAAATGTTCTCCAGCAACGCCGGCGAAAAATCCGGCCGCGACCGCTGATCGGACAGAAGCTCCTCCACCGACATACCGTATTGCGAGTCGCCGCCGAAATCCACGGTGACGCGGTTGAGCATTTCCGATTGGACCTTTTGGTGCCGCTCCAGCAGCGCGGAATAATCCGTCGGAATTCCGTCCACCGCCTGCCGCAGGGCTTCCACCTTGTCCTCGCTGTAATCGGGGAAATACTCGATGCGCGTGAGCAGCATCACCGAAGAGGCGTTTTCGATGACCAGCGCGCCATCTTCCATTCGCGCCGAGCCGCCGCTGCGAACGACGCGGGTCACGCCGGCGTAACCGCTGTTGTCCACGGACGGATCCAAAATGCACTTGTAAATCAGCCGCTGCTCATTGGAGTCCTGCCGAACGTCGCCGGCTTCGACACCCTTGGTTGCTCCTCTGGCGGGGTGGTTGCCCCAAGTCATCCCGTTGTTCATGCTCCACTCTGCGGATTTCTGCAAAGAGATTCGGACATTCACCGTCTGGCCTGCCGGGGCGGTAAGCAATTGGACGACGACGTTGTCAGGCCGGGAAGTCAAAGTTTGACGTAGCCAGTCGCCGTGCTCATCCGTCGAGACGACCTTGATTTCACTGTTCTCGAAATTGACGGTGCGGAGATAATTATTGACCGACGCGGTTTTCGGAAAATCAAGCTGCATCAGGAACGCCGGGATGGTGAGGTGCGGCTCGGTGTTCTGCTTGATGGAGCTTGCGTTCATGTGCTCAATGGCAAGCGACATGGCTTCGCGGTTCCCGTCCAGCACCATTTGCCGCACTTGCGGAAAAACGTCCGCGACGTTCGGCGCTTCCAATGGGCGCTTCCACGGCATGAGCAGGCTTTCGTGGTGGAAAAGGATTTGCTCCGCGTAGGGATCGCCCATCAACTCGATGTTCATCGCGCCATTGCCGGAAATGAGAGCCTCGCTGACCAGATTGCCGGGCGCGATGCTGCAAAATCCACGCTGCGGCACAATCCTCCGCCGGACTCGTTCGGCCAGCGGCATCGGCGAAATCGGATACGACTTTGCAGGCGGCGACGGTTTGGGCAGGAACCGATCGCCTTGCACACCGTGAAGATATTCAGCCGGGCGATTGTCCACTGGCGGAGCGCCGTTTTTTGCGGAATCATTTTCGGCCGCGGCAAGGATTGGCGACAGTTTGAGCGAACCCACCGCGCCGACAGCGACCGCGCCTTTAATAAAATCTCGTCTTTTCATAATTTCCTCGTCTGGTTTTTGTATTCAGAGCATCAAGCGACCCAATTCACCCAATCCAGCGGATTGCGCCGGCCGATTTTCAAACGAACTTCCACCGGTTTCCCTTCCGGCAGGTGCAGGTCGCAGGCGGCCTGGTCGGATTGCGGCTTCGCCGCCAGCGCTCCGGGCGTGGCGGAAATTCCTTCGATGCCATACCGGGCGATCAACGTAACATCCTGCTTTTTCACCGAAGTAACCGTTAAGTCCACGGTCCGTGCGTCCATGTCCCAGGCGAGTTTGTCGAGCCGGGCGAAGGTGCGAAGCAGCATCCCGTTGATCGAGCCTTTCACCAGCGTCGGCGGAAGGGCCGGCAGCACTTCAATCACGCCGGGGCGCGAGTAGGCGAGCATTTCCATCATGATGGTGGGAATTCCGCCCTGCGCATCCGGTGCGCCGAATCCGGCGTAGGGATCGTGGGAACACCGGAGCGTCGCGGCGACCCAGCCGGTTTCAAGCAGTTGCCGCAGTTCGCTGTCCACCATGTAGCTGTCCTTGAGCCGCGCGCCAACCAAGGCGCGATGGCAGAGGCCATGACCGGCCAGCCGTTCCGGGATGCGGTGCCGGTCGGCAATCAGGGCGGCCTTGGCCAGTTGCGGCGTGCGGTCGGGATCAATTTCGTCGCCCGGCCAAATGCCGTAGAGATGGGAAATATGCCGGTGAACATAACGATCCGTCAGCGTGGGCAAGGCCCATTCCTTCAACGCGCCGTCCGGTTCGAGCAGGTAAGGCGGCAACTTGGCCAGCATCGCCTTCCATTTCGGCACGCTATCCGACTCGATGCCGAGCAACTCGCAAGACTCCACCAAATTGGCCAGGACTTCCCGGCACCCCGCGATGTCCATGCTGGAGTTCACCGACAACATGCACGACGGATTCAGATTGCCCGGATTGTTTTCCGGCGAGAAGGATGGAGCGAAAATGTAATTTCCGTCCTTGTCCGTCACGGTCAGGAAATCCTCGTAAAACAGCGCCAAGTCTTTGTAGGCCGGCACCACGCGCTTGCGGAGAAAATCCAAATCGCCCGTCACCAGCCAGTGGTCCCAGAACGGCCGCACACACCACGGCCCGTCGGAAAGCCAGTAGGGATGCGGCCAGGTTTCGCCGGTCTCGGTGGAACCCGCATGGTCGAACGCAGTTTCGACGCCCCACTCTTTGCCCGGCGTGAGGGAGTATTTTGTGCCGCGCATGCCGAAAATGTTTTTTGCGTTGTTGCGGAAGTCCGGGACCAGGCTTTCCATCCAATTGAAGTAGGCTTCCTCGCCTTCGCGGTGATAGCCCAACGCCATCGGCGCGAGCTGCAGGTTGATGTTGGCGTTCGTCTCGGCCTGACATGCGAGCAATAGGTGCCGCTGTTGAGGATGAACCAGTAGCGGCACATGTCGAATATCGCCTCGAGAAACGCGCCCGAATAACCCGGGCTGGACCGCTGATCCGACAGAAGTTCCTCGGAAGACAATTCATGTTTGGACGCGCCGCCGAAATCCACGGTGACGCGATTGAGCATTTCTGATTGCACCTTGCGCGCGCGCTCCAGCAACGCCGAGTAGTCCGGGGCAATTATTTCCAGCGCCTGCCGCGTCGCTTCCACTTTGTCTTCGCTGTAGTCTGGAAAATAATCAATGCGAGTAAGCAGCATGACCGACGTCGCGTTCTCGATGACCAGAGTATTTCCATCCATGCGAGCCGAGCCGCCGTCGCGGACCACGCGGGTCACGCCGGCGTAGCCCCGGTTGCTCACCGATGAATCTCCCAAACGTCCCTTGTAAATCAACCGTTGCTCGTTGAAGTCCGTCTGGGCGTTGCCTTGTCCGCCACCCGCGCCCGCCGGCGGACCGCCCGCGCGTCCGCCTCTTCCACCGCGCCCGCCACCCGCGCCCGCCACCACGGCGATGCGAACATTCACCGATTGCCCTTGCGGGGCGGTCAGCGATTGCACCACGAGGTTGTCGGGCCGGGAAGTAAAAGTTTGACGAACCCACTCGCCGCGTTCGTCTGTCCAATGGACTTTCATCTCGGTGCTATCGAAATCCACCGTGCGGAGATAGTCCTTGACCGTGGCGCTTTTCAGAAAGTCGAGGTGTATCGTGAATCCCGCGCCGCTGCCGAAACCGCCGCCGCCGCCTTGCACGGGATTCGCGTGCCATTTCTGGTAGGCCAATGCCGCGGCTTCGTGATATTTTCCGTCCAGCAACATCTGCCGCACTTGCGGAAAAATATCCGCGATGTTGGGACACTCGGCTGGCCTCCGACGCGGCACATAGAGCATTTCGTGCCGGAAAGGAATCTGTTCGGCGAATGGATCACCAGTCAACTCGATGCTGACTGTTCCAGTGCCGGAAATAAGAGCGCCACTGTCGGGCGACAGACTGCAAAAACCGCGCCGCGGAACAATTTTTCGCCGGACCCGTTCCGCCAGCGGCATCGGCGGCATCGCCACGCCGGCCAACTCCGGCAGCTTGGGCAGGAACTGGTCCGACTGCGCGCGGCGAAGATAGTCGGCGGAGCGGTTGTCCTGCGGTGGCGCCGCCGCTTCGTCGGATGGCGGTTGAGAATCGTCCGCGCTTGTCTTTAGCGGCGGGAGCAGGTCAAAAGAACCGGCCAAGCCGACAGCGATCGTGCTCTTCTTGATAAAATCTCTGCGTTTCATATGGTTGGTCTTAATCATGGAAGTGCTCGTGAAGTTTTTTTGTTCAGGCATCTACTGTCCGTTCCAGCGATACACTTCGTCCTGGCGCAGTTTGACCTCGCGCGTCGCCGGGCCGTAACGCAATTTTGTCGAACCACCATTGAGCGAACGGATGGCGGCTTCGACCAGCTTTCCGTCACGCCAGGAAATATCAACTTCAAAGTCACCGCGAGCGCGCAGTCCCTTGATCGAGCCGCTGGACCAGCTTGGTGGCAGGGCAGGCAACAAGGAGATTTCTCCCGCCTGGCTTTGAATCAAGGCTTCGGCAATGGCGGCGGTCAGGCCGAAATTGGCGTCGGACTGGTTGTTCCTGCTGTTTTGGAGATTGTCGGCGAGGGAATTTTTCATCAAGGCGCCGAGCCATTGTTCGACCTTCTCGCCGCGCTCCAAGCGCGCCCAAACAGCGGTGTCCCACGCGGTGATCCAGCCGCCGCGGGCCTGGCGTGTTTCCATCCACTTGTTGATGGCGCCGGCCAGATCCGGATTACCGCGCAGGGTGATGGTGCTGCCGGGAAAGATCGGGAAGTTCGGCGAAACGTTGTGACCTTCCGGCCCGCCGGTCCAATCTTCGATCCACTCCTGAAGATAGCCGTGGCTGTTGATCCGGTAGGGTGGGAGTTTTGGCAACGTGGCGGCGAGACGGCTTCCGAAATCTTTGTCTGTTCCAAGAATCTGTTCAGCCTCGATGCAGTGCCCGAACAACTCGCGAATCTGGGCGATGTCCATGGTCGGCCCCGGCGACAACGACGCTGTGGTTCCGTCCTGGTCGCGGTAAGTATGTTCGGGAGACATGGAGAACGGCGTGACCAGCCAATGGTGTTTGGGATCTTCTACCAAGAGTTCCAGCAGAAATTGGGTGGCCCCGCGCATGACGGGATAGTTCTCGCGGAGAAATTCTTTGTCGCCGGTGAAGAGGTAATGTTCCCACTGATGCAGGCACAGCCAGGCGCCGCCAACGGGCCACATGCCGTATCTGGCGGCGTCCACCGGCGCGGTGCCGCGCCAGAGGTCGGTGTTGTGATGGACCACCCAGCCGTTGCAATTGTAGTAAGCCTTGGCGGTCTTCGTGCCGGTTTCGGAGAGGTCCTTGATGAGGCCGAACAGGGGCGGCGTGCATTCGTCCAAATTGCAGACCTCGGCGGGCCAGTAGTTCATTTGCAGGTTGATGTTGACCGTGTATTTGCTGCCCCACGGCGGAAGGATTTCCTCGTTCCAGATGCCTTGGAGATTGGCTGGCTGGCCGCCAACACGGCTGCTGGACACCAGAATGTAACGGCCGAATTGGAACGCGAGTGCTTCCAGATTCGCGTCCGAGCCGCCGGCGCGAACGGCCCTCAGTCGTTCATCCGTCGGTTTCTCGTTCTGCGAAGCATCCCCAATCTGGAGACGGACTCGGTCCATCAGATTGCTGAAATCCTCCGCGTGCCGGCGATGAAGGGCTGCGAAGTCTTTGTCCGTGGCGGCGTCCAGAATCTTCTGGCACCGCGCTGTCGGGTCGGCGCCGATGTCGTGATAGTTCACAAAACTGGTGGCTATCGCCATGACGAGAGTAACGGCGTTGGCATGGCTAATTTGTAGCGTGGAGTTGGTGGCTTCGGATGTGCCGCCTTCGAGCCGGGCCGCCAGCGCCGCCTCGTAACGCAGGCCCTTGCCTGTAGTGTGCGCAATCAGGCCGGCCATGCCTGTGGCTGGACCGGGAAACGGGCCTTTCCATTGTCCATCCATGACCAGGCTGTTCTTCTCCGCCACGCTGGTTTCCAGATACGGCCCCTTGAACCGCGCCACAAAATTCACGTTCCCGGGCTTGTCAGAACTGATTCGCGTGACCAGGACCTTGTCCGGCCAGGAGACAAAAGTTTCCCGCGTGATGACGGCGTCGCCTTGGCGGTAGCTGACGGTGGCGACGCCGGTTTCCATGTCCAACTCCCGCCGGTAGTTCGTGTAATTGGTTTCCGAGAAGGACAAAATCAGATCGCCAATCGGCTGGTAAGCCTCCTGCGCCTTGGGGCTCCCATAAAAGTGGTCGTTGACCATCTTCTCGGCCTCCTGGAACTTGCCGGCAAACACCAGATCGCGGATTTGCGGAAAATACCGGAACGCGTTGGTGTCGTCGTAATCGTGCGGCCGGCCCGACCAGAAGGAGGATTCATTGAGCGCGATCCGTTCCTCCGGGACGCCGCCAAAGACCATCGCGCCAATCATGCCGTTGCCCAGCGGCATCGCCTGAAGCCATTGCTGGGCCGGCTGACGATACCACGTCACCATGTCGCGCGAGTTTGTCTCCGCAGCTCCACCGAGCGCGGTTGAACAACCGAGGGCCACCATCGCGAAAAAATTGCTGGCAATGAATTTGGCTGGCTTACAACAGTTCCAGTAGTTCATAAAATGGGCACAGTGGTTTTTGTTTTTTGAATCCGATCCATCGCAGTGGTGAAGCGCCCGGTCATTTTACGTCGGCGCTCGGCGGCTTGACGGATAACATCTTAAACAGGGCCGGATCATATTCCTCAAGGCCAGTGATTCCGTAGAGATGGTTCGCGGAAATCCACGGCAGCCAGAACCGGTGTCCGCTGCTGCCGCGCCCGCCGCCGCCCGGCCCCATGCGCCAGCCCTCCTGCTGCCAGCCGAGGCCGCGCATATCGTATTGGCGTCCGGGAAGAGCGACCATTTGTTTCGTGTCGTGCAACAAAACCCGCGCCACGTCGAGGTAATGCGGGTCTTTCGTGAGATTGTAAAGCTTCGCGTAGGAGGGCACGGCCCAATCCAAGTATTCATCCACGCTGCCGGAGTTCGCTGCCGTAATGCCTTGAAAACCGATGGCCGGCGCGCTTTTTTTCCAGTGAAGCTGCGCGTCGGTCGCGTCCAACGGCATCGGCACGGTCCAAATCCAAATCCAGCTTTCGGCGTAAGTCGCCGCAGTCTGGGCGCGGTCAAGCCATTTGGGGTCCTTGGTGGAATCGTAAAGACTCAAGAACGCTTCCATGCTCAACATCCCGGCCTCTTTGTCGGTGATGTTCGGATTGTCGCTCGCGCCGCCGACGAAAAATCCGCGCGAACCAAAATTCGTCCAGATGTATTCAGCCGCGCGAATGGCGGACTGCTGATATTTCGAGTCGCCCGTTTCTTCGGACATTATGACCAGCAGCGGCACGGGACAATAGCTCGCCGTTCCCGTCGGTTCCGCCACCTCGTTGCTGCCGGCCACCCACCGGCGCGGAAATGGTCCATCCGCCCTTTGTTGGAGAATCAGCCAATCCACGTATTGCTTCACCCAATTGAACCATTCCAGATGTTCCCGCCCCTGCGCTTTCTCGCGCCGGTAGGCCCGCATCAGCACGCGCATGTCCTCGGTCGCGTTTCGCAGCCAAGGAGCGACCCATTCCTGATGATCGCCCGTCCAGGGTTTTCCGGTGGCAAGATCAAAGCCGGTCCCTTGAAGCGGCACTGTCGGAAGCGCGGCGATCAAAGTCGAAATGATCGCCAGACCGGTTTGACGCATCTTTTCCCCGCGTTCGGTCTTGTCGCGGTCGCCTTCGCGCAGCAATTGGTCCGCACATTCGATGTCTTTGCCCACAAAACCCATCGCCACCATCGTGTAATTCCATTGGACCTGATTCGTCGGCACGGAGGAAATGACAAACGGCATCGCTGTGCGTCCATCAATGGTGTTGGCTTGGGACTCAAGGTGGTCAATCAAAACGCCGCGCATCTGTTCCACATCAATGTAATAGACGGGCGCCTTCAAAGTGTTCCATGCCCACCGCCATGAATTTCGCGTCATGTCGCAGAAGGACTCATTTTGCCCGAAGCGAAAACTCACATGGTAGCTGTGGGTGAACCCTTGAGTGATGGGGTGATAGCGTCGAATCCGACGACGCCCCGGCGGCCCGCTGCGGCTGCCGCCCAAGGAATCGCTGGTGCCGGGAAACATAAAACCGAACTCGATCGGGCCGCCGTTCGTCTGCCAGGCGCCGAGCGCGCCGAATTGCAACCTGGCATCGGTGATTACAGGTTTGGCGAGCCGGGTTTCCTCTTCAGTCGTGTCGCCGCGCGGCGCTGGATCCAGCATGGTCACGGACGCGCCGTTGCTGAATGAGATCCCGAACATGGGCGCCGGGAGTATATCTTCGCGCATGATGAATCGCCGTGCCGCGTAATTCAGCGTGCCGCCGGGCGAGCTCGCGCCGTCGTAGGTTGGGTCGCCATACAACGCGCCCGGAGCAAGGAAGTTCACATTGGTCCAATTCACCCTAGGAGCAAGAAAGAATTCGACCGACGAGTCGAATCCACCCGGCGCGTTCCCAGTGACTTCCACCTTCCTGCTCACCGCAACCACCGCTCCGGTCAGGCTCCAATGATCTTGCACATGGAAGACAACATTGCTGCCGTAGGCGATTTCAGCGCGGGCATCAATTCCGGTTGCAGATTTTTCGACGGTGTAATAACCGGCGACGAGTTGGCGAATCTCGTCGTCCGCGCGATAGACTTCAATTCTCGCAGGGGCTGGCTGAAAGATGGGCAGTGTCGGATCTCCCCCGATTGCGAAGCCATATTTGCCATTGAGGTCACGCTCGAACAAAACCGTGGCGCCAGAAGGCAGACATCCAAGGTTCAGGACCATAGGATTGCTTTGTGATGCGAACAAGGCCGAACCAGCCAGATTCAACCCAAGCAATAAACATTTGCCTAACATAATTTCATGTCTCAATTTCACGCGGCTTCAGCCCTGAGCGTTTCGCAAATTTGGCATTTGGATTCCGGTGCGCAATGAGATTGGCCGAGAAGAAATTCATTGGCCAGACAAATTGCCGGGCGTCTATTTTCGTGAGCGAGGCGGGCTTTGCATCCGGTGTTCCGGCGAAACTCGCGCAAAAAGAACGTCAGCGCGTATTGTTGACGGCGGACGGCCTCTCCGTCAATGTTTCCAACGATTTTACCTACATTGATGGGCTTCAAACCGAAGACGGCAGGTGACACGGCAGGACGGCCGACGACTAAAATTTGTGAGGACGAACCGGAAACACGCGTTTCCGGCCAGACACTAATTTGCAAAAAGACCGAGCTCTCGGAATTGGTTCAATAAAACACCTCGTCTTTGAGAAAAATACCCGGTCAGGATGCGATTAACTTCTGGTTGCCAGTGCTTTTCGACCGTGTAGCAGTCGTAGGGGCCGGTTTTGTAGGGATGTATGTCACGACGATAATTTCCCCAGCGGGCAGCTTCCGCCGTCAGCGCCGAGGCGACGGAATTGGCCAGAGCACGGTAGCGTTCCGCTGTTTTTTCGGGTGTGAGCATGCCGTCGGCGAAGAGGAGTTGCTGCGCGCGAATGGCGAACAGTTTCCGAAACGCGGCGTTTTCGGCCAGTTTATGGAACAGGCGCGTGGGACTTTCGTCGTCGTCGAAATCCAGCGTGTCAATGTTGGGATTTCCAAGGGTGCCTTCGGCATCCCAGACGAGGAATTGAAATCGGCCGTCGGAGGTTCGCGGGCGGATGGCATACCAGTTCGCCGAGCGGTCCCAATCCGTGTTGCCGGCGTAATAGTTCAGGATCATGTAATCGGCGAACTCGGTCAAATCAAGGCAACGGCTGATTTCTTCGTAACTGCGGCTGTCGTTCACGCCCGCGTTGGCCAGAGTCATCATTTTGTTCCAAGCTACATCGTTGCCAGCTTCGGTCTTACCGGCTTTTCGGACGTCGAAATCCGCGGCGGCGGCTTCGTCGCCGGCGAGCAGGGCTGGGCCGGGTTGTTCGCACAGGTTATAGACGCCCCAGTAAAGACCGTTGAGGAAGAGATGCACAAAGCGGCCGCGCGCGGAGGGATGATCCATGGCCGACATGCTCCGGCGCATCCATTCGTCGCGGAGATAGTCAGCGTGTCGGCGGCCTTCACCATCGCTGGCCAGCCATGAGTCGTTGTTTCCTGCGCGGAGAACCAAGGTGTCGAACTCCTGCGCGCCGTCCGCGCCGAACACGGGAAAATGAAGCCGGGCCGAACCGTAACGTTTCTTGAAGGCAAGGCGGAAGGAATGCTTGGGCGATTCCTCCGGCTGGCGGCTCATGCTGCCGTGGATGCGCAGCCCGCCCCCGCATTGGAACGCCAGCCGTCCGTCCGCGTCGAACATCTCCAGAGAGACGGCGCGTTCCCAGGTGCCGCCGCGTTCGAGCGGGTGCGTGTAAATGCCGGTTTCCGGGGAGAACAGGTCGGCGGGATCGGCGATGATGGAGAGCGTGGGAATGGATTTAAGTCCCGCCGCCACCGTCGCGCGCGCCGCGGTGTTTTCCTCGTTTGCCGTGGTCATGCCGTAGTGGGCGGGGACATTTGTGCCCCAAGTTTTCAGAAACTGCGCGCCCGTTTGCTTGAGGATGTCGGGAACAAACAGAAATGTTCTCGCCGCCGCGCCGGTCAGGTTTGTTCCCTGGCGGAATGCAGCAGCGCGCAGAATAGTGGTGGTGGCAATCTCGATGGGGCGAACGTAAAGCCTGGCATGAGCCGGCTGCGGGTCATCGCCGTTGGTCGTGAAAAAAATTTGCGCGTTCGCCGACGCGGAGAGCGCCAGCGCAAACGGCGCTTCGCAGAATCCGCCGGGATGGTCGAACCGCACTGCACCACTTTGTGCCCGGCCGGCGGCGGCGGGGATCGTGCCCGCCGCCAGCGTGAAAAAAAACAGCGCGGAGAGAACGGCTTTTTTTTCAGTGGTCATTAATTCGAACGCAAGATGGCCGGCAGTGCGTAAAAGCCAGCCTCCCTGGCAACCTGCTGGCCTTCATCGCTGCGAATCCAATCGAGATATGCCTTGATTTCGTCCGGCTTGGCAGCGGGGTTGATGTAGCCATAAACGTAACGCGAGATGGGATAAATCCGGCGGGCGATATTGTCCTCGCTGGGATTCACGGGCGTGGAGGAATAAACCCGCTTTATGCTCAATGGCCGGACGCCTTCGGCCGGGGCGAGCGCGCAAAAGCCGATGGCCGCCGGGTCGGCGGCGACGGCCTTGAGCAGGTCCGGGCCGGCCAGCAGGTGAGCGTCGGTGGAAAATCCCCTGCCGTTGAGCACCTCCTCGTTGAACAACTCGCCGTTGACGGAGTTGGTCGCCTGCGCGTAAACCGAGATGGCCTGATCCTTGCCGCCGTCGAGTTCTTTCCAGTTCCGGGTTTGTCCTTGGAATATGCCGTCGAGTTCGTCGTAGGTGAGCACCTTGACAGAATTACTGGCATTCACGTAAACGGCCAAGCCGCTGACCGCGACTTTGAATTCCGGCGGCCGCTGACTAAAAACCGCCTCGCAAGCCTGCGCCTCCTTGTAGCGCATTGAGCGGGAGACGATGACGAAATCCACCGTTTTTCCAGCCAGAGCCGCAAAGGCAGCGGCCGTTCCATCGGCTGTCACTTGGATGGCCGCACCGGGATGTTTTGATTGATAGGCTGCCGCCCATTTCTGGTTCAACCCCAGCAGGGTGTCGGTAACCTTGATGTTGAGGGTCTGACCGGAAGCGATTGCCGCCGGTAAGAAATTCACGGCGAGGGCGACGACGGCGATGAGTATTTTTTTCATGAGCGGGAATAGATCCTATTTTTTCAGGCGGAAAAACCAGTTGGTGCTGGAGCTGGTGACAGTGAACGGACTGCTGATGACCGGCCCGGGAACATTCGTCCAAGGACCGGTAACTGCGTTGGCCTGCTGAAGAGTAAAGCCGCCCCGGGCCCAGTTCAACACGATGGTGCGGTTGGTTCCGGCGACGCTCAACGCCGGGTTCATGGAATAAGGAACGTCCGCCGAGACCGCGAGGCCGAAGGTGATGTCGGGGCTGAGGGCGTTGTAATTATGCACTTCGACCGCAAGAACATTGGTGCCATTGATCAGGCTGTTGGTGACGGTTGGGCCGGACGCAGACAGGTAATTAATGCAAGTGGCGTCGCCGCTGCTGCAAAAATAGCCGGAGGCGAGGGTGGCGTTGGCGATGGCGCCGGAGGGCATGCAAACGCGGTAGATTTCCGTGCCGTTGAGGTAGAAGACCGCGCCGTCGTCAATGTAAGCCTGCATCTGGAGGGCCACGCCAGCGGGGTTGTTGGTGAAGGTGAAATGTGTGCGAAAATAGTAGGTAATGTAGGGATAGCCGGTGTCGGGGTCCAAAAGCATTTCGGTGTTCAGGTTGGGAATGTTGCTGTTTGGGCCACGGGAGTCCACCCACAATAGCCCCGGCCCGGAACCATCCCAGCCCGAATCATCGTAATTGATGGCGGTCCAGTTCACCCCGTCAAGGTCGGCAGAGGTATAGGTCCAAGTATTGGTGAAGTCGAAGAGCGCCTGGGTAGTCACATAGTTGGTCGTGGTGAACAAAAGGGTTGGCGAGGTATAGATGGTTGAGCCAATGCTGGCCAGCGGGGCATAGTAATAGCTGGTATTTGGCGTAAGATTGGTTAGCAAAACCGCGTGGCTGACTGTCAGCGTGGCATTCGAAGCGGTGAACAGGTTCAGGTTGGTTGTGGTGCCATATGCCAATTGGGTGGTCGCGGCGCTAATGGTGGTCCAAGTGATGGTGGCCGCCGTGTCGTCGGGCAGGACGGTGACGTTGGTGAAAAATCCCGGCACCGGTTTGGCATACACACCAAGGTGGCTGCCGATATAGCGCTCGCGGCCATAGCCCGAAAGGTAACTAGAGTGATTGAGTCCCACGGGGTTTCCAGCGCTGTTGGCCATGTAAAGAGCCGTGGACCCGCCTCCGTCCATATTGATGGCATTCCAGGCGCCACAATTGGTCATCCAATAACCAGTTTCGACGTCATAAGCGCCAACGCTGTATCCCGACTGCCTTCCGTCAATCGTCAGTAGGTAGAGATAGTGATTATCTTGGGATACACCATAGGCGGTGCGAGGTTGTAGTTCATGGATATAGGAGTCCGAATAGCTGTTGCTTGCAGCGATGCCGAAGTTCACGCCGTTTGATACAATGGGGTAGTAACCGGTGATGGCAGTGTAGATGCCTGCCGTGTTGGTTCCCGGCGGAAGATTCCTAAAAACAAACATGGGCTGTTTGTTTGTGGTGAACAATAGCGAAGCAGCACGCGGGTTGCCGCTGTTGTAGTCGGCAGATGACTGCGTGGAAACCACCACCCCGGTGGAGATTTGCAAGCCATAGACTTCACAAGGGAGGCCTTCGCTGGTAGGGTCGGCACCGCCTGGATTGGCATTGTAAAAATTGGCGTCAGCGACCACCTGGAGGTTGTATTGCTTGAGAAAGTCGGGAACCGAGAGCGTGAGAGTTTCGCGCGATTCGGCCACGTAGCTTGAAGCCCTGGGTGTCGTGAAAAACTGAACGTCAGGGTCGGTCAAGTCCACCCGGATACAATGCACGACCTGCCATTCCGGAAAATTGCCCGCGATGTTGGGATCATTGGTGCCGACGGCGTGCTCGATGCCCTTAAAGATGGGAACCCAGGGGCCGATCGCTGGTCCAGCCAGCGCGGCAGAGAAAGGCAGGAGCAGCAGAGCAAGAAAAGGGAGCGAGCGGGCGTGAGACAAGAGATCCGAGTGATGAAATAAAAGGCGCGCAATGCAGCGCGTATAACGTGAAACTTGAGGCATAAAGGCGGAGGTATGGGGCGCGAAAGGAAAGCGATGCGGGTCAGGACTGATTTCGGTTCGCGGCTGGATTGGGATCAAATCAGTTTGCACTGTATTGGTATTCATAGTTTGGGATCGGGTCTTGCGTGTAGGCGGCGTTGTAGCCGTCAAAATAGATGGGAATGAAACTCACGTGGCCGTCCACAAAGCCGACGACGCTTTTTGCGTCGCAGTAAAACGGCGCATTTTTGCGTCCGGTTTTGCTGGCGTGCCATGAAAGCGGCGCGTGTGCGGTCCACTCCATCACGAGCAAGGTTCGTTTGGGGTGGTTCACGGCCGTCAACTGTAGGCCGCTGATGTTCGGCATACCCGGCAGCGTCACGCCATTGAAGACATAGCTGCTGAAATCAAAGCGTCCATTCAAGTGAAACGGGGTTGGGTCGGAATAGCCCCGATCGTCCGGGCAGGCGAACAACGCGTCTTTCTCCGAAGATTCTCCATGCGGTCCGGCGTAGGATTTGATTTTTTCCTTATACCACCACCAGATGTCGCGCTGGTCGGTGACATCGCCGGCGGGGAGACGCTGGTGATTGTCGTTGGCGTAATCAAGCACGGCTTGGCTCACCCGCGCAAGGTTGCTCGTGCAGAGCGACAGCCCGGCTTTCGTCCGGGTGCGGGTTTGCCAGACAAGCAGCAACGCGCCCAGCACGCTCAAGCACGTCACGACAACTAGTAAGTCGGTAAGCGTGAAGCCGCGGCGCAACCGGCTTCTCCCGCCGGCAATTATCGGGTAGTTTTTCACGGTGATTTTGACGCGGACAGTTTTCCAGCAGCGGCCATGAAATCGTCCACGTTGGCGGCGGTGACAACGGTATAATTTTGATCGAACCTTTTCGAGTTGACCGTGGCGGAGCGTTGATCACACCGGCTCACGATGGCCGCGCGCAGCAGGCCGTGCGCGAAGAGCGTCCGAAAGTCCACCCGATCCGGCCAACCGCCGGGGCAGAAAGCCACAATGGCGGGCTGGATTTCTCCGAGTTGCCGCCGCTGTTCCGAAGACAGCAGCGGCGGCCCCATGAACGAAACGATAACATCCCCGGCTGCCGCATGATGAATCCAGTTTTGGAAATCTCCCGACGGCACTTCGAGGAGACGGAGCGGATCCACTTGCAGCCGTTGAATGTCGCCGATGCTGGCGTGCGCCCGGCGCAGTTCCCGCTGAAAACCATCCAGCAGAAAGTCCGAGGCCGGATTTTGAAACGCCGTCGTGTCACGGGTGATGACCATCATCTGGCCGCCGGATTTCATTTGCGACAAGGCCTGGCGGGCCAGCTCCGCGCCGGCGGCCCGATGCAGCGCGGCGTTGACGCCGGGCGCGAAACCACCGCGTTCGGTAATCATCATCGCAGCCACTGCGCCCACGGCGACGAGCGCGGCGGCGACTTGAATGGCCTTGCTGTTGCGCATCAAAAAACTCCGCGTGGTTTGGAAAAGATTACCGGATTCAAGCCGGCGGCAATTTCGGTGCTGATGTTTTCCCGAAGATCAGGCGTCTTGATGATGCGCGCGCTACCGTCCAGCATGCCGATGTTCCCTTTTAACGCGTGGAGGCTGCTGTCCCACGCCGCGTCAATAGAGGTGCCCATGTAGCTGTTCCAAAAGGCATCCAGTCCGCCGCCGCCGCCGGTGACGTTCCAGTCGCCGAGGAGGACGACAATGGTTTTGTTTTGGACGGAGGTGTTCGTGCCGATACCGACGAAATAGCTAACGTTGACATCTCCCCGCAAAGCCGTCCAGTTTTTGGCTGCGGGCTTCGCCAGCTTTGCCGTGTCGGCCGGGCAGGTCAGCAAATTCCAGTTGACCAGTTGGGCGGAAGCCACGCGGAAATTATCCGTCCAGTCCGCCGAGTTCAGGCTGCCGCCCGCACTTGTGTCTATTTGCCAGGGATACTTGTCGCCTTGATCGCCCGCCCACATGCGGAGGCCGAGGTCAATTTGCTTCAGGTTGTTGACGCAGTTGATGTCCTTGGCCCGGGCTTTGGCCTTGGCGAGCGCGGGCAGCAGCATCGCGGCCAGGATGGCGATGATGGCGATGACCACCAGCAGTTCGATGAGGGTGAAGGCGCTCGCATGAATTTTAGTTTTCATAATGTTGGTCAATCCGTAAAACGCGCAACGCGGGTAGATCAAACCATACCTCACCCGCGCGGGCGCGCAATTCGCAAATCAATTCCACTTTCGCCAGCGGTTGCCCGACTTCAAAATCGGCGGCCAGAGTTTGCCACGCGGAATCGCCGGTGAGCGAGGCCGTCTCCCGCGCGCTGCCGCCAACGCGCAGCCTTGCGCCTGAACGCGTCCCAGAAGCCAGCGGCTCGACGCCCGCAACGCGCACCCGATCCTCGAAGCGATACCGTCCGCGCGGAAGCAAGACTGTGGTCCGCCACGACGCGAGCGATTCAACGCGAGTCGAAATATGTAGAGCCTCCCGTCCGTCGAACTTGGTCTGGTCAACGAACTTGGTCTGGTCAATATTCCCCTGGGCTGGCCGTTCGGCGATTTCCCATGCTTCGGGATGCGCGCTGTTGGCTGTGAATTCAAGAGGTTTCAATGCAGGCCTGTTTAATTGCGCGATCAGGCTCAATTTCCGTTTCTCAATCCGTTCCTTGACCACGACCGCCGCCGCCTTGACCTTGCCAAATTCGTCGTCGTCCAGGACCGGGCGCAGTTCCTGCACCAGCTCGTCCACGCGGTTTGTAAGTTTTTCGACTTTGAATTCGTTGGTCAGCAACAAACCAAAGACGGCAGCGTAGCCGTGCTCTCCTTCAGGCGTGCTCATGACGGCCTGGGCGACGAGGCCGGCCCAATTCGGCTGCCACGGCAGGTCGGCCGTGCCGAGCAACTGATCCATGCCCTGCGGAAAAAAGATGATTTTACCGCCGTCCAAGTCGTGATAGACGCGGAAATTATTCCGGTTGATGCAATAGCCGTCGCGATGTCCCAGCATGACCTCCGCGGCCATGAAGGTGAGAAATTGCCGGGTGTCGAGCGCGGCTTCCAGTTTCCGCCAGCGCTGCGCGGAGTCGGTTTCTTGGGCGGCGGCGGAAAGGTTTTTCAATGCGCTGCGGTTTTTGTCGAAAGGCGACTCGACGGAATTGCGTTCCAGTTTTTCGTTCACGTCATGGCCCATGCCCGGCTCATAAAGTTCGCCGCTGATGTTATGAAAATGGCGCGCGAGAAAATCTTCGGTGAACCCCTCTTTGAGCACATAAAGCCGGGGCGCGCCGCCGTTCAGCTCCACCAGCGCGCGGGTGACGCGCGGAGCAGGCACGCCGGCGGCCTGGAAAAATTCGCTGCCAAGTTTTTCGTTGATGTAGCTAGGATCCTCCACCGAGTTGTTGAGATGAATCCGCCGCAGGCCGTGGAATTTCCGGCCGTTTTGAAAGCGGCTGAAGTCGAACGTCAGCGCCGGCTTGTCGTCAAACGGACGGAAGCTGCCCACCGAGCCTTTCAAGTGAACGGCCACTTGAGGATAAACCGACGAGCCTTCCGTCACTGTTGCGGAAACGAACTCGCGCGGATTTTTGCGCAGGCTGTCCGCAGCAGCGGCATCGAGTTCGATCCGCAGATGGGGAATTAAGCCGGCGCGGAAAAGGTCGTTCTCTGGTGCGGACGTTTCGGCGGCGCGCGTTGCTAGGCAAAGAAGCCCGCAGCCAAGAAATACGAGGCCGGGCCGCGCGTGCCGTTGGAAGGTGGAAATCATTTTGCCGACGTGGCCGGATTGGAATTCAGTTTGACCACCACCAGCGCGTTGGGCGCGGCGCGTTCCTGTCCTTCGCTGGGGCTGTTCTTGACCGCGCCAAAAGCCCAGAGCGTCGCCGAGCCGCCGCCGTCCAGGTTCATGGCCTGTTCGCAGCCCAGATCACGCATGTATTTGGCGAGCTGCGTAAAAGTCATGCCCAGCGACACGTCGAGTTGCCGACCGTCCACCTCGACAAGGAAAAAATATTTTTGTTCCAGCCCAGCGCCGTGCGTGGCTGGGGCAGATGCACCCAGCCATTCCACTTTTCAACCTCGCCATTTCTGACGAGCGACGGTCCGCCGCCGATGGCAACGTCCACGGCGGCAAGATTCGGAACGCTTTCGGTGGCCAGTTGCAAAGTGTCGCCCGGTTTCAATGCCGGAATCTTGGCGAGCAAGTCGGGAGCAATGGACAGCACCGCCGTCTGGGCATCGAGCGGCGAATTGCCAGCGGTGGTGATCTGACGCACGCGGGCGGTGTAAATCTTGCCGGCACGCAGCGGCAGCCATTCGTGGCCGGGACTTTGTTCGAGGACATATTCGAGGCCATTTTCGGTGCGGGTGGAAGTTCCCAGAACCGCCGTGTATAAGACCGCCGTGCCGTTGCCCCGCTCGACGTTCATCCGGAACGGAGTGGCTTTTGCCGTCGGGCCAGATCACCCGGAAGAGTGAACAGACGTTGGTAATTTGCGGATGGCCCTCGCGATCCATCCAAAAACAGGTGTGGCCGGTCGGATCGGTCAACACTTCGCCGTCGCGGATTTGCAGGTCGCGCGGGCGGCCGGGATAGGCTTTGGCTTTTTCGTAGAAATCGCCATTGATTGCCGCGAGCGGCGCGCCCGCCTCCGCCGGAAGCGTTTTCAACTGGTCGGAGACAATGCCCATGCCCAAAACCTTGCCGCCGCCCAGCGTGGTGCTGAACCGGACGTTTTGGCTGGCACGGTCAATTTTTGCAATGTGGATGGACCACGGCACGCTCGGCACGACGTCGTTGGTGTAGGAAACGCCACTGTCCGCATCGCCAGCCGCCAAAGCGACGTTGGCCAAGACCAGCATCGAAATCAAAACCCCGAAAATGGTTTCCTGGAACCCGGCGGCGAACCGTGAGGCGCGGTTTTTAATTGCCATTTGCCACGCTCCTTTCCAGCCGTGCCGCCGCGTTTGTGGCCATCGGATTTTTCATGTCGGCGTTGGATTTTTTTTGGAGAACGATCAGCGAGTTGGCGATGCCTCGTTCATAGCCATCGCACGGGTTGTTGCGCACCTTGCCCGCGAACCACAGGCTGGAAGAGCCGCCGCCGTCCAGATTCACCGCCTCCGTGCAACCCAGTTTGACCAGATAGCCTGACAGTTCATCGAGTGTCATCCCCAACGACAAATCTTTTTGCCGGCCATCCACCTGCACCAGGAAAAAAGACTGGTCGTTCCAACCGAACGCCGTCCGCGGATGCCGTTCGACCATGGTGCTGAACTCGTAGGCGGCATCGGGCGCGGCATGGATTTTTTGCGGCTTTCCGTTTCGCACGAGCAACGGCCCGCCGCTGATGGCGGTTTTGGCGTTCAGCAAACCGGGCACGGACCTGGTGGAAATCCGCAACACCGCGCCCGTGGTCACGCCCTGAAATTGCTCCATGACGGCGTGACCGAAAGAGAGCACCAACGAATTGGAAGACATAGGTGTGTTTCCCCCCGCGCGGATTTCGCGCACGCGCGCCGGATAATCGCGTTCCATGCGCAGCGGCAGCCACTGGCCACCCTGCGGTTCGAGCACCAGTTCGCGTCCGCCGCTCGTGTGCGTGGAAGCCCCGGCGGCGGGCGTGTAAAGCTCAATCGCATCATTGGCTCGCGGGCCGTTCAACCCGAACGGCACCGCCCGGCCATCCGGCAAGCTGATTTCAAAACGCGAAGCCACAGTCTCGACGTGCGGCTGGCCGGAATAATCGAACCACAAACAGGCATTGCCATCCGGCGCGCTCAACACCTCGCCGGCGACAATTTGCAGTCCGCGCGGACAGCCCGCGTAGGCGTTGGCCTGGCCGTTGTCGCGCAGAAAAAAGCCACCGTTGATGGCCGCCACCGGCTCGCTCAACTCCGTGTTCGCCGCCGCCACCTGATCGCTTAAAGTGTCCAGCCCCAGCGCGCCGCCGCCGGCATGACGGCACTGGATTTCATAGGGGCCTTTGCCGCGTTCGATTTTCACTATTTGAATGGACCACGGCACTTCTGCGACCATGGCGTTGGTATAATCTATTTCCGGTGGAGTTTCAGGCTTGGCAAGAGTGGCGGCACCGGAAGCCATGCTGAAGGCAGCAACCATCACCAAAGTAGAAAATCGTTGATTTGCGCTCATTGAAGTGCAAAACCAGCGTTTATACTTTTTCTCGAACCCGTCTTGGCATCGGGCATTAAGCTTCCAATGTATAGTGCAACCCACATTAAATTTTAGGATTACGCCCCAACAACCATAGGCAACACAAACCAACATTGCCCCATCCAATTAAAGCCTGACCAATAACTACAGGTCAGGCTTGCGTTGAATGGGGTCTGCAAGCATCGTAGCATTGGGTTGTTTATGAGCAAGGTCTTATTAAGCTGGCTGGCCGGCGGATGCCTGGCATGGATCGGATTCTTCGTCGTCGGGTGCAAATCACCGAACCCGGCGGCTGGCGCTGGGTTGCGGCCGGAAAAATTGGCGGCGATGGACTCGGCCATCCAGAAGGCCATCGCCGTCCGGCAATGTCCCGGCGGTGTGCTGTGGGTGGAGCACGGCGGCACGAGTTACCACCGTGCCTACGGTTGCCGCGCGCTTGTGCCGGCAGCCGAGCCGATGACCAAAGACACGATTTTCGATACGGCATCGCTCACCAAAGTCATCGCCACCACGCCGGCGATCATGCTGCTGGTGGAGCGCGGACAGGTGAAACTCGACGCGCCCGTCCAAACCTATATCCCGGAATTTACCGGCGGCGGCAAGGAGGACATCACCGTCCGGCAACTGCTCACGCACACCTCCGGCCTGCGGTCGGGCATTGATCCCCGCTCCGACTGGCACGGCTGGGCGGCGGCGATTCAGAAAATCTGCGGCGAGCGGGTGCAAAATCCGCCCGGCGAAGTCTTCCGCTACAGTGACCTTAACTTCATCCTCCTCGGCGAAATTGTTCAGCGCGTCGCACAGAAACCATTGCAGGAATTTGCTGCCGCGCAAATTTACGCGCCGTTAAAGATGAAAGACACCGGCTATCTGCCGCCGGATTCCAAGCTGGCCCGCGTCGCGCCGACAGAAATAGTGGATGGCCGGCCGCTGCGCGGAATCGTCCACGACCCGACCGCGCGGCGGATGGGCGGCGTGGCGGGCAATGCCGGAGTATTCACCACGGCGGCGGACTTGGCGCGGTTCGCGCGAATGCTGTTGAACGGCGGCGAACTCAACGGCGTGCGGCTGTTCAAGCCCGAAACCATCCGGCTGATGACCACCGTCCAAACGCCTGAAAACATTGAAGCCAAGCGCGGTTTGGGTTGGGACATTGATTCGGAATACAGCGGACCGCGCGGGGATTGGTTCTCCGCCGATTCCTACGGCCACACCGGCTGGACCGGCACGTCGCTGTGGATTGACCCGGCCTCGCGGACGTTTGTGATTTTCCTCTCCAATCGCAACCACCCGGATGGGCAAGGTGACGTGGCGGAACTGCGCCGCAGGCTGGGCACGCTCGCAGCCGAGGCCGCCGGCGTGGGAAACGGAAAGTGAACCGCCAGCCGGTCACGACACGGGAACGCCATGAACTCCGCGTGTTTCAGGTTGGGGATGTATTCGGTCCAGACGTTGCCCAGCGTGCCAAGGATGTGCCCAGCTTGTTCTCGGCCAACAAACGCAAAACGCAAGGCGCGAGGCTACCGTTCCACGAAGTATCAAGTCGCCATGCTCTACTTTCGTCGCGGGCAAGTTACAAGTTCCATATTATGGCAATTATGACCCGCTAACCCGGTGCCAAGCTTGCCGACGACACAAGCCTCGGTGCATTCCTGTTGCTCCAAAAGATTATCACTCGGTTTGCCTTCGGTAGGGGAGAAGACTGGTGCGAGGGAGAAAGCAAAGCTGGAATATCGTCAAGTCAGACACAACCGGATTTGCTTCCAAAAAGGCTTGCTGGGTTTCGTGCGTCCACGTTCCCAATTTGTAAGTGTTCCCAAACTCACGCCAAGCTTGGCTGCCAGCGCTTCATGTTTAAGGCCTGCTCGCTGGCGATATTCAGCCAGCATTTCAGCAAACTTTTGACCATTTTTGCAAGGTGGCGAATCCACCCTTACAGCCTTGATCACTAAGTGGCAAAAAGGGTTCAAAAAACACCCCTTCCGCCGCCTATTTGCCGTATTACAAGATGGCGAATAGGAGAAGTCGATTTCATCTTTGCCGATGACGATTTTGTCGGTGATGACTTCGACGATTTGCCTTTTCTATTCGGGTTCCATCGTCTGCCAATGGTCGTAAAGACTGCTCGCTTGCCATACTTTTCTCTCGAAACCGCGATGACTTCCTGCCGTCGTGCCGTAGCTGCGTTCGTGTCCGGCTCGTCGGGAAGCGGGATGGACAAATTGGGTAGTGGGCTACTTTGACTTGAATAAATTTCTGCGTAACCAGATTGCGGGGCAATCCGATGTAATCCGTTTTAATCCGACTTAAACATTTTGGTGTATGTTTTGGTGCACGTTCGACTTTTTGGATACTTCGGGGGGGATCGTTGGCCTCAATCCAGAAGTTCCTTGATCGAGCGTGCTACAGTCTGGATGTCGCTTTCTTTTTAACGAGAATGCGCGTAGCATGCTGGAGCCGCGCGGGTGGATGCCGCAAGCAGTTCAAGGAGGAAGATGAATTCTGACTCGTCAAGGCGATTTCCGATGCCGTGCGCGAATAACGTCGCGTGCAAAGACCCTGAGAATTTCTGAGCCCCGCAGTAGTGCCGTCGAACCCGGAACATTTGAAAAACCAGCGGCACGCTGCGCTGGACGAAAACTTGGACGACCAATGCGCTGCGGCCGGGTGCGGGGTTGTCAGCTGTTAATCTTTGGGCGGCCTGAACAAAAGAAAGCAAACGAACCTGCGACCTGATTCGTAGCTCCGGCCAAAAATTGCTTTTCTCTTACCTTTGGGTGTTTTATTAGCAAGCGGTATTCCAAGCCTCAGAACTGAAAAATCGCCCGTGTCTAAAGGAAATCCTGTCGCTGGTGCCCGACGGCAACGTCATTTTCTTGGCACATACCTTGCGGAAGTTCACGTGTGAAAAAGTTGTTGGATGAATGTCTGCCCGGTTGTCCCGGAATTGACGCGCAAAAAATCAGCCTGCCGGCGCTCGGGGCCGGCTGCCGCGTCGTGGACGAATTAAGCCTGCTCTTTGACATTTCCTACACGCTGGAAAGCAGCCTGGAACTTCGCGAAGTCATCCGGCCAGTGCTGTTGAAAATGGCCGACGGGCTGGGAATGAAACGCGGCACGATCACCATCCTGAATCGCGAAGATGGCACCGCCAGCATCAGCGAGGCGGTCGGGCTGCCCAGCGGCCAGAGCCAGAAAGATTATTTGGTCGCCTGCCGCGATTTGGTTCAACAAGTCATCGAATCCGGCCAGGCGATTGTCGTGCCGGACATTTCCAAGGAGCCGGCATTGCAAAACGCGCTGGCAGCAGGAACAGCAGGTGGATCCCCGCTCGCTGTCGGCGGCTTACATTTGCGTGCCCATCAAATTCGGCGAGGAAGTCATCGGCGCGTTGAGCGTGGAACGCATTCTGGACGGACGCGTGCTGCTTTCCGCCGACCGCCGGCTGCTGTCGCTCATCGCCAACGTCATCGCGCACACGGTGCATTTTCACCGGCTCGCGCAGGAAAAACTGGAGTCGCTCCAGCGCGAAAACGAGCGGTTGCAGCACCAAATCCAGACGAGCTTCCGCCCGCCGAACATGATCGGCAATTCCGACGCGATGCGCTCGGTTTATCGCCACATCGAGCAGGTGGCCAACAGCGTGACGACCGTTTTGATTCGCGGCGAAAGCGGCGTGGGCAAGGAACTCATCGCCCGCGCGCTGCACGAGCAAAGCCCGCGCAAAGGCAAGGCGTTCGTGAAATTCAACTGCGCCGCATTGCCGGAATCCATCATCGAAAGCGAATTGTTCGGCCACGAAAAAGGCGCGTTCACCGGTGCCATCGCCATGCGCAAAGGCCGGTTTGAAGTGGCTGAAGGCGGCACGATTTTTCTCGACGAAATCGGCGACGTCTCGCCGGCCACGCAGGTCAAGCTGCTGCGCGTTTTGCAGGAAAAAGAATTTGAGCGCGTCGGTGGCCACACGCCGATCAAGGCAAATGTGCGCATCCTCACTGCCACCAGCCGCAACCTGGAGGAGATGATCGAGCAGGACAAATTCCGCGCCGACCTTTATTACCGGCTGAATGTGTTTCCGATTTACGCGCCGCCGTTGCGCGAACGCAAGACGGACCTCCTGCTGCTTGCGGATTATTTCGTGGAAAAATATTCCAAGCTGAATCAGAAATCCGTCCGCCGCATTTCCACCGCCGCGATTGATTTGCTGATGAGCTACCACTGGCCC
Organism: uncultured Verrucomicrobiae bacterium; assembly: GCA_963738225.1. Classification (GTDB taxonomy): domain Bacteria; phylum Verrucomicrobiota; class Verrucomicrobiia; order Limisphaerales; family UBA11358; genus UBA11358. The sequence goes on from CAVTVR010000011.1 coordinate 52,619, forward strand.
GGCAACGTGCGCGAACTGGAAAATTGCATCGAGCGTTCCGTGCTGCTTTCGCCGGGACAAATCCATCGAGGCGCATCATCTGCCGCCGACGTTGCAGAAAAAAGACGCCTCCGAAAAATCATCCGCCACCGGCACGCTCGACGCCGCCGTCTCCGCGCTGGAATACGAAATGATCGTGGCCGAACTCAAAAGCTTGCGACGGCAACATGGCCGCCGCCGCGCGCAAGCTCGGTCTCACCGAACGGCAGATGGGTTTGCGCGTGAAACGGCTGGGCATTGATTTCAAACGCTTCCGGCGCGGAGAAACGGTCGCGGCATAATCGCCGCTTCAGCCGTTCAACTCGAGCGAGCATCAGGATGCAATCCCTGATCCTGTATTGGATCGCGCACTTGGGTTCATTTCTCGGCTTGGCCATCGGCGATGCCTTGGGTGCAACCGTCGAATTTATGACCGCGCGCGAAATCGCCGCGCAATACAAAGTCCATCAGGAAATCATCGGCGGAGGCTGGTTGCGTTTGAAACCCGGATGCGTTACCGATGACACCGAAATGGCGCTCGCGCTCGGCTCCGCCGTGATCGCCAGTGGCGGCTGGAACTTGCGCGCCATCGCCGATGCGTTTGTAACTTGGATGCGCGGCAATCCCGTGGACATCGGCAATGCCTGCCGGCGCGGCATCAGCAATTATATTTCCACTGGCAGCTTGAGCGTTCCGCCCGCCGAAGAAAATGGCGGCAACGGCGCGGCCATGCGCAATCTGCCCACCGTGCTCGTCTCGCTGGCCAGCGAAGAATTACTCGTCCAACGCAGCCTCGAACAGGCGCACCTGACGCACAACCATCCGCAATCCGACGCCGCCACCGTGGCGCTGGCCCGCATGACCCGGCGGCTTTTGCTCGAAGGCGAACAGGCCGCCTGCAATCAAATCGCCGACAGCCTGATTGCCCGGCAGCCCGCCTTCGGTTTCAAACCGTGGCCCGGCCACACCAGCGGTTACATCGTGCATACAGTGCAAACGGTTTTCGACGGATTTTTCAACACCGGCAGTTTTGAAGATTGTCTGGTGCGCGTGGTGAATCGCGGCGGCGACGCCGACACCACCGGCGCGCTGGCCGGGCAATTGGCCGGCGCGCTCTACGGCGTTCAGGGCATTCCCGCTCGCTGGCTGAAAAAGCTCGACCCGAAAGTGACCGCCGCCATTTACATTCAAACACCAAAGCTTCTCAAACTTTCCGCTCCCTGATATAACTTTCGGAGCAGCCCAGATTTTAATGCGCCCGCCGGAAAATTTATATCACGCGAACATCGCCGAAGATCATTCGCGCTCGTCCTGTCGCTCAACCGCTGCAACCTTTCGCCGTGGATCATCGGCTCGGAGGAATTTCAGGCCAACCCGCTGCCGGTGGAAATTGACGGCGCGCGGACGACCGATCTCGGACTTTTTCGCGGCTTGGAACAAATCGCCGACGCCGCCGAACGCAGCCAGTTTTTTTACGATTATCTTTGCGCCAAATTCAGCCTCAACGAAAAATTTGAGCTGCACGGCAAATCCAAATCGCCTTACAGCTTTGTGCATTTGCTGCGCGCCTGGGGCGCGGACTCCAACGGCCCGGCCGGTGCCGTGCTCAAATCGTGGGTCGAAAGCCGCTTCGGTCTGCTGGCGACGTTTCACAAAGGCCGGCTCGCGGACGATCGCGCGGCGCGCGAGGCGTTCATGCTGGATCGCACGCGCGGCGCGGCCAAATCCATCGGCGTGCTGATGCAACTCGATTTGCTTTACACTTTTTGCCAGGACGAATTGCGCCGCCGCTTTCCCGACGAACAATGGAAAACGCTTTATCGCGGCACGCATGATTCCGAGGAATACACCGTGCAAAAACGAAACCGGCGCAAAGCGCGCCGCGCTGGTGCAGTTGAACAATTTGAGTTCGTTCACCTCCGACCCGGAGGTGGCGTGGGAATTCGGCTCCAGCGCGTGGGAAGTGAAAGTGCCGTTCGCAAAAATTGTTTTCTTCAGCGGCCTGCTGCCCAAATCCTGCCTCGCCGGCGAATCCGAGCATCTCGTCCTCGGCGGCTATTACAACGTGCGCGGAATGATTTGCTGAACTCGTGGCGTAGCGGCTTTCGGCGGAAAGCCGCCATCTGAAAATCATAATGCGGCGCTCTGCCGAGACGCCGCTACGTCAGCCGCCAGCGCGGCGAGCTTTTGCTTCGCGGCAATCAGCTTCTCGTAAATCTGAAAAGTTTTCTGCGCCACTTCCGGGATGCGTTCCCAGTTCGTCGGCAGTTCTTCGGACAAATCGTGCAAATCCATTTTGGACTGGATCGCCTGCGAACTTAGCTTTTTGATTTCCAATTTCAGGGTTTCAATGGTTTCCATAGTTTTTGGTTTGGCGCGCCAATGCGCCGACAGGGAAAAGCAATTCGGGTTCCAATCGGCACAAAGGAATCGCCGCGAAATCAATTAACCGCGAAATACGCGAAAGCGGCAGCGGAGAATTCAAACTTTGAGACCGTGATTTGGCTGATTTTTATTTCCGTGGTTCGCGTCTTTCGCGGTTCTACATTTTCTTCTACGGCCGGGCTACATCCGGGTAGTTTTCAATTTTCAATCCTACGCAAATGTGGGAATTCGCCGGCGGTTAAAACCGATTTTGCTGTCACGCCTCAAAATTCTTTTGCTACAAATCGCCAGTATTTACAGTGGTATTCAGAATTTTATTCGCACGGTGAAAAATAGTTGGCATCGCGGTTGCAATGGGAACAGGTGCGCCGGTTGGAAGTTTCCGCCGGATTAACAATTAAAATCAAAATCATTATGAGAAAAATTGCAATCTACGGAAAAGGCGGCATCGGCAAATCCACCACCACCCAGAACACCGTGGCCGGCCTGGCCGAGATGGGCCACAAGGTCATGGTCGTCGGCTGCGACCCAAGGCGGACTCCACGCGGCTGCTGCTCGGCGGCCTCGTCGCAAAAGAGCGTGCTCGACACGCTCCGCGAGGAAGGCGAGGACGTGGAACTGGCGGACATCCGCAACGGCGGCTTTTGCAACACCCTGTGCGTGGAATCCGGCGGCCCGGAACCCGGCGTCGGCTGCGCGGGCCGCGGCATCATCACTTCGATCAACATGCTCGAACAGCTCGGCGCCTACGATGCGAGCGAAAATCTCGACTACGTTTTTTACGACGTGCTGGGTGACGTCGTGTGCGGCGGTTTCGCCATGCCCATCCGCGATGGCAAGGCCGAGGAAATTTACATCGTCTGCTCCGGCGAAATGATGGCGATGTATGCCGCGAACAACATTTGCAAGGGTATTTTGAAGTTCGCCCAGACCGGCGTGGTGCGCCTCGGCGGCATTGATTTGCAACAGCCGCAAGGTGGACAACGAAAAGGAAATGATCGAGCAGTTCGCCAAGCAGCTCGGCACGCAGATGATCCACTTTGTGCCGCGCGACAACGATGTGCAGCGCGCCGAGATCAACCGCAAGACGGTGATTGAATGGAATCAAGCAATGTCGGCCAGGCCGAAGGAATACCGCGACCTGGCCAAGGCGATTGACCAGAACAAAATGCTGGTGATTCCCAAGCCGCTGCAAATGCCGGAGCTGGAAAAGCTGCTGATGGAATACGGCTTGTTCAACTGACCTGAAATTTGTAGGAGCCGAGGTGACGAGGCTCAAACTAAACAAATAAAGTCAACGAATGAGCAGCACATTTTCATTAACACCGGGCTTCAGCCGTTGTCATGGCCCGCATCTTGGGCCGCCTGCGAATCCCAAAGGGATTCAATCTATCAGCCCAGGGTTGCCGAGCTTGCGAGGCTACCCTGGGTTCCAGGCCAGGTTGTTTCACAACCCTGACGGGGTTGCATCCCGCCTCGCCGACCATGATGCAACCCCGATGGGGTTGTGGAAAAATTTTATCCGATTCACCCAGGGTAGCCCCGCTGGGCGGGGCAACCCTGGGCTAAATGATTGCAATCCCTTCAGGATTGCTGGATCACGCGCGGCAAACAATTAATCCAAAACCAAGAAAGGAATTTTCATGTCCGAAGAAACCAACACAACAACTTTGTCCGAGCTGGATCCGGCAGCGGTAAAGGCGGAGATGCTAAAGATTTATCCCGCCAAGACCGCGAAGAAACGCGGCAAGCAGATCATCCTGAACGACCCGGAAGCGCCGCCGGAAATTGGCGCGAACACGCGCACGGTGCCGGGCATCATCACGCAGCGCGGCTGCACTTACGCCGGTTGTCGCGGCGTGGTGATGGGGCCGATTTACGATCTGCTCCAGATCACGCACGGGCCGGTGGGCTGCGGCTATTATGCCTGGCAGACGCGCCGGAATTTGGTTCGCCCGCCGGAAGGCACCACGAATTATCTGCAATACTGCATGAACACGGACATGCAGGAGGATCAGATCGTGTTCGGCGGCGAAAAGAAGCTGGCCCAGGCGATTCGTGAGGCTTACGCCATTTTCAAACCGAAGGCGATTGCCATTCTTTCTACCTGTCCGGTCGGCCTCATCGGCGACGACGTTCATGCGGTGGCGCGGCAGATGAAGGAAGAGCTGGGCATCAATGTCATGGGTTTTTCCTGCGAAGGCTACAAGGGCGTCAGCCAGTCCGCCGGCCATCACATCGCCAACAACGGCGTGTTCAAGAACATCATCGGCCTCGACGACAAGGCCGGACGTGGCGGAGTTCAACATGAACATCCTCGGCGAATACAACATCGGCGGCGACGCGTGGGAAATTGACACGCTGCTGCGCAAATGCGGCATCCACGTCACGGCGACGTTGAGCGGCGACGTCAGCTACGATCAGGTGAAAAAGTGCCACACCGTCCAGCTCAACGGCGTGATGTGCCACCGCTCGATCAATTACATCGCGGAAATGCTGGAGAAGAAATTCGGCATTCCGTGGATCAAGGTGAATTTCATCGGCGCGGAAGCCACGGCGAAAACGCTGCGGAAGATCGCCAAATTTTTCGACAGCGAAGAAGCTCACCGACCGCGTCGAGGAAGTCATCGCGCAGGAAATGCTGGCGCTCAAGCCGGTGCGCGAGGAAATCAAGGCGAAGCACACAGGCAAGAAAGCCGCGCTGTTTGTCGGCGGTTCGCGGGCGCATCATTACCAGGATTTGTTCCGCGACATCGGCATGGAAATCGTTTCCGCCGGTTACGAGTTTGCCCACCGCGACGATTACGAAGGCCGCAAAGTTTTGCCCACGATCAAGGTGGACGCCGATTCGCGCAACATCGAGGAACTGCACGTCGAGGCCGATCCACAGCGTTTCAAGCCGAGCAAGACGCCGGAACAAATGGCCGCGCTGCAAGCCGGCGGTTTCAACTTCAAGGATTACGAAGGCATGATGGTGGAGATGAAGAAGCAGACGCTGGTCATTGACGACATCAGCCATCACGAGATGGAGAAGCTCATCGAAATCTACAAGCCGGACATCATCGGCTCCGGCATCAAGGACAAGTTCGTCATCGAAAAAATGGGCGTGCCGTGCAAGCAGCTTCACAGCTACGACTACAGCGGCCCGTATGCGGCATTCGGCGGCGCGATCAATTTTTATCGCGAAGTGGACCGGATGCTGACGACGAAAGTCTGGAAGTTCATCACGCCGCCGTGGGAGAAAGATCCGGCGTCCGCGACTCCGCTGACGCACACCACCAAGACGGAAGCGAAGAACGAAACCAAAGCCTGGCGCAAGGCCGCAGCGGCCGACGCGGATGGACCGATGTAACCAACCAACCTTTCAACCAAACAAAAATATGCTTAACGGAACCACTGCTGAAATCAAACCGCGCGAGGCGCTCCGCATCAATCCCGCCAAGACCTGTCAGCCCATCGGCGCGATGTATGCCGCGCTCGGCATCCACGGCTGCATGCCGCACAGCCACGGTTCGCAAGGCTGTTGCTCGTATCACCGCAGTCATCTCACGCGACATTTCAAGGAACCGGTTGTCGCCACGACGAGTTCGTTCACCGAAGGCGCGTCCGTGTTCGGCGGCCTGGCGAACATGACGCAGGCGCTGGCCAACATCTTCACGATTTACAATCCGAAGATTGTGGCCGTGCACACGACCTGTTTGTCCGAAGTCATCGGCGACGACATTCCGATGATGATTAAGAAAGCCAAGGAGGAGAAAATTATTCCCGAAGGCAAATATGTCATCCACGCAAACACGCCGAGCTTCGTCGGCTCGCACGTCACCGGCTTTGCCAGCATGGTTACCGGCATGGTGAAATACCTGGCCGAATCCAGCGGCAAGACCAAATCGCAAATTGACGAAGACGGACAGTTGAACATCATTCCCGGCTACATTGACCCCGCCGAGATGCGCGAAATCAAACGCATCGTGAATGAAATGGGCGTGAAGACCGTGATGTTCCCCGACACCAGCGGCGTGCTGGATCTGCCGCAGGACGGACAATACCGGATGTTTCCGAGCGGCGGCGCGACCATCGAGCAGATCAAATCTGCCGGCGATAGCAAAGGCACGATTGCGCTCGGCCATTTCGCCTCGCATCCGGCGGCCATTGAGCTGGACGAAAAATGCAAAGTGCCCGCCGCGTTGCTGGAATTGCCTTACGGACTGACCAACACCGACCTTTTCATCCACGCGCTCCGCAATCACGGCGGCGTAGATGTGCCCGCCACCATTGGTCAGGAACGCGGTCGGCTGCTCGACGCCATGAGCGACATGCACCAATATTTTCACGGCAAACGCGTGGCCATCGTCGGCGATCCAGACCACGTCATCGCGCTCACGCAATTCCTGGTGGAACTCGACATGAAGCCGGTCTATGTCTTCACTGGTTCCTCCGGCAAGCATTTTGAACAACGCCTCACGGACATGCTCGCCAATCACGCGCCCGATGCCATGATCAAGCAGAACGTGGATTTGTTCGAGCTGCACCAGCAGATCAAGAACAACCCGGTGGACCTCATCATCGGCAACACCTACAGCAAATACATCTCGCGCGTGGAAAACATTCCGTTCGTGCGCTTCGGCTTCCCGATTCTGGACCGCATGGGCCACCGTTACTTCCCGTGCGTCGGCTACATGGGCGCGCTGCGGCTCATGGAAAAAATCAACGACGCGCTGCTCGACAAAAGCGACCGCGAATGCGCCGAAGAGAACTTCGAGTTGATCCAATGAAATGAAGCTTCGAACGGCCATGCAAGAATCCTAACGGGATTCCGTCACTTAGCCCAGGGTTGTGCGGAACGCGCTACCCTGGGTTGGTCGAAAATGTGGAAACAACCCTGAAGGGGTTGTGTCACCGCGCAAGCATTTTGCGGGCATGGTCGCAACCCCGTTGGGGGTTGATGAATAGGTTTGTTCTGCACCCCAGGGTAGGCGCTGGACGCGCCAACCCTGGGCTGAAGGCCACAATCCCATTGGGATTGTCGAACTGCGGCTGGTCTTTCAAACGCAGCCGCGCTCCGCATCCGTGTTTATCCGTGTCCATCCGTGGTTAAAAAAGAAAATCAAAATGAACATCGGCGCCCGCAACAAAATCTTCGGCAAAGTCGCCAAACTCACCACCGGCGTTGTGAACGCCGAAGTCGTCATCGCCCTGCCCGGCGGCGGAGAGCTTGTTTCCGTCATCACCAAGGCTTCCGCGAAATCGCTCAAGCTCAAGAAAGGTTCGCCCGTCGTCGCCGTGATCAAGGCGTCGGACATCCTGCTGGCCGTGCCGTGCGGCAACCCAGATTGCAAATGCGGCAAATGAATTCAGACACTGCCATCAAAGAATCCCAACGGGATTCCGTCCTTCAGCCCAGGGTTGCGAGCTTGCGAGCTACCCTGGGTAACGCGTTGAGAATTCCCCCAACCCTGAAAGGGTTGCAGCATCTTGTGACAACGAGAATGCAACCCCGTTGGGGTTGTTTCTATTTTGATGATCAAACCCAGGGTAGCTCCGCTTCGCGGTGCAACCCTGGGCTGAACGCTGCAATCCTTTCAGGATTGATAACAGCCCAAGTTGCATGACCCCGTTCACAATCAATTCCGCCACCGAGTCGGACGTGCCAATCCTCCTGGCCATGATTCGCGAGCTGGCGGAGTTTGAGCGTCTGGCGCACGAGGTGGAAGTCACCGCCGATTCGCTGCGCGCGGCGCTGTTTGGTGAACGTCCGGTTGCCGCCGCGTTGCTGGCGCGCGTGGATGGCTGCCGGCCGGTTACGCGGTTTATTACCAGACATTTTCCACCTTCGTCGGCCGGCCAGGAATTTTCCTCGACGATATTTATGTCCGCCCGGAATTTCGCAAACGCGGCCTCGGTCGCGCGCTGCTGGAACGCGTTGCCGCAATGGACGCCGAAGCTCGGCGGCGGGCGTTTCGAGTGGATCGCGCTGCGCTGGAACGAAAACGCCTTTCGCTTCTACCGCAGCCTCGGCGCGAAAGTGATGGACGAATGGGCGTTGCTCCGCATGAACAGCCGCGAAATCTCCAACCTCGTCAGCGCGAAAGTGAAGGTGGCCGCGTGAAAGGTTTCCGAAAAGATAAATTGGGGCGGAGGAGCACCTCCGCCCTACCAGTTTATTTGGTAGGGCAGAGCTGCCGCTCTGCCCAATCTAACCCAATCTGCCATGATTGACCTCCTGCCAGGCCGCGAAAAGCAGGTCGTCCACACGGGCGGCGCGGGCGGCAAGCCCGCCGAAATGGCCTGCGGCAAGGCCAGCGTCGCCGGCTCCGTCAGCCAGCGCGCGTGCGTGTTTTGCGGTTCGCGCGTCGTGCTGTATCCGATTGCCGACGCACTGCACATCGTCCACGGACCGGTGGGTTGCGCCGCTTACACCTGGGATATTCGCGGCGCACTGTCGAGCGGGCCGCAGCTTCACCGCCACAGTTTTTCCACCGACTTGCAGGAGATGGACGTGATCTACGGCGGCGAGAAAAAGCTCGAAGCCGCGCTGCTCGAACTCATCGCACATCACCAGCCCAAGGCCGCGTTTGTGTATTCGACGTGCATCGTCGGCATCATCGGCGACGACGTGAGCGCGGTCTGCAAACGCGTTGCCGCCAAGACCGGTATTCCCGTGCTCGGTGTGCATTCCGAAGGTTTCAAGGGCACGAAAAAGGACGGTTACAAGGCCGCGTGCGACGCGCTCTTCAATCTCATCGGCACCGGCGACATTTCAAACATCAGTCCACACAGCATCAACATTCTCGGCGAATTCAATCTCGCCGGCGAAACGTGGATTTTGCGCGACTACTACAAACGCATGGGCATCGAAGTCGTTTCCTGCCTCACCGGCGATTCGCGCATCGAGGACATCCGCCGCGCGCACGGTGCGAAGCTGAATTTGGTTCAATGCTCCGGCTCCATGACCAGCCTCGCCAAGATGATGGAGCGCGACTACGGCATTCCGTTCAAGCGCGTTTCCTATTTCGGCATCGAAGACATGAGCGCCGCGCTTTACGAAGCCGCGAAATTTTTCAAGGACGACCCGGAAATCATGACTCGCGCGCAAAATCTCGTGCGCGAGGAAGTGGCCGCCATTTATCCCGAACTGCTGCGTTTCAAGCAGAAGCTCATCGGCAAGAAGGCGGCCATTTACGTCGGCGGCTCGTTCAAGGCGTTTTCGCTCATGCGCGCGTTGCGGCTCATCGGCATGGAAACGGCCATCGTCGGCTCGCAGACCGGCGACAAAGAGGACTACAAAACGCTTCAGGAAATGGCCGATCCCGGAACCATCATCGTGGACGACGCCAATCCGCTGGAGCTGGCGAAATTTTGTCTGGAGAAAGACGTGGACCTCTTCATCGGGGGCGTGAAAGAGCGGCCCATCGCCTACAAACTTGGCATCGGCTTCTGCGACCACAACCACGAGCGCAAGGAACCTCTCGCCGGCTACATCGGCATGTTGAATTTTGCGAAGGAAGTTTACGCGAGTGTCGCCAGCCCGGTGTGGCAGTTCGCGCCGAGACGGGCGCAACGCATTTCCAAATAAACCGCGAAATACATGGACCACGCGAAATTTTCAAACCGATTTCTGTTCGCGTCTTCGGCGTGTTTCGCGGTTGGTTTCATCTTGGCTGGCTTCTTCCCTACGCAAATGTGGCCGCGCTTTTCAAAACCCACTTGAATGTAGGAATTGTTTCGCCGGCAATTTGACCAGCCTTCTGAAATCGCCGGTTTTTCAATGGATTTGAACGATTTTGCACTCCTTCATCTGCTTGGCATCGCGAATGCAAAGAGAACAATTGTTGTGCTGAAGACTGACATCCAGGAAACGTTGGAGGAGACGACCGGTTGCCCCGCAACTTGCGCGAGTCCGGCGGATTGCCAGGGGCTGGCGCACTGCACCGCCGCCAAAGTTCAGCCGCTCACCGCCATTGCCCTTCCGCCGATGGACGACGACGAGGAGCCGCAGTCGAAGAATTTCACCTCCACCCGCAACGCCTGCAAGCTCTGCACGCCGCTCGGCGCGTGCCTGGCGTTTCGCGGCGTCGAGGGCTGCATTCCGTTCCTGCACGGCTCGCAGGGCTGCTCCACTTACATCCGCCGCTATCTCATCAGCCATTTCCGCGAGCCGATTGACATCGCATCGTCGAACTTTCACGAGGACAGTGCGATTTTTGGCGGCAGCAAAAACTTCACGCAAGGTGCGCTGAACGTCACGCGCCAATATCAGCCGCAACTCATCGGCGCGGCCACGACCTGCCTCGCGGAAACCATCGGCGAGGACATGGCGCGGCTCCAGCACGAACTCAAAGAGCAGCACGGTGACGCCGCCGCGCCCATCGTCCACGTCTCCACGGCGAGCTATCGCGGCACGCACATTGACGGCTTTCATTCCGCCGTGCGCGAGTTGGTGGAGCAACTTGGTGGCTGCGCCGCCTCGGCGCAGAAAGTGGACGCGACGCCCACGTCGCGTGACGCACTGGCGACGAAGGCGTCGCAGCCACGAATTGCGCTCTTCCCCGGCATGGTTTCCACCGCCGACTTGCGGCACCTGAAGGAAATTTTCGCGGACTTCAATTTGCCGTTCACCTTGCTGCCGGATTATTCAGAATCCATGGACGGCGCGACGTGGTCGGAATACGAGAAGCTTCAATCCGGTGGCACGCCCATCGCCGCCATCCGCGCGCTCGGCTCGGCGCAGGCGACGATTGAATTTGGCCGCACGCTCGAAAACACGAAGACCGGCGGGACGGTGCTGCAAACCAAGTTTGGCATTCCGCGTAAGTTGCTTGGCCTGCCGATGGGCATCCGCGAGAGCGACGTGTTCTTCAATGCGCTCGCGGCAATCAGCGGCACCGGGACGCCGATGAAATATCAGCGCGAACGCGGGCGGCTCGTGGACAGTTTGATTGACGGCCACAAGTATGCCTTCGAGAAACGCGCCATTGTTTTTGGCGAAGAAGATCTGGTGATCGGCTTAACGGCGTTGCTCTGCGAAATCGGCGTGACGCCGGTGTTGTGCGCCAGCGGTGGTCGGAGCAGGCAATTGGAAAAATGTCTGCGCGCGGCGGTTCCCGATCTGCCGGAAGAAACGCTGGTGAAGGAAGGTTTTGATTTTGCGGAGATCGCCGAAGCTGCGCCGGAGTTGAAGCCGGATTTTCTCATTGGCAGCAGCAAGGGCTATTCGATTGCGCGGCGGCTGAAGGTGCCGCTGATCCGCGTGGGCTTTCCGATTCATGACCGCATCGGCGGCCAGCGCGTGCTGCATCTGGGCTATCGCGGCGCACAGGAAATGTTCGACCGCATCATCAATGCGCTGCTCGAAGTGAAACAGGAAACGTCACCCATCGGTTATTCGTATTTGTGAAACCTCTAAATACACAAACGCTGAAATCCAATCCCAAAGGGATTGCATCATTCAGCCCAGGGTTGGCCGCGCCAGCGGACTACCCTGGGGCGGCGAACCAAAATGACATTCAACCCCAACGGGGTTGCATCCGTTTTGGGTTTGTCATCTATGCAACCCTTTCAGGGTTGGTTCTCCGTTGTCGTTTAACCCAGGGTAGCTCGCAGGCTCGCAACCCTGGGCTGAATGATGGAATCCCGTTGGGATTCGCTGGCAGTGAGCGTTCGAGGTTGTCGCAGATTTTGCCGTTTGAATTTCTATTTTCCAAAACCTCATGATTTCCACCCTTGAACCAGCCTGCGGCGCGTCCACGCTTGCGCCGATTGATTTCAAAAACCATCCGTGCTTCGACAAGGACGCGCACAAGAAGTTCGGCCGCGTGCATCTGCCGGTCGCGCCGCGCTGCAACATCCAGTGCAATTTCTGCAACCGCAAATACGATTGCATGAACGAGAGCCGGCCTGGCGTCACGAGCACGGTGCTGACGCCGCAACAGGCGATTGCGTATCTGCGCGACGTGGTGGCGAAGCGCCCGGAGATTTCCGTGATGGGCATCGCCGGTCCGGGCGATCCGTTTGCGAATCCCGAGGAGACGATGGAAACGCTGCGGCTCACGCGGAAGTTTTTTCCAAAAATGCTTCTGTGCGTGGCGACGAACGGATTGAACGTCGCGCCGTATGTTGACGAGATGGCCGAGCTGCAAGTGAGCCATGTCACGCTGACGATCAACGCAATTGATCCGGTCGTTGGCAGCGAGATTTATGCCTGGGTGCGCGATGGCAAGCGACCGTTGCGCGGTGAAGAAGCGGCTGCGGTGTTGAGCGCGCGGCAGATTGACGCGCTCGTGAAGCTCAAGTCGCGCGGCATCACCACCAAGGTCAACACTATCATCATGCCCGGCGTGAACGACGATCACATTCACGACGTGGCGAAAAAAGTTTCCGCCCTCGGCGCGGACATCATGAATCTGATGGCGCTGGTGCCGGTGAAAGGCGCGGCGTTTCAGGATTTGCCGCCGCCGGACACGATGACCACCGCGCGCCTTCGTTTGCAATGCGGCCAACTGCTGCCGCAGATGACGCACTGTGCCCGCTGCCGGGCCGACGCCGTCGGCTACATCGGCGAGGACATGACCACCGATCAGCACGACGCATTGAACCACTATGCCAACGCAACCTTGAATCCGGCGGAGAACGACGTGCGGCCGTTCGTCGCCGTCGCCACGATGGAGGGCGCGCTGGTCAATCAGCATCTTGGCGAAGCGGAGAAGTTTTTGGTCTACGAAGCCGACGCGCGGATTCCCGGCAGCTATCGCGTGAAAGAAATTCGTCCCGCCCCGCCCGAAGGCGGCGGCGAAGAACGCTGGGCTGAACTCGCGACCACTTTGAAAGACTGCCGCGCATTGCTGGTCAATGCCGCTGGCCCGACACCGATGAAAGTTCTCACCCAGCACGGTCTGAAAGTCGTCGAGATGGAGGGCTTGATTGACGAAGGCTTGCGCGCGGTGTTCGCTGACAAGCCGATTCCCGCCGGCATGAAGCGGCGGTTCACCAGTTGCGGCGCGGGCGTTTCCTGCAAAGGCACCGGCAACGGCTGCGGTTAATTTTCGATGTTCAACAAACCATAACGCACAAATTCAAAATTACATTCTATGCCCGCTCCTTCTGCAAAAGTTATTGCCGCGCTCGAAAAACAGGCCGACCACGAACTGCTCGCCAGCCAGAATTACCTGGCGATGTCGTATTGGTGCGACGTGCATCATCACGCCGGCTTCGCCAGCTTTTTCAAGAAGCAGGCCGGCGAAGAACTAGAGCACGCAAACAAAATTCTCAAGCACTTGGCTGACCGCGATGTCGTGCCGAAAATCGGTGCCGTGTCCGCACCCGCTGGAAATTTCAAGGCGCTGATTGAAACCGCGCAAGCGGCTTTTGATTTTGAACGCGCCAACACCGCCGGCATTCACGCCACCTACGAGGTCGCGCTGGCGGAAAAAGATTATCCCGCGCAAGTCCTGTTGCATTGGTTTATCAGCGAGCAGGTCGAGGAAGAAGCCTGGTCGGACAAGTTGCTCGTGAAGACGCGCGAAGCCGGTTGCGCCGGAGCTTTGATGAATTTGGATCGCCACTTGGAGAAAATTCTCAACGGCGATTCCGCCGAAAGCTGAAAACACATTTTCCCATCAACTATCAACCGACAACCATCAACTAATTATGAGCAAACCAGCACATCACATATTCGTCTGCGGCAGTTTTCGTCCCACCGGCGCGGCGGGCGTCTGCCACAAAAAGGAATCCTCACGCCTGCTTCAGCATCTCTCGACCGAGGTGCAGGACCGCAGTCTCGATGACGTGATGGTCTCCAGCACCGGCTGCCTGAACATCTGCGACAGCGGCCCGGTGGTGGTCGTTTATCCAGAAAACATCTGGTATAAGCACGCGACCATCGAAACCGCCGAGGCCATTCTCGACAGCCTTGAGGAAAAATCCGAACTGCCGCCGGCGACGCTGTTCGCCTAGAAAAATATTTGCCACAGATGGACACAGATGAAACACAGATTTTCCCCTGCAAATGAAACAGATTTTTACGGATTCCGTTCCGGTGAACTGGATTTTCAGTCAGCGACGAAATCTGCGGCCAAGTTCTTATCTGTGTTCAATCTGTGTTTCATCTGTGGCTAAAAAATGAATCTCCACCTCATTGACACCACGCTGCGCGATGGCGAGCAGGCCGCCGGCGTGGCGTTTTCGCGCGCGGAAAAAATCGCCATCGCTTTCGCGCTCGCCCGCGCGGGCGTGCCGGAACTGGAACTCGGCATTCCCGCGATGGGTCGGGCTGAGATTGACGACATCAACGCCGTCAGCGACCGCGTCAACAGCGTGCGGTTGACGACGTGGTGTCGCGGGACGCGCGAGGATTTGCAGGCGGCCACTCGCTGCCGCGTTCATGGCGCGCATTTTTCGCTGCCGGTTTCGGAAATTCATTTGCGCGCCTGGAAAAAGGACCGCGCCTGGGTTTTGCGCACGCTGGTTGAACTCGCTGCGGAATTTCGCGACCCGTTTCAATTTCTGTCCGTCGGCGCGCAGGATGCGTCGCGGGCCGACCGGGAATTTTTGATCGAGTTCGCCCAAACCGCCGAGGACGCCGGACTTTGCCGGCTGCGGATTGCCGACACGGTGGGAATTTTGAACCCGTTGCAAACGGCGGAATTGTTTTCCACCTTGCGCGCCGCCGTGCCGAATTTGAGTCTGGAATTTCACGGGCACAACGACCTGGGCATGGCGACGGCAAACACCATCGCCGCGCTCGCGTCCGGCGCGGATGCCGCGAGCGTCACCGTCAACGGCCTCGGCGAACGCGCCGGCAATGCGTCGCTGGACGAAGTCGTCATGGCCACGCGGCTCACGCTGGGCAAAAGTTGCGGCGTGGATGCGCGGCAGCTTTCCGCGCTGGGCGATCTGGTCGCGCACGCCGCTCGCCGTCCGCTCGCGCCGGAAAAGCCCGTGACCGGCGCGGCGGTGTTCCGCCACGAATCGGGCATCCATTGCGGCGGCCTGCTGGAAAACCGCGCAACTTACGAGCCGTTCGCCGCCGAGGACGTCGGCCACGCACCGACGGAAATGGTGGTTGGCCGGCATTCCGGCACGCGCCTGCTCCGCGAAAAGCTGGAGCGGGTGAAAATGGATTTTCCAACGTCGCTGCTGCCAGAGTTACTGGCGGCAGTCAGACGATTTTCAGCCGTTCGCAAACGCAGCGTGACCGATGCGGAATTGCAAAACCTCGCAGAAAAACTCAAACAAAATCATGGCCTTCCTGATCTATAAAAAATACGCCAACGTCGAAACCGTCCGCTACGAAAAATTCCAACCGCTCAAGCTCGGCGGGCGCGACGGACTCATCGCGAAGCACGTCAAAACTTTGACCGGCGACCAAACGCGGAGCTGGAAACTTGGCGCGAGCGCATTGCTGAAACTCGCCGGATTCGCCGGCACGGTGGATGAACTGGCGGTGCTCTTCGATGTCGCGGGTAAAGACGCCACGAACGTCTGTCTTTACGAGCTGTCGCGGATTCACGGCAGTTGCGCGGACACTTCCACGCAACTCGCGTTGGATTTTGCCGTGGTCGTGGATCAGGAAATTGGAGACAACGCGGCGAACTATGTGAAAAGCTTTGAAATTCCCGTGCCGGAAAAGCCGCGCGTGCTCGGCGAAACGCTCGCGCTCACCGGTGGTCCTGGCGGCGGCGATTGGAAATGGGCCGGGACGTCTCTGCAACTTGGCGCAACGGTGGTGCAGGCGCAGCACGGCCACGGGACCGGCGAACCCTGCCCAAGCTGCACCTGTGGCCGGCGTGAGGCCATGAATAAATAATTTCCCATGTGCGTTGAAGCTGTTCCCAAATCCGGCTGCAAAAAAACCTCCTTCTTGCGAATCAAGTCGAAAGCAGGGCCTTTGGCCGCTGTTTTTCAGCGATGCAAGGTCGGCCCCTGTTTGTCTATGATGATGTCCACAAGGACGTCATGGGATGTTCCTCTTCGCTGACGTATAACAACCGGGGTTGCTGGCCTTGAGCACGTCGCCCTCTGGCCATAGCAACGCCTTTTATTACGACGCGAAGGGGCGGCTGACGAACCGGACGGACAGCTTGGCTAGGCGATCTGGAGGACCGACCAGTCAAGGAACTTGGCCAATGGCGCGATCATTCGCTTCGTTCACTTGATTGGAACGGAAATGGCGGGCGTGTTGTAGCCTTCGAGTTTCACCCAACGGGGCTTGGTGTCTTTCAGAACGATGCCGTGAATCTCGGCGGTTTCGCCGGGAAAAACGGTGATGTGGTTGTCGTCGTAAATGATCGGAAGAATTTCGTTCCCGTCGTGCTTAGCGGAAATGGTCGCGCGCTCGAAAAAGGCAATGTGTTTGGAAGGATTGTGCAATCGGACGGTGAC
Organism: uncultured Verrucomicrobiae bacterium; assembly: GCA_963738225.1. Lineage (GTDB taxonomy): Bacteria > Verrucomicrobiota > Verrucomicrobiia > Limisphaerales > UBA11358 > UBA11358. Next base: position 69,398 of record CAVTVR010000011.1, read on the forward strand.
GTGGCTCTCCTTGTCGATCTTCTTTTGCGTCGCCGTCATTTCTATGGCCACCGGCGGCATGGTGTTCAGCGCGGTCATGTCAGCCCATTTGTCCTGCCGCAGAGTCATGACCATGTCATGTCCTCGCGCGCCGAGGTCGTCATCTTTTTGCGATTGCCAGTAGGTATTGTCCGCGATGAGTTTTCCCGCGTCGTCAAACAACTGGCAGCGCACGAAGAAAACGGGAGAACTTTCTGGATAGCGCGGCAGCGACATCACTTGCAACGCGCCGTTGAAAGGAACGGCGATGTCGTTGGTGGAACGGTCGTCGCGCACCTTGCCGTCCAGATCGTAAATGCGGACGCGCACGCGCAGGCCGCGCGTGTCGCCGGGAGTTTGATTGAACACGATGATTCGCGCCTGGCTGTTGTCGCCGGTCGCGTAGTAATCGAAGGCCACCGAGAGCGGACGCAAACCTTTCTTTGCGCTGTAGTAGAGGGCATCCGGCTTCAAATAATAATCAATGATATTGCCGTAGAACGACGGCCAGTGGCTGTTCAACATCCAGTAGCCGACCATTTTGTGGGTGGCCCAACCGGACGCGGCAAAGTTCTCAAACTGCGCGCGGGTATTTTCGTAATGGGCAAGCTGCGCCTTCCGCACGAAGTCTTCGATGTTGGTCGCGGGGCCGTAACGTTGATTCACCGCCAGCCGGATGTTGGACAGCGTGTTATTCCCGCCCCACGCGCCGGCGTGCATGAACCAGGTCTCGTTGATGGGCCAGAGCTTGTCGGCGGGAATGAATTTCTTGAGGCTCTCCAAAGTGGGAATGTGCTCGTTGTCGCCCTGCTCGACGTTGGAGCCGAACGTGGCGGGATATTTTCCGCTGAACCAATAATTCGGCGGACGCCAGCAATACGGGCCTTCCATGCGGATGCCGTCCCACATTTTCTCTCCGTTCGGACCTCGCGCAAAGGCCGAGACCGTATCCACCACGGCGTTTTGCCAATGCAGGTCGGAAAGAATCCGATGGTATTCGTTGAGAATTGGTTCCGGCGGCCGGCCGTCGCTGCCGTTCGCCCAGGCGAACAACGGATGCGTGCGGACGCAGCATCAGGATTTGCGAGCGAAGGCTTTCCGGCGCGACGCGACGATCTTCGTCGCTCCACTGGTTCCATTTTTCCCACTGGTTGCAGCACATCCAGCCGAACATGAGCGGAACGCCTTCCTCGTCGGCCAGCTCGACAATGTGCTCGCTCGAGATTTTCGATTCCCAGCGGAGAAAATTGATGCCGAGGTCCTTTGCGTAGCGCAAAACGTCCGCCTCGCGCTCCGGATCGTAGCGATAGAGAAGGTCGGGCGTGTAGTCGCCGCCGCGAACGAGAAAATCGCGCCCGTTCACCTGCAAATAAAAATTGCCGCCCTTGCCAATGTCGGGAAATTGTTCGTCGTTGTCGCGAAGCTGCGTAATCTTGCGGATGCCAAAGCGAATCTTCGCACTGTCCGAAAGTTTATCGTTCCACACAAAGTTCAACTGCAAATCGTAAAGCGCCGGATTGCCCATCGTATATGGCCACCAGAGGTCCGGGTTCTTCACGACCAATTCCGGAAATTGTTCCGGCGTAAATTTCACTTCACTTTCTTCGCCGGGCGAAACTGTGACGGATTGCTCAAAATGAATTGCCGGCTTGCCTGCTCTCGAAATTGTTCCTTTCAACGTGCCGCTGACCGTTTGCGTGGAAAGATTGCGCAGGCTGGCGAAAACCGTGAGCTTCGCGATGGAATTGGACAGAAGCAATTCTGAATTCACGAGACCATGGCTGACCGAAACTGCGCCAGACACCCGCAGATAAACCGGTTTCCAAACTCCGGCATTGCGATCAGGAACAAAGGAAACGCCAGCGCCGGTATTAACTCTTTTCCGGCCCTTGAAGCCGAGATATTTCCAGTTAATCCAGTCGAACCAACTGTCCGCCAGATCCACGCCGTCCACGTCCTCGATCAGCCGTTCGGGCGTCACTTTCACGGCGAGCACGTTCCGCGCACCGCGCTTGATCCACTGGGTCACATTCAATTCGTGAGCGGCATACATGCCGACGATTTGATTGGTGTCGGCAATCTTCACGCCGTTGAGCCAGATTTCGGCGCGGTAGTTGATGCCCGGAAATTCGAGCGTGTAGAAATCGCCGGCCTTCGCCGGGCCGGAGCTGCTGGCTTGGCTGGCGGTGGTGGCTTCGGCCCGGCGAAGGCCGGCGGGCGCTTTGAACGTCGTTCGATACCACCAATCCTTCTGGTATAAATCCGGCGGAACAGTCAGGAAATTCGTTCCGACATACAGGTTGGAATAGACGCCGTCCTCTTGAAGTATTTCAAGGACCGTGGTCGGCATCCGGTGAATCGGATGCCACCGGCTGTCGCGATAACCGGCAACAGAAATCGCCGCGCCATCCAACTGCGCTTCCGTTGCTGACGCGAGCTTCCAATTCTCCGCGAGTTCAATTCGAGCGGGATTTTCAGCCGCCGCAAACAACGACGCGGCGCCAATGCCCAACACGAGAAATGCTTTGGAGATAACGCGGAACATGTAGCTACTTCGCGTTCACAACAACCGTTGCCGCTTTCAGTCCATCGGCTTCAGCTTTGAGCGTAATTTTTCCGGCGTCGCCTTTGGGTCGGAGAATGGCCAGGCAACGACCCTCGTAAGTCTTGCGAACCGGCAGATGGAAGCTGGAGGCGTCGTTCGGCGCGGGGCTGCCGGTGGCGGCAAGCTCCCCTGCTCCGCTGACGGTAAAATGAACCTGGATCGCGGCATTCGGGACAACCGTGCCGCGCCGGTCAACGATTTCAACCGTGACGTAGGAGAGGTCGTTGCGATCGGCGCGAATTTTGGAACGATCGGCGGTGAGCCGGATTTCCCTGGATTCGCCCGCGGTGCGAAGGCTGGCGCTGGCAATTTTCTTTCCATTGGTCAAACCGACGGCGCGGAGCTCGCCGGGGTGGTAGGGCACTTTGAACTTCGCGACCATTTTGTTGTTGACCGGTTGCGTGGCAATTTCCTTTCCGTCAAGTTCAAGGCGCACGGACTGGCAGCTTGAATAAACCGTCACGTCCAGCGGTTTGCCTTCGGAGCCGGGCCACGTCCAGCTTTGGCGTTCGTCCGGCCAGCCCCAGCCGCTGACCCGCTCGCGGCCACCCTCTGGAATGGGCGCGTGGACGGCGAGGGCAATTTTGCTGTCGCCCCAGACGACTTCGCGATAATAATGCTGCGGCTTTTCAAAACCGCACGTGTCAATGTCGCCGCAAAAAGCATCGAACCACGGCAAGCGGTTGGCGCCGTTGCCCACGGAATTTCCGATGCCGGTTTCGCCCAGGTAATCCCAGGCGGTCCAAACGAAATCGCCGATGACCCACGGATGCGTGGTCACGGCCTGCCAATTTTCAAAAACTTCCTTCGGATACGATTCCGTGCCGGCCATGATTCGCGCCGGAAATTTTTCGTGGTCAGGAACGTATTGGCGCCACTCGTAGTTGTAACCGCCCACGTCGAGCAACGCAAAAGCCGGCGCGGTGTCGTCCCATTTTTTATCGCGATGATCCCAAAAACCGCAAATCGCTTCAGTAACGGCGCGCGTGGTGTCGAGTTGGCGGATGGTGGAAACTAATTTTTCGGCAATCGCCAGGCCGGGCGCGTCGGCGCGTTCGTTGATTTCATTGCCGATGCTCCAAAGAATCACGCTCGGATGATTGCGGTCGCGCAGCACCATCGCCTCCAAATCGCGCTGCCACCAGTCATCGAAATAGAGATGGTAGTCGTTCGGATTTTTCGCGCGTTCCCACATGTCAAACGCTTCGTCCAAAACTAGAACGCCACAACGATCGCACGCGTCGAGGAACTGCGGCGACGGCGGATTGTGGCTGGTGCGAATGGCGTTGAAACCGTAGGCCTTCATCAGTTGGACGCGCCGTTCTTCCGCGCGGTCAATCGTCGCGGAACCGAGCGGACCGTTGTCGTGGTGCATGCAGCCGCCTTTAAGTTTTACCACCTCCCCGTTTAGTTCAAAGCCGTTCGTCGCAGTGAAGCGGAGCGTGCGAATGCCGAACGTCGCTGCGGAATGGTCAAGAGTTTTTTGATTTTCAACCAACTCGACTTCGGCGCGATAGAGTGCGGGATTATTCAGCGACCAAAGAACCGGTTTGTCGACCGAAAATTCCTGTGTGAATTCCTGTTGCTTGCCGGCGGGAACATGAATTTCAATTTCCTGCGGCTTAGTGGCTTTCCCGTCGGGACCGATCAGGCGAGTGCGCAACTGAATCGCTGCATCCGCGCCGCGGTCATTTTCAATCGTGGTAAATACGTTCACCGTGGCAGTGGTTTTTGAAATGTTGGTCGTCAAAACATGCACGCCAGAAAATGGAATATGCGCCGGGTCGGCCGCCGCAAGCCACACGTGGCGGTAGATGCCCGAACCGCTATACCAGCGGCTGTTTTTGCCGGTGTTCTTGACCTGGACGGCAAGAATATTTTCCTGACCCGCCGGCTTGAGATATGGCGTGAGGTCGTAAGTGAACGGCGTGTAGCCATAAGGATGATTGCCCAGGTGCTGGCCGTTGAGCCAGACATCCGAGTTCATATAAACGCCGTCGAAACAAATGGTGACATTTTTCCCGGCATCCGAAGCGGGCAAAACGAAATGCTTTCGATACCAGCCGGTGCCGCCGACGACAAAACCGGTGCTGGCGCCGCCGGCGCTGTGCGCGGGGTCGAATGGACTGGGCGGCGCGCCATTCGTGGACGGCAAATCCTCGATGCTCCAATCGTGAGGCAAATCGAGCAACCGCCACGCGGTGTCATCGAAGCCGGGGGCTTCGGCGCCGGGAGCGTCCGCGCGCAGGAACCGCCAGTCGGAGTCGAACGAGCGCGCGGGGTTTTCACCGGCGCGGTCCGCGCCAACGGCGGCCGGACCGCACGCGGCCAGGATGAAAAATAAAACCGGCGGCGCGAGACGGATTTTCACGGCGCAAATGCCTTTTACAAAGGACAAAGTTTGGCCAATCAGTTTGATGATCATGTGTTTCATAGAATTTTCAATCATTGAGTCTTTGCAAAAATAGTGGCACAGGCGTCTTGCCTGTGCGTTCCAAAGAATTGCGTTTCAGAAACTCGCAGGCAAGATGCCCGCGTTGCTACAACCTGCGCAACGCGCGCTCATTTCGCCGGACTCAACTGGCAGACACAGCCGCCGCCGGGACGCAAAGATAATTTTACATGGTCCTTGCGAGTGACGGACTTTTCCACGCGCTGCCAGGCGTCGTCGCGATCCGGCGCGTCGCCAAGCTGAATCATTTTATATTCGCCGCGTCCGAGAAAATCCAGCGGCACGTCCAGCGTTGTGGCTTCGCCGCCATCGATGACGCCGATGAACCACTGCTTGCCGCTGCGGCGGGCGAACGCCGCGCATTTGCCGATTTCGCTGCCGGGCAAAACAATTGTTTCATCCCAAACGGAAGGAATCGCCTTCATCACGTCCAGCGCCGGATTGTTCAAATAATTCGTCGGATGGTCCGCGTAACACAGAAATGGCGAGGTGAACACAATCGCCTGCGCCAGTTCGCGCGACCAGGTGAAGCCGCGCAGCTCCTTCGGATTGAAAACCGTCGGCGTGTAATCCGCCGGCCCGATCACGAAGCGCGTGAACGGCAGGATGGTATCGTGCTGCGGCGGCATCGTGCGGTGGTAGCGCAAAATGTGATACTCGTGGCCGCGGATGGATTCGCGGGTGATTTCGTTGGGCCAGGTGCGTTCAAGGCCAACCGGTTTGTCCGCGCCGTGAAAATCAATCATCAATTTTCTGGCGGCGGCATCGCGGAGCGTCTCGACATACCAATTGACCCAGCGCACATTGGCTTCCGGCTGGAAATCAATCTTCACCCCCACCACGCCTGCGGCTGCCGCGCGGTCAAGATAGTTCGTGCGCCGCGCGGCGTCTGGAACCTCATTGCTGTTGAGCCAGCACCAGACTTTCACGCCTTGCGTTTTTGCATAATCGCAGACCTCGCGCAGACAGGCCCAGTCGTCCTTGCCGTTGTCCCTCCATCTTTCCCAGCCTTCGTCAACCAGGTAATACTCGAAGCCGAGTTGCTTCGTCCAATCCACCCATTGATGCTGATCGGCGTAAGCCGGATCGCCGCTGGACCACCATTGCCACGAGGAGCGGCCCGGTTGAATCCATTTTGCCTTGGCCAGTTCCGGCGGCGCGGCGGGACAAAGATTGCGGACAATGTCACTGTTCACGAGCGCATTGAGGTCGCGCGCCAGCAGCGTGACACGCCACGGCTGCACCACGGCGTCATCGGTCGTCCAGCCGTTTGCGTCCGACCGGGTGTGAAAGAACCCGTGCAATGAATGGTCCGCGGCGGCCTGCACGCCGAGGTCGGTGTAATTCAACAGATTCGCCTCCGTAATGAGCGCGTAACCGCCGCCGGGCAGGGTGAACGTAATCGGCAATGGAAGTTTTCTGCCGTCGGACAAATCATTCAACGGGCTGCTCTGGAAAATTCCCTCATAATTGACAATATCCGGCTGGAACCACGCCAGCGGATTGCCGGCCAATTTCCATTCCGTCGCTTCGCCGTTGATTTTCCGGCCCGGCTTGGCCGCAAGCCGCGAGCGCAGCGCCACGCCGTCGTTGTAGGCGCGCACGTCGAGTTCATAAGCTTCGCCGGCGCTTCGGACGGCGATGGTGGTTTCGCGGCAATAATTTTCCGCGCGCGAATGGCCGCCGAACATCGGATATGTTTCATGAATCTTACGCGAAGAAGTTTTGCCCAGCTTGACATTCGCGCCGAGATCCGCGCCGTCCGCGATGATGCCGAAGCGCGATTTGCTGACGACTTCACGGCCATCCAGAAAAACGGAATAGCTCAACCCGTTGTTGTCCGTCACGGTGATGACGGCTTTTTGATCCGGCGATTTGACGGTGACTTCCGCTGATTGAACGGCCGCGGCAAAAAGAATGAGCGCGGCTAAGGATGGAATAATTTTTTTCACGGTGCTCCAATAAATATCATTTCGGTGAGTGTGCTGCCGACTGCAAATCGCGATCCATCGCCGCGCCGTCAAATGGAATGACGATGACCTTGCTGCCGTGGCCGTCGTTGCCGTGTTCCTGTTCTTTTTCCACATCAATCACGGCCAAAGTGACGGCGGCAACGTGGCCGTTTTCGAGGTAGATGCCGGGGCGTTCCAGTTTGGCCCAGTGGTTGACGGTGCCGTCGGTGTAGCGGACGAAATCTTTCGCCGGGTCGTAAGCGATGCCGCGGAAGGTCCAGTTGCGGATGCCGTCCACGGAAGTCAGGTGATACGCTTTGCGGTCGCTCCAGTTATTGACGGTGATGTGATAGAGTCCGCCGCTAAACCAGATGGCCGGGTCTTCGAGGTTTTGCCGGTCGTGCTGGGGCATCCCTTCGATGCCTGGATAAATGCTGGGGCCTTGCACGACATACGGGCCGAGCACGCCGTTGGTGCTGATGAGAATGGCGCCGGAGCGCGGCACGATTTCAAAATTGCCGTCGGGACGGACCATGATGCTGGTATTGGACATCCGGCCAAGCTTGGCGAATTCGTTCGTGGCCACCTGGATCAAGCCGAGTTCCTCCCACGGGCCGTCGAGCGATTTGGAAACAAAGACCGTGCCCGGCCGCGTTTCGCTGATGACCACCGCGTAACGGCCATCGGGCAAAACCAGCGCGGTGACGTTGTGGCCGCGACCGCCCTCGTTGCCGGGCCAGCAAAGTCCTTTGTCCACGTAAGGCCCGATGAGATTGTCGCTGACGGCGTGAACCGCCCGTGAATTCCACCATTCGCCGTGGCCGCGCGCCTGATCCCAGCGGCTGCAGAACATGTGATATTTGCCGTCCGGCGCTTTGATGATCTGGCCGTCCCAATAATTCCAATGCGTCATCGTCTCGTCCTCGAGGCCGTTCTTCGGGTCGCGCGGCCCGACCGTCGCCGCGCCCCAAACGTTTGTGGTCAGGGAACCAACGATGGGCGTCGGCAAAAAATAATCAATGAACGTCTTGTTCGTTTTGGTTTCCTGCGCGCCGCCAAAGTTGGCGCTCGCGAGAACGGCCAAGGCAGTTAACGCCGGTTTGAAGAAAGAAATCGCGCGGACGGAGGTTGGCGACATAATTTTGGACTCCGAAAAGATTATCTCAGCGAGGAATGCGGGTCAAAGTGGAAAGCATAATTTCTCGTGTCGTTTACCGGACGATCAAAGCATCCACAGCCACCGGCCCGGGACCGCGATTGATAATGGCGATGGAATGTTTGCCTGAAGTGAGACCAGTCACCTCGCACACCGACTGCTGGGCTTGGCGAGCGCCCGTGGTGGACAAATCCGCCGTGGCGCGCGTCTGGCCGTCAATTTGAATTTCGATTTTTCCAGCGCCGGATTCTTTCGGTGCGATGACCGAAACACTGCTGCCTGTGAAAAAACAACTCCAGACATCGCCGGGCGTTTCGCTGACGGTGAGATCGTTGTTGAAATCGCCGGTGCCAAGATTGCAACGGCGAATCCATCCGGGATACGTTGCGCCGGGATCGTCGTCATTGATCCAGCCCTTGTCATGGGTGATGCGCAGAACGCGGCACATCGTCGCGAGCGATTGATTGGTGATTCCCGGCAGTGGCTGCACGGTTCCGCCAGGCGTCACGGTCAAACCTTGGTCGTCTTGCGAAAACGCCATCGGAACATCGGAGCCGAGCAGTTCGACTTTGGAAACTTTGCCCAGCGTCGCGCCGCCGGCACGAAGCGCTTTGAGCGTGATCGGGCCGTTCGTCCAATTCATCAGCGCGGCATAAACATTGCCATGGTTGCGCGTGTAGCAAATGGCATTTGCGTTTTCCTCGCAGACTTCAAACGGGCGCGACGCATAGACAGCTTCGCCATTGATTTTCAACCACGCGCCGATGTCTTTTGCAATTTGAATCACTTGCGGATCGAGATCGCCGCGACCGTGCTGGGTAAGATTGAGCAGCATGGTTCCGTTCCGGCAGACGTTCTGCATCAACAGCCCGACGATTTTCCTGGCATCCATGTATTTCTGCCCGGCACGGTAGTGCCAGTCTGCGATGGTCGTTTCGGTCTGAAAGGAGTAGGCCATGATCTCCGATTCGATGATGGCCTCGCTGCTTTTGACCAGCGCGCGTTCAACCACTGGAATCAGCTCGCGGATGTTCTTGAAGCTGTTGTATCGTCCGCCAACGCATTTGAGGTTGATCACCACATCCATCTTCCCATCGTTCCACTTCAGGGATTTGTTGTAATAGTTTGCGACGAGCGGCGGCGCGAGAAAACCGAGTCCCATGTGAACGCCCAGATCCATCAGGGACTCGCCCGCTGCTTCGTCAAAATAAATCACGTCGGGATGATATTTGGTGATCGCGTCATCCACCCGCCACATGAACTGGTTGGCGAAGGGCGAGATGCAGCGGATCCTTGTTGTTGTGAACCGGCCCGTAAAGATCCACCGGATCCATGCCTTCCCACCATTTTCCTTTTCCGTCCAGAATCGTTTGCAGCGCGTCGTAAGGCACACCTTTCTTCGGCCTCGTTCTGTCGCTGGTGTAACGCACCGGCATGAATTGGCCCCAGGTCCGAGCCGGCGTGTCATGAAAGCCGATGCCAAAACGCATTCCGTGCTGGCGCGCCGCTTTTTCCCAGGTGCCGACAATGTCCACCTTGGGGCCGACATTCACCGAATTCCACGGCTGATATTTCGAATCGAAGTTGTCGAAATTGTCATGGTGATCGCCCATCGCCATGAAATAACGCGCGCCCATTTCGACATACAAATTCATCAACTCGTTTGGATTCCACCGGTCAATCACCCAGTTGTGGGCGATGTCCTTGTAACCATATTCCGACGGATGGCCGAAATGATTGGATGTTGGTAACGGTATTGCGCGCTGCCCTCCTGATACATGCCGCGCGCATACCAGTCGCCATCCTCGGGCATGGATTGCGGGTCCCAATGCGCCCACGCGCCGAACTTCGCGTCGCGCCACCACTCCGGCGTCTGGTAATGCTGGCTGATCTCCTTCCAGTCGGCGGAATAAGGACCGTCAGCCACCGGCAACGGCGGCAGATTCCAAATGTCCGGCGGCAAGCCCAGATCGCCGTCGCCGACAACGATGCGGTCAATGTTCACCGCGACATCGTTCGTCGCCAGACTGATGGTCAGTGTGGCCTTGGCGGGAATCGCCATGTCAATGATGGCGTTAAGAAAAGAATTGGTCAGCGCGCCCGATGAATGAACATTCACCTTGCGCGCCGGCTGATCGTTGACCGCGACGCTGATCGTGCCCACGTTGGTCGACGCATAGCGAATCGCCAATTTGCCGGCAGCCGGAAGGCTGGTGAACTTGACGCCCTGGCCGGGTTTGGTCAAACCGACCAGATGACCTCCCGAGGCGCCGTGATCGGCCAACTTTGACGCGCCGCCGATGCGCGCGGCTTTTTCCGCCTCGAACGTGTGCTTGTCGGCAGCGAGGGCAGAAACGGAAAGCAAAAGGCAGGATGCGACAACAAAAAAATGAATCTCGTGGACCAATTGGGAACGCATGAAACAGGCTACCGACTTGGTGGCAGCATGTCTATAATCATCTGCGCCGAGACGACGAACTGCGGCGGTCTGTTCCCGAAGTTGCGGATTGAGGCGACTCGAAATGCCAAATCACCGCCCGTCACCGCCGGCGGGCAAGACGGAGATTTCCGCCGCGCTCGTCCAGCCGCTTCCGTTGACTTCCTTCATCGCCGTGAATCGGAAAAATCGCGCGTTGACCGGAGCGAAGCTTACTTCCTGGAGCGACGGATTGTTTTGGATGTTGGCGAACGCACCGGAAACAATGTTGGTCGTCCAGTTGGTTCCATCCGCGCTCGTTTCAAAGCGATAATTTTCGACAGTGCCGTTCGGGTTTCCGTCCTGCCGCGGCAGATAGGTGAACCCGGCAATCCGATGCGAGCGGCCCATGTCAACTGTGATGAAATGCGGCAGCGTCAAATCCTCGTTCCAACGCGTGTGCCAGAACGTGGATGGATTTCCGTCAATCGCGTTGGCGGCACTGTTATTTTCGCCGGCAGTTTCCTGGCTGTCCACGGCGACAATTTTCCAACCGGTTGGCGGCAAACCCGCGAAGGATTTTGAAGCCACGATGCCAAGCTGGCCGTTCGGCATCACGCAAACCGCTTGCACGGTGCAGCCGGGCGGTGGAGCGAACGGCGCGCTGTAAATCGGCGAATTGGTCTTCGGCGCGGTTCCGTCAACGGTGAAAACCATTTTGCAATTGCCGGCATTGCTGATCGTCACCCGGCCGTCGGCATCGCGGCCTGAAATGACCGGCGGCATGGCAGCCACGGATTGTTTGAACAGTCCGATTTCGGCCAGCGTAGGTTCCATCCGCGAACCGGTAATGCGGAAGCGCACCTGGCTGGTGGTGACGGGCGACTTTAAACGAATCAATCGGCGATGGCCGACAGTCGTGGTTTCGTCGGAAGAAATTTTTTCCGCCGCAGCCCAGTCGGTTCCGTTCCAAACATCAATCGCAAAGGATTCGATTCGCTGGCCGCGATGGTCCACCGCTTCCTGCAACGAAACGACATCGAATGTCACAGCTTTCGGCAGCGTCAAGGTCAATGTGCCGTTGGTGTGTCCCGGCGCAGCTTCCCACCAGGTGTCGAGCTTCTTGTCCAGCGCCCGCGAAGGTTTGTGCGCGGTGTTGGAAGTGTCCGCCGTGAGTTTTCCACCGGCGGCGAGATTGACGGCGAACGTGTCGTTGACCAATTGCGACAGCCGGCTTAATGCCTCAATTTGATCGTCCGGAACCAAGCCGCGACTGTCCGGCGAAAGATTCAAAATGAGATTTCCATTGCGGCCCACCGAAGAAAAGAAAATGTCGAACAACTGCGACAGGCTGCGCGGATGTTTCTGCGGCGCCCAGAACCACGCGCCGCGGTCGAGAATGGTGACGTTCACTTCCGCCGGATACCACCAGAGATACGAACCGGGTTTGAGCCTGGCGCGGCTGCCCAGATCGCGGGCCGTCATGTCCGGCCAGCGGAACGCGTCAGGCGGCTGCGGCAGTGGAATGACGCTCCATTCGGTGGTGCGTCCGTAGCCGCTTTCGGTGCCGACCCAACGCACGTCCGGCCCCTTGCCCATGATGACCGCGCCAGGTTGAAGCCGGCGGATTAAGTCATACCACGCATTGTAATTGTAAGTTTCGTGAACGCTGGGGTCCGGATTCGCGCCGTCGAACCAAACTTCCTCGATCGGTCCATATTGCGTCAGTAATTCATAAAGCTGGTTCAGAAAATAGCGGTTGTAGTCGTCCACCATGTAGGAATAACTCCCAAAGCCGCGCGCCGGTGCGCGGCCTTTCGAGGGGTCGCTTTTGAAACTGGCCGGATCGGTGGGAATCACTGACAGCACATTGCTGCTGCCGTCGCCGTAGTAACCGCCGGAATATTTCGGATTGGTCCGCAACTGGAAAAGGTCCGCCGGTGAAAGATAAACGCCCAGCTTGAGGCCGTGCGCCCGCGCGGCGTTGGCCACTTCCCGCACTTCGTCGCCCTTGCCGCCGCGCCACGGACTTGCCGCGACCGAGTGCGGCGTGTAGCGGGTGGGCCAATAGCAAAATCCATCGTGGTGTTTGCAAACCAGCACAATCATTTTGCCGCCGAAATTTTGCATCGCGCCGCACCATTGGTTGGCGTCGAATTCCGTCGGATTGAAAATTGCCGGGTCTTCGCGGCCGCTGCCCCACTCAACGTGATTGAAGGTATTCACGCCGAAGTGAAGGAAGAACGTCCGCTCCAGCCGCATCCAGTCCGTCTGATTGGCGCGCGGCAAAACCTTGGCCGCTTTTTCGACAATAACGGCTTCGGAATCGCCGTTGGAAATCACTTGCATCGTGGAATACGGAATTGGTTCCGCAGCGGTGACGCCGATGGTTGCGAGCAAACAACCCAGTCCCAATGCGGTCAATATGGTTCGGTTCATTTTTATTCTGGTTTGATAAAAGTCAGAGCCGGTTAGTCTCTCACGGCAGCCACATGGCGCGCCAGAACTGTTTTGAGCTTGAAGAGGAATTGGTGAAGTTCGCCGTCGGCCCGGAAAGCGTGTTGGTAAACCCGTTGGTCCAACTTACCAAGTCTGGGCTGTATTGCAGAACGTAGCGGGCGCCAGATTGTCCTTGGAGTTGAAAACCAAACATCCCCCGAGGCACAGGCAGCACAGTCAGCGACGGGGGAGGCGCGACGCTCAACACCATCACCGTGACCGAAAACGGAGCGAACGTGGCGGAAAAATTTCCCTGGACGCCGGTGATGTTAGTCTGGGCGATGTCCGGCGAACCTACTCCGGTCCGGGCCGCATCATCCTGCGGTATGCCGTAGCTGTAGACGGTCGCATTCGTAAAGGGCAGATAGCCTGATAGATTGAAATTGGCCGTGAGATTGGACGATGAACTCTTGTTGATCACCAGCAAGGTCAGTGCGCCATTGGTTCGTTTGACCGCGTATGCGGCTAGCAAATCGTAATCGCTCGTCGCGGAAACCACCGAGTCGCCATCCTTGGCAAAATGGGGCATCAGCTTGGCGCAATAATAAGTCGGATAGGCGCTGCCCACACCGCCGGGACCATAGACAATTCCGCCGTCGCCTAGGACGCTGCCGTCCGCATTGGTGCGCCAGCCGTAGAATGCCGGGTCGGAATCGGCAACGGTGCCTTGACCATTTCGTAAATCCCACCAAAGGCGCGATTTGAATTCCGTCTGCAAAATCTGCCCGATGCTGTCGGCGTAAAATAGTCCGCCCGGCAGGCTGTCGCCTTGACTTGATCGCCGCCCGTGCCGTATTCGGTCACTTCCAGCGTCACATTGGTGCCGGCGTCGCCCAGATAATCCGTCAGCATCTGGCGCAAGGACGCCGCATGAGAAGCCCAGCTCCGGGAATAAAGCAGATCCTGGGTGTCCCCCGCCGCCGGGCCATAATTATGTTCAATCAGAAAGTCTGGAATGCAATGATTGCTGCGCAGGTAGGTCAGCATCACCGGCGTCCAGCCGTATTGCGTCTGGCCCGTGCGCGGGTTGACAACAGGATGATCATAGTTGTTGACCGTGCCGTCCTCGGTGATGTCGGCCACCGCGCCGATTTTGATGGTCGGATCAACGGCCTTCATTTGCGCGTAGTAATTGGTGAAGCGCATCGCGTAGGTCCACGGATCATGCGCCTTGAAGGGCGCATTGGTGTTCCAGTCCCATTCCCAAAAGCCGCCGACTTCGTTTCCGACTTCCCAGTATTTGAAGTTGCAGTGGTTGGTGACGTTGAACATGCGCACGCCAAAAGCCGCTTCCTCGGGCGTCGCTGGTGCCGTAGTTCACGATGATGAAAGCCTCGCGAATGGATGTTCGTGGCCAGGGCGATAAAGTTGGTGGAGAAGGAACCCCAGTTGCGCGCGCTGGTGGCGCCGGCGTTCCAAGCCTCATTGGTCCAGTGATAACCGTCACCCCAGCTTCCGCCCGGCCAGCGCAGACAGGATGCTGCCCATGTCATTCAGAACCGCAACCGAAGCGGGCGTGTTCACGTTCGCCGATCCCAGGCGACTTGGTTGATCCCGAAAACTTCTGCCGTTCACAGTCCGCACGGTCTGGTTGGCATTGACACTCACGTGAACCGTCGCCGGCGCGGGCGCGGCAACCAACCGCAAATCATCAATGAAAAATGGTTGCGTCGAAGTGCCGTTCCCAAACTGAAACCCGGTCAGGTTGGTTTTGTTGTTGATGCCCAGTGCGGCCAGCGAGATGGTAACTTGCTTCCACGTAATTCGCCGGAGCAGTCACCGAAACCCCGCCCAATTCCGATCCGTTCAACTCGCCGCTGACCGAGATAGGTTGTCCGCCGGTCGCGCCGCCATTGAGCCAGAAGCTCACATTCGTATAGATGGCCGTGTCCACGCTGGTGTCGCTTTTCAGCCACCAAGCCTGCCATTGGCC
The DNA here is from genome assembly GCA_963738225.1 of uncultured Verrucomicrobiae bacterium. GTDB lineage: Bacteria > Verrucomicrobiota > Verrucomicrobiia > Limisphaerales > UBA11358 > UBA11358. Next base: position 84,429 of record CAVTVR010000011.1, read on the forward strand.
GCTGGGGACCAGCGCCATCGAGTTGCTGGAGACATAGACCGGATTGTTGGTATAGACCGGATTATTCGTGGCGTAACGCGGCATCCAGGACCAGTTGTCGCCCCAGCCATTGTCAAACCGGCCCGAATAGATCAGCATGTCGTCCGAGGCGTGAGCCGTCAGCATGGACAAGAACAACAGGACACCAAACGGAAAGGACAGGCATTTCATAACTAAATACTAGCACAAACAGGCTCGAAAAGATTGTCGTTACTTCTCACGATTGCAGCCGCAGCCAATGAGCTTGGAGCACAGGTTTAAAATTGGCGCAAAGATTCCACTCGCGGTCAACGTCCTGAGAAGCGCTTCATTATTCCCTGAACAGCATCGGCGCAAACTCATGCAAACTCCGCCGCCAGGTCAGCCATTCGTGGGCGGTGTTCGGCGACTCGTAAAAGGCGCTGTTGACACCGGCTTCTTTCAGCGCCGCCGCGTTGGCTTTGCCCGCGGTTCCATTTTCGCGGCTGCCGTAGCTGACGAACACGACTTTCACCTTCTGCTTGAATGTCGCGAGGTCCGTGATTTCGTTGGTGGCGATGCTGCCGCCGCTGAAAATGCCGATCTGTGAAAACGTATCAAGGTGTTTCAAGGAAATGCTGTGCGTTTGCATGCCGCCCATCGAGAGACCGGCCAGGGCGCGATGCGGCTGATCGGCCAGCGTGCGAAAATTGGCATCAACAAAAGGAATCACGTCTTCGATCAGCGCGTGTTCGAAAGCGCTGAAGTCAAACATGCCGCGTCCGTTGCCGCGTGGCGGATCGCCTGCGGGAGGAGCGCCGGCGCGGAACGAAGCCGGGCCGGCTCGCGATGCCGCCGTTTTCCATCACGATAATGAAGGGCGTGATTTTGCCCTCGGCGATCAAATTATCCATGATCATTCCGGCGCAGCCCTGGTGTCCCCAGCCGGTTTCATTTTCGTTGTAGCCGTGCAGCAAATACAAAACTGGATAACGCTTGTTTGTATCTTTGTCATAATCCGGCGGCGTATAGACAAAGCAGTGGCGCTCCGTGTTGCTGGTTTTGGCGAAATAGTAAATCTCCCGCAACTGGCCGTGCGGCACATTTTTCAGCGCGTAAAAATCCTGATCACTTGCGGGAATTTCAACCGCATTGCGCCACGCGCCGGAACCGTAAATAATACAAGCTGTTCGGGATCCGGCACCTCGGCGCCATCCACCACCAGGCTGGTAATAGTGATACCCCTCGATCCTGCGGCGTCGAATCGCCAATCCAAAATCCATTCGTCGTCCTTGGCCATCGGATATTTTATGCCGCTGATGTTGAGCTGGACATTCAGCGCCTCGGGCGCGCGCAGACGGGCGCGGACCCGGCCTTCAGAATTGACCTGGGGATACGGCTGGCCCGGCATGTTGGACGGCGCCGGTTTCCAATCGTCCGCCGGCGGATTGGTTTGGGCCAGAGCGGCGGCAGCAAAGCAGCCCGACGCCAAGGCCAAGGCCGTTATTAAGTTTTTAATTTTAAGTTTTAAGTTGTGAGTTAAGGCGACCATGTTCCGGCAATTAAAAACTAAAAATTAAGAATTAAAAACTGTTTTTGAAGCAGCGCTGCCGTTCATGGCACGGACGGACGCGGCGCGCAAGGTTGTGTTTGCTCAACCGCCGTCGCTGGCGTCAGGCCATCAGCGGTCGCAGTCAATTTGATTTCGCCGGCGTCGCGCGTGGACTGCACGATGATTTGCGCCAGGCCGTTGAACAAACTGCGCGACCACGGCGCGGCGGTGGCGTGGCCAATGATCTTCACGGCCACGTTCGGATTCAATCCGCCCTCGCCCACGCCGTTGTTGACGCCCACGGCGACGACGTTGTCGCCAGCGTGGATGAATTTTTTGATGTCAAAAATCGGCTGCGCCTGCCAGTCGTGCGATTCGCCGATGAACTGGCCGTTCACAAAATACCAGCCTTCGTCGTCACAGCCGCCGAAACACAGTTGCGCGCCGGCGCTGTTCAAGTCTTCCTCTGTCAGCGTGAAATGCGCGCGGTAAATCGCCGTGGTGTCCGGTGTTTTGATCGTCAATTCGCCGCTGCTGGTTTTGGCGCTGAATTGGGTCCAGCCGGAATCGTCGAACTCATTCGCGTATTCCGGCACGGTGCTCCGGCTCTTCGGAATTTTCGCCAATTCCCAGCGCCAATTTTCCACGGCGATGTTATGCGACGGCGTGGTGGGAACATAAACGTCCGGCTCGTGACAACTCGGGTCGCCGTTGCCGACGCCGATGATGTTGCCCGCGCCCGCGATGCTGAAATTAATTTTGTTCTGCGCCACCGGCACCGCGCGGCCTTGCGCGTCGAGCGCGGAAACGGTGAACACGGCCACGTCCTGGCCGTCGGCGTTGATGGTCTTGCGGTCGGGCGTGAGTTGAATTTGCGTCGCGTCGCCGGTCGTTTCCACTTTCGTTTCGGCGATCACATTGCCGGCGTCGTCAAAACCTTTCGCGCTCAAAGTGCCCGGCGCGTATTTCACCTGCCAGCTCAATTTGGAATTCGGCTTCATCGCCTGTTTGCCGAGCGACGCGCCGTTCAAAAAGAGTTCCACTTGTTTGCAGTTGCTGTAGGCTTCGACGAGGATTTCCTGGCCTTCGCTACCCGGCCAGTTCCAGTGCGGCAGCAGATGCAACACGGTGTTCGTCGTCCACCACGATTGGTAATAATAAAAAATGTCCTTCGGAAAACCGCAGGTGTCGAGAATGCCGAAGTGCGAGTTGATGCACGGCCACCAATACGGCGTCGGCTCGCCGCGATAATCAAAACCGGTCCAGACAAATCCGCCGGACAGCCACGGACGCGGCGCGAAATAACTCCACCAGCCTTCGGCCGATGTGAGGCCCGGATAGGCTCCGTCATAGGCGCTCACGTAACCGCGCGGCCGGTCGTTCGCGTAAATGCCGCGTGTGGTGACGGCGCTGGCCTGTTCGGTGCCGACGTTCGGCTGCGTGGGATGCTCGGCGTGGTATCTGTCCATGTCGGAACCGTAGTGATAATTCCAGCCGCGCACTTCGATGACCGAATTGATGCCGCGGAAAACGTCGCCTTCCGGCGAGGCGTAGGTGACGGCGCGCGTCGGGTCGAGTTGCTTGACGTAGTCCTGCATCGTGCGCGCGACGCTCGCGGCCTGCGGCGTGTCCTGCACCATGAATTGCTCGTTGGCGATGCTCCAAAACGCGACGCTCGGATGATTGCGGTCGCGGCGGATTTGGTCGTCCCATTTTTTCAGGTTCTCCGAGTCGCTGCCCATCAAACGGCTCTCGTCCAAGACCAACATGCCGAGGCGGTCGCAGGCATCCAGCAATTCCGGCGTGGGCGGATTGTGCGAGGTGCGGATGGCATTGCAGCCGAATTCCTTCAATTGTTTCACGCGAAATTCCTGCAACGCGTCGGGAATAGCCGCTCCGACGCCAGCATGGTCCTGGTGATTGCAGGTGCCGTAAAGTTCGTAATGCTTGCCATTCAGTAGAAAACCATTCGTCGGGTCAAAGGCCACAGTGCGGATGCCGAAGAGGGTTTCTTTTTGGTCAACAATGTTATTGTCTAAAAAAACTGTCGTGATGAGCTTGTAGAGTTTCGGATTTTCAGGAGACCAGAGAACAGGCGAAGAAATTTTCGTCAAATTCGCGCAACTGCCGTATTTGCCGTAAATTGAAATTGGGTTTAAATCCCACTTCTTATCAACGAGAATCGTTTCTCCGTTTGGTGTGACGATTTCGTGTTTCACCAGAATAACCTGATCGTTCTGCCTATGCTGACTAATTTGATAAACGCCTTGGTAGGGCATTTGCCGTGAGTGGTTCGTTGTTTCATTTCGGAATTCAGTCCCAATGGTGATTGTAGCAGTTCCTTCCGGAATATTGTTGGTGAATTCGCTCCTGATCATAATCCCATCCGGCGCGATGGCCACCGGCGCGGTCTCATCCAGCCAGACATGGCGGTAAATGCCCGCGCCCTCGTAAAACCAGCCCTCGACTTTCGTCGCGTCCACGCGCACGGCGATGGTGTTCTTGCCGCCATAATGCAGCACATCGGTAATGTCCTCCCGGAACGGATAGTAACCGCCCTCGTGATGCCGCACGCACCAGCCGTTGACCCACACCGTCGCGTCGCGGAACACGCCGTCGAACGCCAGCCAGATTCTTTTGCCGGAATCTTCCGCCGGCAAATCAAACGTGCGGCGATACCAGCCGATGCTGTTGGTCGGATACTTCACGCCCAGCGCCTTGAAACCGTGGCTGCCATCGGCGTTTTGATCGAACGGCAGTTCCACCGCCCAATCGTGCGGCAGGTTGACGACGCGCCAGAAGGAATCGGAAAACTTTTCCGACGCCGGGCCGGAACCGGTGCCGGAGTTCATCAAACTCAGCGCATCCGGCCAGTCGTCGCCGAGATGGAATTTCCAGTTCGCGTCGAGCGAAAGGTGTTCGCGCGGCGATTGGGCAACGGCGAGTTGCACCGCCAATAATGTGGCGCATGCGCTGACAGATAGGATGCGGAATGGCGAAACGATTTTCATTTTTAATACATTTTTGCAACGGCGTCCAAGCCGCTGGGAGTTGATAATGATTTCTCGAAGAGAATCCACTTCTATGGCGGCAGAATCAATTCTAAATTCCAAAATGAGCGCGAAACCATGGAAATAAAGGCGCGCCGCCAAATAAAACTCGACGAACACTCGTTGCACGAAGAAACTGCCGGCGAAATCCCCAATTTTACGACACGAAAAACTGATATGAAACGAAACATAACTTGTCTCGCCATCGGCCTCGCGGCTTTGTTTGCCACAGTTGATTGGTCAAGCGCCGCCAACAATGAAATGGCCAGAACCATTTCGGCCGATCTGCGCCAAACCGCCGGCCCGCTCGACACGATGTTCAAATTCTGCGTCGGCGCCGGCCGCGCGAACGAGGGCTTGCGCGCCGATTGGCAGCGGCAACTGACCTACGCGCACCAACAGTGCGGCTTTGAATACATCCGCATGCACGGCTTGTTCACGGACGACATGGGCGTCTATCGCGAGGTCAACGGCAAGCCGGAATACAACTGGCAATACATTGACGAGCTTTACGATTTTCTGCACCGCATCGGCATGAAACCGTTTGTGGAACTGGGGTTCATGCCAAATGCGCTGGCCAGCGGTTCCAAAACCATTTTCTGGTGGCGCGGCAACGTGACGCCGCCGAAAGACATGACCAAATGGGCAAATTTCATCAAAGCCTTTGTCGAGCACGAGCGCGAACGCTATGGCGACGCCGAGGTGCGCACGTGGTATTTTGAAGTTTGGAACGAACCGAATTTGCGCGGCTTTTTTGACGGCGATCAGCAGCAGTATTTCGATCTCTACGCCGCGACGGCCCGCGCCATCAAAAGCGTTTCCGCCGATTACAAAGTGGGCGGCCCGGCGACGGCGGGCGCCGCCTGGGTGCCGGAGTTCATTCATTTCTGCGACACGAACCATGCGCCGGTGGATTTCATTTCCACGCACACTTATGGCGTCGAAAGCGGATTTCTGGACGAACATGGCGACGCCGGCACCGTGCTTTCAAAAAATCCAAACTCAATTATTGGCGACGTGAAACGGGTGCGCCAGCAGATTGCCAGTTCGGCCATGTCCAAGCTGGAATTGCATTTCACCGAATGGAGCACGTCCTACACGCCGGCGGATCCGGTTCACGACAGCTATCACAGCGCGGCTTACATTTTGGACAAGCTCAAGAAATGCGGCGACGCCGCGCAGTCCATGTCTTATTGGACGTTCACGGATATTTTCGAAGAACCCGGCCCGCGCTGGGAAGCGTTTCACGGCGGCTTCGGATTGATCAATTACGAGGACATCAACAAGCCGGCGTTTTACGCGTATCAATTTTTGAACCGGCTCGGCCCGACGGAATTGAAGAGCAGCGATCCGTCGTCGTGGATTTGCGCCGACAAATCGGGCGGCGTGCAGGCGCTGGTTTGGGATTTCACCAACACGCATCCCGGCAAGCAGGTTCACAACCAGGTTTTTTACAAACAAGATTTGCCGTCGCAGCCCAAAAACAATGTCACGTTGAGTGTGTCCAATCTGTCAAAAGGCAAATACACGATGGAACTTTACAAAGTCGGCTACCGCGTCAACGACGCCTACGACACCTATCGCGATTTGGGCGCGCCCGCGCAGCTCACCAAAGCGCAGGTTGCTGAAATCAAATCCAAAAACAGCGGCGCGCCGTTGGAAGTCCACACTGTCAAAATTGGCCGCGACGGAAAATTCGCGGAGCAATTTGATCTCCGCGAAAATGATGCGGTGCTGATCACGCTCAAACCGCAGCGGTAAGGTTTGTTGAAACGCTGTTGATTTGGCACGCTCCGAGTTCAAGTCGGAGACGGAAACCACAAGATTTTCGACGTTGACTTTCCGGCGCGTTCGTCTAGTCTTTTCGGCTCTTTAGCAAAATATTTAAAAGAACCTATGCCCAATACGAAGTCAGCCGAACGTCGGATGCGCAACAGCCAACGGAAACGCCTCCAGAACAGCGCGGTCAAATCCCGCCTGCGCCGGACGGAGAAACAATTCCGCGCCACGGTCGCCGCTGGCAAAAAGGACGAGGCGGCCAAGCTGCTCGCCGGCGTTCACTCGGCGTTTGACAAGGCGGTGAAAGTCGGCGCCATCACCCGTCCCACCGCCAACCGCAAGAAATCCCGCCTGGCCCTTTCGCTGAAGTAATTTTCCGCCGTGATGACAGCGGCGCCGACGGTCGGCGCCGCTTGTTTTGTTTTCCGGCATTTCAGCTTTGCGGGAAAAACAGTTTCGACTTCGCCAGCCCCATTTTCGCCAGCCGGAACTGCATCCCGACCTTCAGACACCCGAAACCATACTTGCAGCTTCGCTGGAAATTGATGGACGACGCCTCTTTGAAATACTTCGTCGGGCAGCTCACCTCGCCAATCGTGAATCCGTGCCACAAGATTTGCGCGATCATCTGGTTGTCGAACACAAAATCATCCGAGTTGCGCGCCAGATTCGGCTCCAGCTTTTGCAGCAGCGTTCTGGAGAATGCCCGGTAGCCGGTGTGGTATTCCGAGAGTTTTGCGCCCAGCAAAATATTTTCCGCCGCCGTCAAAAATCGGTTCGCGATGTATTTCCAGCCCGGCATCCCGCCTTGCAGCGAATAGCCGCCCAGAATCCGGCTCGCCAGCACGCACTGGTGCAGGTCGTTCGCAATGATCGAGGCCATCGCGGGAATCAGCTTCGGCGTGTATTGATAATCCGGATGCACCATGATGACGATGTCCGCGCCGGCTTCCAGCGCCAGACGATAGCAGGTTTTTTGGTTGCCGCCGTAGCCCTTGTTTTTCTCATGCACGTGAACGCGCACGCCGAGCAGCGATGACGCCACCTGCACTGTCTCGTCGCGGCTGCGGTCGTCCACGAGGATGATTTCGTCCACGATGCCTTGCTGCATCACTTCGTCCACCGTCATGGTGACGGTCTTGGCCGCGTTGTATGCGGGCATCACCACGACAATTTTTTTGCCGAAATACATTCGCCGTTTTGGACATGCTGCCCCAATTGGCTGCCGGCGAGAAGCCAAAAAATTTTGGCGGAAGCTTTTGACTTCATCCTTCATCCTGCTTCATTCATACTTTCCAAAATGACCGTCACACTGTTCATCCCGTGCTTCGTGGACGCGCTGTATCCGCGCGTGGGCATCTGCATGGTGGAAATTCTCGAACGCCTCGGCCACACCGTCGTCTGCCCGGAAGAAATCGCCTGCTGCGGCCAGCCGCCGTTCAACTCCGGCTATTGGGACGAGGCGCGCACGATTGCCGCGCCGGTGCTGGAAAAATTGGCGGATGCCGAGGCCGTGGTCATCGGCTCCGGTTCCTGCGGCGCGATGGTGAAAAAGTTTTATCCCGATCTTTTCAAAAACACACCGCACGCGGAACTGGCGAAAAAAGTCGCGTCGCGCACTTGGGAATTTTCCGATTTTCTTGTCAACAAACTCGGCGTGACCGACCTCGGCGCGAAATTTCCGCACCGGGTCACGTTCCACGACGGCTGCCACGGCCTGCGCGAACTGGGCATCCAAAAACAGCCGCGCGCTTTGCTGGCGAACGTCCGCGATTTGCAGCTTGTCGAGATAAACGAGATTTCGTGCTGCGGCTTCGGCGGAACTTTTGCCGCAAAATTCCCGATGATTTCCACCGCGATGGGCGAAGTGAAATGCGCCGCCGCCGCCGAGACCGGCGCGGAATACATCGTCTCCGGCGATTCAAGCTGCCTGATGCACTTGCAAGGTTTGCTTTCGCGTCAGGGCAAGCCGATCAAAACCATTAGCCTCGCCGAAGTGCTGAACCACCAATGAGCACTTTTGTTTCCGATTTCAAAACAGCCGCCACGCGCGTAACAGGCGATGGACGTCAACGTCAGTTTATCCGCACGGCGCTGGGCAATTACGAGATCGCCCGCGACAAGCGCAAGGCCGCGTTCCAAAGCTGGGAATCCGCGCGCCAGGCCGCCGCCGAAACCAAGTGGGAAGCCGTCAACCACCTCGACACGCATCTCGAATCGCTCGTCGCCAAACTGGAGTCGCGCGGGACGAAAGTGCATTGGGCCAGCACCGGCGCACAGGCGCGCGAAATCATCGCGCAAATTCTCCGCGACAAAAAGGCGCGTTGCATCATCAAGTCCAAGGCGATGACGAGCGAGGAGATTCATTTGAACCACGCGCTGGAAGAAGCGGGTTTCAACGTCGTCGAATCCGACCTCGGCGAATTTATCGTCCAGCTCCGACATGAGACGCCGTATCACATCGTCTTTCCCTCGATGCACCTGACGCGCGACGAGATTCGCGTTCTGTTCCAGAAGGAACTGGGCGACGCTCCGTCGAATTCGCCGGAGGATTTGACGATGGTCGCGCGGCGCGTGATGCGGCAAAAATATATTCAAGCGGATGTCGGTTTCACCGGCGGCAATTTTGCCATCGCCGAGACCGGCATGATTTCCATCACGGAAAACGAAGGCAACGCGCGGCTCACGTCCGCATTGCCGAAGACGATGATCACGCTGCTCGGCATCGAAAAAATTTTGCCGCGTTTCGCCGACCTCGCGCTGTTTCTGCCGATGCTCGCAACTGCCGGCGCCGGCCAGCAAATGACGTGCTACAACACGATGTATTCCGGCCCGCGCCAGCCCGGCGAATGCGACGGCCCGGAAGAATGGCATGTCGTCCTGCTCGACAACCGCCGCACCGAACTCCTCGCCGACGCCGAGCAGCGCGATGCGCTCCACTGCATCCGCTGCGGCGCGTGCCTGAACGTCTGCCCGATTTTCCGCAACGTCGGTGGCCACACTTACGGCACGACTTACAGCGGCCCGGTCGGCTCGGTCATCACGCCTCACCTGCGCGGGTTGCAGGATTGGAAGCATCTTTCCAACGCGAGTTCGCTGTGCGGCGCCTGCACCGAGGCGTGTCCGGTGAAGATTGATTTGCACCATCACCTGCTGCAAAACCGGCGGAACGCTTCCGCCAGCAAACCGTCATTTGTCGAGCGGATCGCGTATAAAACTTTTGCAATCGTGGCGAACGAACCGGTGTTCTGGTCGCTCGCCAAAAAAATCGGCTGGCTCACGCAACCATTGCAATCATTTGTCAAAGGCACAGCGCTCGATCCGGTGAAGGCGTGGACGAAGACGCGCGATTTGCCGCCGATGCCGAACGAAACTTTCAAAGACTGGTGGAAAAACCGGATATGAGCTTTGCCGACCGCAAATTCAAATCTACAGCACCGGCGGTGCGACAGGCAATAGCCCACAGCGTCAGTCGTGGGAAAAAGATGCAAGCGCATCAAGCCCCGGACGGGGCGAAAGAAGGGGTTTGTTTTTCTGTTGATTTGGTTCTGTCGCTCCTGCGGAGCTCAACCCGTTTTGGCTTGCAACCCACGGCTGGCGCCCTGGGCTATTATCTAACGCCACTCCGTGACTGACATTCCATGAGCGAACGCGAAAACATTTTGGGCCGCATCCGCGAGGCGTTGCAGACAAAGGCTCCCCTGCCCGGCTCGCATGGCGAGGTTTGCGAACACACGCCCGCTGAACCGCCCGTCAGCCACGCGCGCGAATGGCTGCCGTCCGTCGTCGTGAGCGTGGCGGAACAATTTGATTTGTTCGCCAAAAATGCCGCCGAGTTGAAGGCGGATTTTCAACTGTTCGCCAGCCGCGATGAATTGAAAGCCGCGCTGGCCAAAATCGCCGCGGCTGAAAAGTGGCAGCGCATCGCCAGCCATGACGGCGAGTTGAGCAACATCGCCAGCCAGTCGCTCGGTCTGCCAGTTTTGCTGACCGACAAAGGCTACGACGTGAACGAACTGGAAAAATGCGATGCCGGCATCACGGAATGCGACGCGCTGGTGGCGCAAACCGGCGGCGTGGTGGTGACGAGCCGCAGCGCGGGCGGTCGCGCCTTGTCCGTGTTGCCGCCGCATCATGTCGTCGTTGCGCGGCGCGAGCAGCTTGTGGCGGATTTGCCGGCGGCGTTTGAAATGTTGCAAAAGAAATACGCGCCGGATTTTCCGAGCATGATTTCATTCATCACCGGCCCCAGCCGCACGGGCGATATTGAGCGCATCCTCGTGCTCGGCGCGCATGGGCCGAAGAAGCTGACCATTCTCTGTTTCTAAGTGCCGGTCAAACCTTTTCAAACCAACATTGGCTTTGCGAATGCGAGGTGGTATGGTGGTGAGCATGAATTCCGCCCCGTGCAAAATCCTGGTGGTTGACGACAATCCGATCATCCAGCGGACGATCTATTTTGCGCTGCGGGACAAGGGCTACACTGTTTTAATGTCCGGGGAAATCACCGAAGCCATGCAAATCGTCCGCAGGGAACGGCTGGATTTAATCCTGCTCGACATCAATTTTCCCCCCGACGCCTCACTCGGCGGCGGCGGCGTGCGGGATGGTTTCTGGGCCTTGGACTGGATGAAGCGGATGGATGAGATCAAGGACATTCCGATCGTCATCATCTCCAGCGACGATCCGGCCACGTCCGGTCCGCGGGCGCGGGCCGCCGGAGCCGCCGCCTATTTGCACAAGCCGATCGGCAAGGATGAACTGGCCCACACCGTGGCCGAACTGCTGGCCGCAAAAAAATCCGCCCCGCTGCCATCCGCGTGAGTCTTGGCTGGCGGCATCCAGCGGGCGTAAAATTTACGGGTTTGAAACCGTTTAAGTTCGCGCTAAAATGGTTCTGCAATGAAAGGTAAAATCCTGTTCCCGGCGATTTTCGTGGCGACATTTGCGTTGTCGCGGATTCCTGGCCTGTTGCCGCCAAATTTCAGCGTGGCGTATGCGTTTGCCTTCTGCGCGGGAATTTTTTTTCAAAGCCGGCGGGCCTGGTGGCTGCCGCTTGCGGTCATGCTCGCAACCGATCTCGGCTTGAATTTTTATTACCAGCACAAATTTCCGGGTGAACGGGTCTGGAGCGTCGCCAATCTGGCGAACCTGGCCTTCAATTACGTCGCGTATGGCGTCTTGTTTTTTCTCGGACGCCGTTTCAAGCCGCAATCCTCTTTGCTCCACCTCGTCGGCGGCGGGATTTTTGGCGCGATCTTGTTTTACTTCATCACCAACACGGCGTCGTGGCTGTTTAATCCGTTTCACAACCCCGAATACACCAAAACGCTCGCGGGTTGGATCATCGCGCTGACCAAAGGCACCGGCGGCTATCCTTCGACGTGGGAATTTTTCCGCAACACACTTTTGAGCGGCGGGCTGTTCACCGCGCTGTTCGCCGCCGCTGCCAAATTCACCGCGGAATCTCCGGCCGATAAAACCGCCGGCGCCCGCGAGCCGGAATCGGAAGGCGAAACCGAGGATGAACCGGAGGAAGCCAAAGCGTGAACGAGTTGCAGGTTGAAGGTTGCCGGTTGCAAGTTAAGACAACCGCGCGCAGCAAAAACCTGCAACATGCAACCTGCAACTTTCAACCCATGAAAATAGGCGTCATTTCCGACACGCACGGCTGGCTCGACCCGCGCGTGGAGAAGATTTTTGCCGGCGTGGATCACATCCTGCATGCCGGCGACATTGGCAACCCGATGATTGAACTCGAATTGAAGTTCCTCGCGCCCGTCACCCTCGTGCTCGGCAACAACGATCCCGATCTGACATTCAAGGAAACGGAGCTGGTGACGCTGGCGGACAAAAAATTCCTCATCCATCACATCGTCAATCCGCGCGCGTTGTCGGAAAAAATGCAGGCCCGGATCGCGCGCGACCGCCCGGACGTGGTCGTGTTCGGCCACACGCACAAGAAATTTGCCGAGACCGTGGACGGCGTTTTGTTTTTCAATCCCGGTTACGCCGGCAAGCCCAGGTTCAGCGCGGAACGCAGCGTGGCTTTTCTGCATCTCGACGGCCAAGGCATCCGGCACGAATTCATTCCGCTTTGACGCGGATTGAATTTTTCTCCGTCTCCAGCCGGTTCAACGTCCGCAGGATGTCGCCGATGACTTCGCGGTTGGCCAGCACCCAGCGGTGCAGCGGCGAAGAGACGCGCAATGCACGCGCGCCCGCCATTCGCGAACTGGTGGCGGGAATGATCATCAGATCGAACGGCGTATAGTAGATGTGAACCGGCAGGCCATTCAAGTCGCCGGCGGAGGCATCCAGCTCGCGCAAAAACCGGCTGCCGGGCCGCATGTCGCGCGTGCCTTTTCCGGGATAAAGAAACGCGGTGGCCGTGCCATGCATCGGGCCGGAAATGGCGAAAAAAGTGCGGACGCGGCGGCAGCCCTGCATTTGCTGCAAATAATACCGCGCCACCAGGCAACCCATGCTGAATCCGACCACGGCGAACGGCTCGTGCCCCGGCATTTCCGAATCAATGTAACCGGCCAGTTTGCCGGCGAGGTCTGCCAAACCGCGACGACCATCGCGCGGCGTGAGCGTGGGCGCAAAACATCGGTGGCCCGCCGCCGCGAGCCGGCTTTCGAGCCGCCGAAACAGCCGGCCCGTGTCCAAAAAACCGTGAATCAAAAGGACGTTCATGACGTTTTGACCGGCGTGGCCAGCCGGGCGGCAATGTCCTTTACGCCGCGCAAATCCAGTTTGCCGGTGCCGAGAACGGGGAAATTTTCCACGTGATAAAAAGCATCGGCCTTGGGTTTCCACAGATTCGGCAGGTCGCACGCCGCGAATTTTTCCAGGCAGGCCTGTAGATCGTTTTCCGCGAGCCGGTGCAGGACCAGCAGCCGTTCGCCCTTCTTTTCATCGGTGATGCCGGCCACGACAAACATCGTCTCGGCCGCGCCCGCCAGCTCCTGCAATTTCTCCTCGATTTTGAGATGCGGCACCATCTCACCGCCGATTTTGCTGAAGCGGCTCAAGCGCCCGGTAATTTGCAGGAAGCCATCCTCGTCCACTGTCGCCACGTCGCCGGTGCAATACCAGCCGTGCCGCAAGACATCGGCGGTTTTTTCCGGCAGATTCAGATAGCCGCGCATCACATTCGGCCCGCGCACCAGCAACATGCCGGGTTCACCGACGGGCACGCATTTGCCGCCCCACGGATCTTCGGGATCGGTCAGCCGCGCCATCATGCCGGGCAGGACGCGGCCGATTTTGCCGCGCTTGCCGCCGATTTGATGCAAGCCCGCCGCGCGAAAATCCATGATGTTGACCGCGACCGCCGGCGCGCATTCGGTCGTGCCGTAGCCTTCGAGCGGACGGATGCCAAAATTTTGCTCGAACGCATCGGCCAGCCGTTCGGACAATTTTTCTGCGCCGACAATGACGAGTTGCAGGCTGCCGAAATCTTCGGACGGCACGCCGCGCAGGTAAAGTTGCAGAAATGTCGGCGTCGCCAGCAGAATCGTGACGGCGTTTTCGCGGACGAGTGTGCCGATGGCTCGCGCGTCGAGCGGATTTGGATGAAACACCACGCCCGCGCCAACCTCTGCCGGCAGGCAAAGCGTGACGGTGAATCCAAATGAATGAAAAAATGGCAGGATGCCCAGGATGCGGTCATGATGCGTGAAATTCAGGATGTGGCCGAATTGTTCGAAATTCGAGAGGATATTATAATGCGTGAGCATCACGCCCTTCGGCTCGCCGGTGCTGCCGCTGGAGAAAATCACAGTGGCCAGATCGTCGAGCGCGACTTCTTTTTCCTGCCCGGCGATCTTTTTCAACAGGCTGAACGGCGCGAATTTGGCCAACAGGAACGACGTGATCTTTTCAAATGTCGTCGGCCTGGCCGCGAGGTCTTCGAGAAAAACCAGTTCGCCGGGCGGTGTCAGTTTGATCTTCTCCAGAAATTTTCGGGACGTGACGACGGTCTTGATGTCGCATTGCCTCGCGCACGATGCGATGGTTGCCTCGGACAAGGTGTAATTCAAATTCACCGGCACCTTGCCGCACAGAAGCGCGGCGTAGTTGGCCAGCGCGCCTGGCACGCTCGGCGGCAAAAACAATCCGACCATCTCCTGTCCGCGCCAGATTTTTTTCAGGCGGCGCGCGAGGAAAATGGTTTTCACCAGCGCGGCGCCGAAGTTGATCTTGCCGGTCGTCGCATCGGCCATGAAAAAATGGTGCGGATGGCGGCGCGCGACGCGGATGAAATTGCGCGGCATCGGATCCATTTTGGCGCGACGGAACTGCCACGCGTCGGCAATCAATGCCTGCACGGCTTCGCGGACTTCGATGTGCGAGGCGCCCGGCGGCATCGGCGCGCCAAAACTCACCGTGACCGGATGCGGCAGACGTTCGGGAAAACGGCGAACCATTTTGCCGCGCTCAAAACTGGTCGGGCTGCCGAGCAGTCCGTCGAGCGCGACGGGAATGATCGGCGCGTCCACATCTTTCATGATGCGCTCGAAACCGCGCCGGAACGGCAGCAGTTGCCCGATGCGCGTGATCTGGCCCTCGGCAAAAATGCAGACGACCTCGCCGTTGCGGATGGCGTCGCTGGCGGCTTGCAGTGCATGAACGAGTTCGCGCGGGCGTTGCCCGGCTGAAACCGGAATCGCGCCGAGAATTTTCGCGAACGGCTTGATGCTGCGGCGCTCGTAAATGTCCTTGAACATCAAAAAGCGGATGGTCCGGTCGGTGGAGGCGATGAGCAGCAGCGCGTCGGCGAATGAAAGATGATTGCAGACAAACAGCGCGCCGCCCTTGGCCGGAATTTTGTCGCGGCCCACGATGCGGATTTTGTAAATCGTGTTTGTCGCACACCACAACACGAACCGCAGCAGCGCGCTCGGCAGCAGCCACAAAACATAAATCGCGCCCAGCAGCGTCAGCACGCCGCCGACGAGAAAAATGCCGCGCGGCGACAGCGCGAGTTTTTGCGCGAGCAGCCAGTGCGCGCCGGAGGCCGCGAACACGCCGACAAAAGAAAACCAGTTCATCGTGGCCTGCACCTGGCCTTTGTTTTCGCGCGCCGGACGGTGCTGCAACAGCGCCGCGACCGGCACGATGAAAAAGCCGCCAGCGAAACCGAGCAGCGCCAGCAGCACGAACGACGGGCCGAGCGTCACGTTTGGCCGCGCCAGCCAGGCGGAAAAAATGGAAAGCCCGAAGGCGCCCAGCGGCACCAGGCCGTATTCAATTTTGCCGCCGGAAAGATAGCCCGCCATCACGCTGCCGAGGCCGATGCCCAGCGCGAGCGCGATGCTTAAAAGGCCGATGTGAATTTCGGTGACATGAAGCGTCTCCGAGCCGTAGAAAAACAGGTTCAGCAGCAGCAACATTCCGAGAAAGCTGAAATACGTGTTGCCGCACAGCGCGAGCCAGAGCGGACGGTCGCCGCGCATGGCGCGAACTTGCCGCCAGATTTCGGCGGGGAAATTGGGCTGGAATTTTTTTTGCGGAGCCGCCGCCGGAATTTTCGTGATGCCCGAGCACGAAAAAAATCCCAGCACCGCGAGCGCAATAAGCACGATCGCGGACAGCCATTGGCGGCCGCGGAACTGCTCCGACATCACCGCAGCGGCGGCGATGCCGAGGATGATGGCCATGTTCGTGCCGAGTTCGAGGATGCCGTTGCCCCAGGACAGCTTGCGCTCCGGCAGCAATTCCGGCAGCGAACCATATTTCGACGGCCCGAAAATCGCGCTGTGCGTGCCCATAAGAAACACGCAGGCCAGCAGCAGGTTTTTATTCCACGTCCACAGCCCGGCGAACACGAGCGACATGATGAACAGCTCAAAAATTTTCACGCCGAGCATCACGGAACGTTTGCTGAAGCGGTCGGCCAGGAAGCCGCCGGTCATGGAAAACAAAATGAACGGCAGTGAAAACAGCCCGGTCATTTCTTCGCCGTAGCTGTTTTTCTCGGCGAACGTCATGCTGGTGCCGAAGAGCGCGACGAAGACGACGAGGTTTTTCACCACGTTGTCGCTGAACGCGCCTTGGAATTGCGTGACGATCAGCGCCCAATACCCGCGCGTGGAGGGCGGCAATGCTGGATTGGGACCGGCGCTGGTCATGTCACAAAACTACCCCATCACGCGGCGAAGTGTGAATTGAAAAACTTTGGGACGACATTGACGGAAGCAATCTCGACCGCACCAGATGTCACTGGGCTTGCTGATAAACCCGCACATAATCAACATACATGTCGGCCAGGCCGTTGTAGCGGGACAAATCAACCGGCCATCCGCCGCCAGTGGCCAGGTTGATCAAAAAGAAAAAGCGGCTTTGTTTGGAAAGCGGAAGGATCGCGTGCCGCCCGACTTCGATATTGTCGCAATAGTAAATTGTGTCCGTTTCGGTGATTTTACAGCCGTAGGTGTGGAACGTCTCAAACCAAGCCGAAGGTATGCCGAACTTGCCCATGTGAATAGGATTATGCATTCCGTCGAAGGCCGTTTTTTCGATGGCCTTGCCGGCCTCGCCTTGATCCCAGCAATGGGGAGTAATCATGTAGGTATCGAAGGCGTTCGGCTCATGCAAACCTTCCCCGCCATAGGCTTCAATGATGTCCAGTTCGTCACAGGGCACTTTGAGGCCTTTGCCCTGATCTGTCATGTAATCCGTCAGCAGCCAGAAAGCCGGCCAAGTGCCGATGGCGTTGGGCCCGATGAAACGGCATTCAAAGTAACACGGCGCCTTGGCGGTAATGCCGCTGGCGTCGTTCTTCATGGAGGAAATGAGGCCGGAACTGTGGGTTTTATCACTGGCCCGGATGCGCAGATAACTGTCAACCTGCGAAAACGGATTTTTCTTGGAGTCATGACCGGAAAACGTGTGGATGCTGAAGTCCTGCCAACCGCCCGGCGGTTTATGGTCGTAATAAGTGGCCTTGGGATCCGTGCTGGAAATGGAAAGCGGCCCGTTGAAGTCGTCTGCAAAAACCAGCGTCATGCCTTTTGCCGCCGGCGGCGGGTCTTTGGGCATTCCTTCGTTCCATGAAACGCCGCCTTGATTGTAGAGTTGCAGATAGCAATTGTCTTTAACGTCGCCATTCTCGCCGCTGATTCTCAAAGTGACGGGTCCATGCGGATAGGCCTCGGCCGGGAACACGAACGAGCCGTTGCCTTTCGCATCAAGCGCGAGCGCCGCGACTGTGGAATCGGCGCCGAGCGCGCCGCCTTGCTTCCAGCATTTCACTGTCACGCGATTGAATCCCGGAGCCGTGATGGTCACGGTGGTATTTCCTTTTATGTCGGAGCAATACGCCGGCGAGGTCACAGTCACTTGGCCACCCCAAGCCGGCGTCAGCGCACTGATCAGCATAAGACTCAAAACACTTACGTTTGTTTTCAGACTTACATTCATAAACGAAAGGCACTCGCCGCCGCGCTGTGTCAGCCGAAACGATTGAGACGCGCCAGCAGCCAAAGGAACAATCCGAACAACAGCGGAAACAGGATGACAAGTGCAATTTTCCATTGCAGCATTCGTTTTTCCCATGTCGTTTTTTTGCGTTTGTCCATGCGTTGTTGGATCATTAACTTAACCGGGCTTTCTGACCGGGACAAGCCTCATTGCACTTGGAGTTCAAACGTTAAGTTCAAATTCTGTCCTTGCTTTTCGCCGGTTTCGGCGGCTTAATGGCGCAAGGAACCAAGAATTTTAAAAAATCTGAACTTATTGGTTATGAAAATAAATCCACGGAAATATCTCCCGCTCATTGCGGCCTGTCTCATATCCCTGCCGGGCGTGGCCCTGCTCGGCGCGGATGCTCCCGCGAGTCCAGGCTACCATTTCTTGAAAGAAATTCCCATCGGTGGCGATGGCGGGTGGGACTATTTGACTGTGGATGAACAGGCCCGGCGGCTTTATGTCACACACGCCACGAAGATTGTGGTGGTGGACATTGACGCGGAGAAAATCGCGGGGGAAATCACGAACACCCCCGGCGTCCACGGCTTTGCATTGGTGCCCGAATATGGAGTCGGCTTTTCCAGCAACGGAAGGGAAGGAAAATTGAGCTTGGTGGATTTGAAAAAATTGGAAACGCGTTCCAAGGCCCAAGCCGGTCAGAATCCCGACGCCATCGTCTATGATCCCGGCAGCCAGCAGGTCTACGCCTTCAATGGCGGCGACAATTCCGTGACCATCGTCGAAGGAGACGATGGCGATGCTGTCACGACCACCCCCTTGCCGGGCAAGCCGGAATTCGCGGCGGTTGACTCAAAAGCTGGACGCGTTTATTGCAACCTTGAGGATAAGAATTCCGTCGCGGCCATTGACACTGTCTCACACAAAGTGGTGGACACCTGGCCCATCGCTCCGGGCGAAAGCGCCTCCGGCATGGCGATTGACACAAAAAACCACCGGCTTTTTCTTGGGTGCCATAATCGTTTAATGGTGATGATGGACAGCACGGACGGCAAAGTCATCGCTTCCGTGCCCATCGGCGGCGGAGTGGATGCCAATGTTTTTGATCCGGCCACCCAACTGGCCTTCAGTTCCA
This sequence comes from uncultured Verrucomicrobiae bacterium, assembly GCA_963738225.1. Lineage (GTDB taxonomy): Bacteria > Verrucomicrobiota > Verrucomicrobiia > Limisphaerales > UBA11358 > UBA11358. Next base: position 103,378 of record CAVTVR010000011.1, read on the forward strand.
ATGGCGAAGGCAACGTCACCATCGCGCACGAAGATGCGCCGGATAAACTGACCGTGGTGCAGACGCTGGCCACCCAGCGCGGCGCGCGCACCATGGCGCTCGACCCCAAAACCCACAAGATATACCTCGCCGTTGCGGAATTTGAGCCGGCGACCAATTCAGAAGCCGGCGCGCCCCGTCAACGTCCCAAAATGATTCCCGGCACCTTTAAAATTTTGGTCTACGGGATGTGATGAATCTCTTGTTTGTCCTCGAGTGGAAACTGGTTTGTAATTTCCTTCTTGCGAGAGAACGTCGTTCATAAACGTCGGCTCATTTCTCCCGGTCCTGGCCGTGCCAGGCGTTCCAGTCTTTTTTCAGCCGCCGGCAGACAATCGCCGGCGCTTCCCTGTAAATCTGCGAACCCAGCTTCAACGCCGCGACGCGCAGCTTCTTTTGGCGCGCCTCGATCAAATGATTCAACTTGGCGGTCTCCGTAGTTCGCGGTTGTTCCATGACGAATTGTTCTAACAGAGTCAGGTCGTGATCATCGCCGAGCAGTTCGCCGAGCCGGTTCAGTTTGTCGGTCAGGAGGCGCGTGGACGCCGGCCAATCCGGGCAGAGCAGCCGGAGTTGATGCCAGAAAGTTTTCACCTCCTTGCGCCAGAGGTGAAAATGTTCCGGCAACGGTTGCCGGCGGGCCAGTCGTCCCGCCAGCCGTCCGCGACGAAAACTTTGGCGCAAGCCCGGTTCGATCGCCGTCCAGCCGGACGCCACGAATTTCAGACCAGCCACCCGCCGGTCGGTCTTCTGCAAAGCCCGCTCGGCCACGGCAACGGAATCATCGTCTTGAAACCGGCGCGTTTCCCGGCGGCAATGTTTTTGCAGTGCCTTGCGAATGATTGGGAATCGCCGCGCCGCGCCGCGCCCGGCCAGTTGTTCAAACGCCTTGAACATCACCCGCGCATCACGCGGAGCCGCCAGTTGGCCCGCTGCCCGGCGCAACGCCTTCCTCGCCTTGCGATAGTCCGCGCGATCAATTTCCCCGCGCACCATCCGGAAAATCGCGCGCAGCTTTTTGATCTCCTTGCGCGCACCGTGGACGGATTCCGGATGACCGATTTTCCGCAGGCGGACCTGCGCCTCGCCGATGTGTTCCCGGCAGACACGCCGCACCGCGCGGGCCGGCGGCTCTGCTTTTTTGAAATGAAACGGCATGGTCATACCTTAACTGATTACTTTGAAAAACACCAACCGGCAATGCCTCTTCCAGTGATTGCCATCCCATTGTCGGCAGCCGACGGGGCCAACCACGTGAAATTTTTCACAAACTTTTCTTGCGGACGCGGCGGGCAGTTGTTAAATAATGCGCTCAATTTTGAGTTAGGCGGACAAATTTTAATTGGTAGCGGATTTAATTTTTGAGAACGCAGTGATTTTTCCGAAATGGACAAACAGTTTGCCGTTGGTGCTGGTCGATTGGCGCCGGCTTGGTCGGCGTTGGCGTGGCCGCCGGCGTGACGATTTATTTCACGCCCAAATACACCCGCGCCGGCTACCAGCCGGTGCAGCCGGTGCCGTTTTCGCACAACATTCATGCGGGCCAGCTCGGCCTGGACTGCCGTTATCTGCCACAACGGCGTGGAAAAATCCTGGTTCGCCAATCTGCCCGGCGCCTCCACGTGCATGAACTGCCACAAGTCAGGTGCTCAAAGACGATCCGCGCCTGCAAATCGTCCGCGACAGCGCCACGAACAACACGCCGATTCCGTGGGTGCAGATTCACCACGTGCCGGATTACGTTTATTTCAACCACTCCGTCCATGTCCGGCGCGGCATCAGTTGCGTGGAATGCCACGGCCGCGTTGACCAGATGGACGAAGTGCGCGAGGCCAAATCATTGAGCATGAGTTTTTGTCTCGACTGCCACCGCGATCCGGCGGCGCACATCCGACCGGTGGACAAAGTCACCAGTCTCGGCTGGCAATGGAGCACCAACGCCGCCGAAGCTGACCGCTTGCAGGAAGTGAACGGCGAGAAATTGGTCCACGACTGGAAAGTGGAATCGTTGCAAAGCTGCTCGGCCTGTCACCGCTAATGAATTTACGATTTACGATATACGATTTACGCGCTGCTTTCCAAAGCGAAGGCGGTTTGAAATCTATTGCGACTCGTAAATCGTATATCGTAAATCGTAAATTTTTTGCCGCTGCCGCATGAACCATTCGCCCACATCAAATTCCGCCAACGCCCGCCGCTACTGGCGCAGCTTGGACGAACTGGCCGACACGCCGGAGTTCAAGGACTGGCTGCACCGCGAATTTCCGTCGGGCGCGAGCGAAATGGTGGAGGACGGTCCACAGCCGCCGCAATTTCCTGAAGATCATGTCCGCGTCGTTTGCGCTCGCGGGCGTGGCGACGCTCGGCGCGGGCTGCCGCCGGCCGGAAGAACACCTCGAACCTTCGGCAAGCAGCCGGAAAATTATACTTTTGGCGAGGCGCAGTATTTTGCGACCGCCATGCCCACGCGCACCGGCGCGATTCCGCTGGTCGTCAAATCCTACGAAGGCCGGCCGATCAAAATCGAGGGCAACGCGCTGTTCCCCGGCGGCAACGGCGGCACCGACCGCTACGCGCAGGCTTCGATTCTCGACCTTTACGATCCCGACCGCGCGCGGCATTTCAAGCACGACGGCAAGGAATCGTTTCGCGCGAAGAAGCGTTGAGATTTCTCGACGAGCTGTCGCAAAAATTTTCCGCGAACCAGGGCGAAGGTCTGGCGTTCCTCGCCGAAAGCAGCACCTCGCCGTTCGCGCGCGTCGGATGCAAGACATCATCGGGCAGAAATTTCCGAAATCCCGGTGGTTCACTTACGACGCGATTGATTCTGGTGTTCATCAACGCGCGGCGACGCAGGCGTTCGCTGGGCAATCGGCGAATCCGAAAGCTCTGCTAAATCCTGTTTTCCATTTCGACAAAGCGAAAGTGATTTTGTCGCTCGATTGCGATTTTCTCGGCGGCGAGGATGGAGCGCATGAGCACATCCGCAAATTCGCCGCTGGTCGCAAGGCTGGCGATGGCATGAGCCGTCTTTACGCGGTGGAATCGCTGTTCACGCTTACCGGCGCAAACGCGGATCATCGTTTGCGAATTCCAGCCAGTCGTGTTGGTGAAATTGCGGCTTGGGTGCAGGGAGAGATTCAATCATTATTAAGTGGCGGAAACGTATCTCTCCCTCCAAAAGACGATTTAGGAAAATGGATTTCTGAATGCGCCAAAGATTTGATCGCAGCGGGCAAAAATGCGTTGGTCGTTGCTGGTCAGCGTCAGCCCATCGAAGTTCACCTGCTCGCTTACGCCATCAATGTCGCGCTCGGCGCGATTGCGCTCGACTTAACTGGTAATGCTGTGACTGGTGGTTATACAGTGACCTTTCATATCGTTCATGAGCGTGCTGGTGATTCAATCGAAAATTTGAACGAAGCTCTAAAATCAAAACAAATTCAAAATTTGGTGGTTCTGGGTGGAAATCCGGCGTATCAGTTGAATTTTTCGCCGACGCAAAAACCGGATTCAGTTGTCCGGCTCGGTTATTACGAGGATGAAACTTCTGCATTCAGCGACTGGAATTTTCCGGCGGCGCATTACCTCGAATCTTGGGGCGACGCGACGACGAGCGACGGGACGCCTGTTGTCATTCAACCGTTGATTCAGCCGTTGTTTGATGGTTTGACTGAATTGGAATTCCTTGCGCGTATCGCGGGTGAATCAACGGCCAATCCATTTGATATTATTCGCGAAACATTTCGTATTCAGACCATGGAGGGCGCTTCACATGGTTCTGATGAATACTGGAAGAAATTTCTCTTCAATGGCTTTCAGACCGGTTTTAATGCTGCATTTCCTTTTACAAAATTTACTGGAACGATTTTGCCAGTTCAATCGGTTGTGCCTTCGGCCAGTAGCCTCGAAGTTATTTTCTACCGCGACTCCAAAGTGGACGATGGTCGTTATGCGAACAACGGCTGGATGCAGGAGTTGCCCGATCCCATCACCAAGATGACTTGGGACAACGCCGTGCTTATCAGCCGCAAGACGGCAAAGGAACTCGGCTTGGCGAACGGTGACATCGTGGAGATTTCGCTGAACGGCAAGAGCGTTCAAGGTCCGATTTGGGTGCAGCCGGGCATGGCGGATTATTCGCTCGGACTCGCGCTCGGTTACGGTCGCGAAAAAGCCGGGCGCGTCGGCACCGGCGTCGGATTCAACGCCTACAAAATTTTTAGCGGAAAATACATCGAGACCGGTGCGACGATGCGCAAGACCGGCGAGACGCACGTCATCGCCTGCACGCAACATCATTGGAGCATGGAAGGCCGGCCGGCGGTGCGCGAGGCGAACCTCGAAGAATTTTTGAAGCAGCCCGAAGTTCGCGGAGGAGATTTCACAGCCTGGAGCCGCCGGTCGTGCAATCGCTTTATCCAAATCCGCTCGACGAGGCGAAGAAACACGGCGCTGCATCAGTGGGGCATGACGATTGATTTGAACGCGTGCGTCGGCTGCGGCACCTGCATCGTCGCGTGCCAGAGCGAGAACAACATTCCGATTGTCGGCAAGGATCAGGTGTTGCGCGGACGCGAAATGCACTGGATGCGCGTGGACCGCTATTTCACGACCGATCCGAAGCGGAAAAATGATCCGAGCCGTTTTGATTTCGGCGCGGACATGAACCAGACGGACGAGAACCAGCAGTTTGAGGAATGGATTGACGACGTGCAGGCGGTGAACCAGCCGATGATGTGCCAGCAATGCGAGGCTGCGCCGTGCGAAAACGTCTGTCCCGTGGCCGCGACCGTTCACGACCAGGAAGGCTTGAACGTGATGGCGTACAATCGCTGCATCGGCACGCGCTATTGCTCGAACAATTGTCCATACAAAGTCCGCCGGTTTAATTTCCTCGATTACAACAAGCCGTCCGCTGACCGAGTTGAAAGGCACGCTGTATTCGACGACGCTCACGCACGCGACGGAAGACCACGGCAAGAAGGAATGGGATTTGTTCCGCTGGTTGAAGCGATCCGAACAGCGGGATGCGCACGGAAGACGAATGGGATTTGATCAAGCTGTCGAAGAATCCCGACGTGACGGTGCGCATGCGCGGCGTGATGGAAAAATGCACTTACTGCACGCAGCGCATCGAGCACGCCAAGATTGCGCAAAAGGCCAAAGCCGGCGCGAGCGGCGACGTGCGCTTGACCGAAGCCGCCGGCAACAGTGCCGAAAACCGCGTGCCAGCAGGCGTGTCCGGCGGGCGCGATTGTGTTCGGCGATGTCAGCGACGCCGAACAGCTCGGTGTCGAAACAGAAATTGTCGCCGCTGAATTATTCCGTGCTCGGCGATTTGCTGACGAAGCCGCGCACGACGTATCTGGCGCGCGTCCGCAATCCAAATCCGGCGATGCCGGATTATCACGCGCCGTTCAGCACGGAAGAATACGAAAACAGTTTGCTGACGACGAAAGAAAAGATTTGAACAACAAAGACGCAAAGACGCGAAGATGAAGAGACGCGACGAGAATTTCCGGGGAGCGCACGCGCCCTCGCGTGCTGCGGTTGACGCCTCGTCAACCGCACCCGAGCGCGCCACCGCGCAAGGACCACGCGCGGTGGCGCGCATGGGTTCCGACCGCGAGGCGCGTGCGCTACCCTTTGCGTAAAGAAATTTAACGAATGTCTGAACTCGCCAACATCGAAGAATTGAAAAAGCTCGCGCCGCCGGCGGAACTGCGCCGCGCGCCGGTCGTCGAAGGCAAGCCGAGTCTCGGCTGGCTGACGGACAAACTGTCCGCATTCGCCGAAGCCAAAGTGCCGACTGTGGTGGTGGATGGTTTCTTCCGCCGCGTTCATCGCGCGACGGTGATTTTCCCGGTGTGCCTGTTTTACCAGGTGTTCACCGGCGTCGGCGTCTGGGGCAACAATCATCCGGTGATGTGGGGCTGGGACATCGTGAATTTCATCTGGTGGGTCGGCGTCGCGCACGCGGGCACGCTGATTTCCGCGCTGCTCTTTTTGACGCGGCAACATTGGCGCACGACGATTGGCCGCATGGCCGAAGCGATGACGGTTTTCTCCGTGGCGATGGCGGGATTGTATCCGGCCATTCACGTCGGCCGCGCGTGGTTCGACTGGTTCATGTTCCCGATTCCGAACTCAAACGGACTTGTGGCCGCAATTCAGATCGCCGCTGATGTGGGACGTGTTTGCGGTGAACACTTATCTGATGGTGTCGTCGCTGTTTTGGTTCATGGGCATGATTCCCGATTTCGCCGTGCTGCGCGACCGCTCCAACACACGCGTGCGCAAAGCGATTTTCAGCTTCCTCGCGATGGGCTGGACCGGCTCGGCGTGGCAATGGCACAATTACGAAAAAGCCTACGTCGTGCTGTGCGGCCTTTGCACGCTGCTGGTGTTCACCGTGAGTTCCATCGTCGGTCTGGATTTTTGCACCGCGCAAATCGCCGGCTGGCACGCGACGATTTTTCCGCTTTACTTCGTCATCGGCGCGGTGTTCTGCGGCTTCGGCATGATGCTGGTGCTGCTGATTTCGCTGCGCAAATTGTGCCATCTCGAAAACATCATCACGCGCAAGCCACATCGAAAAAGTCGCCAAGCTCACGCTTGGTCAGCGGCCTGTGCATTGATTACATCTACCTGATGGAATTTTTCATCGCGTGGTATAGCGGCGATCCGTATGAACGCTGGGTGTTCGGCCACCGGCTGTTCGGCCACACTTATATGGTGTTCGGCTGGATGATGTATGGCATCAACATCGGCGTCACGCAGTTGCTCTGGTTCAAAAAAGTCCGGCAAAATCTGACGCTGCTGTTAATCATCGGCCTGCTCATCAACATCGGCATGTGGACGGAGCGTTTCGTCATCGTCGTCGGCTGGTTTGTATCAGGATTTCCTGCCGGCGAACTGGGGCAAATACATGCCGACGATTTGGGACGTGGGTCTTTACGTCGGCACGCTCGGCGCGTTTTTCATGCTGTATCTGCTGTTCGTAAAATTCCTGCCGATGATCGCGATTTACGAAGTCAAAGGCGTGATGCCGCAAGGCGATCCGCATCATCCGCTCGGCGGCGCGAAGGAAGGAGGCCATTCGTGAGCGAAAAAATTTACGGCCTCATGGCGGAATTTGATTCGCCCGGCGCTCTGCTGCGCGCGGCGGAAAAAATCCGCGCCGCCGGTTATCGCCGCTGGGACTGCTTCACGCCGTTCCCGATTCACGGCCTCGACAAAGTCATGGGCTACCGCAACTCGCTCGTCGGCTGGGTGTCGCTCATTTTCGGCGGCGGCGCGTTCGTGTCCGTCGTCGGCTCTGATCTGGTATTGCAACGCGTTTGACTATCCGCTCATCGTCGGCGGCAAGCCGATGTTCAGTCCGCCGATGACGTTTGTGCCGGCTTACATTCTGATGATCCTGGGCGCGGCGGTTGGCGCGCTGGTCGGAATGCTCGGCATCAACCAGCTTCCGCGCCTGCATCATCCGTTGCTGGCGAAAAAACGATTTGAACTCGTCACGCGCGACAAATTTTTGATCGTCATCGGCGCGAACGATGAAAAATTTTCCGCCACGGAAACGCGGTAGCTGCTCGAATCCATTGGCGGCGCGAACATCGAAATCGTGGAGGACGACGAATGATCCGCGTCATCCTCTCCATCGTTTTGATCGGCGCGGCGCTGGGCGCGGCGACCGTCGGCATTTTGGGTTTGCCCGGAAGCATCTCGCGCAAGCCGCCAGTGGAACTTTACTGCGACCGCTTGTTCCCCGGCATGGATCGCCAGCCGAAATTGCGTCCGCAGGAGCCGAACCGCTTTTTTGCGAACGGCGTCAGTTCGCAGTTGCCGCCCGCCGGCACCGTGGCGCGCAGCCAGCCGATGCAAACCGTGAACGGCGAGGTTTACGCCTTTGAAGATTCGCCCGTGAACACCGGTCGCGTCACCGGCACGACGAATTTCATCGACACAAATCCGCTGCCGGTGAACGAAGCGTTGCTCCAGCGCGGGCGCGAGCGGTTTGACATTTATTGCGCGCCGTGTCACGGCCGACTCGGCGACGGCAATGGCATCACCAAAAAAATCGGCGTCATGCCGGCGGTGGCGAATCTGCACGACAAGCGCATCGTCGAACTGACCGACGGCGAAATTTTCAACACCATCACGCACGGCAAAGGCATGATGGGCGCGGCCGGCCCGCTGTTGCCGACCGCAGGATCGCTGGGCCGTCATCGCGTATCTGCGCGCGCTGCAATTGAGCTGGCTCGGCACGAAGGACGATTTGCCGCCCGCGCAACAGGCGGCGCTGAAATGATGTTATGAGTCTGCCGCAATCCAACCAACCGCCGCCCGCGCTGAAAAGCGCGCTGCCCGGCGCGATGATGTTCATCGGCGGGGTGCTGACGCTCGTCGGCGCGGTGGCCAGCTTCATTCGCAACGACGGGACGGAGTTCGGCTTCTCCTGGCTGCTGGCGTTCATGTTTTATTACAGCATCGCGCTCGGCGCGCTGTTCCTGGTGATGGTGCATCACCTGACCGACGCCGGTTGGTCGGTCGGCATCCGCCGTTTCTGCGAACATCTCGCGTCGCTGCTGTTCCCGTGGCTGGCGATTCTTGTTTTTGCCGGTCGCGTTTCTCGCGCCGAAAATTTATTCCTGGATGAACGCTGGACTCCGGCCACGAACAATCTGGTCGCCGCCAAACTGCCGGTGTTCACGATTCCCGGTTTCTGGATCACCTCGGCGATTTTCTTCGGCATCTGGTGGCTGCTGTCGTCGCGGCTGCGTTCGCTCTCGCTGGAGCAGGACAAAACCGGCGCGGCGGAATGCACGCGCAAAATGCGTTTCCATTCCGGCTGGGGCATCGTCGCTTTCGCGCTGACGCTGACGTTCTCCGGCGTGCTGTGGATGCAGGCGGTGTCCTACCAGTGGTTCTCGGCGATTTACGGCGTTTATTTCTTCGCCAGCAGCGCGTGGGCGGGACTGGCGGTCATTTACGTCATCGCCGTCGCGCATGCTGCGGCAGGGCATTCTTGACGCCGGTGCTGAAGCAGAATTATTTCTATTTCATCGGCGTGCTGCTGCTCGGCGTTCACGCTGCTCTCCGGCCTACGCCGAATTCGCGCAATACTTCGTCGTCTGGAACGCCAACATGCCGGAGGAAACTTTCTGGTATCTCATGCGCGAAGAACGGCGACTGGTGGTGCGTTGAGCATGGTGCTGATTCTGGGCAAATGTTTCATGCCGTTTTTTGCGCTGCTGCCGGTGCACACCAAGACCAATTTCAAAGTGCTCATTCCGGTCTGCCTGCTCATCGCGGTGATGCACTACGCCGACCTGGCGTTCAACATTCTGCCCGCGTGGCATCCCGGCGGCTATCACACCAAATGGCTGTTGCTGCACGCTCGGCGCGGTGCTATTCATGGGCGGCTTGCTGGGGAAAATTTTCATCGCCAAATTCAACGCCCATCCGCCGTATCCGCAGCGCGACCCGCGCCTGCTGGAGGCGATGGGCGTCAGCCAAAACGTCGTCAGCGACCTCGTTGACGCCAATGCCGGAGGTGCCGAAATGACATCTGGACCGACATCAATCGCGGCTCCGGCCGCCGCCGTCGGTTTTCTCCTCGTCAGCGGGATTTTCGCCGCGCTGGCCATTGTCGCAAAATTGAACTTGAACGCTGCCGGCGATTGACGCCGACCGCGCCGCCGAGCGCAGCAAGGCGCTTGCGGAAATTCGCGCGACCGAGGAAAAATCTTTGAGCACTGCCGCCGTGATTGACGCGCAGCGCGGCACCGTGCGTCTGCCGATTGAAGATGCAATGAAACTGGCCGCGCGAAGAATGGCAGAATCCGTCCGCCGCCCGTGCCGACCTGAACGCGCGCGCCGAAAAAGCCACGGCGGAACTGCCGAAGGCTCCGGAAAAACCCAGCGCTTTTGAATGAACCCGACCGAGAACAAACCCATTTGCTCCAGCGAGATTGACGCCTCATGTCGCGTGCCGCTGCTTGCGCTGTTCGGCGGCGCGGCGTTGTGGCTGGTGCTCGGCCTCGCGCTTGGCATCGCGGCGATGCATGTCGTTCCACCAGCCGGACCTGTTTGCCGATTGTCCGTTCCTGATCGTTTGGTCGCGCGCAGGCGGCGGCAAACGATCTGCTGCTTTACGGTTTCGCCGTTCCCGCCGCGCTCGGCGTGATGCTCTGGATTTTTGCGCGCTTGAGCCAGTCGCCGCTGGCGCTGCCAATCGTTCCGGTCGTCGCCGCGAATCTCTGGCACGTCGGTGTGCTTGTCGGCACGATGTCCATTCTGCTCGGTTACAGCACCGGCCATCCGTGGCTGGAATATCCGCGCGCCGCCGCCGTGTTGTTGTTTGCGGCGTTCATGCTGATTGCCGTCAGCGCGGCGGCGACGATGGGTTTCCGCGTGAACCGCGAGCTGTATCCGTCGCACTGGTTTCTGTTCGCCGCGCTGCTGTGGTTTGCGTGGAGCTACGGCTCGGCGAACCTGTTCTTGCAATCGCATCAGCCACCGCGCGGCGTGGTGCAGGCGGTGATCGGCTGGTGGCTGGCGGACAATCTGCTGTTCGTCTGGCTCGCGCTGGCCGGCATCGGCATCGCGTTTTATTTCCTGCCAAAGATCGCCGGCAAACCGCTGGCCAGTTCCGGTTACGCGCTGTTCGCGTTTTCTGACGCTGGTGTTTTTCGGTTCGTGGTGTGGCATTCCGCAAAGCGCGCCGGTGCCGGCGTGGCTGCCGACGGTCAGCGCGTTCGGCGCGATGTTACGCGTCATCCCGGTGATCGCCCTCGGCATCATCGCCGGGAAAACCGTCCGCGGCGCGAAAGTGCCGTGCTTCGGCGGGCCGTTCTGCTTCATCAAATTCGGCGTGTTGAGCTTCGTGGTTTCGAGCCTGCTTTACCTCGGCGAATTTTGTCCGCGCTACAGCCGCGTGCTGGATTTCACCTGGTTCGATTTCGGTGTCACGCAATGGCAATTGCTTGGTTTTGCCGGCATGGTTCTCTGCGGCGCGATTTATGAAATCCTGCCGCGCGTGATGGCCAAGGAACTGCCGTTCGCCAGGCTCGCCAAACTGAACTTCTTCCTGTTCGCCGGCGGCACGCTGCTCTTCGTGGTTCCGCTGCTCATCGGCGGCGCGGTGCAGGGGCGGGCTTTGAACGATGCGGCGGTGCCGTTTGCCGATGCCAGCGCGGTGGCCTTGAAATTTCTCCGCATCAGCACCACCGGCCAGTTGCTCGTCCTGCTCGGCGCGCTCTGCCTGCTGCTGAACATATTTGTCATGACGATCCAATGGAAACTCGGTTTGATGAAACAGGTGGTGAGCGTGATCAGGGATTCGCTGGTTGAAGGCTCCGCCTACGCGCCGCTTCCGTGCGACCAGGAGGTCAAACCATGAAAACCGGTTTCTCCATTTTTTTGGCCGCGTTTGTGGCGCTCGGCGCGTCGTGGTTCGGCCTGGTTTATGGACCGCTCCAGCAACTCGGCGGCGCGAAGGAGACGACGATTCTCCAATCCAGCGACGAGTGGCCGCAGCAGCGCCCCGGCGACGCGACGCTGGGACTGCAAGTTTATCGCGCCGCCGGCTGCGCCGCCTGCCACACCGAGCAGGTGCGGCAGGATGGCGTTCAGGTGGAAGTTTCCTTGACCAGCCTCGGCAGTTCCAAGCCGGAAGATTTCAAGGCGTTCCTGCAATCGCTGTGGGTGCTGCCGGAACTGGAAAAATTCACAAACGAGCTGGCCGCGAATTTGAAGGACTGGGACGGCACGCTGCCGAAAGTGTTCCTGGCCACCGACGACAAGGCCGTTGCGGATGAAATGGTTCAGCGCGTCAATGCCGCCGGCGTGAAATCGGAAATCCGGGTGGTCGCCACCGGCGCGGACATCGCGCGCGGCTGGGGCACGCGGCAAAGCGTCGCGACGGATTTTCTTTACGACGACCCGGTGCCGCTCGGCAGTCTGCGCGCCGGGCCGGACTTGGCGAACATCGGCGTGCGCGCGCCGGATGTGAACTGGCAGTTGCAGCATCTTTACGCGCCGCGTTCGCTGGTGAAAAATTCCACGATGCCGGCGTTCCGGTTTTTGTTCACCGTGCAGAAAATCGGCGCGCAGCCCGCGCCCGACGCGCTGGTGTTGCCCGGGGAATTTGCGCCGCCAGCCGATTTTGAAATCGTGCCAACGGCGGAGGCGAAGCACCTGGCCGCGTATCTCGTGAGCCTGAAGAACAATGTGCCGCTCTACGAAGCGCCGTTCACCCCGATCACCGCAGCCAAATGAGCGACGAACCGAAAAATTCCTGCAATTGCCGCACCGAAACCGGCGAACCGACCGCCACGCGTTCAGCCGCGCCGATGTGGATTATTGTGGTGACGCTTGGTTTGTTGTTTTTCGGCGGGCTTTATCTGGACAGCCACAGCGGCTGGTTTGACGCGAAAGTTTATGCGCCTTACAACAGCGCGGAAAAGCTGGAGGCGTTTCAGCCCAAATCCGGAGCCGCCGCCGTCGCCGCTCAAGGGAAAAAAGTTTATGGCACCGTTTGTGGCATCTGTCACGGCCCGGATGGCATGGGCAAGCCCGGTCAAGCTCCGCCGCTGGCCGGCTCCGAATGGGTCAACACCAAAGGCATCAACCGGCTGGCGCGCATTCCGCTCGCGGGCGTGAGCGGCACGCTCGTGGTGGAGGGCAAGGAATGGAATTTGAACATGGCGGCGATGGGCGCGGCGCTCTCCGACTCCGATCTCGCCGCCGTGCTGACCTACCTGCGCACTTCCTGGGGCAACAAGGCTGGCGAAGTCACCGCAGACGACGTCAAGAAAGTCCGGGACGCGCTGGGCGGCCATCCGCAGCCGATGAGCGGCGAGCAATTGAAGAAGCTGGCGGAATAAACGCGCTGGCTGGCGCCGTTTGAACCACGGGTTTCACTTGAAGGCGTGCTTTCAGCGATCGGCGCTTCTTTCCACGATTTTTATCTCGGCTTCGGTGAGGCCATAAAGCTCATAGACGCACTCATCAATTTTTGCATCCAATTTTTCAATTTCCGATTCAATCGCGGCGAGATCGGCGCTGCCGGATTCGGCGGCGACGGATTCCATCAAATCTTTAATCGCACGCAGATTATCACCGGCGTTTGAACTGAAATAAACCAGCGGTTCGAGCGTGTTGACGATGAGCGGATAAATCGCTTCCGGCCGTTTGCCGGTCGTCCATTTTTTCTTGCGCGAATTGTCGTCAAGGAATTGCAGCCACGAAGCGTAAATGAACTGGCGCAACGCGTCGTCCTTGAACGTCAGACGCAACAGCGGCTGCCATTTCGGTTCGGCGTTGGATGCGGACGCGACGGCGGCGGACAAAGTGATTTGCGAACCGGAAGATTCGATTTTGATTTCGTGGACGAAACCGTTTTGTTGCACGTCGGCAATCAACTTCTCCGCTTTCACCGCCGTCTCGAAATCTTTTTGAAAATAATGTGCCAGATTGCAAGGCTTGCGGTCTTGGTCGTGAAGGATTTTCTTGTGCAAAACTTCCGGCAATTTCAAACGCTGTTTGTGCGCCGCCTGAATTTTCTCGACGCGTTCGACGATTTCTTTTTCCAGCTTCACTTCGCTTTTCTTTTTCGGGTCAATGCGCCGGATTGGCAATTGCTCAATGAATTGCGTGAAATAACGGAAGTAACCGCCGCGCATTGTCGTGCTGACTTGTTTAAGATAAAAATCCAACAAACTGCTGTTCAATAATCCCAAAAGATAAGCAGACGATTCTTTTGCATCTGTTTTCAAAGTAATTCCGTAGCCAGATGTGAAAGCAAAGTCGCCTGCGTCATCAAAAGCAAAAGAAGAAAAATTGGCGATGTCAGGGACTAAAATTTTCGGCAGCAACATCAAATCAACATTTTGCAGACGCCCGTAAGCATACCATTCCTCGCCGCGCATTCGTCCTTCTTCGCGTTCTTCGAGCAGCTTTTTGTTTTTGAGCAAATAATCGTAGGTCAGTGGGAATTTTTTTTGCAATTGAGTTTCGGCAATCAATTCCGCTCGTCCAGCTTTGATTTGATACGGAAGGATAACAACTTTGCTGCAAGTTTCCAAAAAGTAGCGCCGAATGTCTTGGCCTTGCAAAAACAGCGCGACAGATTTGCGTTCCAATTTCACTTCCCGCTGTAATTGTTCCGAAAAAGCCGTAACCGTTGAATCATTCACAGACAACAAATCCAAAACATAAACAGGATTTGCGCTGGTGCGAATGCCTTGCGCGATTCGTTCCGCAACATCTCGAAGCCGAAGTGGCTGCTCATTCAATTTGGCAAACAATTCCGCGCCGTTGCCCAAAACAAAATTCCATTGCTCGCCGGAAAAACTGACTGGAGCAATTTTCCCAATCGCAGCTTCGCCAGTCTTTTGCCACGGTTCAAGGTCGTCCACTTTGATATAAACCGGCTTTTCCTGCGGCTGTTTGTTTAAGAAGAGCAAACAAGTATAAGTCGTTGCTTGCGGGAAAATTTGTTGGTCGCCAAATGAAAGAATTTGCCGGACGTGCTTTTGTTCCGTGAGCAACTTTCTTAATTCGCGTCCATATTCGGCCTGAAAGAATTTATGCGGACAAATGTAGCCAAAAATTCCATCGGCGTTGAGTAATTCCAATCCGTGTTCGATGAAGCAGACGTAAATGTCGAAATTGCCGGACGCGCCGGAACGGTAATTCGTTTTCAGAAATTCAACGACTTGCGGCGCGTTGCCCATCATCGTTTGAATCCGCTCATACGGCGGATTGCCGATGACGACATCGAAGCCGCCGCGTTTCATCGTTTCGGGAAAATTCTTTTTCCAATCGAACGCTGCGTCGCCAGCAACAGCTTTGTCGTCAATGAGCGAGTTGCCGCGTTTGAAGTTGGTGTTAAGCGCGGGCAGCAGATTGCGCGGTTTTTTTCCCGCGCGCGGGTCGGCCAGATGATAACGCAGCGAATCTTTTTCCGCCGCCATGAGCCGAATCCAAAGATTGAGCTTGGCCACTTCCACGGCCTGCGCGTCCAGGTCAACGCCAAACAGATTATGGGTGACGACGGCGGTGCCGAGACGCTCAACCGGACGCGGCTTGGCAACGGGCGCGTCAAACAGCGCGTCGCCGCTGTCATGGCCGTCGCCGCCGCCGTTGCGTTTTTGCTTTTCGCATTCGGCGTTGTAATCGCGGTAGGCGGATTCAAGCGCGTCAAACGCGCCGAGCAGGAATGAGCCGGAACCCATCGCGGGGTCGAGGACTTTGATTTGCGCGAGTTCGGAAATTTTCTCGAACGCGCCCTTGAAATTTTTATAGCCGAGCAAGGTTTTGGCTTCGGATAAAACCGGTTTTATTTTTTCGCCGAGCGTGTGCGCGACGATGTAATCCACGATGTAACGCGGCGTGTAGTAAATGCCTTCCTTTTTTCGCAGTTCGTCGGTGTCTTCAATGACGATACGCCCGTCGTTTCGCGTCAGCTTGTGCGCGAGAAATTTTTCATAGACCGCGCCCATCACGTCGGACGACATGAGGCTGAAGTCATAACTGTAAAGGTGGCGGAAGGCGAGGAGTTCGCCCTGTCCGGATTCAAAGCCGCATGTGGCGGCAACCTCGGGCGAAAGCGGTTCGTGGCCGACAAGGATGGAAAGGATGTTATTGTCCAGCGCGAGCGTGTCGCACAGCAACGGCTGTTCGAACAGTTCGGTGTTGAACTTGAACTTGATTTCCTGAAAAAGCGATTCACGGAGAAATGTCGCGAAAGTTGTTTTTGTGAAATCGCCGTAAAAAACTTCGTAGTGCGCATAGGCGCGCGCGAGTTTGTTCCATTCAATCAATTGATTCGTTTCCAACATGCGCGAGAAAAGGAAACGATTGAGCAATTGCTGGCTGGCCTGCGTGATGTCCTCGAGCGAACGCGTTTGATTTCGGAGCGCAAAACCGTTGGCGATCAAAAGCCGCCAGCGTTTGAGATCGGCGAGGAAACGCTGGTCGAGATTGGCCTTGTGTTTTTGTTCGTAAAGTTCCTCGATGCGTCCGGTTTCAAGATTTTCGAGCGCGAGCAAATCCCAAAATTCTTCGCGGCGTTTCCAGAGGTCGTCGAGTGTGAACGAAAACATGGGCGCGTCTTCGTTGACGCGGATGAAATGGAATTGCGCGAAGTTGGTGAGGACAATCCAAGTGACCGGCCTTTCCATGCGGACTTGCTCCGGGCTGACGCGATAGTTGCGAATGTAACGCTGCACTTGCTCGCGGCAACTGACGAAAAGGTTTTCCGATTTGTCGAGCAGGCTTTTGGCTTCGACAAAAATCAGCGGGCGGTCGGACTTGAACAGGTAGTCAACGGAATCGCCGATGATTTTGAACTCACGCGTGTAATTGGAATCGGAAGTAAAACCGAGCGTGTGAAAAAGCGGTTCAAGCAATTTTTGTTTAGTCGCTTCTTCCGGTTCCTGCAAATCAAAGCCGCGCCGCTTGAATTCCCCGGCTTCAGCGATCAACGCTTGCAGTTTGGCGAAAAAATTTTCTTTCCCGGACTTGGTTGGCACAGCGGGAGATTGTGCGCGGGAAATTTGGCAGCGTCAATTTCCGCTTTCGTCGCTCCAGCCGCAAATTATCTCTGACGTCCCCGCTGGTCTGTTCGCAGGCTGGCGTGCAACCGACTGCGTCATTCTTGTAACAAATTCTGGCATTCGCTTAGTAGGAGGGTGTATGAATGAAGCTGAAACAAATCCGAACATGGAACAAAAATGTCCGCAATGCGGCGCGCCGCTGCCCTCCGGCGTCCTGGCGGGGCTTTGCCCGGCCTGCCTGATGAAGCAGGGCGCGACGGCGGATACCGCGGCGCCGCCGGAAAGCGCGTCGTTTCAACCGCCAAGCGTCGAGGAGATCGCGAAGTTGTTTCCGCAACTCGAAATCCTTGCGCTCATCGGCAAGGGCGGCATGGGCGCGGTTTATCGCGCGCGGCAACCGGCGCTGGACCGCATCGTGGCGCTGAAAATTCTGCCGCCGCACACGGCGGGCGGCCCCGGCTTTGTCGAACGGTTCAACCGCGAAGCCCGCGCGCTGGCCAAATTGAACCATCCCAACATCGTGGCCGTTTATGAATTCGGCCAGGTGAACGGCCTGCCGTTTTTCATCATGGAATTTGTGGATGGCCTGAACCTGCGGCAGTTGGAGCGGGCCGGCAAACTTTCCCCGCGCGAGGCGCTGCAGATCGTGCCGCAGATTTGCGAGGCGCTGCAATTCGCGCACGACGAGGGCATCGTGCATCGCGACATCAAGCCCGAAAATATTCTGCTGGACAAAAAGGGCCGGGTGAAAATCGCCGATTTCGGCATCGCAAAAATTTTGGGCAACGTGGCGGAAGTGGATTTGACCGGAACGCAGAGCGCCATCGGCACGCCGCATTACATGGCGCCGGAGCAGATGGAAAAACCGACGACGGTGGATCATCGCGCGGATATTTTTTCGCTGGGCGTGGTGTTCTATGAAATGCTGACCGGCGAACTGCCGCTGGGGAAATTCGCGCCGCCGTCGTCGCGCAAAGTGGAGGTGGACGTGCGGCTGGACGATGTGGTGCTGCGCGCGCTGGAAAAGGATCCGGAACGCCGCTACCAGCACGCCAGCCAGGTGAAGACGGCGGTGGACACCATCGCCGGCACCGCCGCCCCGCCGCCTCCGCCGCCGGCGGTGGATGCCGCGGCGATGGCGCAGGAAATTCTGGCGCGGGATTACAATCTGAACATCCGCAGTTGCGTGCGGCGCGGCTGGAAATTGTTGACGCGGAGAATTCTGGCCGTTTGTCGGCATCACGGCGCTGATTTTTGCGCTGATCAGTTTCGCCAGTTCCTTCAGCGGCTTATCCGTTCAGCACGGACCGGCCGGGCACAATTCATTTGAAATCACCTCGGTCGTGGCCATGCTCGTGTGGGGTCCGCTCATGGGCGGTCTGATGTTTTATTTCCTTAAAAAAATACGGCGCGAAAAGGCCACCGTGGAGACGGCATTTTGTGGATTCAGCAGCCAGCGGTTTTTGCATCTATTTCTCGCCGGCTTTGTCACCAGCCTGCTGACGTGGCTGGGATTTGTCTGCTTGGTATTGCCGGGAATTTACCTGATAGTCGCGTGGATGTTCGCGTTGCCGCTGGTGATGGACAAGCAACTCGATTTTTGGTCGGCGATGGAGTTGAGCCGCAAGGTGGTGACGAAACATTGGTTCAAACTTTTTGGCTTCGGGCTTGTCCTGCTGATGCTGGTGTTTGCCGGGGCGTTGGCGTTGTTCATTGGCGTGTTTGTGATGAGTCCGTTGATTTTGGCCGCGCTGATGTATGCCTACGAAGACATGTTTGGCGGCGCGGCGCAACCGGCAGCGCCGCCGGTTGCAACCGGACCATCCGGCACCCTTGTCATGCCGGCGGCAACGCCTCCGCCGCCGCGCGCAACGGGTGGATCGTGGACGCTGACGACGAAGATCGGGCTGGCTGCGGTGGTGTTGGTGATCACAGTCATGGTGCTCTGGCCGCTGACGGCGCATTTCAATCCGGGTGTGCGCAGGCATAGTGCGGCTGGTAGGTTGATTCACTCGATCATTAACCGTTCTGAATCGCAAGAAGCGGGGCAAGCACCAACGGTTGCCGACGCGCCGTCACCGCCCGATACGCCGGTTGAAGCTTCCGCGCCTATCGAAAACACTCCACCGGCGGTTTTTGGAAACCCGACCGAATGGACGCTCGCGGATTTGACCGCGATCAATTTCGCTTCAGGGACATCCACATCGCTGCCGCCGGCGGTGATCGAAATGAGTCGCGGGCCGGAACATGATTCCGCCGTGTGCGCGTGGATGGAAAACGCCAATGTGGACCTCGCGTTCGTCAGCGCTTACGACGGTTTTTACGGGATGATGCGCGACATGGCGACGTTGAGCCGCGAAAGTTGGGAGCAGGCGACGCCGGCGTCCGTGGCCGCAGCGTTGCACGACTCCGGCCGGGACGTGGCGGCGAAATTTGGCGACGCGAGCCGGTTGAACAATCCCACCAATTACACCTACTGTTTCAAAACGCGCGACGGTCTTCTCGGCCTTTTGCAGGTGGTCGGCTTCAACGAGAATCCGCTAGGCGTCAAGATTCGCGCGAAGCTTTTTCAGCCGGCAACGAATCAAGAAACATCCGTTGTCAGCGCGAGCAAGGATTTGCTGGCGACGCTGGAGGCGCGATTGGAAGCGGCATCGAACATCAACGAGATCCGCGAAAAAGATAAATCGCTGGCCGCCATCGCCAGCGACGCCGCCAGGCTGGGCCAGGTGAAAATTGCCGGGCAGGCGCTTTCGCAGATGTCTGAAACGGCGACGCAATCGGCGGCGACGCGCCAAACCGCCTTGCTGCTGGCCAAACACGGTTTGCGCAAGGAGGCCGTTGAAATGGCCAAAGGCATCAGCGAATATTCAATCCGCGACCAGACGCTGTCGGAATTGGCGCAGTAAATTCTTTTGCGCATGACGAGCCATTGATTTGACCACCGACAATCCAACACCCAAGCCAGCCGCCACCGGCGGCATTTTCGCCACGACGCACTGGACGGCTGTGCTCGCCGCCGGCCACGGCGATTCGCCGCAGGCGGACGTGGCATTGGAGGAATTGTGCCGCACCTACTGGTATCCGCTTTACGCCTATGTCCGGCGGCACGGCCATTCGCGCGAGGACGCCGAGGACTTGACGCAGGGATTTTTTGCGCGGCTGCTGGAAAAAAATTATCTCGAAGGCGTCACCAGCGACGGCGGGAAATTTCGCTCGTTCCTGCTCGTCGCGTTGAAACGATTTCTTGCCAACGAATGGGACCGCGCCAATCGCCAGAAACGCGGCGGCGGCGTGCTGCCGCTTTCGCTCGACTGGCAGGACGCCGAAACGCGCTACCAAATCGCGCCGGCGGATAATTTGTCTCCCGACAAACTTTACGACCGCGCCTGGGCGGTCGTCGTGCTCGAACGAGTCATCACCCGGCTGCGCGACGAAAACGGCGCGGACGGCAAAGCCGGTTTGTATGAACAATTGAAGCCGTTCCTGATGATGGGCAAGAGCGAAATTCCTTACGCGCAGGCCGCCGCCGCCCTGAAAATGACCGAAGGCGGCGTGCGCGTGGTGGTCCACCGGCTCCGCCGTCGTTACCGGGAACTGCTACGCGAAGAAATTGCCCAAACCCTGGCCAACCCCGCGCAAGCCGACGAGGAAATGCAGGCGTTGTTCAGCGCGCTCGCCGGCACTTAAACGGCATTGATTCGACTTAATTTCATCCCTGGTCATCGGAAGAAATTTTAGAGGTTTTCAGGGGCGCATCGTGCCCGCATATTTATTGGAATGTCTGTTGAACTCACCGAAGCATTGCTCGCCCAAGCCGCCGGCTGGGAGGTGATGAAACGCGCCCGCGCTTATCTCGAGCAAGGCCAGGTGGCTCAGTTCGTATTGGGCGCCGCCGCTGCTGCGCGGCGTGGTGCAGGCCGGCGGAATGATCGTTTCGCGCTTCGCTGGTGATCAAAAATCCGGTTGACATTGAAAATCTCTGCAACTGCCGCGAGGCGCGCGAATGGGGAAAAATCTGCGCCCACGGCGTCGCCGTCGGGCTGCACTGGCTGAAGGCGCAAAAGGCAGAAACCGCGCCGGCGCCGGCACGATCATCTCCTGTCCTGCCCGCCAAAAAAACTCCCATGCTCCGGCGCGAGGCTGGCGGCGAACCGGCGGAACTGTTCATCATCCTGCCGCCGAATTTTGACCAGGCGCTCGCGCGCGGCAAGGTGATGCTGGTGTTGGAGGCGAAATGGGGCGGCGGGCGCTGTCCGCTGAACGCGCTGCCGAAAGGACGCGCCTTTGCCTTTCCGCCGCAGGACAACGCGATCATCGACCGGCTTGAAACGCTGACCAACGGCGAGACGCCCGCCCTGCTGCAAATGGAGACGAAGGATTTCGCCGCGCTGCATTCCGCTGCTGGCGGATCACGCGAACATCACGCTCGGAAAATCCAGCGCGGTCACGGTCACAAAAACGCCGCTGAAACTGCCGCTGCGCGCCACGCTGGAGGCGAACGGCGAAATCGTCCTGGCGTTGAAAGACAAACCGTCGGCGACTTGTGATGGTCGGCGACTGGGTTTGGCAAAATAATTCTTTGCAGCCGCTCGGCTTGCCGCCGGAGCTGAAGGAAATTTTTCGCGCGCCGGTGCGCGTGACGCGGGCGCAGGTGCCGCAGTTTTTGAGCCGGCACTGGCCGCAGTTGTCAGGCGGCGGGCGGACTGGAAGCGAATTTCAAGCTGGAAGATTTTTCGCTCGAACCGCAGGCGCCGCGCTTTCTGCTCGCGCTCAAGGGCGGCCTGGCGCAGTTGGGCGCGCTGCTGCAATGCGCCTACGGCCCGCGCATCATGACCGTCGGCGTGACGGCGGCGGACGAAAACATCTGGCTGCCCGATCCCGAAGTGCCGACGCGCTATTCCACGCGCGATTTCAACGCCGAGCGCGCGGCGCTGGCCCGCTTGCAGCGCAGCGGGTTCTCCGCGCCGGACGCGCAACGGCAAGACTGCAACTGCACGGGCAGAACGCGGTGCTGAATTTCTTCGCGCGCGAATTTCCGAAACTGCAGCGCGAATGGAGCGTGACGCTGGACGAGCAGTTGGAAAACCGCACGATGAAAAACCTCGAGCGCGTGGAGCCGCAGTTTCAAATCACGTCGTCGGGCGTGCAATGGTTTGATCTCGGCGTGGTGTTCGCGTCGGGCGGCGGCGAAACATTTTCGGCGGCGGACATCCAGCGGCTGATCTTGTCCGGGCAAAGCCACACGCGGCTGAAGAACGGCAAGATGGCGGTGATTGACACCGGCGCGGTGGAGGAATTGCAGGAAGTCCTGCTCGACTGCGCGCCGCAGCAACACGCGCCGGGCTATCGCATCAGCAGCACAGCAGGCCGGGTTTCCTGGAAGCGACGCTGCGGCAGCACGCCGATTGGAAGGTGCAGGCGCCGGCCGCCTGGCGCGACCGCGCGGCCAAACAAAGCGGCGAGGCAAAACTGGAATGCCCGCCGCTGGGCGACTTGGAAAACGTGCTGCGGCCCTACCAGAAACAAGGCGTGGCGTGGCTGCATTTTCTGCGCGCGAACGGCTTTGGCGGCATTCTCGCCGACGAAATGGGCTTGGGGAAAACGCTGCAAACACTGGCTTTTCTGAAGACATTGCCGATTGCGGATTGCCGATTGCCGATTGAAGCGCCGCAACCTGCCGGCCTCAAGCCGCAATCCGCAATCCGCAATCCGCATTTGATCGTCTGTCCGACGAGCCTGGTTTTCAACTGGGTGGCGGAGGCGAAGAAATTCACGCCGGAACTGAAAGTTCTCGCATTGCACGGCCCGGACCGGCACGCGCGCTTTGAGGAAATCGCCGCGCAGCGACATCGTGCGTGACGAGCTACGCGCTGATCCGCCGCGACGCGGAACAATATCGCGGGCTGGAGTTTGACACCGTCGCGCTCGACGAGGCGCAGCACATCAAGAACCGCCAGACGCAGAACGCGCAGGCCGTGAAAGCCGTGCGGCGCGAAGCACCGGCTGGTGCTGACCGGCACGCCGCTGGAAAATTCCGTGCTCGATCTGTGGTCCATCTTCGACTTTCTCATGCCCGGCTATCTCGGCACGGCGCAGGATTTCCGCGAGCGCTACGAACTGCCCATCGCGAAGGAGAAAAATGCCGAGGCGCAATCGCGGCTGGCGCGGCGGCTGCGTCCGTTCATGCTGCGCCGGCTTGAAAAAGGAAGTGGCGGCGGATTTGCCGGCGAAGCTGGAACAGGTTTCCTTCTGCGAACTGACGCCGGATCAGCGCGGCGTTTATCAGCAAGTCATCGAGGCCAGCCGCAAGGAAGTGCTGGAAGCCGTCGGCGCGCAAGGCATCGCCAAGAGCCGCATGGTGGTGCTGACCGCGCTGTTGCGGCTGCGCCAGGTGTGCTGCGATTTGCGGCTGCTGAAACTGGACAACGTCAATCCGGCCAACGCCTCCGGCAAACTGGATTTGTTCGGCGAACTGCTGGAGGAAGTGATTGACGGCGGCCATCGCGTGCTGGTGTTCAGCCAGTTCGTCGGCATGCTGGCGCTGCTGAAGGAGCGGCTGGCGGCGGAGGAAATTGAGTTTTGTTATCTCGACGGCTCCACGACCGATCGCGGCGCGGTGGTGGAGCAATTTCAAACGAACGCGGCGATCCCGGTTTTTCTCATCAGCCTGAAAGCCGGCGGCGTGGGCCTGAACCTGACCGGCGCGGACACGGTGATTCATTTCGATCCGTGGTGGAATCCGGCGGTGGAAGACCAGGCGACCGACCGCGCGCATCGCATCGGCCAGACGAAAGTCGTGACGAGCTACAAGCTCATCACGCGCGACACGGTGGAGGAAAAAATCCTGACGCTGCAAAACCGCAAGCGCGAAATCATCCAGGCGACGATCGGCGGCGAGGAGGAGTTTGCCGCGTCGCTGAACTGGGAGGAGATTCAGGAACTGCTGGCGTGAAGCTGATTTACCGCAACAGATTCCGGTGCTGTTTCAGCCAGCGCTCGGCGACTTGGTAGTCCGGGCACAGACGTTCGACCTGTTGCCAAAACCGCTCCGAATGATTCAGCTCAATCAAGTGAGCCAGTTCGTGCAGGATAATGTAGTCTTGCACAAACGCGGGCGTCTGGATCAAACGCCAGTTCAGCGAGATGGTTCCGCGCCGCGAGCAGGAACCCCAGCGCGTGCGTTGACTGCGCACCGCGACACGGCGCACGGTCAGTCCGTGCCGCGCGGCCAGTTCCAACAGGCGCGACGGCAGTTCGCGAGCCGCCAGCTTGTGAAGATGTTTTTCAATCACCGGCCGCAGATCGGCTTCCGGGTTTGCCGCCTTCAAAGTTTCGCCGCCGAAACGAATCCAGCCGGGTTCGCCGGGTTCGATGCGCGTCAACTCGCCGCGGAACAAAATCTCCGAGCCGACCATCCAAGAGTGATTTTTTTGCGGATGCGATTCCATTTGCCGCAACTGTTGTTCCAGCCAGCACGTGTTGCGTTGCACAAATTCGCGGGCCGCGCCGATGGAGCCGCCCCGGGGAATCGTGACACGGGCCGTGCCATCGGCCCGCAGCCGGAGCAAATATCGCCGCGCCCGGGGATGACGCACCATCACCAGCGGTATTTGCCGCCCGCCGACAACAATCTGTTCCACGGCGGGTGACGCCTTGTCTTTCCGACCAAAAATGAAATCCAGCAACGGCATAGTCAAATGGCAAACCCGGTCGTCAAACATTGAAGCTGCGCGGATCGTTCATGCCGGGCCGCGCAGTGTAGCGGATGCGAAGCGGCGCGCGGTAAAAAAGATTGCGTTTTTGGCGTGGTTCGCAGTTGAAATTCTCCGCGTGTCCGTGTTGTGGCTCGAATAATCAGGTCGCGCGCGGCGCGGCGTTGAGACATACTCTGTTGTCATGAAAGAGAAAATTTTCCGGCTGCTGGAACAAAAAAATTATGTTCCGGCGAATGTGCCTGAACTGCTGCGGTTGCTGCATCTGGCACCGAACCGCCAGCAGGAATTGCAGGCCGTGCTGCAAAAGCTGGAGCAGGCCGGCGAAGTCGTGCGGGTCAAGGGCAACCGTTACATTCTGCCGCGCGAGGCGGATTTGATTCCCGGTCGCATCCGCATGAACCGCGCGGGCAAAGGCTTTCTTCAACCGGACGATCCGAAACTCAAGGAAATCGCCATTGCGGAAAGCGCCACCGGCACGGCGTTGCACGAGGACCGCGTGCTGGTGCGCCGCGACGTGCGGCGGAAAAATTTCCGCGACGGCGACACGGAAACCGGCACGGTCGTCCGCATTCTCGAACGCCGGCGCACGCAGATTGTCGGCACGTTGCGGCAGAGCAAACAGTTTCTCTACGTCATTCCCGACGACCCGCGCATCCCGCACGATGTTTATGTGACGCCGCCGCGCGACACGGGCCGGCCCGCGCGCGCGGGCGACAAGGTGGTGGTGGAGTTGCGCGAATGGGAATCGCGCCACTCCAATCCCGAAGGCGAAATCGTGGAAGTGCTCGGCGCGCCGGACGCGGAGGGCGTGGACATGCTGTCCGTGCTGCGCCAATACGATTTGCCGCTGCATTTTCCCAAGGCCGTGCTGGCCGAGGCGCACGCCATCGGCTCGACGATTCACGAAAAAGATCTGGCCGGGCGGCTCGACTGCCGCGCGCAGCAAGTCGTCACGATTGACCCGGACGACGCGAAAGATTTCGACGACGCGATCTGTCTCGAAAAAATTTCGCCGGAGCAATGGCGGTTGTGGGTTCACATCGCGGACGTGTCGCATTATGTAAAACCCGGCACGGCGCTCGACGCAGAAGCGCAGAAGCGCGGCAACTCGACCTACCTTGTGGACCGCGTCATTCCGATGCTGCCGGAAGCGTTGAGCAATGAATTGTGTTCGCTCAAGCCAGACGTGGACCGGCTGACGAAATGCGTGGAGTTTCTGATCTCAAACGAAGGACACGTGCTGAACACGAAGTTTCACGCCGCCGTCATCCATTCGCAACGGCGATTCAGTTACCAGCAGGTGCTGGAGATTTTGACTGGAACGCAAAATCGAAAACCGGTAGGGCGCGTCACTCCGTGCGCGCCGGGCCTGGTTGCAAACGAAGATGGCGCGCACGGAGTGACGCGCCCTACCTTGCAGTCCACAGACGACCCGATTGAGCAAATGCTGCATCAGGCGCACGAACTCGCGCAAAAAATCCGCCGGCACCGTTTCAAGAACGGCTCGCTGGACCTGGATTTTCCCGAAACCAAAATCCGGTTGGACGAAAACGGAAAAATTCTGCGCATCGAGAAAACCGAGAACGACGTGTCGCACCAGTTGATCGAGGAATTCATGCTGCTCGCGAACGAGGCCGTCGCCACGCGTTTGATGAACCTGCGCACGCCGGCGATTTATCGCGTTCACGAAGAGCCGGACGCGCGGCGTTTGCAGGAATACCGGCAGGAAGTCCTGGCCCACCATATTTCCTGCGGCAACTTGAGCCAGCCCGCCGAGGTGCAGAAATTGCTGGGCAAGCTCGGCCGGCTGCCGATCGGGCCGGCGCTGAAAATAGGTTTTCTCAAGTCGCTCATGCGGGCGTGCTACTCGATTGAACCGCTCGGCCATTACGGACTGGCCAAAAAAAAATACACGCATTTCACTTCGCCCATCCGCCGCTATGCCGATCTCGTCGTGCATCGCGCGCTGTTCGACAAAAACGCGGCGAAGGCAGGCGCGCTCAAGGAAATCGCCGAACATATTTCCGTGACCGAACGCAATTCCGCCGACGCCGAACGCGACAGCAAGGACGTGAAGCTGTTCGCGTTTTTGAAGGCGCAACTTCTTTCCGGCGATCCAACGAAATATCCCGCGCTCGTGACCGACGTGCGGAATTTTGGTTTCTTCGTGGACGTGCCCGGTCTCGCGATGAGCGGCCTCGTGCCGTTGTCCACGATTGAAGACGATTTTTATGTATTCGACGAGGCGCGGCGCAATTTGGTGGGCCGGCGCACGCGCCGCGTGATCCAGCTCGGCGACAAGCTCACCGTGCAGGCGGCCAAGGTGGACACGTTCAAGAAACAGGTGGATTTCCGCCTCGCCATCGGAGAACACAAACCCGCCTCGCCGCATCCGCCGGCCAGCCGCGCGAATGCGAAAGCTCCGCGGCCGTCGTGGACCGGCCATTCGCGTCGGCGAGTTTCACGCCACCATTAAACAACCATCGGCTCCTCGCGGCGTTTAATTCAAATGCGAACATTCACGCTGGTCATCCTGACGATCTTGCTCGGCGGCGGCGCGGCGGTTTCGCAACCGCAGGTCGGGCGGGTGGAATTTGGCGGCTCAATCTGGAACGACAGCCAGCGGCGGGCCGGAGTTTTGTTTCAGGACGGTGCGCAGTCCATTCTTCTCAAAGGCGGATCGTTTTGGACGTTTGGCGACACGTTTATTGGCAAACCGCAGCCGGGCCAGCCGCCCCAAAATTCACAGATCACCGGCGCGGTGTGGGCGACCTTCGCCTGGCTGCCCGATGGAACCACCAACCTTCCGCCGCCGCTCGAATATATTTGTGACACCAACGGTGTCGCGGCCTGCCTGCTAAAATTGTTTCCCGACGAGGATCAAAAACATCTGCGTTTGTGGCCGACGGATGGCATCTGCCTCGGTTCGCGGGTTTATCTTTTTTACTCGATGATCAAAACGGGCGACAAGCCCGGCCCTTGGAATTTTCAGGCCGTCGGCTCCGGTTTGGCTGTGGCGGATTTGCCGGTGAAACAGTTCACGCGGTTGCGACCCGGCGGCCATTCCCAATTCCCGGTCAATCCGATTCAAATTATTCGCCGAGGACGATGGCTTTATTTGTATGAGATCAGCGACCGGCCCAAAGGGTTGGTTCTCGCGCGGGTGGATGCGAAGCAAATCGAAAAGCCGGCGGCGTATGAATTTTGCACCGGCGCTCACTGGTCAACCAACCGGGCGGAGGCGAAAGTGGTTTTGCGCGAGGCTTACGGCCAGGTTTCCATCGCCTGGATTCCGGCCCTGCGCCGCTATGTGATGGCCACGTCCTCGGATTTTTCGCGCCCGCATGAAATCCAACTGCGCGAATCCCGTCAACCTGAAGGTCCGTGGAGCGAGCCGGCGCGCATCGCCGTTCCCGAAATGCCGGGCAAGCAGACCCAGATCATTTACTGCACGTTTCTGCATCCGGAATTGAGCGGGGCCGCATCACCACGGCTGGTCGCCACATTCTGCCGCATTCTGGAAGGCAGTTGGGCCTTGAGCAATCCCGAATGGATGACCATCATGCTCAAGCCAACCGCGCCCACGAAGCCTTGAATTTACATGCGCCGCCAAATCATATTCTTGCTCACCAGTCTCATGTTTCTCGCCGGCGCGGCCACCGGCGCGGAGACCAACTTCACGCCGCTTGTGCTGGAGGGCCAGACGTTCATCCACGATCCGTCCACCATCATCAAGGACGACACAAATTATTTCATTTTCGGCACCGGGCCAGGTATCCGCACCAAGTCGTCACCGGATTTGTTTCACTGGGAGAACGGCGATCCCATTTTCAACATGCCGCCTGCGTGGACAAAAAAATTTACGCCTCCATCCCGCAGTTCCATCTGGGCACCGGACATCATCCGCGTGAACGGGAAATTTTATTTGTATTATGCCGTCTCGACTCTCGGCAAACAAACCTCCGCCATCGGCCTCGCGACCAATCCAACCCTCAACCCGGCCGCGACAAATTTTCTTTGGACAGATGATGGCCCGGTCATCACCTCCACCACCAACAGCGCGTTCAATACGATTGATCCGAGCGTGATGCTGGACGCGGACGGCAGGTTGTGGCTGGCGTTCGGCTCGTATTGGCAGGGAATTTATCTGACGGAACTGAACCCCGAAACAGGTTTGCGCCTGGCCACGAACTCGCCGCTGTATCATCTGGCGTGGAATGATTCCATCGAAGCCGCCTGCCTCACGCGGCACGGAAGTTTTTATTATCTCTTCGTGAACTGGGGCCAGTGCTGCCAGGGCACCAACAGCACTTACGAAGTCCGTGTCGGTCGCGCCGAAAAAATCACCGGCCCGTATCTCGACCGCGCCGGCAACGACCTCGCCACCGGCGGCGGTTCGCCGTTTCTGGCCACCAGCGGACGCTTTATCGGCCCCGGCCACATCGGCATCGTGAACGATGGCGCCACCAACGGCCCGACGCGGTTCAGCTATCATTATTACGACGCTGCAACGCAAGGCCGCTCGCGGCTCGCAATTGGCAACATTGATTGGTCGGATGGCTGGCCTGTGGCTGTGAATGATTCCACGAATGACTGGAAACTGGTTTGGTCCGACGAATTCAACACCGACGGCCCGCCCGATCCGGCGAACTGGAATTACGAGCGCGGCTTTGTGCGCAACCACGAATTGCAATGGTATCAGCCGGAAAACGCGTTTTGCACCAACGGCCTGCTCGTCATCGAAGCGCGGACGGAACACAAGCGCAATCCAAATTTCGTGGCCGGCAGTGAAGACTGGAATACCAGCCGCGAGTGGATTGATTACACGTCCGCCAGCCTCACCTCGCGCCACCTGCGCGAGTTCAAGTATGGCAGGTTCGAAATGCGGGCGCGCATTGACACGCGGCTCGGAAGCTGGCCGGCCTTTTGGACGCTCGGCGCGACGCCCGGCATCGGCTGGCCCGCGTGCGGCGAAGTGGACATCATGGAATTTTACACCGGCACGGTGCTCGCCAACATTGACTATCAACTCGATGGAAAAAGCAAATGGTCCACGATTAAAAAACCCATTGCCGACCTCGGCGGCGAGTCGTGGGCGCGGGCATTCCACATTTGGACGATGGAATGGGACGAAAAGAAAATTGATCTCTGGCTTGATGGCCGGCTGATGAACCATCTTGATCTCGCGTCCGCCGACAACGCGGACCAAGGCAATCCGTTTTATCGTCCGGTTTATTTGATCTTGAATCAGGCCATCGGCGGCGATTGCGGCGGCGATCCCGCGCAAACCCGGTTTCCCATCCGCTTCGAGGTGGATTGGGTGCGCGTTTATCAGCACGAACGTTGAGAAGGAAAGCCCCAGGATTATACTGTTGACAAACTTTTCGCATGGTAGGGACGCCGCGCTGCGGCGTCCCCGTCCGGCAGGACGGAACGAACGCGCTAAAAATCCCGTTTTCCGTCGCCTGACGCTACGCTCGGCGACGGGGACAGCGCGGCGCGCTGTCCCCACCTTGATGGTTTGTGAACGGCATAATCCCGAAAAAACCGATAAATTTCCGCTGCCATCACGTTATGAACTCTGAGGAGCGAAATTGCGCAATAACTTCGCCGGCGCGCCCGCCACCACCGCCCCGGCTTCAAACGATTTCGTCACGACCGAATTTGCGCCGACGACGCAGTTCGCGCCCAACCGCACGCCCGGCATAATGACCGTGTTGCAACCGATGAAGCATCGGTCTCCGATTTCCACCGGCTTGCCGACGGTCAAGCCGCTCGAAACAGGTTTGACGCTCCAGCCGGTGGCGTGAGAATGATCCATCACCGTGACACGATAAGACAGCAGACAATTACTGCCGATCTTGATTGAGTCGTTTGCAGTGATTACAAAATCATTGCCGATGGCCGTGCCGGAACCGATTTGGATGCGGGCGGTTCGGTTGTGCAACGGAATATAAAACCAGCCGTGCTTGCCGAGACTGACGTTTTCATCAAGCTGGATGTTCCGCAAATTGCCCAACGGCCAGTTGATGCCACGACCGACCCGCACGCCGCTGCCCGTCCGCAAGCCGAGGCAGCGCGGCAGCAACAGCCGCACAAAGCTGACCAGCGACGACAAAGTCTTTTGCGCGGCGCGCAGAAAATTGATCAACATAATTTACTTCTTGAGTTGAAAAAACGGCGGAGCTTCCGGCGCGATGCTGCGTTCAATGGCGTCCCACATCGCTTTGGCCCGCGCGTTCCAGTCCCATTCCAGGCCGGCGGCGAGCGCTTCCTTGCTCGTCTCGGCGTAAAGTTTTTCGTCGGTCAGCAGACGGTGGATGCAATCGGCCAGCCCGGCAAAATCTCCCGGCGGCGCTTTCAGCCAGCCGCGCGGATAATAAACCCGCAGCGGCGGCAAATCAAACGACACGCCCGGCAGCCCGCAGGCCAGCGCCTCCGCCGACGCCATGCCGCCGACCTCAAACACCGCCGGATACACCACCACGCGCGCGGATTTGATGATTTTGTATTTCTCCACGCCGTCGCGGAAGCCGAAAAATTCCACATTCTTCGCGATGCCGAGTTTTTCCGCCTTGGCCTTGCACGGCGCGTCGAGCGGGCCGGAACCGATCATCGCCAGACGTGCGTCCGGCTTTTTCACCGTCAGAATTTTCCACACGTCCATCAGTTCCATCGGCCCTTTTTGCGGATGCAGGCGGCTGATGAACACGGCGTCGAACGTTTTTTTCTCCGGCTCCGGCACGCTTTGCGGGATGGTCAAATCCACGCCGCCCATCACGGCATAAACCGATTCCGGCGAACGCCCGTCGGCAATCATCAGGTCGCGATCTTGCGGCACGGTGGTCAAAATCATTTCCGCCTCGCGCAACGTCCGCTGGTAAATCCGCTGCTGAAACGGGCGGTAGGCCGTGAACATCAAACCGGGGCCGGGCTGGCCGGAAAACCATTTCGGCGCGAAGAAATAAAGCCCCACCACCAGCGGCGCATTCGGATAACGCTTTTTCAGCCGCATCGCCGGAATGCAGCTCGGATGAAATTCCGACGTGGCCATGATGAGATGTTTTTCATCCGGCGAAAATTTTATTTTCTCCACCGCGCGGTTGCCCTTGACCATCTGCATGAACCACCACAACAGGCGTCCGTATTTTTTCAGATGGTCGGCGGGCCAGGTGACGTGTTCGATGCCCTTCAACTCAAACCAGTCGCAAAGTTGCTTTGCGCCTTCGTTGCCATAGACGGTGATCTTGTGATCCCGGCTCCAGCGGCGGATGCACTCCACCATGATGCGGTCGCCGCCGCTCAAGGAAATGGGCGGCGGCACGATGGTATTGGCAATCCAGTGGATGTGCATTGGCGGCGAATACTCTAGCGGGAGCCAAGCGGCGGTGTCCACCGGCAATTCATGTGTTGGTAGGGACAGAGCGCTGCGCTGTCCCTGTCGCCGAGCGTAGCGTCAGGCGACGGAATCGAACCCCGCACAACACGTGTTGGTCTAGGAAGTTCCGCCCTGTCGGGCGGGGACGCCGCAGCGCAGCGTCCCCACCATTCTGTCCTTTTTACGGTCAAAAATTGCGGTGCAACGCCAAGTATCAGGACAAGCCGTTCGTTTAGGGCGGCCAATCGCCGCAACTCAATTGGATTGGTTTAAAAAATAATCCGTAACCGTCAGTTTCACTTTTGACGTTCTTGCGCCGTCACTTTGAGCGGCTCCAAAATCTAATCATGGCAGGCCAAATCATTTTCTTTTGGTGGCCGATTCATCGGGCCGTCAGGAAATCGCGTTGCGTTGTGACCGAATCGTTCTGGGCGGAAAGCAAGACGTTTGATGGAATGAAGAAAACGCGGTGATTTGATGCGTCAAGACGTTGATTCATCAGGGAATCAAAGTCCGCGGACGCGTTGACTTCGTGAGCAGAGCCAAAGTTGTGGTGAGGAGTGGAATTTACAAAGTGAAACGTCTGATTTTCCTTTTGATTTGCGGGCACAGTTTTTCGGTAGCGGCATAGGTGGCTGCGGATTTGGCTGGCGAAGGGATGGTTTCCGATTGTTCCCAGCGTGCCGCTGCCAGTAATGCAGGGCATATTAGTTGAACTGGCTGCGCACCATCGCTGGAAATTGGCACAAGCCTTGCTAATGTCGCGGCGGCTTCAACAGACGGAACCTTGTGGCTCTGCCCGTTGTTTTGTAGGAAAAAAACAACAGAAAAACTATGAAAAAAATTATCCGGGTCGCATTGTCTTTTGCGACTTTTCCCAATGACGAACTCAACAGTTTTTTGATCCTGATGCTCGTCTGTCTGAAAAACAATCCGCTGTTCCCCAATCTGCCGGTAACGTATGCCAGCTTGCAGACCTTGGTGACGACGTTTCAAACCAATCTGGCGGCGGCGAAAGTCGGCGGGCCCAAGGACACCGCCGCTCTGAATGAAGCGCGTGATGTGGTGGTGGCGGCATTGCGGCAGATTGCCGGCTACATCCAAAGCCTGGGCCTGACCAATGAGTCGGACGTGCTGTCCTCGGGTTTCGACATCGTCATTCCCGGCAAAAATCCGCAGGCGCCGCTGGACCAGCCGAAAGCCAGCCTGGATAATTCGATGCCCGGCCGGTTGGCCATCTATTTGCAGGCGGTGCCCAATGCCAAGGCGTATCACGTGCAGTATTGCATCGCCGCCGGCGCGTGGGTTGACCTGGGCATTTTCCCGAGCACCCGGAACATGGTCATTCCCGGCACCATAGCCGGCACGGTGTATTCCGTGCGGGTGCAGGCCATCGGCGGCTCCACGCAATATAGTCCCTGGAGCGGGGTTATTTCACTCATGTCAACCTAACGGCAGGGGCATTATGCTGCCCATGACCGGACGGCGCAGCGCGCCGTCCCCACCATTTGCGGATGGCAAGCCAGACGCAAACCGGGCGATGGAAACTCCGGCCACAAGCCAAATTCCTACAAGGAAGTGACCGGCCATCGCCCGGCAACTATTTTCCCGGCAGTGCTTATCGGTAGTGCCAAATTTGGTAGGGATGGCGCGCTGCGCCGTCCGCGCCGGGTTGCGGCGCTTGACCGTCGTCTGACGCTGCGCTCGTTCCGTCCTGTCGGACGGGGACGCCGCAGCGCGGCGTCCCTACCACCGAAAAGTTTGTCAACGGCATAATCCCAAGATTTTTTGATATTTTTGAAAGAATCGTTCTGCTTCAAACGTAGTATGTAGTGTAAGAGAGTAGTAATGGTTGCGAGAACCCGTCAGGCGGCCCAATCGGCGGTTTGTGGACGGCAAGACGAATAAATTAAGGTGCGAACCTGCCGAAACACTCGGAATGACCACGTGAAACAAGTATTTGTGCCATGTGGCTCTCTTTTTCATCCAACAAACTGGATTGCTTGTAGCGTTTATCGCAGAGAATAATATATTGACATTTTAAATGAACCTGATTTAATAGAAAGCAATCAACTTTGACTCGGGTTTAATTATTTCATTGAGGAAAAATTTTATGAAAACGATACAAACGTTAATCGTATTTTGTGCATTCACTTCCCAACTTCACGCGCAAGTTTCCTTCAAACTTGGCTCCTCACCGGGTGTGGGAAACAATCCTGCGCTAGTCACAGCGGCTGATGTCAATGGAGATGGTAAAGTGGATTTGATCACAGCGAACTGGAACGACAACACCCTCTCGGTGCTGACGAATAACGGGAGCGGTGACTTTGTGTTAGCTTCCTCGCCTGGTGTGGGCAATGCGCCGCGTTGGGTAACGGCGGCAGATGTCAACGGAGATGGCAAAATTGATTTGATCAGCGCGAATTACGGAGCCAGTAGTGGCAATACTCTTTCGGTGTTGACGAACAATGGGAGCGGCGGCTTCGTATTGGCCTGCTCGCCAGTCGTGACCGGCGCTCCTTACTCAGTCTTGGCCGTGGATGTGAACGGGGATGGCAAAGTGGAATTAATCAGCGCAAACTCCGATAGCACACTATCAATTTTGACTAATAATGGGAGCGGCGGCTTTGTGCTGGCTTCCTCGCCTGCTTTGGGCGGCAACCCGCGTTCGGTTACGGCGTTCACCAACGTAAACGGGAATGTGGATTTGGTCACCGCGAACCAATACAACAACACACTCTCGTTAATGACGAACAACGGCAGCGGCGGTTTTGCATTGGCGGCATTGCTGACCGGCGGCAGCCAACCACTGCAAGTTGCGGTGGCGGATGTGAACGGAGATGGCAAGGTGGATTTGATCAGCGCGAATTACGGTGGCAATACGCTTTCCGTGTGGACAAATAATGGAACCGGCGGTTTCTCACTTTCGTCATCGCCACAAGTTGGCAACCAGCCTTTTAATGTCGTGGCGGCAGACATGAATGGCGACGGCAAGATGGATTTAATTAGCGCAAACTGGACAGACAACTCGCTTACAGTGCTGACCAACAATAGAAATGGAGGCTTTGATTTGGCTGCCACGCTGATAGTAGGGAATAATCCTATAGCAGTCACCGCAGCGGATGTGAACGATGATGGCAAGGTGGATTTAGTCAGTGCGAACTGGGGAAATAATAATCTTTCGGTATTGTTGAACACGACTTCAACTCAAAATCAACCTATTCAGACTGGAGGAACGGTGGTCGGATGGGGAGGATGCTGCGGTTACAATTTTGGACAAGTTACCCCGCCGGCCGGATTGAGCAACGTGGTGGCCATCGCCGCCGGCAGTTATTTCAGTCTCGCACTGACCTCGGGCGGAACGGTTGTAGGCTGGGGGCAAAATGGTTCGGGTCAGATCACCATCCCCGCCGGCCTGAGCAATGTCGTTGCCATTGCAGCGGGTGAAAATCATAGCCTGGCGCTCACTGCTTCTGGAACCGTGATCGGTTGGGGCGACAACAGCGCGGGGCAAACGACCATTCCAAACGGATTGAACAACGTGGTTGCCATTTCAGCTTTTGGTGAACAAAGTCTGGCTTTGACCGCATCCGGTTCAGTGGTGAGTTGGGGAAACAACAGCGGCGGGCAGCAAAACATCCCCGCCGGCTTGACCAATGCGACAGCAATTGCGGCCGGAGATTATTTTGATCTGGCGCTGACCACGGCTGGCAAAGTGGTGGCATGGGGCAGCAATACTTATGGTCAGACAAATGTCCCGGCTGGATTGAGCAATGTCGTGGCCATCGCTGCCGGATCGTCCCTTGGCAATGCACAGAGTTGGGGGTTGGCTTTGACATCTGGCGGCCAAGTGGTGGGCTGGGGCGGAAATAATTTTGGTCAAATCAGCATCCCCAGCGGATTGAGCAATGTCGTGGCCATCGCGACGGGATGGTATGACAGCATGGCTTTGAAAGCCGATGGCACTGTGGTTGTGTGGGGAGCGAGTGGTGCAAACTATGGCCAATTAACCCCACCCGCTGGTTTAAGCAATGTGGTGGCCATCGCCGGTGGCAATGTGCATAGTCTGGCGCTGGTGGAAACCAAACAATCCGGTGCCATCGTTATCACCAGCCAGCCCGTTAGCCAGACGGTGACTATCGGTGGCACAGCGACGTTCAACGTGGTAGCCGGAGGGTCGTCACCATTGAGGTTCCAGTGGAGTTTTAACAGCAATAATATCGTCGGTGCCACCGCTTCCACGCTGTCCCTTTCCAACGTGCAATTGACAAATGGCGGATACTACTCCGTCATCGTCAGCAACAGCTACGGTGCCGTCACCAGCACCATCGCGGCTTTGACCGTCCTGTTGCCAGCCCAGCTTCAGGGACAAGTTTCTTTCACTCTTTCATCCTCGCCCGGAGCGGGTGTAAATCCCTACTCGGTTGTCGCGGCGGACGTGAACGGCGATGGCCAGGTGGATTTGATCTGTGCAAACATAAATGCCAACACACTTTCTGTATTAACGAACAATGGCAGCGGCGGCTTTGGATTGTCTCACACCTATGCCGTGGGCAATACGCCGGTTTCAGTTGCGGCGGCGGATATCAATGGCGATGGGAAAGTGGATTTGATTTGCGCGAACGCGAACGACAACACACTCTCGGTATTGACGAATAATGGCAGCGGCGGCTTCGCGCTGGCCGCCTCGCCCAATGTCGGCAACAGGCCTTGGGCAGTCACGGCGGCTGACCTGAATGGGGACGGCTGGATGGATTTGATCTGCGCCAACAACTTTGGCAATTCGATGACGGTGCTAACCAACAACGGTCACGGCGGCTTCACGCTAGCCGCTACACTGGCTGTTGGTAAAGGTCCTGATTCGGTAACGGCAGCAGATGTCAACGGGGATGGCAAGCTGGATTTGATCTGCGCGAACGGGGGAACCACCACGCTCTCGATATATACCAATACCGGCAGCGGCAGTTTCGTGGCCGCCTCCTTGCCGCGTGTCGGCAATGCGCCTTTTTCAGCCGTGGCAGCGGATGTCAACGGGGACGGCAAGCTCGATTTAATCTGCGTGAACTATTATGACAACACGCTTTCCGTGCTGACCAATGACGGCAGCGGCGACTTTGCAACCTCCGGCACCTATGCAGTCGGAAATGTGCCGATTGCTGTGACGGCTGCGGATGTCAGCGGGGACGGCAAAGTGGATTTGATCTGTGCGAACTATAATGACAGCACCCTATCTGTGCTGACAAATAACGGCAGCGGCGGCTTCGCGCTGGCGGCGTTGCCAGCCGTCGGTTTGAATCCTATCTCCGTGGTTGCAGCCGATGTCAACGGCGATAGCAAGTTGGATCTGGTCTCCGCGAACTACGGCAATAATAATCTTTCGGTATTGTTGAACACGACTTCAACTCAAAATCAACCTATTCAGACTGGAGGAACGGTGGTCGGATGGGGAGGATGCTGCGGTTACAATTTTGGACAAGTTACCCCGCCGGCCGGATTGAGCAACGTGGTGGCCATCGCCGCCGGCAGTTATTTCAGTCTCGCACTGACCTCGGGCGGAACGGTTGTAGGCTGGGGGCAAAATGGTTCGGGTCAGATCACCATCCCCGCCGGCCTGAGCAATGTCGTTGCCATTGCAGCGGGTGAAAATCATAGCCTGGCGCTCACTGCTTCTGGAACCGTGATCGGTTGGGGCGACAACAGCGCGGGGCAAACGACCATTCCAAACGGATTGAACAACGTGGTTGCCATTTCAGCTTTTGGTGAACAAAGTCTGGCTTTGACCGCATCCGGTTCAGTGGTGAGTTGGGGAAACAACAGCGGCGGGCAGCAAAACATCCCCGCCGGCTTGACCAATGCGACAGCAATTGCGGCCGGAGATTATTTTGATCTGGCGCTGACCACGGCTGGCAAAGTGGTGGCATGGGGCAGCAATACTTATGGTCAGACAAATGTCCCGGCTGGATTGAGCAATGTCGTGGCCATCGCTGCCGGATCGTCCCTTGGCAATGCACAGAGTTGGGGGTTGGCTTTGACATCTGGCGGCCAAGTGGTGGGCTGGGGCGGAAATAATTTTGGTCAAATCAGCATCCCCAGCGGATTGAGCAATGTCGTGGCCATCGCGACGGGATGGTATGACAGCATGGCTTTGAAAGCCGATGGCACTGTGGTTGTGTGGGGAGCGAGTGGTGCAAACTATGGCCAATTAACCCCACCCGCTGGTTTAAGCAATGTGGTGGCCATCGCCGGTGGCAATGTGCATAGTCTGGCGCTGGTGGAAACCAAACAATCCGGTGCCATCGTTATCACCAGCCAGCCCGTTAGCCAGACGGTGACTATCGGTGGCACAGCGACGTTCAACGTGGTAGCCGGAGGGTCGTCACCATTGAGGTTCCAGTGGAGCCTGAACACAACGAACCTGGCGGGAGCCACGAATGCAACGCTGACATTGATCAATGTCCAGCCCAATCAAGCGGGTAATTATTCCGTGCGGGTGAGCAACCTTGGCGGCTCAACCAACAGCGCAGTGGCGACGTTGACGGTCAATACGCCGGCATCGTGCGACCCAGCGCCAGCGGGTCTGATCAGTTGGTGGCCAGCGGAGGGGAATGCCAACGATATCATCGGCGGCAACAATGGCCTGTTGATGAATGGGACGGGTTTCACCAACGGCGAAGTGGGCACGGCCTTCAATCTCAACGGGGCCAACAATTATGTGCTCATCAATCCGGCCAACACAAATCTAACCAGTGGGTTGGGCAATGGATTTACGTTTGAAGGCTGGATCAAGCCCCAATATATTCCGGTTACTGGATCACAAGACATGATTCTTTTTGACTTTGAACGGGTGCTTGGAAGCGGCAGCGGCGCGGATGTGGGCGTGTCCTTTGCGATTCATGACAGCACGCCCAGCGGGACGGGTGGCGGCTGTTTGTATGCCAACGTCAAGGATACCAGCGGGAATGATTACGCGATCGCCTCGCCTGCGGGTATTCCAGCCGCTGGGATCTGGCAACATGTCGCCTTGTCGTATGATAAGGTTTCCGGCATGGCTGCCATCTACTTGAACGGCTCGGCTGTAGTCCAAACGCACCTTGGCAGCTTTAATCCGGCGACGACTTTTACCAATCTTTTGTTCGGTGCCAGGACGTTTTTTTCCTCCGCCTCCTCGCCAAATAATCCTTTCGCCGGCGCGATGGACGAGTTGAGTTTTTACAGCCGCGCCCTTTCGCCCACTGAAATTGGTAGCATCTACAACGCCGGCAGTGCTGGCAAGTGTGCGCCTGTGACGACCGCCTGCACGCCGCCGCCAGCGAATCTGGTCAGTTGGTGGCGGGCGGAAGGCAATGCCAATGACATTATTGGCGGCAACAACGGCACGCTTCAGGGTGGAATCGCCTATGCGGCGGGCGAAGTCGGACGGGCGTTTTCTTTCAACAATACCAACGCGGCGGTGTTCGTGCCTGCCAGCGCCAGTCTGAATGTCGGCACCGGCAGCGGCTTTACGCTGGAGGCTTGGATTCAACCCACCGAAGTGACCAATATCACGCCGATCTTTGAATGGAATGTTGGTGACGGCATAACCTACTGGGGAGTTCAATTCTGGATTTGTCCGGGCCAGCCATTTAGTGCCAACCCCGGACCGGGTGAGCTTTACGCCAACATTGTGGACACCAGCGGCGGATATCATCAACTCAGTTCCAATGCCGGCGCAACGGCCCCCGGCGTGTTGCAACACGTGGCCTTGACCTACGACAAAACCACGGGTTTGGCGACGATATATTGCAATGGCGCGATCGTCGCGCAGCGAAATCTTGGCAGGTTCACGCCACAGACCTCCTATAACCTGTATCTGGGAAGACGACCCGGACCAGATGTGATCGTATCTTATGCCGGGCTGCTGGATGAACCTTCAGTCTATAACCGGGCACTGTCTCTGGCCGAGATCGCGGCCATCTACAACGCCGGTAGTGCCGGCAAATGTGAGTTGACACCGCCGCCCCCGCCGCCCGCGCGTGCTGCAAAGGCCACGGCTGTGGAGACCAATGGTTTTGTCATTGCCGCGCCTATCGCCGACGGCGGCTCCGGTTACATGGGTGTCCCGTTGGTTCGGTTCATCGGCGGCGGCGGGAGCGGGGCACAAGGTTTTGCGGTGGTCAGCAACGGCGTGGTGACGCGCATCACGGTCACCGATGCGGGTTCCGGCTACACCAATGCGCCGGTGGTGGTGATTGAACCGCCCTTCATTTCCCAGCCGGTATTGGGCATCGCCCCGATGTCGTTCCTGTCGTTCTCCAATCTCACGGTGGGCGGCTCCTACCAATTGCAGCGGTCGCAGGCCTGGTATTGGACCAACCAGCCGGTCAGTTTCACCGCCACCAGCGACATTTACACGCGGATGGTGGCCGGCGCGGCGGGCAGCGCCGAATTATCGGTTGGCGCTCGATCCGGTGCCCGCCCAGGCGTTCGCCACGCCGATAGCCTATTTTGGTTTCATCGTCAGCGCCACCGTGACCAGCGGCGGTTCCGGCTACGTCACCAGTCCGGCGGTCAGCATCGTGGGCGGAGGCGGCACCAACGCGGCGGCGGTTGCTCAAATCTCCGGCGGCGTGGTGACAAAAATTCTCATCACCATGCCGGCAATGGCTACACCAACACGCCCACGATCAAGATCGCCGCGCCACCCGCCGCCGCCGTGTTCGCCCACGGTGCTGCCGGTGATGCGCGTGGATTCAGCGCAACTGGCGCCGTATGACAATTATCAAATCCAGTTCACGCCGGATCTGACCGACGCCTGGGCCAACTGGAACGGCGGCTTGTTCAGCCCGACGGATGTGACGAATTCGCAATATCTGTTCATCACCAATGACATCGGCTTTTTCCGGCTGCTGTATGTGCCGTAACCATTGAGCAGTTTTAACTGCCGCAAAAAAAGCGCAAAAGTTGCAATGGTAGGGATGCCGCGCTGCGGCGTCCCCGTCCGGCAGGACGGAATGAACCGGGAAATTGCACTGCTTTTGCCGTCGCCTGACGCTGCGCTCGGCGACGCGGACAGCGCAGCGCGCTGTCCCTACCTCAGCGCTGCGTTGGCAATGGGTGGACGCGCGGAGCGTTTCCCCATAAACTTTGCCGGCATGAAACGCATTCTCGTCACCGGCGGCGACGGCCTGCTGGCGCATCAATTGAAAAAAATCGCGCCGCGCGATTTTGAATTTTCCTTTCCCGGCCACGCGGAGTTTGACCTGACCCAAAAAGATTTGATGGCGCAACGGCTGGCGGAATTGCAGCCGCAGGTCGTCATCAACACCGCCGCCTACAATCTCGTGGACCGCTGCGAAATCGAACGCGAACTTTCGTGGGCGGTCAACGCCACCGGGCCGGAAATGCTGGCGGAATTGTGCGCGGAGAAAAACATCCGGCTCGTCCATTACGGCACGGATTACGTTTTCGACGGCGCAAAAAAATCGCCCTACACCGAGACGGACGCGGCGAATCCGCTGAACCATTACGCCGCCGGCAAATTCGCGGGCGAACAGGCGGTGCTGCGCGCGTCGCCGCAGCATCTGGTGCTGCGCACAAGCTGGGTGTTCGACTGGCATCCGACGCAGACGAAAACTTTTGTCCACACGATTTTGAAAGCGGCGCGCGAAGGCCGGCCAATAAAATCCACGACCGACCAGGTTTCCGTGCCGACCTTCGCCACGGATCTGGCGGAATGGACTTTGGAATTGGTCCGCCGCGGCGCGGGCGGATTGTTTCACGCGGTCAACGACGAGGGCTTGAGCCGGTTTGACTGGACGAAAATCATTTTGGAGGAAGCGGTGAACGCAAAATTGATTTCCGCCGCGCCGCCGGTGGAGCCGGTGTTGAGTTCGTTTTTCAATTCCGCCATGCGCCGGCCGGATTACACGGTGATGAGCAATGGAAAATTGGCGAAACTGCTCGGCCGCGAACCTGGCTCCTGGCGCGCGGGCATGAAAAAAATGCTCGCGCAGATGAAATGATTTCAGGTAGCTTTTGCCGCCCATGTCCACCGTCTGGCAGCAAGTTGAAGTGCGCGGGATTTTTGAAATTCCCGGGCTGCCGGGCGTGCGCGTGGAGGCGCTGCCGGTTTTCAAGGACGCGCGCGGCAGCCTGCACGAACTGTTCCGCGCGGACGAAATTCCCGCCGGCTTCAAGCCGCTGATGGCGTGTTCCTCGTGGTCGCATCCGGGCGTGGCGCGCGGGCCGCACCAGCACGTCGGGCAGGATGATTATTTCACGTTTGCCGGGCCGTCGGATTTTCGCGTTTATCTTTGGGACGACCGCCCCGGCGCGGCGGGCGCGGCCAAAGGCTGGTTCATCAACACCGGCGAGCAGGCCCCGACGCGCATTCACGTTCCGCGCGGCGTCGTTCACGCCTATCGACAATACCGGAAACGCCTCCGGCCTCGTCGTCACCGTCACCAGCCTGCTGTTCAAAGGCGAGGGCCGGCGCGATCCGGTGGACGAAATCCGCCACGAACTGAATCCGCAATTCACCCTATCAACTTCCGCCATCATGATCCAAGAACGCACCCATTGCCGCGCCTGCGGCTCGAAAAACCTCAAGCTCATCCTCGACCTCGGCAAAACCGCGCTGGTCAACGATTTTCTCAAGCCGGAAGAAGTGGCGGGCTACAAAATCTCGCTGCCGCTGCGCGTGGTGCTGTGCCCGGACTGCTCGCTGGTGCAACTGGCCGACACGGTGGACCCGAAAATTCTTTACTCGCATTACGCCTACGTCACGTCCACGTCCAAAACGATGGACACGCACTTGAACAAGATGATGACGCATCTGCTTTCGACGCGCACGGCTCGGCGCCGGCTCGAAAGTTCTGGAGATCGCGTCGAACACGGGCGTGTTCCTGAAAAAATTCAAGGAACAGGGCTGCGAAGTGCTCGGCATCGAACCCGCCGGCAACATCGCCGATGTCGCGCTCGCCACGGCGATCCCGACGCGCAAGGAATTTTTCAACGCGGCCAACGCCAAAAAATTGCGCGCCGAATGGGGCGCGGCGGATTTGATTCTGGGCCGGCACGTCTTCGCGCACATTGACGATTTGCGCGATCTGGTCGCCGGCCTGGAGGCGGTTTCGCACGCGGAAACCTTGATCGCGTTTGAAGTGCCTTACGTCGTGGATTTTTTTGAACACACGGAATACGACACGATTTACCACGAGCATCTGTCCTACATTTCCGCCGCGTCCATTGAGGCGCTGGTGAAAGATTCGGCGTTCATGCTGTCGCGCGTGGATCATTATCCGATTCATGGCGGCTCGATTTTATTTCACCTGCGGCACCGTTCCTCGAAAGCCGAGCCGCACGCGAGCGTGGCGCAGGCGCTGGAAAAGGAAAAAGAAATGCGGCTGGCCGAACCGGCGACGTGGGAAGCTTTCGCGCAACGCGTGAACCACATCCGCACCGAACTGCCCGCGCTGCTCCGCAAATTAAAAGCGCAGGGCAAACGCATCATCGGCTACGGCGCATCGGCCAAGGGCAACACGCTGCTGAACACCTGCGGCATCACGACGCAGGAACTGGACTACATCATTGACAACACGCCGTTCAAGCAGAACAAAATCGCGCCCGGCTCGTGGATTCCGGTGCGCCCGCCGGAAACGATTGCTGGCCGACCAGCCGGATTTTGCGCTGCTGCTGGCGTGGAATTTCGCGCCGGAAATCATCAAGCGCGAAACGGAATTTCAAAAGCGCGGCGGGCGGTTCATCGTGCCGATTCCCGAACCGGCGGTGATTGATTTTAAAGGTTGAAGCCGCGCCGGTTCCCACCAGTTTGAAACATGAGCGAAACCGGCACGCCACTTCTGGTCAGCGTCGTCATTGTCAACTACAACTGCAAGGCGTGGGTGCCGCGCTGCCTGGAATCGCTCCGCGAACAAACCATTTACGACCGCATCGAGACCATCTTTGCCGACAACATTTCACGCGACGGCTCCGATCTGCATGCGCAAGAGTTGATGAAAAACTGGCCACATGGCGTGTTTCTGCAAACCGGCGCCAACCTTGGATTCGGCGGCGGCGCCAACCGGGGTGCGGCGCTGGCCAAAGGAAAATTTCTTTTTTTCCTGAATCCCGATGTGTGGCTGGAGCGCGACTGTCTGGAGCGGTTGGTGGCCGCGGCGGAACAAAATCACTTCGGTGTCGCCGGCCCGCTGGTCCTAAATTACGGCGATGACTCGCTGCAATCCAAAGGCGCGTCCGGCTTCGACATTTTTGGCCTCTCGGTGGATCCACGGGCCTCCGATGAAATTCCCCGGCTGTTTTCGCCCAGCGCATTTTATTTCATCCGCCGGGATTTGTTTGAAAAAATCGGCGGCTGGGACGACCACTTTTTCATGTATGGCGAGGAAATGGACATCGCCTGGCGGATTTGGATTGCCGGCGGAAAGATTGGACATGTGTCCGCCGCCAAAATGCATCATCGCGGCGCGGCAGTGGACAATCCCAAGGGCGGCGACCGCGTGGTGGAACTGCGCAGCAGCGACACCAAACGGTTTTGCGCGTATCGCAACCATCTGCTGACGCTCCTGAAAGCACCGCAGCATTTCCTGCTGCTGCTGCTGCTCCCCGCAACCGCGCTGGTGTTGCTGGAAGGTCTGGCGGGCGCAGTCCTGTTGCGGCGCTGGTCGTTTTTTGCCAACACGAGCTGGAAGGCGCTGGGCGCATGCTGGCAGTTGCGCGGTTACTGGCGGGAACAACGCCGGCGCATCCACCGTTTCCGCCAGCACGGCGATTTTTGGATGATCCGTTTTTTAAGCTGGCGCTTGAACCGCTGGCATGAAATCCGGCAAATCCTGAAACTGGGAATGCCCAAAGTGGAAAAACGATAACTCCGTCCGATCATGATCTACGAAATTGAAATCACGTTGCGAACCCTTCGCCGGGAAGGTTTCGGCCCGCTCTGCAATAAAATCGGCATTTACTTTCGGCAACTTTTCAGAGGCGTGCGCTT
The DNA here is from genome assembly GCA_963738225.1 of uncultured Verrucomicrobiae bacterium. Taxonomy (GTDB): domain Bacteria; phylum Verrucomicrobiota; class Verrucomicrobiia; order Limisphaerales; family UBA11358; genus UBA11358. Next base: position 148,069 of record CAVTVR010000011.1, read on the forward strand.
CTTTTTCCTGCGGCTGCCACGCAACGCGACGCCGGCGGAACTGGTGGATTTCAGTTTCACTGCGGCCGGCGGCCTGTTGCAACAATCACAAGTGCGCCCGGAAATCATCCAGTTGACGGATTGGATTGGAAAGCGCCGGCCCAAAACCGTCGTGGAAATCGGCACGGCGCACGGCGGCACGTTGCTCCTCTGGTGCCGGCAGGCCGATCCGGAAGCCACCATCGTCAGCCTGGACCTGCCCGGCGGCATTCACGGCGGCGGCTATCCGTATTGGATGTCCTGGATTTACCAGCGGTTCCCGCTCGCGGCGCAGAAGCTGCACTTGTTGCGCGGCGATTCGCACAAACCGGAAATGCTCGCGCGGCTGAAAAGTGTTTTGCCGGGCGACGGCAAGGTGGATTTTCTGTTCATAGACGGCGACCACACCTACGAAGGCGTGAAGGCTGATTTTGAAATGTATTCCGGCCTGGTTCGTCCCGGCGGACTGATTGCTTTTCACGACATCTGCAAGCATCCTGAAGCCTTGAACTGCCAGGTGGACCGTTTCTGGCAGGAAGTGAAGAGTGAACGCCGCGCCCGCGAGTTTGTCCATGATTCAAATCAAGGCACCTGCGGCATCGGGGTTATTGAGACTCTGAACTGTTATCATTATGAAAAATCTTAAGCAAACGCCGCCGGCCAAAACCGGCTGGCTGGCGGTCGGGCTGATTGCCGCCGTGCTGGCGGTGCTGTTCTGGCGCAGCTTCCTGCCGGATTACGTCCATTTTTCCAACGACGGCCCGCTCGGCGTGCAAAACGCCGCGTGGGTGCAATTGCCCGGCGGCATCACGGGCATGTGGGTGGATTTGAATTATCTCGGACAAAGCGGCGGCGCCTACACGCCCGGCATCACCGCCCTGCTGCATGTGCTTTTGACTCCGGTGGGCTATGCCAAATTTTACGCGCCCATTGGCTTGTTCATTCTCGGACTTGGCGCGTGGACTTTTTTCCGGCAATTAAAATTGTCGCCGCTGGCCGCGGCGTTGGGCGCGCTGGCAGCCGTGCTGAATTCAACTTATTTTTCGACCGCCTGCTGGGGACTGGCTTCGCACGAAATTGCCATGGGCATGAATTTCTTTGCGCTGGCGCTCGTGGTCGGCAGCAACCCGGCAACGCCGGTGCTCGTCCGCTGGACGCGGCTGGCGCTGGCCGGCCTCTGCGTGGGAATCAATGTCATGGAAGCGGCGGACATCGGCGCGCTGTTCAGCATGTTGGTCGCGCTGTTCGTTTTTTTTCACGCGTTGGCGGAAGGCGAAGGCGCGATGCTGCAAAAAGCGGTTCGCGGCGTCGGCCGCGTGGCAATGGTGGCGGTCTTCGCCGGATTCATCGCGGTGCAAACGGTGCTTTCGCTGGTCGGCACTTCCATTCAAGGCGTGGCCGGGACCGCGCAAGACACGGAAACCAAGGCCGCGCACTGGGATTGGGCCACGCAATGGAGCCTGCCCAAAGCGGAAACGTTCGGCCTGCTCGTGCCCGGCCTGTTCGGCTACAAAATGGATACGCCCAAAGACATGCATGCCGTCGTTGCAGGACGCGTATCGCAACGGCCTTTACTGGGGCGGCGCGGGACGCGCGCCGGAGCTGGACCGGTATTTCGACAGCGGAAGCCAGGGGCCGCAACCGTCCGGTCCGGGTATTTTCATGCGGTTCACCGGCGGCGGCAATTACTGCGGCATCCTGGTGCTGCTCATCGCGGGCTGGGCCATCGCGCAGGCTTTCCGGCGGCAAAATTCAATTTTCCCCGACGCGCAAAAACGGATGATTCAATTCTGGGCCGTCGTCATGCTGTTTTGCCTGCTGTTCGCGTGGGGCCGGTTCGCGCCGTTTTACGCGCTGCTTTACCAGCTTCCCTATTTTTCCACGATCCGCAATCCGGCCAAGTTCATCATCTTTTTCAGTTGGGCGCTGGTCATCATTTTTGCCTACGGCGTCCACGCGTTGAACCGCCGTTACCTTGATCCAAAGGCCCTGAAAGCCGCCGGCGTCAACCTGCAATTCAAAAACTGGTGGGCCAAAGTCAGCAGCTTTGACCGCAAATGGACTTATGCGAGCATCGGCCTGGTTGGAGCCAGCGCGCTCGGCTGGCTGATTTACGCGGCGCAAAAGCCGGCACTGATCCAATACTTGCAAAAGGTCGGCTTTGGCGACATGGATCCGACGCACGAAAATTCAGCGCCAGCCATCGCCGCGTTCAGTCTCAACCAGGCCGGCTGGGCGGTAATTTTGTTCGCCGTTGCAGCGGGCTTGGTGCTGTTGGTTCATCACGGGTTATTTCAACGGCCCGCGCGCCAAAACCGGCGCGGTGCTGCTCGGCGGATTTTTGCTATTTGACATGGGCCGCGCCAATCTGCCGTGGATCGTCCATTGGGATTACAAACAAAAATACGAAGTCGGTTCGCTGAATCCCATCGTGCAATTTCTGCGCGACAAACCCTACGAACATCGCGTCGCCGGACTGCCTTTCCGCACGCCGCAGGGGTTGGAACTGTTCGATGAACTTTACCGAATCGAATGGATGCAGCAGCATATTTCCATATTACAACATCCAGAGCTTGGACATCGTTCAAGACCCGCGCCCGGCCGCGGACAAAATGGCCTTCAAAGAGGCGCTCGCCTCGCGCGGCGACCTGGCCACCGCCCCGCTCCTCACCCGTGAATGGCTGCTGACCAACACCCGTTATCTGCTCGGCCCCGCCGGTTATCTCGAAGTGATGAACCAGCAACTCGATCCGGTGCAGCATCGTTTCCGCATCGTCCAGCGTTTTGAAGTCATGCCCAAACCCGGCATTGCTCACCCGACGCGGCTGGAGGAACTGACCGCCGTGCCGAATGAAAACGGCGATTACGCGCTGTTTGAATTCACCGGCGCCCTGCCCCGCGCGAAACTTTATTCCAACTGGCAGGTCAACACCAACGACCAGGCCAATTTGAAAACGCTGGCTGACCTGAATTTTGATCCCGCCAAAACCGTGCTGGTTTCCACGCCGGAAAAAAATCTGCCCGCGCTGGCCACCAACGAAAATTCCGGCACGGTTGAATTCAAAAGCTACGCGACCAAACACATCGTCCTTGCCGCCACCAACACCGCGCCATCGGTGCTGCTGCTCAATGACAAATTTGATCCGCAGTGGAGCGTGACGGTGGACGGCAAGCCGGCGGAACTGTTGCGCTGCAATTTCATCATGCGCGGCGTCTATCTGCCAACGCACGGCCAGCACACGGTGGAATTTAACTTCACCCTGCCGCACCGGCCGCTTTACGTCACACTCACGGCCATCGGCGTGGGCTTGCTGCTGTGCGGCTTTCTGTTTTATTCCAGCCGGCGAACCGCCGCACCGGCGGCTTAACCGTAAATGTTTTTCGGATGCCGCGTGGCGGCGCTGGATTTTGAAGAGATAAAAATCGCGCAGTTCGACCAGGAATTTTCCCGCCAGCCACAACGGCCAGCCGGTAATGCCGCGCGCCGCCTGCGCGATTTCGCGGGAGTATTGTGGATTCCCGTTTTGCCGGACGCGCTTGGCCTTGATGCCGGAGCGGACAGCGAACAATCCCTTGAGCTTCAGCTTGCGAAACAAACTCCAGCCCTTGCCGCGCAGCATTTCGTTGGTCTCCATCGTGCGCCACTCGTCGAAAATCAGCGGCTGCAAGCCGGGCGCAAGAAACACCGTCTGGTTGCTGCCGTGCCAGCGGTATTTCGCCAGCGCGCGGTGGACGTGGACAATTTTTTCGCATTCCACGCCGTAAGCCGCCCAAAAAATCGTGTCGCCGAGAATCGGAAAATCCTCGCGGAACCGGCACGGCGGCGGCAGGCCGGCGGTTTTCAACAGCACCGCGCAAAATGACTGGTTGCTCAATTCAGCCTTGCGCTGCAAAAAAACATCCTTGTCCAGCACTTCAATTATGCCGTCCGCCTTGCCGGAAAAACTCAGGTGCTGATTGTTCTCGTCAATGCGTTCGTCCAGCGACCACGCCATGCCGCGCCCGGCGCAATCCGCGAGCGCGGGCAGCATCACCTCGTAAAATTCCGGCTCGATAGTGTCGTCGGCGTGGAGAATCTGGAGGAATTCCGTTTCCGTGGAAAAGTCCAGCGCGCGGTTCAAGTTGCCGAACAGCCCGATGTTTTTTTCATTTTGGATGAACTCGCATTTGAGGCCGGTGAAATTTTTGACAATTTCCGGCGTGCGGTCCGTGGAGCAATTGTCCAGCACCACCACGCGGTCGGGCCGCCGCGTCTGCCGCGCGACCGATTCCAAAGTCTGCGCGATAAACGGTTCGCCATTGAAAACCGGGATGACCGTGAGCAGTTTGCTTTTCATTTTTTGGCAATCAACAGAAGCTCGTCACCGGCCTCGGCGTCAAACAGCCGGCGGAGGCGTTCGCCCAGTTGGAAAAATGCGCCGTAGATCAGACAGCCGAGCCGGCCAAGCTCGGACATTTCCGCGCGCCCGGTGCGTTCGCTGGCGCGGCTCAAGCCGCCATAAACCCAGGCGGTGTGAACGGACGTTTTCAACCGCGTGATTTTGAAGCCGGCATTTTCGGCCAACGACCGGAAATTTTGCCGGTTGAACAAAATCAAATGGCGCGGCGGATCAAGATTGAGCCAGGCGTTTTTGAAGCGGCGGTGTCCCCAGCTCGCGATGTTCGGCGTGAGCACGATGAGCGTGCCGCCGGGTTTGAGGACGCGATGACATTCGCGCAGCAGCGCCGCCGGATCATAGACATGCTCGATGACATGGCTCAAATGCACGGCGTCAAAATGGTTTTCGGGGAAATTGATTTCCGCAAGCTGGCCGTGGCGGATGTCGAGGCCGCGCGCCCGCGCGGCGTTCACGGCGTTTGCATCCACTTCCACGCCGCACGTTTCCCAGCCAAAGGTTTTCATCCGTGCGAGCACCGTGCCGCTGCCGCAGCCGACATCCAGCACGCAGGCGCCTGCCGCCGGTTTGGGCAGATACATGGCCGCCGCGCCCAAGTCGTCGGGGCCGCCCGGATGCAGCAAGGCCAGCGGCGCAAAAATGATTTTCCAGGTCGCGCCGACGCCCTGGTCGTAGCCGAAGCGCACCCGCAAATAACTGTGCCAGACCGACCACACAGTCGAGCGCACCCAACTCGCGCCGGGTTCGGGCTGGTGGTGCGTGTAGTAACCTTGATAGGCCAGCCCGATATCCGCCGGCGACGGCTGCGGATGCAGCCAGACAGCGCGGCAGCCTTCGCATTCGCGCAAATTCCAGACGCCCGGCGCGGCGTAGGAACGGTCGCGCATTTGCTGGTAAAGAATTTTTCCGGACGCGCCGCACAACGGACAATTCAGGGCCGGCTGCGTTCTGATTTCGGTGTTCACCGCGCGAAGCAAACCAGAAACGGCAGTTGGATTCAAGCCCGCGCAGCGTAAAGGCTACAGCCCGGTTGGATGATCCAAAAACTCCCACGGCAGGCTGAATTTTTTGGACAGCTCCGCCGCCAGCGCTTTCACGCCGAATGTTTCCGTGGCGTAATGGCCGCCATAAAAGACATTCAGACCCAGTTCCTCGGCCAGCGCATAAGTCCAGTGCGGGCCTTCGCCGGTGATGAAAGTGTCCACGCCTTCGCTCGCGGCCTGCTTCAAATCGCCGCCCGCGCCGCCGGTGACAATGCCGATGTTCTCGCAAATTTCTTTTCCGCCGGGAATCAATTTTGGTTTTGTGCCAGTGGCGGTTTGTAATTTCTCAAAGAGCGCCGCGCGTGAAATTCTTGTCTTGGTTTTGAAACCGATGGTTTGGCCGTGGCTGGCAAAAAATGGTTTTAAATTTTTCAGGCCGAGCGCGGCGGCGAGGCGGGCGTTGTTGCCGAGTTTTGGGTGCGCATCCAGTGGCAAATGCGAACTGTAGACGGCGAGATTATTTTCGATAAGCCGTTGAAGCAGCTCGTATTTTTTCCCCGTCCACGGATGCGACGGCGACCAAAACAATCCATGATGCACGATGAGCAGATCCGCCTTGGCGGCAATGGCAAGTTTGACCGTGGCGAGACTGGCGTCAACCGCCGCTGCGAGACGCGTGACCGCGCCGGAGTTTTCCACTTGCAAACCGTTGACCGCGCCATCGTAGTCGCCGATTTTACGCGTGCGCAAAATCCGGTCGCAGTGTTTAACGATGGCGGCGAGCGAAACTTTCGGCATGGAACGATGAAACCAAATCGCGGCCAGAGTGCAAGGCGCGAATGGCGCGCCGGCCCGGTTAATAACCTTGGTCCAGCTCGTTCTGCTTCAAAAAAATGGTTGTGTCTCCGCTGCGTTTCGGACTTTCAGGCCGCACCATGGCCTGGCACATGGTGTGGTTGACATTGAACGGCTGGCCGTGGAGCTGGTAGCCGGCCTTGAGTTTGCGGTTCACTTTTTCAGCAAATTGATGATAGCTGCTGTGATGGTCATCCTCGCCGCTGACCACAATAATATAATCCACCGCGGCAATGGAGGAATTCGTCGTCTGTGTTGGTAACATGGGTTGTGGCAAAAATATATCAAGGCCGCGCCGCTTGCCAAATTCAAATTGAAATAATTCTGAAGAATCTAGCAGTTGCCCGGCGCGTCATCGTCCGGCAAAATGTCAGGTCATGGCTCGCGCCAACCACCAACTGGGTTCCCTGCGTTTCAGCCGCCGCGAAAGCGAGCGGGTGGCGGTGGCGTTGTTGCTGTCGCTGGTCGCCCATCTTGGCGTGTGGGGCGGTTACGAACTGGGCAAAAAAAGGGACTGGTGGCGGCAGGTGCATCCGCCCGCATGGTTGCATCTGGCGGCAAAAAAAAAATCGCCGCCGCCAACGGCCGTTCAATCTTCCGAGCCGGAGATTTTTGTGGACGTGACCCACGCGGACGCCGAGGCGCCGGCGCAGGCGAAATTTTATTCCAATAAAAATTCCCGCGCGGCCAATCCGGACACGGGCGATGCGAACGTGCCGAAGTTGAACGGCAAACAAAAGGACGTGCCCAAAACCGAGGACGCGCCGCAATTGGTAAAATCCCAGCCGGCCGCGCCGCCGCAATCGCAGACCGCGCCGCAGGAGCCAGCCGAGAAACCGCAGCCGCGCGGTGATCTTTTTCCGTTGAAGCCGACGGCCAAAAGCGTCACGCAGCAACCGCCACAGCAGCCGGAACGTCCCCGCACATTGCGGCAGGCGCTCGCGCAGCGCGACCAGTTGCCCGGCCAGATGATGCAGCAGTCCGGCGGCGTTGCCCGGCACCAGTTGTGGTCGTCGCTCGACGCCAAGGCCACGCCGTTCGGCGATTACGACCGCGCGATCATCGAGGCGGTCACGCAACGCTGGTATGACCTGCTCGACAGCCACCATTATGCGGAAGATCGCAAGGGCAAAGTCACGCTGCGGTTCAAGTTGAAACCGGACGGCACCATCATCGAAATGCAGCCGCTCGAAAACAACGTCGGCGAACTGCTGGGTTATCTTTGCCAGGAAGCCATCGAGGAAGCCGCGCCGTTCGGCAAGTGGCCGCCGGACATGGTGCGCATGATCGGCGCGAATTATCGGGAAATCACGTTCACCTTCTATTATTATTGACCCGCTTTTTATGGAAACTGTTGTTTATTTAATGCTCGGATTGACCTCGGTCACCGGTCTTGGAGTGGTTTTGTGGCGCGGGTGGATGCTGCGCTGGGGCAAGGTCGCCCCGCCGCAAATCGCCGCCGCCGTCACCGAATGCCAGCACGCCCGACGACGTGAAACGGCTGCGCGAAATCTGCGGGCAAAATCCCTCGCCGCTCGGACGTCTGCTCGTGTTTGCCGCCAACCATCTGGACTGGCCGAAAACGGAAAATGTCAGTTCGCTTGAAACCGCCGCGCGCCGGGAAGTCGTCCGGCTCGAACGCGGCCTGGTCGTGCTGGAAATCATCATCGGCATCGCGCCGCTGCTCGGTCTGGTGGGCACCATCCTCGGCATGATGTCCGTGTTCAACGACATTGGCGAAGCCGGCCTGAACAACGCCTCCAAGCTCGCGCACGGCATCAGCGTGATTTTGAATGCCACCTTGATCGGCCTGCTCATCGCCATTCCCGCGCTGGTGGCGTGGGGCTATTTCAGCAAAAAAGTCGAGGTCTTCGCCGTGGAAATGGAAACGCTCTGCGACGAATTCATCCGCCGCCAATACCGCGACAAAAAATGAGTTGCCAGTTAAAAGTTGAAAGTTGCAGGCTGCCCGGCCGCGGCGTTGGCGCTCGCATCCGCAAAAATTTCAACCTTCAACCTTCAACCTGAAACTTTTTCAATGAGATTTCTCATCCGCAAACGCCGCACCGCGCCCGCCGTCATCATCGTGGCCTTGATTGACGTGCTGATCGTGCTGGTGATTTTTCTGCTGGTGACCACCACCTTCAAGCAACAGCCGTCGCTGCGGCTGCAACTGCCGGAATCCAAGCAGGCTCTCAACTCCGGTGCGAATGAAAATCCACCGCTGGTCGTGAGCATTGAATCAAACGGCGTCGTGCGACTTGGGCCGGACGCGCTGGCGGTGACGATTGACCAGTTGCAATCTCAACTCGCGTCAGAGGCCGCGAAGAATCCAAACTTGAAGCTGGCGGTGCGGGCCGATAAAAGTGCGCCGTGGGGCCAGATGGTGAAAGTGATGGACGCCGCCAATGCCGCGAACATTACCAACATGAGCGCGTTCACGAAGGAAGCCGGCAAACCGTGAAATGCGGGCGACGCCACCCGCATTGCGTTCAAATGGAAAATCGGAAGGTGCCGCCAAATTAAGGGTTTCACTTAGTGGCATAATGAGTATTCACGATTAACAATCAGGTATTGCACCAATTGCATATTGCCGTGGACTTGCCCTAAATTGTCCTCATGCAAACAATAATTGCTAAATCGGTTTCGGCGATGAATGGTGACACGGATCACGGCCGCAAGCCAACGGCTATACCCCCGCGGCGACGCCCGAAAACGGCCAGGGCAACCGCGCCTTGGTGGAGGCGTTGACCAACTCCCGCGTCTATCGCGATTACGAGCGCGCCTTCAGCGACCTGACCGGCCTGCCGGTCGCGCTGCAGCCGGTCGAAACCTGGCAGTTGCCCCATCACGGCAAGCGCAATGAGAACGCCTTTTGCGCGCTGCTTTCCCGAAAAAACCGCTCCTGCGCCGCCTGCCTGCAAATGCAGGAACGCCTGTGCCAGCAAGCCTCCAATGAGCCGGAAACGGTCACCTGCCCGGCCGGTTTGTGCGACAGCGCGGTGCCGGTGCGCATGAGCGACCGGCTGGTGGGTTATCTTGCAAATCGGCCAGGTGTTCCGCAAGAAACCGACCGAAGCGCAGTTCAAAAAAACGCTTGAGCTTTGCAAAAAATGGGGCGTGGAAACGACGCGGGAAGCGCTGCGCAAGGCGTATTTTTCCGGCAAGGTGGTTTCGCCGAAAGAGCACGAATCCGCCATCAAGCTGCTGACAATTTTTGCACAGCATCTGGCAATGTTGAGCAACCAGGTTTTCATCCAGCGCGAAAACTCCGAGCCGCCGGTCATCGCCAAAGCCCGCGCCTTCATTGCAGGAACACCAGACCGAGGAACTGTCGCTCGGCCAGGTCGCCAAGGCGGTCAACATGAGCAGCTATTACTTCTGCAAGATGTTCAAAAAGGTCGCCGGCATCAATTTCACCGACTACGTCGCGCGGGTGCGGATTGAAAAATCCAAAAATCTGTTGCTCAACCCGAATTTGCGCGTGAGCGAAATCGCGTTCGAGGTCGGCTTCCAGTCGCTCACGCATTTCAACCGCGTGTTCAAGAAAATCCTCGGCCAGTCGCCGACGGAATACCGCGCGCAATTGCTGGCGCATTGAACGCGCCCATGTCGCAACCCCGCCTCCAGGGCCGCCGGCGGATTATTTTCGACTCCGCGATTGGCATTGGCTTTGGCCGAAAAATTTCCGATATTCCCGCCAATGAACGGGATGAAGGAAAACAAAAAAGAGTCAGGCGCCAGGCTGCTGGCCCGTTCCGAATCCGCCGTGCGCGATCACGAGGAGCGGCTGCGCGCCATTCTGGAAACCGCCGTCGAGGGCATCATCACCATTGACGAGCGCGGCACCATCGAGTCGTTCAACCCCGCTTCGGAAAAAATCTTCGGCTACGCGGCCGCCGAGGTCATCGGCAAAAATGTCAGCGTGCTGATGCCGACGCCGCACCGCGAACAACACGACGGCTACATCGAAAATTACAAGCACACCGGCCAGGCCAAAATCATCGGCATCGGGCGCGAAACCTTTGGACGCAAAAAGGACGGGACCGTGTTCCCGATGGATTTGTCGGTCAGCGAGGTGAAGTTGAGCGACCGGCGGATGTTCACCGGCTTCATGCGCGACATCACGGAACGCAAGCGGCTGGAAAAGGAAATCCTCGAAATCAGCGAGCGCGAGCAGCGGCGCATCGGGCAGGATTTGCACGACGGGCTTTGCCAGCATCTCGCCGGCATCGAAATGCTGAGCGCAGGTGCTCGCGCAAAAGCTGGCGAAAAAATCCGAGGACGGCTCGCGCGCGCGCGACGGAAATCGCCAAGGCGGTGCGCGAAGCCATCAGCCAGACGCGGTTGCTGGCGCGCGGGCTTTCGCCGGTCACGCTGGAATCGGAAGGCCTGATGTCCGCGCTGGCGGAACTGGCGGTGAACACGGAAAAAATGTTCCGCATCCATTGTGTGTTTCGACTGTCCGGAAATCGTAAAATTCAACGACCACGCGGCGGCGACGCATTTGTTCCGCATCGCGCAGGAGGCGGTTTCCAACGCCATCAAGCACGGCAAGGCGAAAGAACATTTCCCTCCAACTGCGCGAGGAGGCGGAAGCCATTTCCCTGCAAATCGCCGACGACGGCGCCGGTTTTCCGGAAAATTTTTCCGGCGGCGCCGGCATGGGTTTGCGCATCATGCAGATCGCGCATCGGCATGGTGGGCGGCACGTTGCAAGTGGAACAAAATGCCGGCCGGTGGCGTGACGGTGATCCTGCCATGCGCCCAAAAAAACCGGAAGCTCATGGCCGTAAAAAATAAAATCGGCCGCCAAGCGGCTGCTCATCGTGGACGATCATCCGATGATGCGCACCGGCCTGGCGCAGTTGATTGACAACGAAGGCGACCTGAAAGTTTGCGCCGAGGCGGACAACGCCGGCCAGGCGATCAACGCGGTCGCCGGCCAGAAATTTGACCTGGCGCTGGTGGACATTTCCCTGCCCGGACAAAAACGGGCTGGAACTGATCAAGGATATCCGCGCCTTGAAACCGGACCTGCCCATTCTCGTCGTCTCCATGCACGACGAAATGATTTACGCCGAGCGCGTGCTGCGGGCCGGCGCGCGCGGCTACATCATGAAGCAGGAGGGCGGACAAAAATTTTTGCTGGCCATCCGGCAGGTGCTGGCGGGAAAGATTTTTGTCAGTGAAAAAATGTCGGCGCGCATCCTGGAAAATTTTTCCGGCAAGCAACCGGAACATTTCGGTTCGCCGGTGAAGCGCCTGTCCGACCGCGAATTTGAGGTGTTTCAACTGATCGGCCAGGGCATCGGCACGCGCGAGATCGCCGGACGGCTGCATTTGAGCGTCAAGACGGTGGAAGTCCACCGCGCAAACATCAAGGAAAAGTTGAGTCTCACCACGGCGACGGAACTGGTCCGCTACGCCGTCCGCTGGCTGGACGCCCAAGGCCGGAACCGGCGACTGATTTTCCAAATCACTTGGAGTTCTTCGTGGCAAAATAGGGTGATAATTTGCCAAAAGCCGGGAAGTCTATTGAGGCTTGCGGCTGTCATTTTTCTTCCAGCGAATGAATGTAAAAATAATTTTCAAACAACTATGAGCATCTTCAAACCATCCAAACCCATCGAATCCGCCCACGATATTCTGCATCACACCACCCGCCGCCCGCTGTCGCCGATATTTTCGCCGGAGTCGGTCGCCGTCATCGGCGCGACGGAAAATCCCGGCAGCGTTGGCCGCACCATTCTCGAAAACCTGATCAAGGGCGGTTTCGCCGGGAAGATTTATCCGGTCAACCCCAAGCGCGACACCGTGCTGGGCATCAAGGCTTATCCCAGCATCACCGCCGTGCCGGAGAAACCCGACCTCGCCGTCATCATCACGCCGCCGGCCACCGTGCCGGGCATCGTCAAGGATTGCGGCACGGCGGGCGTGCAGGGCGTCGTCATCATTTCCGCCGGCTTCAAGGAAATCGGCGCGCCGGGCGTGGAACTCGAACGCCAGGTTCTGGAAGAGGCGCACCAAGGCCGGCATGCGCATCGTCGGCCCGAATTGCCTGGGCGTGATGGTGCCCGGCTGCAAAATTAAACGCCACGTTCGCCGCCGACATGGCGCGGCCGGGCAGCGTCGGTTTCATCAGCCAGAGCGGCGCGCTCTGCACGGCGATTCTCGACTGGAGCTTGAAGGAAAACGTCGGCTTCAGCGCGTTCGTTTCGCTCGGCTCGATGCTCGACGTCGGCTGGGGCGATTTGATCAATCATCTCGGCGACGATCCGAACACCAAGAGCATTGTCATTTACATGGAAACCATCGGCGATGCGCGGTCGTTTCTTTCCGCCGCGCGCGAAGTGGCGCTGACCAAGCCGATCATCGTCATCAAGCCCGGCCGCACCGAGGCCGCCGCCAAAGCCGCCGCGTCGCACACCGGTTCGCTCACCGGCAGCGACGAAGTTTTGCAGGCGGCGTTCCAGCGCGTCGGCGTTTTGCGCGTCGAGGCGATTTCCGAATTGTTCGACATGGCGGAAGTGCTCGGCAAACAGCCGCGCCCGAAAGGCCCGCGCCTGACCATCGTCACCAACGCCGGCGGCCCGAGCGTCCTCGCCACGGACATGCTCATCGGCAGCGGCGCGCAACTCGCCGAGCTCACGCCGGAAACGATGGCGGCGTTCAACGCCATTCTTCCGCCGACGTGGAGCCACAACAATCCGGTGGACATCATTGGCGACGCCAAGCCGGAGCTTTACGCGCAAGTCGGTGGAAATCGCGGCCAAAGACCCGAACACCGACGGCATGCTGGTCATCCTCACGCCGCAGGCGATGACCGATCCGACTGCGACCGCCGAATGTCTGAAGCCTTACGCGCACATTCCGAACAAGCCGATGCATCGCCAGTTGGATGGGCGCGGACATGGTCGCGAAAGGCGAGGACATTCTCAACGCGGCGAACATCCCGACGTTCAAATATCCCGACCGCGCGGCCAGGGCGTTTTATTACATGTGGCGCTACAGCGAAAATCTGCGCGCGCTTTACGAAACGCCCGCGATGCCGCAGGACGACGCGCACGGCGAAATTGACCGCGAGAAAGCGGCGGCCATCATCGCCGAAGTCCGCAAGTCCGGCCGCACGATTCTCACGGAATTTGAATCCAAGAAACTGCTCGCGGCCTACGGCATTCCGACGGTCGAAACGCACATCGCGCTGACCGAAGGCGACGCGGTGAAACAGGCCGCGCGGCTCGGCTTCCCGGTCGTGCTGAAACTGTATTCCGAAACCATCACGCACAAGACCGACGTCGGCGGCGTGCAGTTGAATTTGCGCACCGCCTCGGCCGTGCGCCAGGCGTGGAAGGCGATTGAAACCTCCTGCGCCAAAAAAGCCGGCAAGGAACATTTCCTCGGCGTCACCGTGCAGCCGATGATCAAGCTCGACGGCTACGAAATCATCATCGGCAGCAGCATGGACCCGCAGTTCGGCCCGGTGCTGCTGTTCGGCACCGGCGGCCAGTTGGTCGAAGTGTTCAAGGACCGCGCGCTCGGCCTGCCGCCGCTCAACGCCACGCTCGCGCGGCGCATGATGGAGCGCACGAAGATTTTCACCGCGCTCAAAGGCGTGCGCGGCCGCAAGGCGGCCAACATCGCCGCGCTCGAACAATTGCTCGTGCGCTTCAGCCAGCTCGTCGTCGAGCAGCCGTGGATTTCCGAAATGGACATCAATCCCCTGCTCGTCTCCGCCGAACGGATTTTTGCGCTCGACGCGCGCGTCGTGTTGCACGACCCCAAAACGCCGGAAGGCAAGCTGCCGCATTCCGCCATCCGGCCCTATCCGATTCAATACGCCACGCCGTGGAAATTGAAAAACAAGGCGCCGCTCTTCATCCGCCCCATCAAGCCGGAGGACGAGCCGCTCATGGTCAAGTTCCACGAAACCTTGTCCGAGGAGAGCGTCTATAACCGCTATTTCGCCGCGCTGAAACTCTCGCAGCGCGTCGCGCACGAACGCCTGACGCGCATTTGCTTCAACGATTACGACCGCGAAATCGCACTCGTCGCCGAGTTGAAAGTCCCGCGAAGGCGAGGAGAAGAAAATTCTCGGCGTCGGCCGCTTGAGCAAGCAGCACGGCAACCGCGACGCGGAATTCGCCGTGCTCGTCAGCGACGAATGGCAGCGCCAGGGCCTCGGCTGCGAACTGCTCCGCCGCCTGATCGAAATTGGCCGCGACGAAAAACTGGCGCGCATCAGCGGCGTGATCCTGGCCGAAAACCACGCCATGCAGCACATCTGCCGCAAGGTCGGCTTCAAGGTCGTCCACGACTCCGACAACAATTCCTTCAACGCCAGCTACACTTACTGAGCTGGGCGCAAATTCCGACGCGGTTCCGCCGGCCCAACCGGCGGAACTTTTTTTTGCACCCTGCGTGACCGGTTTCAGCACCGTTCCTGCGCGGCGCTTTGCCGCAGCATCCTCCTTTTCATGGCGGAACAGGTCGCGTAAGCTCCGCAAAATCTTTTTTGACCATGCTTGAAGAAACACAGGTTCCCGTCCGCCGCTGGCCGCCGCAAATCAAATTCATCGTCGGCAACGAAGCGTGCGAACGCTTCAGCTATTACGGCATGAGAAGCATTCTCGCCGGCTACATCACCGGCGCGGTGCTAAAGGGCGGACTCGGCCAGGATGACGACACTTCTGCGGTTATCATCCATTTCTTTGTCTTCGCGAATTATTTCATGCCGCTGTTCGGCGCGTGGCTGTCGGATAAAATCATCGGGCGCTACCATACGATTCTCTGGGTGTCGCTGTTCTATTGCGCGGGCCACGGCGTGCTGGCGTGCAGCGATTTCGCCGGCCACTGTTCATGGCAAAATGTGGATGCTTTACGTCGGGCTGGCGCTGATTGCGTTCGGCTCCGGCGGCATCAAACCATGCGTCTCGGCGTTCATGGGCGACCAGTTCAAGCCGGAGCAATCGCATCTGCTGCAAAAAGCCTACGGCGCGTTTTACTGGTCCATCAACATCGGCTCGTTTTTTTCGTTCCTCGTCATTCCGTGGATCAAGGACCGGCACGGCTACAGCCTGGCGTTCGGCGTGCCGGGAATTTTCATGGCCATCGCCACGTTCATTTTCTGGCTGGGCACAAAACATTACGTCCGCGTGCCGCCCAGCCGCGAAACGAAGAATGCCGGCTTCTTCAAAGTGTTTTTCGCAGCAGTGGGCGCAGGGCCGGCGTATTCCAAGACGGCTTTGGTGAATTTGTCCGCCACGCTGGGCCTGCCCGCGCTCGCCATCGTGTTGATGACGTGCCTGACATTTTCCGGCGAAGGCCCGTTGATGAAAGCGCTCGGCTGGACCTCGTTTGGCTGCATCGGGCTTTGGTATCTGCTTGTGCTCGGCTTGAGCCTGCTGGGCAAAACCCAGATGCCGGACGCGTTCTGGCGCAAAGCCGCCGTCAGGCACAACGAAAAGGAAATTGACAGCGCGCGTTCGTTAACGCCGATTTTGTTCGTGTTCGCGCTGATTCCGGTTTTTTGGTCGCTGTTTGACCAGACGAATTCCACATGGGTGTTGCAGGGTGAGAAAATGGTTCCGACCAAATTCCTCGGCCTCGACATCGGAGCCGAGCAAATGCAATCCATGAACCCGCTCATCGTGATGATTCTCGTGCCGGTGTTCACGCTGGGCGTTTATCCGCGCATCGGCAAGTTCGCGTCGCCACTGAAACGAATGTCTTACGGCATGTTTCTCGCCGCCGCGTCGTATCTCGTCGTGGCCGCGCTGCAAACGCGCATCGAGGCCGGCGCGCAATTGAGCGTGCTGTGGCAAACCGCGCCTTACATCATTCTCACCGCCGGCGAAGTGCTGCTGTCCACGACCGGTTTGGAATTTGCCTTCCGCGAAGCCGCGCCGGAAATGAAAAGCATCATCATGAGTTTCTGGCTGCTGACGATGGCGTTCGGCGATTTGTTGATTGTGCTGGTGACGAAGTTTTTTGCCAGCGCCAACAGCCACGCCGAATCCGTCAGCGCGAACCGTTTTCTGCTTTACGCCGGGCTGACGTTTGTGGTGGCGATTATCTTCAGCGCCGTTGCCGCATTTTATCAATATCGCGACAAGGCAGCGGCGCAGGGGAAATAACCGCAGTGCCTAATCTTAATCGTCATCGTAATCTTAATCCGCCCAATACAACGATTACGATTAAGAACAAGGTTAAGATTAGGAGAGCACCAATAACCGGAGCGCCGAGCATTGTTCGCCGAGAATGGAAATTGCCGACCATCTGGCCGAGTAATGCTCGGCGCTCCGCTCGGAACATCGAATAAACCTGCGGCCAGTCACTGCCCGGCGTAAAACGCATCCACTTTCGCCGCGACATCCTTGTAGCCGATGTCCGATTCGTAAATGATCTTGAACTGGTCCACAGCGTCCTCTTTTTTGCCCATGCCCTCGAACACGCAGCCGAGATTGTAAATGAGGTCCTTTTTCTCGTCGTCAAAGCCGGGCTTTTCCTTGATGGCATTCTGCAAAGTGCGGGCGGCGAGATCCCACATCTTGCGCCGGGCAAAACATTGCGCCAGATAGCTCATCGCGCCGAGGCGCTTGTGCGGATTGCCCTGCGCCTTCTGAAATTCCGCGATGGCCTCGCCGATCTTGCCCGCCTGGAAATAAAGCACGCCGAGTTCGAAGCGGATGGCGAGGTCGGTCGGATATTTCTCCACGCGCTGCTGGCACTCGGCGAGTTGATAGGCGGTCTTTTCGGCCTGGAGCGCGGCGGTCTGCTCGGCGAGGTCGGGCGCAAAAGGATTCAACTGCGCGATCTGGAAATCCAACTTGCGCAGGTTGGTGTCGGCAATGGCGCGATCCAGCGTGGCGTCGTTGCCCATGTCCGAACTCTTGATGCGCTGATACAGTTCCAGCGCGGGGAGAAACCGGTTTTTCTGCGTGTAAAGCTCCGCGAGGGAGCGCATGAGTTTGAGATTGCCCGGCTCGTTGGGCAGGCGCGTTTCGTATTCGCCAATGAGCCGCTCGGCGGTGTCCTCGGATTTCTGCACGCGCTTTTCCTGTTCGAGCGTCACGGCCTCGTCCTTGTTCCGCAGGACATCGCGGTAGGAACCTTTGCCGCCTTCGAGCGCGCCGTAGCCGCCCTCGTCCATCGTCCTGTGCGCGGAAAGATTTTTCTGCGCCTGCACCAAATCCGGATCGTAAGGCGTGGTGCGGATGAGTTCGTCGAGATATTTTTCCGCGACGCCGGCGTTGAGGCCGGACTCCGCGACGGTGTTTGCAAACTCGACGACGAGCGCCTTGTCCTTGGGAGAATTATGCACCAGGGTTTCGAGCGACAACGCCGCCGTCTGCTTCAGGTCCAGCGCCTGCGCCGCGTCCACGATGACGCGGTGGGCGAAGGAATTATGCGGGTCGCTGTTCAACACTTGTTCGGCGATGGCCATGGCCTCGGCGGGATCTTTGTGCAGGGCCATTTTTGCCTTGGCGATTTGCGGGGACGACCCGGCGTTGCTCATCATTTTTTTGAAAAAGCCCGTGCTGGCGCCCGCATGTTTTTTGGCCTGGGCGATGCGCAACGCCTTGCGGGCGTCAAAAAAGCCCGGCTCGCGTTCCAGCACCTGGCAGAGCATCGTGATGGCGTAATCGTAACTTTCCCGCTGCGCCGTGTCAGCGGCCTTGGTGAAGAGCATCCGCAAATCGCGCGGAATCTCGGTGGCTTGTTTTTCTGGCATGGAACGATGCTAAGATGATTCCAGCAAATCGGCAAATCGGTTTTTGCCAAACTTGCACCACCGGGAGCAACTTGACACCGCCACCACGCCATGCTGCAAGAGTGGAGCGCATTGACTCACGGCAGCGATGCCCGATAAAATCGCGCGCTGGAATTGGTCACGGCGGAATCGGTGAATTGCGCCGTGCCGTTTGTATTGAGAATCAACGCCGTTGGCCTCCAATTCAGAATATTCGCCACAAGGAAGATCAAAAAATTAACCGGCTCGGGATTTCCGGCTCGCCCCGCGCGCCATGCCACACGCGCGCAATGGCGACAATTTGTTTTTCCGCCAGAACTTTGTAGATGATCCGGTAAGGACGGAAAACAATTTCACGAACCGTTTCGTCATTTTCCTCCGGCACGACGCGGCCAAGTTGCGGAAACTGTGCCAGCACGTCCACCTTGGACATGAGCAAATAACCGAACGATTCGGCGACCGGCGGGTTGTCCCGCGCGATAAACAGGACGATGGATTGCAAGTCGTCCCGCGCCTGCTCCGACCAGATTATTTTGAAAGCCATGTCGCCAGTTGCCGTTTGACTTCCTCGTGCGGGACTGTTTCGCCGCGCTCGATTTGGTCAAGACCCTTGCGAATCGCCGCCAGAAATTCCATTCGGTCGGCGATGACATCCAGGCTGGCGTTTTCCGGCAAACGCTCAATTGAATCCAAAGCCAATTGTTTGTCACTCATGTCAAAAAGATTACACCAATGATTTTTTGGCGCAACAAGGCTTTCACGCGCGGAGCGCAGATTTTCAATCGGCTTTGGCGTGAAAGCATTGGTTCAATCCTAGGCTGACACTTTTCAGGATATTTGTCGCGCGAAGAACACGAAGAACGCGAAGGAATTTTTTGACCTTCGCCGCCTTCGCAGCCTTCGCGCGAAACTCTTTGGTTGCAGTCACTCCGCCGGCAAAATCGGCTGGAAGCGCCAGATGTTCCACGCGCCGCCGCGATTGGAGCGGAAATACACCGTCTTGCCATCGTGATCCCAGCACGGGCTGTCGTCGCGAGACCCGTTCGTCGTCAATTGCGTCCGCTGGCTGCCGTTGGCCGTCATCAGCCAGATGTCGTCGTTGCGATTGTTGTGCGAGTCAAACCCTTCATCCGACGCATACACAATCCATTTGCCGTCCGGCGACCAGCGCGCGTCAATGATGTCGTAGTCCGTGTTTTGGGTCAGTTGGGTTTCGCTCGCGCCGTCAATGCTCATCACCCACAACTGGTGCCGCTTGGAAAGCTTGTCCTGCCGCACGAACAAAATGCGCTTCCCGTCCGGCGAAACCCTCGGCGTTTCCCCCTCGCGCAACTGCGTCTGCAGATTGTTGTCCCGCGACAGCGACCAAATCTGCGGCTCCTCCGCGCCGGGCGGGACGGAGCGCCGATTTTCAATCGGCTTTGGCGCGTCATTAAATCAAAAGCCGGCTGCAAGCCGGCGCTCCGGCGCGTTGCTGATGGCACCGCCGCCGAACAGTTTTTTAACACAAAGACGCCAAGACGCAAAGCTTGGTAGCAGCGAGGTGATGAGGCTCGAACTGCAAAATCGGAAATCGAAAATCGAAAATTGATTAGAGCCTCCTGACGTCGATTGCTACGATGTGATTTCACGGCGTTGCGAGCCGATAAAAGCTATTGCTGCCGGACATCGGCAGGAAAACTTGATTCTGCAAATTGGTCAAATTGAGAATGGGTGTGTTCGTCACGTCCGTCCAATTCGCAGTGGTCAAATCCGAATTCTGCTGTAACACGAGATTGGCCGAGGGCATGAGCCATGACAGGGCAAGTTTATTTGAAGCCGCAATATTTAAAGCAGGTGGCGCAGTAAACTTCGAGATGTAAATGCCTCCATTCGCTCCCGCTATCAATTCGTTTCCATCTGCAGACGACGCGAGGCAATTCCAACTCAGATACGGCGCGCTGGCCTCGGCCCAGGTGTTCCCCGCGTCCCCCGATACGCAGATATTTCCAGAACTTAAAACCGCCAGTCTGGTGCAATCGGCCGATGAAACAAGGCCGAATGCATACTGCATCCAGGCCGGACTGGGATAACTCACATTGACGCCCATCCAATAGTCAACCGACTTCACTTTATCCCCGGACGCCGACAAAACCACGCTAATGAGAAACGAATCGTCCGGGACACCAACAAACTCATTCCAGTTAATCCCAGAATTGGTTGAAACATAAATATAAGTATAATAAGGCGCGAGCACATGAAAAATCCCAGAGTAAGCAGCACCGGCCAGAGTTATTCCATCGGCGCTCGAAGCTTCGGATGTCCAAGTTAAGTTATATCCATCAGCGACAATGGGCGCACTTGTCTGGACCCACGTTACGCCTGCATTGGCCGAAGTATAAACGTGATTGAAACCTGACGCGACCAGTCTATTTCCATCCGCCGAAGAAACGAGATAGCCAAATATGGTTGGGGTGTTGTTGGATGTCCAGGTTCCGCCCGAATTGGTTGAGGTGTAAATCATGCTCCCGGCGATGGCGGCCAACTTGGTTCCATCCGTCGAAGAAACAATACCATTCCAGTTCGTATTGGGCGCGCTGGTTTGCATCCAAGTGTCACCCGAATTCGTAGAAATCCAGATGCCGCCGCCGGAACTTTCGGCCACAATTTTGGTTCCATCGGCTGAACAAGCGATACCGTTCCAATTTAAATTAGTTGCACTGGTTTGGACAAAGACCGGCACGGTCGTGAAACTGAAGATGCTCGACCAATTGCCGTAGGTCGAACCTGGCCCTCTGCCGCGCACTCTCCAGTAATACGTCGTTCCCCCATTGAGCACCGTTGAGGGTGTGTCCGAAGTGTTGTTTGCGACCTCAAAAATGACACAGCCCGGACCGGTGGAGGCCGTCGGGTCGGTCGGCAGCGTTGCGCTGCTGGTTGCTACCGCAAGGTAATAGCCCGCAGTGACCCCAGACACCGCACTCCAACTATAGGTCGGGGTCGTCGAAACACCCGTCGCTCCGTTGGCCGGGTTGCTCAAGTTCGGTGCAGGAAGGTTTGCCGCTTCAGTTTGCAGACACGCAAATGTGACTAACAGACAGAAAATGATTGATTTCATAGATGGCTTATTTCGTCGGTGGTGTGGGTTGCGGCGGAGCCGGCGGCGCGGGCGGCGTGTGGTTGTCCGGCGGGAAAGTGTTCAATCGGAATTCGTCGCGGGCGGCGGCGTTGGCCGGGTCGGTGGCCGGGAATTGCAAGTCGGCGGCGTTTTGAATGGTCAAAAGATGTTCGTAAAAGTCGGCGGCATCGGCGTCTTTCAAGGCGGTCGCTTTTTGGGCGTCGCTCTGGCCGGATTGCCGGGTCTGGGTGCTGGCGGGGAAGGTGCCGCGCACGGTGGTGAAGGCCGTGGTCTCGGCATCGGTCCAGCCTTTGAGTTTGAGCGCGGCCAGGTTGGTTTGCACGGCGGCCAGAATGATGTCGGCCCGGCTCAAGACGGAGCCGAGGTCGTTGGCATGGTGCGCGCCGATCTGAAATTCCTGATGCAGCTTCACGGTCTGGTGGGTGAAGGCCAGCTTGGCGGTGGCGCGCGCCTGGTTCATGCAGTGCAGCAACCGATCCAGATTGGCCTGCTGCGCCGAGGTGAGGTTGCCGGTTTCGCCCTTGGCGATTTTCTGGCCGGTCACGTCGGCGGGGATTTTGGCGAGCAACGCGGTGGTGTCGGCCAGGTAGCCGGCGGGCAGCCGGGCGGCGACATCGGGATATTTGTGCGCGGCGGCGGCGATGAGGTTGCCATTGTAAGCCAAGGTGGCGATGGGGAAGTGCGGGCGATGATTCATGTCAGTTGATGGTTGAGGGTTGAGGGTTGATAGTTAAAAAGACCCTCACCCCGTCCCTCTCCCATCCGATGGGAGAGGGTGTCCGACAGGACGGGTGAGGGTTTGGCCGCAGGTAGGGCGCGTCAGTCCTCTGCGCGCCGGGGCTGGGTTGCCGGGGAACGGCGCGCACGGAGTGACGCGCCCTACCATATTTTGCCTGGAATGCCATAAAACTCTTGCCGGCAGAGGCTTGTGAAACGCGGCAGGCGGAGGCAAATTCGCGGCAGGAACATTCAAATAGCGGGCAAAGGCGGAAAAATTGGAGGCAAAAAGATTCCAAAACGCGGCGGAATGAGTCAAATTGGCGGCAGGCCTTGCCACGGCGCGGCAAGACCAGCCAGATTCGCGGCAGAGGATTTTCAATTCGCGGCAGTGGGAAACGAATTGCGAGCGTCGCTTCAGGATTCGCGGCAGCCGTCGCCGAAACGCGGATTGCGCCAGAGGGAGGGCGATTTTTGACGACAGTAACCCCCGCACTGTTATCCATTGCCCAGTTGCGCCAAACCTTCTGAATGTCCCCAACTTCCTCATGGCTTATGCGAATGATTTATTGATAACGACGATAAAAAAGTCAAGCGCATAGCTCATAATGACAATCAAAGTCGAAAGAATGACAAGAAACGGTGAGTTTGCCGTTCACAAACTATCAAGGTAGCAACGGTCTTAAACTGCAAGCGGTTTGAGGAGGCTGTTTAAGTGGATGATGAGATGACGCATCAAAGCGACGAGGGCGACTTTTGGGGCCTTGCCCCGAGCGATGAGGGATTGATAGCGGATTTTCAAGGTGGGGTGGTAACGGCTGGCGACCAGGGCGGCCATGTAAAGTGCTTTGCGAGCCAAGGGTCTGCCGCCGCCGATGAAACGTTTGCCCTGCCAGCGGCCGCTTTCCCGGGGATGCGGAGCCACGCCTGCCAGCGCGGCGGCTTGTGCCCGGTTGAGTTTTCCCAACTCCGGCATTTCGGCCAGGAGGCTGACGATGGTTTTAGGGCCAACGCCGCTGACCTGCTGGAGGCATTTGGCTTTGGTCTGCAGGGCGGCATCCTGTTGGAGCAGGGCCTCGATTTGCTTTTGGAGTTTTTGCAGGTGGGCGCGCAGTTGGCGCAGGAGCGCGGCGTTCTGTTTGCGCAAAGCCGGCAGCGTCAAGTGGCGGTTTTGCTGGATCACGTTTTGGGCCATGGCCTGGAGTTGAAGGCGATGGCGGGTTAGCTCCCGTAAGGCGGCGGTGTTGGGGTTTAGCGGAGCTTGCGCGCGCGGGGCGGTTTGCCGGCCAAACTCGGTCAGCAGAGCGGCGTCGATGCGATCGGTCTTGGCGCGCAAGGCACAGGCCTTGGCGAAGTGCCGGACGCGGGCCGGTTCCACGATGGCGACGGGGATGCCGGCCTGGTGGAAGGCGGTGACGAGGGCTTGCTCATAACCGCCGGTGGCTTCACAGACCACCAAGAGCGGTTGGGCCAGGGCTTTTAATTGGGCCATGAGTTTGCGATGACCTGGGCGGGTGTTGGGGATCGGGAAGTTTTGGTTTTGGAGGTTAACCTGGAGAGAGTCTTTGCCAATATCCAGGCCGATGTAGATAATCGAATTGTTCGTGCTCATCCTTGTCATGCGAGCGCGTGAAGGTTTAACTTCCGGCTCAATCAACGGTTCGAGTTAACGGACGGTGAGCCGGCCCGATCCAGCTACCCACGTTCGCGATGACCACACCTGAACTTGGGACGGACGATCTGGGCCAGCTCGCTTGGGTTGCGGTTGCAACCGCAACCCAAGCATCTGTATTCAGCGAAGAATCCAGACGAATGACAAGATACAAGGGACAGCGCGCTGCGCTGTCCGGCGGTAAAGCGCCGGAATCATTGCGCCCGCGATACGGGCGCGGACGGCGCAGCGCGCCATCCCTACCAAATTTAACACGACGTTTTCACGCGGACGCAGTGCTACCGGATTGAGTTTGGTTTGACCGGCGGGCGTTTGATTGTTAAAAGATGGCTGTGATTTTCGCACGCCTCCACTTTTATGATCAAAACCAAACGCCCGCAATTTTCCCGGATTCTGCTCAAGCTCAGCGGCGAGGCGCTCGGCGGCGGCAGCGGAAACGGCATCAATCCCGAGGCCGTTCAGAACATGGCCGAACAAATCAGCGAGGTGCGCGAACTGGGCGTGCAGGTGGTCGTGGTGGTCGGCGGCGGCAACATTTTTCGCGGCCTGAACGGCAGCAAGCGCGGCGTGGAACGCGCCACCGGCGATTACATGGGCATGCTCGCCACCGTCATCAATTCGCTCGCGTTGCAGGATGCGCTGGAAAAACTCGGCGTGCCGACGCGCGTGCAAAGCGCCATCGCCATGTCGCAGGTGGCCGAACCCTTCATCCGCCGCCGCGCCGTGCGCCATCTGGAAAAAGGGCGCGTCGTTATTTTCGGCGGCGGCACGGGCAACCCGTATTTTTCCACCGACACCGCCGCCGCCCTGCGCGCCAACGAAATCGGGGCGGAAGTGATTTTGAAAGCGACCAAAGTGGATGGCATTTACGACAGCGACCCGAAGAAAAATCCCAAGGCCAAACGTTTCCCGCAAATTTCCTACATTGACGCGCTGCAACGGCGGCTGGAAGTCATGGACTCCACGGCGTTCTCGCTGTGCATGGACAACAAAATGCCGATCATCGTCTTCGACTTTTTCCGCCCGCACAATCTTCGCCGCGTCGTCCTCGGCGAAAAAGTCGGCACGCTCGTCACCGGATAGCCATGCCCGAACTGCCGGAAGTCGAAGTGCTCGCCCGCCACCTGCGGCCTCTGCTCTGCGGGCGGACGATCCGGGAGATTGATGTCCGCCGCCCAAGAGTTTTGCAGCCGACTACGGTTGCCCGGTTCAAAAAAATTCTGCGCGGGGCAAAGTTTATCGGGCTTTCGCGGCGCGGAAAATACCTGCTCTTTGAACTGCGCCCAAAAAATTCCCGCGGAAAAATCAGCTTGCTCGGCCATCTGGGCATGACGGGCCGGATGTTTCTCGCGCACAAAAAGACGCCGCCGCCGAAACATGCCGCCGTGATTTTCGACCTCGGCGCCAGCAATTTCATTTACGAGGACACGCGCTATTTTGGCCGGCTGACCCTGGATTTGTCCTCGGTTGAAAAACTCGGCCCCGAACCGCTGGACGAAAATTTCACGCCGGAAAATTTCGCGCGCGAATTGAAACGCTCACGCCAGCCGGTCAAAGTCAAATTGCTGGACCAATCGCTGGTCGCGGGCGTCGGCAATATTTATGCGAGCGAGGCCTTGTTTCGCGCCGGCATTTCGCCGCGCCGCGCCGCGAACCGGCTGACACCGGCGCAGGTGGAAAAGCTCTGGCGGGCCGTCCGCGACGTTTTGGCCGAAGCGATTGATCGCGGCAGCACGATGCCGCTGAATTTCAGCGCCGGCAAAACGGATGGACTGTTTTATTTTGGCCGCGCCGCCGGCGCGGAGGATTATTACGCCGAGCGATTGCGCGTCTATGATCGTGGCGGGAAACCCTGTTTAAATTGCCGGTCGCCCATCCGACGGATCGTGCAGGCGGCGCGCAGCACGTTTTTTTGTCCGCGCTGCCAAAAGGCCTGACGAATGAAATTGACGCGCGGAGTGATGGTTTGTAAATTACGCGCCCATTTGCGTTCCAGAGTAGCTCAATGGTAGAGCGCGCGGCTGTTAACCGCGAAGTTGTAGGTTCGAGCCCTACCTCTGGAGCCAACTTTCAAAATCGTTGGTGAACAACGATAGCTTCAAAAAGCGCGGAAGGGAAAACCCAGCTTGACAATTGGTAGCGTTTTGCTACTTTTTAAGTATGAGTCAACCAGTTAAAGTTTCGGATGCGTTGCTGCTGGATGCCCGATTTGCGGGCGAGATGGTGGAAAGGTCCATTGCCGGGCAGATTGAGTTTTGGGCGAAAATCGGGCGCGCGCTCGAACCGTTGTTGCGCGGAGATCATCTGCTGGCTCTGTGCCGGGCTGGTAACGTCAAACCACTTTCCGCTTGTTTGAAATCGGTGGATTCTCCGGCAGGCAGGCAGCGGGTGGTTGAATATCTGAAAACCAGGCCGTATCCACATTACGAAACCGTTGCCACGTCGCCGGGTTTGCTGGTGCAAATTGAGGCTGATGGCAAGCGCTCGGTGGGACGGTTCGTCAACCGGCGGTTCCAGCCCGTTAAAACATCCGCGAAGAAAAAGACGAAGCGTGAATTAGCGCACGCCTGAAGGTGAAAAAGTCATCGTCGAAATCTTCCGACTCGTGGAACATTCCCGATTTGGACAAACGTCCAATTATCGTCGTTTTGGCCGGCCCGAATGGAGCAGGGAAAACCACATTTTACGAAGCACATCTAAAAGCCGGCGGCTTGCGTTTTCTCAATGCTGATATCTTGGCCGGAGAATTGGGAATTGATGCTTATCAAGCGGCGGAAGTTACCGCTAAATTGAGACAGGAATTTGTGAATCAGGGCGAAAGTTTCGTTTTTGAAACAGTCTTTTCCGATCCGGTCGGCGACAAACTGACTTTTCTGAAACAAGCGGCGCAACAGGGTTACACGGTTGTCATGTGTTTCATTGGCTTGTCCGATTCCGACCGCTCCGAAGAACGGGTTGCCATGCGTGTCACCCAGGGTGGACACGATGTGCCGACCGACAAATTAACCGCGCGGTTTCCGCGCACCATGACCAATCTCAAACAAGCGATTCAAGAACTTCCCTGCGTTTTCATCTTTGACAACGACGACTTGCGAATGCCATTCCGACTGGCGGCAATTTTTCAGAATGGACGACGGACATTTTTGGCAAAATCAATTCCGAACTGGCTTGAGCCAGTGCTTCGAAAATAATTAAGCGCAAATGAAGGCGGAAATGGCGGCCCGATCCCCGCGAATTCATTTTGGTTTTTCCCCGTAATTGATGGCCATCGCGCCGCCGAGCAGATTGCGGACACGAACGTTGGTCAGTTCGAGTTGGCGCATTTTTTCCGCCACGGCCAGTTGCGCCGGATAATGTTTCAGCGATTCCAAAATGTAGGCGTAGGCCGACGCGTTGCCGCAGAACAGCAGTCCGATGAGCGGCACGGACATTTTTAAATGGGCGAAATAAATCATCCGCCACACGGCGTTCGCCGGCTTGCCAAAATCGAGCACGATCAGCCGCGCGCCGGGCCGGGCGACCCGGTGCATCTCCTCCAGTCCGTGCTGCCAGCTCGACAGGTTGCGCAAGCCGTATCCGATGGTCACAATCTCAAAAGTGCCGTCGGCAAAGGGCAATTGCTGTGCGTCACCCTGAATGAAGTTGGGAGCCGGGCATTTGAGCTTCAGACTTCTGGCTTTGGCGACTGCGAGCATTTGAGCGCTGAAGTCGAGGCCGGTCGTTTCCGCGCCGCGCTGCGCGAGCGCAAAGGAAATGTCACCGGTGCCACAGCACAGATCCAGCGCGCGGACACCGGGCGAAACTCGGGCCAGTTCCGCAACCCGACGTTTCCAATTTCGATGCAATCCGAAACTCTGGAGGTCGTTGATGAGGTCGTAGCGACGGGCGATGCGGGCAAAGAGATCATTGACCTTTGCGGCGCGCGCTTCGCCGGGCGCGTAAAAAACATTGCTCACACGCCGAGTTTAACGGTTGTGCCTGCGCGAGGCAAAGGGTAGAAATTTATTTTGCGGCTGGCAGGAGTTATGCTATTGTTTCAGCCGTAAATCAAAACGACTTGATGCGATTCATGTTGGCGAATTATTTATGAACCCCGCCCCTCCCAGCACGACTGCCAAAACAATTTTGGTGGTGGACGACAATGACGTCATCCTCCAGTCCATCGTCTTGAAATTGGAGGGTGCGGGTTATCGGGTGATCACCGCCAAGGACGGTTCCGAAGCCGTGGCGCTGGCGCGCAAGGAAATTCCGGACATGATCCTGCTGGATCTCAGTTTTCCGCCGGACGTGGGCGGCGTGCCCTGGGATGGTTTTCGGATCATGGAATGGTTTAACCGGCTGGACTCATCCAAGAAAAACCCCATCATCGTCATCACCGGCAGCGAAGAGCCGAAAATCAAAGAACGCGCCTCGGCGGCGGGAGCGGTGGCGTTTTTTCAGAAACCGCTGGAACACGATCACCTGCTGAAAGTCGTCCGCGCCACACTGGGCGAGGGTCCCAAGCCGTCGTAAATTCGGCTTGCCAGCCGCCCCGGTTGGCTTATTATTCCAACACTTCGGACGCGAGCGTAGCTCAGTTGGTAGAGCATCACCTTGCCAAGGTGAACGTCGAGGGTTCAAATCCCTTCGCTCGCTCCACTTTTTATAATTAAGCAAGGCTGCACCCATAGCTCAATTGGATAGAGCGGCTGACTACGGATCAGCAGGTTTGAGGTTCAACTCCTCATGGGTGCACCATTTCTAAATGCACAACTCTCCGCGACAGCCAGCGACGGAACGCCAAAGGTTGACCCTCATCCGCCGATGGCGGTCATAACGCGCAGTGGCCGGTAGTTGTCGCGGAAGGAATGTTCCGCCGGCTTCTGGCCCAGGGTTTTTTGGAACAGCATGAAAAGATTTTCGTCGTTGATTTGCGGGCGCAATGCCGGTTTCAAGTCCGTCTCCAGATGGTCGCCCAGACAGGGCCGCAACTTGCCGTCGCTGGTGAGCCGGATCTTGTTGCAGCTTTCGCAGAAATCCAGATTCGTCAGCGCGCCGATGAAGCCGACCAGCGCGCCGGTCCGTTCCAGCAAATAATATCGCGCCGGGCCGTGGCCTTCGCGCCGGTCCGGTTGCGGCAGCAAATTGTCTTTTTCACGCAGTTGTTGCATCACCTCGCCGACCGGCAGGAAGTTTTTCTCCGTCAAAACATCCGTCCGGCTTAACGGCATCAGTTCGATGAAACGCAGCGGCAGCCCGCGTTCTGCTGCGAACAGCGCCAGCGGCCAGATTTCCGATTCATTTTTTCCGCGCATCAGGACGCAGTTCAACTTCACGCGCTCAAAACCCGCCGCGACCGCGGCGCGAACGCCGGCCAGCACATCGGCCACATTGCCGCCGGTGACGCTCCGGTAAAGTTCGGGATTCAGCGCGTCAAGACTCACGTTCACGGTGCGGACACCGGCATCGCGCAACGGTTGTGCGAGCGCGGCCAGTTTCGTTCCGTTCGTCGAAAGCCCGATGGTTTCCACGCCGGGAATTTTTTCCATGCCGCGCGCGATTTCCACCAAATCGCCGCGCACCAACGGCTCGCCGCCGGTCAATCGGAATTTGCGGAAGCCAAGTCCGGCCGCCGCGCGCACGATGCGGATGATTTCCTCCGCCGACAAATGTTCCTCGCGGCGCTCCCAGCCCTTGTAGCCTTCCGGCATGCAATAGAGGCAACGCTCGTTGCACCGGTCCGTCACCGAGATGCGCAGGTAATCAATTTTGCGTCCGAATGAATCCATTTATTTTTTGTGCGGGTCTTCGCCGCGCAAATGTGCCATGCCTTCGCGGATGGCCGGCGCAAGAATTTCCAGGCACTCGCGCACGGCGGACGGTTTGCCGGGCAAATTGATCATCAAAGTTTTCCCACGCGTGCCGGCGACCGCCCGTGACAAAATCGCCGTCCGCACTTTGGCAAACGACTGCGCGCGCATGATCTCACCGAAGCCAGGCAGCTCGCGTTCCAACACCGCCCGTGTCGCTTCCGGCGTCACGTCGCGCGCGGAAATTCCCGTGCCGCCCGTTGTGACAATCAAATCGCATTTCAATTCATCCGTGAACTTTTTCAGCGCCGCCGAAATCAAATCCATTTCATCCGGCACAATCGCCGATTCAAATATCGCCGCACCGCCGAGAAATTCTCGTAGCACGTTTTCAATCTCCGGCCCGCTGCGGTCTTCATAAATCCCCGCGCTCGCGCGGTCGCTGACGGTGATGCGCCCGATTTTCACAGTTTTATTTTTTCAACGACGCGAATTCCTTCAATCCGCATCGTCTTGTCCACGGCCTTGCACATATCGTAAAGCGTCAGTGCCGCCACGCTCACGCCGGTCAACGCTTCGAGTTCGACGCCCGTCTGCGAATTGGTTTCCGCCGCGCAAATAATTTCAATCACATTGCGCCGCACTTTGAAATTGACCTCGACGTGATTCAAACTCAATGGATGGCAAAGCGGAATCAATTCGCCCGTCCGCTTGGCCGCCTGGATTCCGGCGATTTGCGCCACCGTCAAAACGTCGCCTTTCGACAGTGCGCTTTTTTTCAACGCGCGGATGGTCGCCGGCTGGCAAACCAATTTTCCTTCGGCCATCGCCCGCCGCCGCTGAATGGGCTTGTGGCCAACGTTGACCATGCGCGCCGCGCCTACCGCATTGAGATGGGAAAACTTTTTCTTCATTACGAGTTCAGTATATCTGTTATCGGCAGAAAATCCACCTCCGCGCCCGCATCCAGCGAACCTTGGTTTGCCGGAACCCGGATCAACGCATCGGTCTCCGCCAGGCACGTCACGTCGCCGGAACTCGACCATTTCAGCGGACGCAACCGCAACTCGCCGTTCAAAAATTCCAGCCGCGCCGGCCAGAGCGTTTCGCGCTGACACGGCGCGTCGTCCAATTTTTCCACAATTCTGCCGCTCAAAAAAACTGGAGCTTTTTGGCCGATCAGTTTTGCCAGCGCGGTCGCCACGGCGAAATGAAAACAGGCGAAATGCGAGAGCGGATTGCCCGGCAAACCAAACGCCACGCGGTTTCCATTCACGCCAAAAATCAGCGGACGACCGGGACGCACGTTGACCTGTGAAAAAACAATTTCAAAACCGAGCCATTCGAGCAGTTGTCGCGTGAAATCTTTTTCGCCCACGCTCGCGCCGCCGGAAACCAGCAAAAGGTTGAAGGTTGAAGGTTGAAGGCTGAATTTTTCAATCTGCCGTTTTGCCGCTTCAAAATTTTCCGGCAAATGCGCCTGCTCCAAATCGCAGGAAAACTTTTGCAAAAGACCTCGAATCAAAATGGAATTGCTGTCGCGGATTTGTCCCGGCTGCGGAGTTTGATTTGGCGGAACTATTTCGTCGCCGGTTGTGAAATGCGCCACGCGCAAGCGCGGACTGACGAGCGGCTGCGAGCAACCCGCCGTCGCCAGCAATGCCAGCCTGCCTGCGTCCAGCCGCGTGCCCGGTTGCAGGATCGGCTGTCCCGCTTTCACGTCTTCACCGCGTTTTCGGAAATTCAATCCGGCTTCGCGTTTTTTGATACGGATTTGGCTGCCGTTCCGTTCCACATTTTCCTGCATCACCACGCGCACACCATCGCACGGCAGCGCCGCGCCGGTCGCCACGCGCACCGCTTCGCCAGGCTGAAGCTGGCGCGGTTTCCAATCCGCCGCGTGAATCGTGTCCACAATCTGAAAAATTTCCGCCGGATCGTTCTGCAAAATCGCGAAGCCGTCGCGCGTGGAGCGATCATCTGCCGGCAAATCTTCCGGCGCGCAAACTGTCTCGCGCAAGACGCGGCCAAAAGATTCTTCCAGTGGGGCGCGCACCGGCAGCAACGGCTGGCAACGTGAACTGATTTCTGAAATCGCTTCGTCAAGTGAGCGCAGAATGTTTGGCGTGTCCGCCGCTTCGGCCGCGTTCGGACTGTCCCGCAATTTGCGGAGCAGAATTAGAAACCGGCAACGCGCGCCGTTTCCAGATCGGCACGTCGCGTTTGAGCTGTCCATGAAATCCGCCAGCAGGGCAATGCGCTTCGCCGCGATGCCGTCCGGCCACGCCGACATAAATTGCCGCTTCACCCACGGGAATAATTCCCACACGATGAATCACCCGTGCCGCCAGACACGGATGTTTTGCGGCGAGCGATTCAAGCAGCCGCCGGATTTCGCGTTCGGCCATTTCCGGGTAGGCTTCATATTGAGCGCGGTAATGTCCTGGCCGTTTTCCTCGCCGCGCACGACGCCGCGAAATTCCAGCCACGCGCCATGCGCGGTCTTTGCAGACGGCCAAAATTGGCGGCGGAGAATATTTTTCCGCGATGGGCAAGCCGGTGAGTTGAATTTCAATTTCCATGTGAAAATATTTTCACCCGCCGGACACTGGCGGAATCAACGCCACTTCATCGGCGTTCGTGAATTGTGTTTCCGCGCCGGCATATTCCCAGTTCCGCGCAAGCCGGACAGTTGTTTTATGGTTTGCCAGCGCGGGAAATTTTTCGATCAGAACTTTCCAAAGCTGTTCGCCGTTTAGCGGCGACCCCAACACGAGTTCCAAATCGGCGCAGCCGGTCGCATCCTTGAGTTGGGCGAAAAATAAAACGCGCATGGCAGATTAAAATCTATGCGGCAGGTGAATTCAAGTTTCGGAACAGCCGCGCGAAGGCGTCGGGAAAATCATTGAACTCGGCCAGTTCCGCCGCCACGCAGGCGCTGGCGAAATCGCGGGCGGCCAATCTGCCTTCTCGCAGCATCGTCGCGGCGATTGCCGCCGCGGTCTGCGGATAAAGCGCCGCCAGCGGCTCGACACATCCGTTGACGCGCGGGACGCCGCCCTTTCCCGCGGCTGCGGCCATCGGCAGGCCGCGCAGGAACATCGCGTTCATCGCCGGCAAATCCACCGCCACCACGAGCAGCAATGGATGAATTGTGACAGCCAGCGCCGCTTCGATGCCCGCCAGCGGACCGGCATCGCGAAAATTGTCTTTTAACACACGGCAGCCAAACGCCGAATAATCCGCGTCCGCGCGACCGGAAATCAAAATCTCCGTCGCCCCGGCGGCGCGGACGGTTTCAATTTGCCGAGCGAGCAAAGTCTGTCCACCGATTGCCAGAAACGCCTTGTCGCGGCCCATTCGCGAGGATTTTCCACCGGCGAGAATGACGGCGCTGAAATTCATAAGTCCACGCGGAGTTTTCCGCCGGTCAAAATCCGGGCGCGCAGTCCGCCACGGCCCTGTAGCGCCGCTTCCGCGCCGGGCGCGATGGCGGCGTCCATCCAGTAACACGGACTGCATTCGCAGACGCCTTCAAACTCCACGCCTTGCAAAATAAATTTTTCGCCGATGAGTAAATTCAAATCCCCGCCTGCCGTGATGATATTGCGTCGCGTCACGCCGGGCGACTTGCCGGTCGCGCCAAGCTGACGGCAGATTTCCTCAAACACCTCGCTGGAGAAAAATGTGATCTGCCCCTTGTAATTTTCTTTGAAGCCAAAAAAACGGTCGCCGACCAGCCCGCTGCCTGCGACGCATTCCACTTCGCCGACCTCTACCAGTGGATTTTCGCCGGCGGGCTGGCCGTGATGGCCGAAAAAATTGTGGCCGGGCGAGATGAACAGTTGGCGGACTTTCATGCGCGAAAACGGCGGCTCAAGTTTCCTGATCCAAAAGCAGCTGGCTGATAAATTCCCTTTGCGCCGGCGTGAACGGCGCGTTTTCCGGGATCCGCCGGCCGCGCGGCTGCACCTGCGCCATATAGCGCAGCAGATAATTTTTCTGCTCGGCGGAAAAGTTTTCCGGCATCCCGGCGGCGACCTTGCTCAATGCGACGGCGGAAAATTTGAACTCCGGCTGCAACGAGATCTCGTCCACGGCCTCGGTGGTCGTGGCGTTGACGCACAAATTTTCGCCGAACAGATCGTTCCAGTGGATCGGCGCGAAACATTCGCCGGGGCGGACGCGCGTTGTCACCGCCGCCGGATAAATCGCGAAACCGCGGCGCGAAGCGACCTTGACCAGCGCGCCCTGAAGCACGCCGAGTTGCGTCGCGTCGTCGGGATGGATTTCGAGGAACGCGCCGGGATTGAGTTTGTTGAGCGAGGCAACCTTGCCGGTTTTCGTGAGCGTGTGCCACTGGTGCTCCAATCGGCCGTTGGTCAGGATGAACGGAAAGTCCGCGTCCGGCTGTTCCGCCGGCGGCAGGAATGGCCGCGCCAGCAAATGCGCACGGCCGCTTTCTGTCGGAAACCGGATCGAATTTTCCGCCGTCAAATAGCGGATGGCTTTGCCGATTTCAGCTTCCGGCGCGCACGGCCATTGATGCGAACATTCGCGCAGTTTTGCGTGATACATGCCGCGCAAATCGTAGCCGGTTTGTGAATTCCACGTTTGGCGGATCTCATCAAACACCTCGCCGGCATTCGCGTAAGTGAAATTTCTTCCAAAACCCATTCGCTGCGCGATCTGCGCGATAATCTGCCAGTCGGCGCGCGTTTCGCCGGGCGGCGCGACGGCGCGCTGACATGAACGTGACGCGTGCGCTCGGAGTTCACCATCGTGCCTTCGGCCTCTGCCCAGAGCGCGCCCGGCAGCAAAATGTCCGCGTAGCGCGAAGTTTCCGTGGGATGAAACGCGTCCTGCACAATGACGAGTTCCGCACGCTGCAAACCGTCGATCACGCGGCTGCGGTTCGGCATCGAGGCGACGGGATTGGTGCCGATGATCCAAACCGCCTTGACCTCGCCGGCCTCCAACTTTTTGAAAAGCGCGACAGCATCGAGTCCTGGCTTCGGCGAAATGGTTCCCGCCGGCACGCTCCAAATTTTCTCCACGGCGGCGCGGTCGTCCGCGTCCGTCACCGCGCGCTGGCCGGGCAGCGTGTGGCTCAAGTAGCCGACTTCGCGTCCGCCCATCGCGTTCGGCTGGCCGGTGAGCGAAAACGGCCCGCTGCCCGGACGGCAAATTTTTCCGGTCGCCAGATGCAGGTTGCAAATGGCGTTCGTCTGCCAGGTGCCATGCGTGCTCTGGTTCAGTCCCATCGTCCAAAACGTCGTGAACTCCGGCGACTCGCCAATCCATTTTGCCGCGAGACAAATATCTTCCTCGCGCAAGCCGGTCAGATGCGAGACGTGTTCCGGCGGATAATCTTTCAGCAGTTCGCGCAGTTCATCCCAGCCGTCGGTGTGGCGCAAAATGAAGTTTTCGTCAATGTTTCTGGCCTTTTCGAGCAGATGCAAAATGCCGTTCAGCAACGCCAGGTCGGTGCCGGGCTTGGTCTGCAAAAACAAATCCGCCTTGTCCGCCGTCGGCGTGCGGCGCGGGTCCACGACGATGATCTTGGCTCCGCTCTTTTTGCGCCGGTCGAGCAGGCGCAGAAATAAAATCGGATGGCACTCGGCCATGTTCGCGCCGATGACGAGCGCGCAGTCGAGCCGGTCAATGTCCTGATACGAACCGGGCGGGCCGTCCGCGCCGAGCGAAAGTTTGTAGCCGCTGGCCGCGCTCGACATGCAGAGGCGCGAATTGGAATCAATGTTGTTCGTGCGCAGAAATCCCTTGGCCAGCTTGCCGGCGAGATACTGCGTTTCCATGGACAACTGGCCGGAAACATACAGCGCCACCGCGTCCGGCCCGTGGTCGGAAATTATTTTTTGCAATCGCGACGCAGTTTGCGCAAGCGCGTCGTCCATCGGCAGCGGCTGAAGTTTTTTCGCGCGGGAATTTCGCACGAAGGCGGAAGCCAGCCGGTCCGGCGCGGTCAGCGGCTCGGCGCAGGTGAAACCCTTGCTGCAAAGCCGGCCGAAATTCGCGGGATGATTTTTGTCGCCGGTGACTTTGGCGACGCGGCCGTTTTCCACCTGCATGACAATGCCGCAACCCACGCCGCAATACGGGCAGACGGAGCGGACATTTTGCAGGGCGGCTTCAGGCATCGGCCTCCATTGAAAACCAAGTTTGCAGCGCGTTCAAGTCATGGCGCATGGAAAATTGCTGGAACGACTCGCGTCCGGCGCGGTGCTTGAGATACACGCGGAGCAGTTTTTCAATCATTCCCGGCAATTCGCCCACGCTCACGCCGGAAAAAATCTGCCGGCCCACCGCCTGGTTTTTGCCGAAGCCGCCGCCGACGAAAACATGATAGCCGTCCTCGCCGCCAACTTTCGTGCCGAGCAAGCCGATGTCGCCCATGTAATGCTGCGCGCAGGAATTCGGGCAGCCGGTGACGTGGATGTTCACCGGCTGGTCGAGCTCCAGTTTTTTTTCGAGATGCTTGATGAGCGCCAGCGCGTGGCCTTGGTGTTCGACTGCGCAAATTTGCAATACGAATTGCCCGTGCAGGCGATGACGCCGCTGGCGACGTTAGATTGCTTCGCTGGCGAGCCCCGTTTTTTCCAAAGCGCGTTTCAGCGTTGTCACAAACGCGTCCGGCACATTTGGAATGATAAAATTTTGCCAGACGGTCAGCCGGATTTCGCCGCTGCCATAAAGATCGGCCAGTTCCGCGAGCCGCAGCATCTGCTTCGGCGTGATTTGGCCGACCGGACAGGCCGCGCCGACGTAATTCAAGCCGCGCTGTTTCTGCGGAAAATCGCCGACGTGCGAATGCGGCAGTTCGTGGCTGGCCCAGCGCATCTGCGCCGGATCATAAGGCGCGCGACGCAGCGGTGCGCCGAGCTTTTTTTCGACGAGCGCGAGGTATTCATCGAGCGGACATCGTTTTCGAGCAGATGCTTGAGCCGCGCTTTCTTGCGGTCGGTGCGGCAGCCGCTGTTCGATGTAAACGCGCACAATGGCGACGATGACCTTGTTGATTTCAGTCGGCGGAACGACGACGCCGAAGTCGTGCGCAAACGCCTTGTGGCCGGTCGCGCCGCCGAGCGCGATGCGGAACAGAATTTCTTCGCCCTGACTTTCACCGCTTTCACGCCGATGTCGTTCGTGTCCTCGACCGTACCGATCAGGCCGCCGCCGTCGTAGGCGATGTTGAACTTGCGCGGCAGATCGTAAAACGAGCGGTCGTTGATGATGATTTGCGCGAGTCGACTGGCACGAACGGCATGCACGTTAATCAATTCCACCGGGTCAATGCCCGCCGTGGGATTCATCGTGAGATTGCGGATGTTGTCCGCGCCCGCGCCGCGCGTGTGCAGGCCGACGCCCTGGATGCGGCGCAGAAATTCCGGCGCGTCCTTCGGCTGGATGAGCCGCATCTGGAAATTGGCGCGCGTCGTGATCTGCACATAGCCGCTCGTCAGTTCCTGCGCGATGCGCGCGAGTTCGCGAAGCTGGAACGTCGTCACCACGCCGCCGGGAATCCGCAGCCGCGCCATGAACGCGTCTTTCATCGGCGTGAGAAAAAACAGGCCGTTCCACTTGAAACGGAAAATGTCCTCCTTGTCCGGCGCCTTGTTGCTGACGGCGTTTTCGACGAATCTGTCCGTAGGCGTCGAGCGGATGCAACTCGCGCTTGACGCGTTCTTCGGCGATCAATTCCTCCTGCGCCGGCGGCGGTTCGACGTCGGCGAACGATTTCCCGCGCGCGGCGGCGCCGGCGAACAGGCCGGACAAATATTCCTTTTGCTCCGGTGTGAAACCGGCGACGGCGATTGGTTCTGGCAATAGTTGAATTCATTCAATAAACATCGCGCTGATAGCGCTTGTCGGATTTCAATTTCTCGACGTAAGCCTTCGCCTCGTCCACGCGTTTTGCCACCGGCCGTTTCAATCGATCTTGTGCAGCGCGGCGTCCACGTCTTTCGCCATGCGGCTGGCGTCGCCGCAGACGTAAAAATGCCCGCCGGCTTCGAGCCACGACCACAGCTCGGCGGCGTTTTCAAGCATCCGGTTCTGGACATAAACTTTCTCCGCCTGGTCGCGCGAAAACGCCAGATCCAGCCGCGTGAGAAAACCAGATTTGTGCCACGCGGTCAGTTGTTCCTCGTAAAGAAAATCTGCCGCGCGTTTCTGGTCGCCGAAGAACAGCCAGTTTTTTCCTTTCGCGCCGGCCGCCTCGCGTTCCTCGAGAAACGCGCGGAATGGCGCGATGCCCGTGCCGGGGCCGACCATGATCATCGGCATGTCGCCGCTGGCCGGCGGGCGGAAACCGTGTGAGGGATTCACAAAGATTTTCACGATGCTCACCCGCACGGTCGGCGAGGAACGTCGAAGCCACGCCTTTGCGGCCGCGGCCGTGGCTTTCGTAACGCACGGCGCTGACGGTCAGATGCACTTCGCCGGGATGCGCCTTGGGCGACGAAGAAATGGAGTAGAGGCGCGGCGATAATTTTCGCAGCAGCGGCAACAGTTCGGCGACCGAAATGATTTTTGGCGCGAGCAGCAACACGTCCAGCACATCGCGACCGTGGAGCCATTTTTTCAAATCGTCGGCTTTGTTCCGGCGCGAGCAGCGGCGCAAGCTCGCTGGCGGGCGCGCGTCTGGCAATTTCCGCAAGCAGTTCCGCCGTCGGTTTGCCCAGCTCGAAGTTTTGCGCCAGCGCCAAACGCAGCGGCAGCACGGAATTTTCCAACACCACCGGCTCGTCGCCGGTCGCACCGAGCGCAGCGAGAACTTCGGTGACCAGCGCGTCGCAGTTTTCCGGCATCACGCCCAGCGCGTCGCCGACTTCGTAAGCGAGGCCGCTGCCGCCGAGGGCGATTTCGTAATGGCGGACTTCCTTGGCCGAACCATCGCGGTTAAGCGCGAGGTTTTTCAATAGCCGCGCCGGAAACGGATGCGACTTGCTGAAGGCAGGCGCGGGTCTTTTTTCGTCGTCGGAAACTGCGGGCGGCGCTGGATGACTTCCATTTTTTGATGCGCCGTTCGTGCTGCCGCCCAATTTTTCCCAAAGCCCATCCATCCAGTTTTTTGCGGCGGTTTCGTAATCCGTGTCGCATTCGCCACGCGGAGCCAATCGTTTCGCGCCGAGGGCTTCGAGGCGCGAATCAAATTTTTTCGAGGCGCCGCAGAAGTCGGAATAATTTTTGTCGCCGAGGCCGAGCACGGCGAAGTTCAGGTTTTCCAGGCGCGGCGCGGAATCGGCCTTAAGCCAGTTCCAGAATTTCACCGCGTTGTCCGGCGGTTCGCCGTCGCCCCAGGTGCTGGAGATGATGACGGCTTTGCCGGCGGCGGCAAGGTTGGCCTGCTCGTAATCGTTCAACGGCAGAATTTTTGGCGCGAAGCCGCGCAACTCCGATTCCTTCGCCACTTTTTTGGCGAGGCCTTCGGCGGAACCGGTTTGCGAGCCGAACAAAACCAGCAGCGGCTCGGTGTTTTTCGGCGCCGCCGGAACGGCTTCAACCGGCGCGGACGAATGCAGGCCGGCGAGAAAACCGTTGAGCCACGCGCGCTGTTCCGGCGTGAAGGGCGCGGATTCGGGGATGAACGGAACGCGGTTCATTCAACAATCAATAAAGCGGTGTGCGCCCCACCTCGCGATGGGGCGCGGCGACGGGAGGAACCGCATCGCCCGGTTGTCTGATCTTGTGACTGGCAGCACATGGTCAGAAATTGAATTCCACTTGCGCCCAGAATTTCTGGAGGTCCACTTTGGCGACGGCGAGCGACGGGGCGGCGGCATTTTCGCCGTCGTAGTAGGCGTATTTGAGCATCGCTGTCCAGTGCTTGCCGAATTTTTTGGAAACAACCACGTCAAATTCCTGGCCGTAATCGCCGCCGCCGTAATCCGCATCGTATTTGTGATACACAAACCGCAGTGGAATCTGCGCCGGCAATGTCACCTGCGCGTAGGCGTAAAAATCCTGCAAGCCGTTGGCGGGCGTGGCGAGGAACACGTCGTCCCAGCCGTTGAAGGCGTGGAGCGTGGCCAGCGGCGTGCGGAAGGCAGACCGGGGCCCGGCGGGAGCAGCATCGTTCACGGCGCTGCCGAGATCTTCGTAGCCCGCGCCTAAGGCAAACGGTTTGACACTGACGCCGGCTTCGAGGTTGTAGTATTCCGTGCCGTATTTTTGGGTGTTGTTGCCATAGTCGGTTTGCCAGGCGAACTCCGCGCGGTAATCCACCGACACTTTGTCACTCACCTTGGCCGCGCCGGCAAAATAGCCGCCGTAAGTGGCGCAGGAATTAGCATCTCCAGCCGCGGCGTTGTGCAAATCCAGCAAATAGGTGTAGCCCACAAATCGCCCGTATTTCCAGCCGGAATACGAAACATTGATCAAATGCGAATCGGAATCAAAATCCTGGTTCGCGGCGGGCAGACCGGACACATTGCCGAAAACGCGATGCACGTCCCAAAGATAACCGTAATACAAATTAAAATTCTTGATCGGCTCGCTGCCGACCGTCACGGCATCATACGTTTGCATGTTCTGCCGCCAGCCGACATCGCCGACGAAACGCTGATTGTCGAGGTTGATTTGCTGCTCGCCCACTTTGGCCGAAACCCATTTTTCATAAGTGTAGCCGGCCCAGGCTTGATCCAGTTTGGTCATCGGCGGATCGGCCACGACCGGACGCGCGCCCTGGCCGTTGGAACCGGCGGCGTTGTAATTATGCTCCGGTCCGATCTCGGAAACATTCACGCCCTCGACCATCGCCTGAAAACCGTAGAGCGGCGCGGTGGTGAAACCCAGCCGCGTGCGGATGGTCGGCGCAAAGGAATCCTTTTTCAGATTGCTCTGATCCACCTGCTCGTAACGGGCGCGGACGTTGAGATTCAATTTCCCGTCGGCAAGCGCGGCGGGGATTTTGCCATTGAAAAAACTTTCGACGGCGTTGGTGGACGCAACCGCGGGAGTGGCAGCCGCCGGTTTGGCCGATGGCAGCGGCGGCTGTGCCGTGCCGGCTTGCATGAACGGTTTTTGTTGTGCGAAGACCGAAGCGGTGGCGGCGAGGACAACGGCGCCGCCGGCAAGGATTTGTTTGGGATGTGGGTTGGTATTTTTTTGTTTCATTTTGGTTTGGTTTTTTCGGGCAAAAATGGCCGCTCAGTTCAAAGCGGCCAAAAGTGATTGTTTTTTGTGGTGCGCGCGTTCCTCGAGGAACGTGATTAAATGTTCACGGCAGCGATAGTATTCCGAATCTTCCAGCAGCGCGGTGCGGTTGCGGGGACGCGGGAAAGTGACGTTCAACACGTCGCCGACTTCGGCGGCGGGGCCGTTGGTCATCATCACCACGCGGTCGGAAAGGAAAATCGCCTCATCCACATCGTGTGTGACCATGAGCGCGGTGAGCTGCGTGCGGCCCCAGACTTCAAGCAGGACTTGCTGGAGTTCGATGCGTGTCAGCGCGTCGAGCATTCCGAACGGCTCGTCGAGCAACAGCATTTTCGGCTTGAGCGCGAACGCGCGGGCGATGCCGACGCGCTGCTTCATACCCTGGCTCAATTCCTTCGCGCGCTTGTGCATGGAGTCACCGAGGCCGACGACCGTGAGATAATACTCGGCAATTTCGCGGCGCTCCGCGCGGCTGCCGGTGAAAAAAACTTGATCCACGCCGAGCATGACGTTTTCAAATGCCGTCAGCCACGGCAGCAGACACGGCGATTGGAAAACCACGCCGCGATCCGGTCCCGGCCCGGAAAGTTCCTTGCCGGCGAGAATGATGACGCCGTCGGAAATGTCGCTCAAGCCCGCGAGCATCGAAAGCACGGTGCTTTTGCCGCAGCCCGAATGGCCGATGAGCGTGACAAATTCGCCCTTCTTGATGTGCAAATTGAAATCCTTGACGATGACCGCCTGGCCTTTGGGCGTCGGATAAATCTTCGACAGGTTGGAAAGCTCAACGTAGTCGCTCATGACTTCACCTCGATGGATTCTT
This sequence comes from uncultured Verrucomicrobiae bacterium, assembly GCA_963738225.1. Lineage (GTDB taxonomy): Bacteria > Verrucomicrobiota > Verrucomicrobiia > Limisphaerales > UBA11358 > UBA11358. Next base: position 189,371 of record CAVTVR010000011.1, read on the forward strand.
CCTTCAACTCGCCCTTGCGAATGGGCGTGGTGCGCCAGCCGGTCATGCTGCGTGGGACGTTCAAATCTTCCGGCTCGATGTCCGGCAAAATCAATTTCCGTGTGAACGACGATTTCGCGCGGCCGCCAGTGCCGAGCAGATAGCCGATCACCTCTTTGCGAATTTCCTTGAAGCGCGGATCGTGGTTCAGCTCCTTGCGATTGCGCGGACGCTCGATGTCCACTTTCACTTCCGGACCGAGCGTCGCGCGCGGGCCGGCGCTCAAGGGAATGATGCGGTCCGCCAGCAAAATGCCTTCGTCCACGTCATTCGTAATCAGCACGACGGTCTTGCGGTCGGATTCCCAGATGCGCTCAATTTCGTCCTGCAACGTCGCGCGCGTCAGCGCGTCGAGCGCGGACAGCGGCTCGTCGAGCAGCAGGATGCGTGGATTCATCGCCAGTGCGCGGGCGACGCTCACGCGCTGCCTCATGCCGCCAGAAAGCTCGCGCGGTTTTTTGTCGCGCGCCGGCGTGAGGTTGACCATCGCGATGAATTTCTCAATGTGTTCGGCGCGTTTTTCTTTGGGCCAGCCGGAAAAAATTTCATCCACGGCCAGTGCGATGTTTTCATAGACGCTCAACCACGGAAGCAGCGAATAATTTTGAAAAACAATGGCGCGGTCGGGCGAAGGTTCCTTCACTTCCTCGCCGCGCAAGGTGACGCTGCCGGTGTCCGGCCGTTGCAACCCGGCGATCAGCGACATCAGCGTGGTTTTGCCCGCGCCGGAATAGCCGACAATGGCCACGAACTCGCCCTCGGCAATTTTCAAGTTGAGGTCGTGCAGCACCTCGACGCGCTTGACGCCGATGCCGTAACCTTTGCTGACGTTTTGGAGTTCGAGAAAGGCCATATTCAGCGGATGACGGCGTTGTCAAAACTCACGGCGCGCTGCAAAATCATCATGATGCGATCCAGGATGAAGCCGATGATGCCGATGGTGAACACGGCCACCATGATTTGCGCGAGCGTGTCGCTGCTGCCGTTTTGGAACATGTCCCAGACGAATTTTCCGAGACCGGGATTTTGCGCGAGCATTTCCGCCGCGATCAGCACCATCCAGCCGACGCCCAGCGACAATCGCAGGCCGGTGAAAATGAGCGGCAACGCGGACGGAATGACGATCTTGCGTAATTTTTTTCCACCAACCCAACTTGAGAACGCGCGCGACGTTGAGATAATCGTTGTCAATCTGCGCCACGCCGAGCGACGTGTTGATGAGCGCCGGCCAGAGCGAACAGAGAGCCACGGTGAACGCCGAGCTGATGAACGATTTCTCGAACATCGGGTCTTTCGGGTTGTAAAGCGCGCTGACCATGATCATCACGATGGGTAGCCAAGCGAGCGGCGACACCGGCTTGAACAACTGGATGAACGGGTTCATCGCGTTGTTGACCACCTTGCTCAAGCCGCAGACGATGCCCAGCGGCACGGCGATGAACGCGGCGATGAGGAAGCCGGCGAAGACTGTTTTTAAGCTGGTGAAAATCTGGTCAACGTAAGTCGGCGCGCCGGAGTATTTGCGTTCGTGCCATTCGCCGCCGGGATTTTGCGCGAGAAATGCTTTTTTCTTTTCCGCCTGCTTCACATAAAACTCCGCTTCTGCGGCGCGGTCGGCACGGTAGCCGTCCCACATGACTTCCGCCTGCGCCCAGACCGCTGCCGGGCCAGGCACGGAACCGAAGCTGACCTTCACATGACCGGCCACCCAGCTCCATGCGCCAAGAAAGACCAGCATCGCCATCACCGGCACGCCAATGTTCAACAGGATTTGGCGGAACTGCTCGTTCGGGTTCTCGCGCCGCAGGAGCCGGAGGAACGGCACGAACCAGTTCAACCCGACATTTTCACAAGTTTGGATCAAAGCACTCATTTAATTTACAACTGCAACAGATTAATTTTTCAGGCCGATGGTGAACTTGTTGATGTAGGCGTTGGGCTGGTGCGCGTCGAATTCGATGCCGTCTATGAAATCGGCGGTCGCAGGCTTGTAGCCGTCGGTCTTCGGCACTTCATCCGCCGTGAGTTTTCCTTCCTTGACCAGCGCGGCGGCGGCGGCGAGATAGATGTCAGGGCGATAAACTTTTTTCGCCGTTTCCTCATACCACGCATCCGGCTTGGCCTCGGAAATCTGGCCCCAGCGGCGCATCTGCGTCAGAAACCAGACGCAATCGCTGTAATACGGATAGGTCGCGTTGTAGCGGAAAAACACGTTGAAGTCCGGCACCTCGCGCTTGTCGCCGTTAAAATATTCCCAGGTGCCGGTCATCGAATTGGCGATGACCTTGTAATCGGCGCCGACGTATTGCGGCATTGAGAGAATTTTGCAGGCTTCCTTGCGGTTCTCTGGGCTGGCGTCCAGCCATTGGCCGGCGCGGATGAGTGCCTTGATCACGGCGAGGTGCGTTTTGGGATTTTTCGCGGCCCAAGCGGCGGTGACGCCGAAAACTTTTTCCGGATTGTTTTTCCAGACTTCATAGTCGGTCACCACCGGAACACCAATGCCCTTGAACACGGCTTGCTGATTCCACGGTTCGCCCACGCAGTAACCCTGAATTGTGCCCTGTGCCATCGTCGCCGGCATCTGCGGCGGCGGCGTCACGGAAATCAGCACGTCGCCATCGCTCGTGCCACTGATGTCCGTCGGCGTGTAGTAACCGGGCTTGATGCCACCGGCGGCCAGCCAGTAGCGCAGGTAGTAATTGTGCGTTGAAACCGGAAACACCATGCCCAGTTTCAGCGGCGTGCCGTCTGATTTATATTTTTGCACAATCGGTTTCAACGTGTCGGCTTTGACCGGACGCGAAATTTTGTCGCCGTTCAACGCCGGATTGGCCGCCTGCATCTGCGCCCAAATGTCTTTTGAGACGGTGATGCCGTTGCCGTTCAAATCCATGCTGAATGCCGTGATGATGTCGGCCTTCGTGCCGAAGCCAATCGTCGCGGCAATCGGCTGGCCGGCGAGCATGTGCGCGCCGTCGAGTTCGCCGGAGATCACGCGGTCCAAAAGAATTTTCCAGTTCGCCTGCGCCTCCAGCGTGACATCAAGACCTTCGTCATCGAAAAATCCCTTTTCCTTGGCGATGACCAGCGGCGCGCAGTCCGTCAATTTGATGAAGCCGAATTTGAGTTCGGTCTTCTCCAAGTCCGCCGCGCTGATGGCCACGGGCCGCCACAGCACCGCGCAGGCAAACGCGCCGAGGATGGCGGTCTTGAAAAAATGGCGGCGACTGGTTCCGGTTGCGATCGAAGCTGGATTGAATTTAAAAAAATAATTCATGGGCAGGGTTGTTGAGCGATGATTTGGTTTGAACCGGGTTGAGAAATCAGGATTGAGCCAGTCCCGCAATGGGCGCGGCCTCCGTCGTGGTTCCCGTCGTGGTTTCCACAACTGCAACAGCGGTTTTCTCCGCTTCCGGACGATAGGTCCAGTAGAGGAACAGGCCGGTGAACAGAAATCCGCCAATCAAGTTGCCGATGGTCACTGGAATCTGATTCCACAGCCACCAGTCGGCGAGCGAGACTTTCGCGCCGAGCATCATGCCGGTGGGAATGACGAACATGTTGACCACCGAGTGCTCAAAACCCTGCGCGAAAAACGTCAGGATCGGCAGCCACATGGCGACGACTTTGCCGACGGTGGACTGCGAGGTCATCGCCATGACCAGGCCGAGGCAGACCATCCAGTTGCAAAGAATGGCCTTGGCCACAACCGTCACCATGCCGGCGAAACCATGCGCCGCGTAGCCGTGCGTCTTGGCCTCGGCGGCGGCCATGATTTTGAGCGCGATGCCCGAAGGCGCTTCGCTGCCGGCGCTGGTCAGCACCGCGTAAAGCAGCACAGCGTAAATCAGACTGCCGAGCAGGTTGCCGACAAACACCCAGAACAGGTTGGCCAAAACCACCGGCCATTGCTGGCGCCCATCCACGCCCGCGAGCATCACCACGGCGAAACTGCCGGTGACCAGTTCCAGGCCGAGCAGCACGATCATCACAAAGCCGACCGGAAAAATCAGCGCGCCGACCAACGGCACGCCCGTCTGCCCGGCGGCGGTAAAGGCCAGGCTCGTGGCGAAGCCCAGCAAGGCGCCGGATAAAATGCCGCGCAGCAGCAGGTCTTTTACGGGCAGTCCCGCCTTGGTGTTGCCGGACGCCAGCATGGTTTTAACGACTTCAATGGGTTTGACGTAGTCCATAATTTTTTGGTTTGGTTGGTTGGTTGTTTGTTTGGTTGGTTGGAAATTTTGATTCACGCCAGCGCGGGCCGGCAAAACAATGACAGTCCCGCCGGACGACGCGGTGAACTGCGGTTGGTGTTTCCGACCGGATTCGGTTTAATTTCCGCGCCGCGCAATTTGACGGCCTGGTCGAAAATGTCGGCGCGGAAAATTTTGCGGCCCAGCGCAAAATTGATGGCGGACGGGTTCGGACAAAGCCCGCTGTCGCGGACCAGGTTGAAGACCCACGCCGCCTTGTCGCCGCCGGGTTCATTGGCGTTGTCGCGATGAAAAATACAGAAATCATTCACCGTGCGTTCGCGGTCGTGGCCAAAATCCATTTCGCCGGCAATGCCGTGGCGCAGGTTGAATTCGGGAACGCCGACGAATTCCGGCCGCGCCAGCGTTTCGACAACCATCCCGTGATTTTCCGGCTGGTCGCAAAATTCGCACGCCTCCAGCAGCGCGGCAATGAGCGCGACATGTTCGTCATTTCGCTTCGCGGCGAAATCGGAACGCACCATCAAAACTTTTTCGGGATGCTGCGAATCCAGTTCCGAACTTGTCGCCGCAATCCAGCCAACGCGCGATTGCACGGCCACGGAGTTCCACGGCTCGCCGACGCAGTAGCCGTCGAGGTGCCCGGCTTTCAAATTGGCCGCCATTTGCGGCGGCGGCACGACGACGATGCGCACGTCGCGTTCCGAATCAATGCCGTGTGCCGCAAACCAGCGCCGCAACAGATGCCGGTGCGACGAAAACGGAAACACCACGCCGAACGCGTAAATCTTCTCGCGCCGCGAGCGGACAATTTCCTCGCGCAAGGTTTTTCCGTCGCGCACGCCGCGCTTCCATAAATCGTTCGAGAGCGTGATGGCGTTGCCGTTGAGGTTCAATACGAGCGCCGTCAGGCAATCACAGGCGATCGAGCCGAGGCCGAGCGTGGCGGCGACGGGCATCGCGGCGAGCGCGTGTGCGGCATCCAGTTCGCCGTGGATGATTTTGTCGCGGATCGTCGCCCAGCCGAGTTCGCGGCTCAACTCAACGCGCAGACCGAATTTTTTGAACAGGCCAAGCTCCTGCGCCATCACGAGCGGCGCGCAATCCGTCAGCGGCACGAAGCCAAGCCGCAGCGCCGGCCAGCCGCCGCCCAAGTTTCTGTCTGCTTGTATTGTTTTGTTCATTTCAAGGCGGAATCACCGCCGCTGCATTGTTCTAAGCTATGCAGATGCCATGATTCAACTTTTGGCGCGATGAATGCTCCGCAAAATGCAGATGGAAACCATGACTAGGATTCATATATGAGCCAGCCGCTTGACAGCCGGCAGTTGCGCGCGTTCAGCGTGCTGGCGCGCACGGGCAGCTTCACGCAGACCGCGCGCGAGCTGCACATCACTCAATCGGGCATCAGCCACTCGATGAAGGCGTTGGAAACTGATATTGGCTGTCGTCTTTTGGACAGGTTGGGCAAAAAGGTTGTCCTCACGCAGGCGGGCGAACAACTCTTGCATCACTCGAAAAAAATTTTGCAGGAAATGGACCGCGCGCGAGAGACGCTCGGGCATCTGGGCAAATGGGGCAAAGGAAGATTGCGGATCGGCGCAAGCACGACGGCGTGCCAGCACATCATCCCGCCGGTGCTGCGCGAGTTCAAAGAAAGTTTTCCCGAACACACCATCACCATCGAGCCGGGTGACACGCCGGAACTGTTTGATGCGTTGCTGCACCAGCGGATTGACCTCGCGCTTTCGCTGGCCGGCAACGAGCCGCAACTGGACTTTCATCCGCTGTTCACGGACGAACTGCATTTCATCGTGGCCCCGCTGCATCCCTGGGCGAAGGCTAGGCATGTTGAACGCGCCGAAATTCCGCGCCAGAATTACATCCTCTACAACAAGCGCAGCGTCACTTTCCGGCTGATCGAGGACTATTTCCGCCGCGAGCAAATGGTGCTGAACACGGTGATCGAACTGGGCAGCATGGAGGCGACCAAGGAACTGGTAAAACTCGGCATCGGCGTAAGCATCCTCGCGCCGTGGGTTGCCAAAAAGGAAATCGGGGACGGCTCGCTCGTGGCGTTGCCGCTGGGCCGGCGCAAACTGCAACGCCGCTGGGGCATCTTGCATTGGCGCGGCAAACGGCTGAACCTCGCGGAGGAAACCTTCATCGGCCTGTGCGAATCCGCTTCTGTTTCACTGCGTAGTTAAAGACCTCTGCAAAACTCATTCAATAGCTCATCCGGTCGAGTTTCACCTTGCCCCGGAAAATCCAGTAGATGCAAACCGTGTAGGCGATCACCACCGGCACACCAATGCACGCGATGACGAGCATGATGCCCAGCGTTTTTGGCGACGACGCGGCGTTGTAAATGGTCAGGCTGTTTTCAGGAGCCGGCAGGCTGTAAATGAGATTTGGAAAAATGTTCAGTGCGAACAACGCCATCAGCGTGACCATCGTGGCGCACGATGAGAGAAACGCCTTGCCATCGTTGGCGTGGTGGAATTCGCGCGGGATGTTGGCGATGGCCAGCATGTTCGCCAGCGCAACACTGAACAGCCACGGATTTTCGCGCACGCGCGCGGCCATGTGCGGCACATACAGCAGCGTCGCCATCGTGAGCGTCACCGCGCAGATGACGAAGAAAATGATGCAACGCATCGCCCACACGCGCAGCTTGTCGTGAAGCGCGCCTTCGGTTTTCATCACGCCATAAATCGCGCCGTGCATCATGAACAGCGCCACGGTCGTCACGCCGACAAGCAGCGGATACGGCGTGAGCAGGCCAAGAAAAGTTCCGGCGAATTCGCCGTTGGCGTCCACGGGCACGCCCCACGCGATGTTGCCGAGCGCCGTGCCGATGAGCAGCGATGACACGATGCTGCCGACGGAAAAACTCACGTCCCACATTTGTCGCCACCAGCGCATCGGCTGCTTGCTGCGGAACTCAATCGCCACGGCGCGAAAGATCAGCGCGGCGAGCAGCAGCATGAGCGCGAGGTAAAAACCGGAGAAGGCCGTGGCATACACGTTGGGAAACGCGGCGAACAGCGCGCCGCCGCCGGTGACGAGCCAGACTTCGTTGCCGTCCCACACCGGGCCGATGGCATTGAGCATGACGCGGCGTTCTTCATCTTTGTTCGTGAACAGATGCAGCGCGCCGATGCCGAGGTCGAAGCCGTCCAGCACAGCGTAGCCGGTCAGTAAAACGCCGACGAGAATGAACCAGATGGTGTTTAAATCGAGGTGCATTTTTTGAAAATGGGTTCGTTAAATGGTTGAATCGTCTTGCCGCCGCAGCTTCGGCCCGATGCAACGATTCGACGATTTAACATTTTAACAATTTTATTTGTTTTCATGCGCGAGAGGTTCGGGCAAGGCCAGTTTGCCGGACGGAATCAAATCATCGTCGTGCGGGCCGTGCTGGATTTTGTCGTTGAGCAGATAAATGAAAACGGCGAAGAGCAGAAAATAAATGAAGGTGAACATGATCAGCGACGTGAGCACGACGTTCGCCTTGACCACGGCGGACAAGCCGGCGGGCGTGCGCATCAAGCCATAAACAATCCATGGCTGCCGCCCGACTTCGGCGGCAAACCAGCCGAGTTGATTGGCGAGTTGCGGGCCAAGCACGGAGAAAACCAGAATCCACAGCAGCCAGCGGCGTTCGTGCAAGGTGCCATTGCGAAAATATAAAAAGCCCAGCGCCGCGACCGCGATCAGCGTGAAACCGATGCCGACCATCGCGTGAAAAAACAGGAACGACGGCGTGACGGGCGGACGATCTTCCGGCTTGAACTCGTTCAGCCCGATGACGGGCGTGTGAAAATCGTTGTGCGTGAGAAAGCTCAACATTCCCGGCGCGGTGAGGCCGATGACTTTTTCATTTTTCTCGTCCGGCCAGCCGAGCAGCACGAGTGGCGCGTTGGAAGTGGTTTCATAAAGTCCCTCGAACGCCGCGAGCTTGGCCGGCTGATTTTTTTCCACGCCCTGCGCGCTCATGTGGCCGGTGACGGCTTGCAGCAATGTCGCGCCGAGCGCCACCGTCAGGCCGACTTTCAGCGATTTGCGAGCGAATTCGATATGTCTGCCTTTCAGCAAATACCACGCGCTGACGCTGACAACGAGAAATGCGCCCGCACACCACGCGCCGCAAATCGTGTGACACAAACGGTCCAGCATTGAGGGATTGAAAACGAGCTGCCAGAAATCAGTGATTTCCGCCCGCGCGTGCATTCCTTCACCAACAATGTGATAACCGGCGGGCGTCTGCATCCAAGAATTCGCCACGACAATCCACACCGCGCTGAAATGCGCGCCGAGCGCTACCATGCACGTCGAGAAAAAGTGCAACCTGCGCCCGACCTTGTCCCAGCCAAACAGCAACACCGCGAGAAAACCAGACTCCAGAAAAAAAGCGAAAATGCCTTCCGCCGCCAGCGCGCTGCCGAAAACGTCGCCGACAAAACGCGAATACGTCGCCCAATTGGTGCCAAATTCAAATTCCATCACGATGCCCGTCGCCACGCCGATGGCAAAGGTGAGCGCGAATACTTTCGTCCAGAACCGCGCCATCTGGTGATAAAGATTGTTCCCGGTTTTGAGCCACGCGCCCTCCATCAATACCAGCATGATGCCCAGGCCGATGCTCAATGGCGGATAGATGTAGTGGAACGCGATGGTCGCGCCAAACTGAATTCGTGAAAGGGTCAGGACATCCATAACAATTGATTAAAGTTCTATCAAATTTGCAAACTGCCAATCATTTTTTGCTCCGTCGGCAAAGGTATTGGCTAGGCTGAATCTCATTAGAAGCAATGCTTCATGCCTCATTACGCCGATTTGAGAATTATTTCCACCGGTTCAGCCGCTATCCCGCCACGATGTTCACCAGTTTTTTTGGCACGACGATGATTTTTTTGATCGTCTTGCCGGCGTAATACGGCTTTGCCTTTTCATTCGCCAATGCCAGCGCTTCCAACTCGGACACGGTGGCCTTCACGGAAACTTTTATGACGTCGCGCAGCTTGCCGTTCACCTGCACCGGAATTTCGATCTCGTTTTCCACGAGCAATGCCGCATCGAACTTCGGCCACGGAGCATAAGCCAACGAGTCTAAAGTCCCGTGTCCAATGTCCAAAGTCGTCATGCCATCCGCCGCGTTGACTTTGGACCTTGGACTTTGGACTTTGGACCACAGCTCCTCCGCCAAATGCGGCGCGAACGGCTGGAGCAATTGCAAAAAAGTTTTCAGCACGGCAACGGGTTTCATTTCCCAGGTGATCGCCTCGTTCACGAAAACCATCATCGCGGAAATCGCCGTGTTGAAGCGCATCGCATCCAGATCCTCGGTGACTTTCTTGACGCAGGCATGCAGCGTCTTCAATTGCGCCGGCGTCGCCGCCGCGTCTTTGATGGCGGAGTTGAGTTTGATGAGGTCCAACAGTTCTTGGTTGTTTTGTTCCTTGGTTGTTGTCTCTGCTTGTTCATAGGCCGTCTCGGAATTTTCATCCACGAACAAGCGCCAGACGCGGCCAAGGAAACGATACACGCCCTCGACATTTTTGGTGCTCCACGGCTTGCTGTCCTGCAACGGGCCGAGAAACATCTCGTAAAGCCGGAACGCATCCGCGCCGTATTCCGCAAGCACGTCGTCGGGATTCACCACGTTGCCGCGCGACTTGGACATCTTCTGTCCATCCTCTCCGAGGATCAGCCCTTGATTCACCAGCTTGAAAAACGGTTCCGCCGTCGAGACCAAATCGAGATCGAACAAAACCTTGTGCCAAAAGCGCGCGTAAAGCAGATGGAGAACAGCGTGTTCGGTTCCGCCGACATACAAATCAACTCCTGGCGTCGTTGACTTGAGTCCAATGTCTAAAGTCTCAAGTCCAACGTCCGACTTTGGGCTTTGGGCTTTGGACTTTGGACTATTTCCGCCCATCCAATAACGTTCCGCGTCCTTGCCGACGAAGGCGGAATTATTTTTTGCGTCGAGGTAGCGCAGATAATACCAGCACGAGCCGGCCCATTGCGGCATGGTGTTGGTTTCGCGCACGGAGCCGTCGGTCAGATTCAACCAATCCTTCGCGCGGGCGAGCGGCGGCTGGCCGTCGGCGGTGGGCTTGTAATCTTCGAGCACCGGCGGCAACAGCGGCAACGAACTTTCCGGCAACGCTTCATGATACAAATTTCCAGCGGCGTCCTTTTTCCAAACAATCGGGAACGGCTCGCCCCAGTAACGCTGGCGGCTGAACAGCCAGTCGCGCAGTTTGTAATTGATGGTTTTCTTGCCGAGTTTTTTTGATTCAAGCCAGTCGGTGATTTTCTTTTTAGCTTCAGCAGTTGTTAATCCGTTGAGAAAGCCAGAATTCACCGCAACGCCATTGTCTGTGAAGCCTTGCCAATTTGTATTTGGATTATTTGGCTGAACAACCTGAACAATTGGTAAATTGAATTTTGTCGCAAACTCAAAATCGCGTTCGTCATGCGCTGGCACGGCCATGATTGCACCCGTGCCGTAATTCGACAAAACATAATCTGCAATCCAAATTGGAATTCTTTGACCATTGACAGGATTGATAGCGTAAGCACCTGTAAATACTCCGGTTTTTTCTTTGGCAAGCTCGGTTCGTTCAAGGTCGGATTTTTTGGCAACTTGCTGTTTGTAATCTCTTACAAACGGAATTTGTTTTGAAACTTCTTGATCGAAAGAAATATGTTTAGCGTAACTTTCAATGATGCAAGCCGGCGGATTCGCGGTTGGATTTGTCTCAATCAAATCAAGTCCTCTCGACTTCGCTTTAGCCAAAGCCGCACTCAAACTTAACACTTCAATCTCGGAAATATTTTCACTGTAAATGCGAACTGTGGGTGCTGTGATTTGTTCATTTACGCGATAGTTGGCCTGCTGTTTTTGTTTCAAAAGCGCCACAATGCCGTCAATGAAGGTATGTTCAGGAGCAACAACCATATAAGTTGCGCCGAACAATGTGTCTGGCCGAGTCGTAAAAACAGAAAACGAAACTGGATTTGGTCCTGGAACATCAACTTGAAATTTTACAATCGCGCCCTCACTTCGCCCAATCCAGTTCCGCTGCATTTCCTTGAGAGAACTACTCCAGTCAATCGAGTCAAGGTCGTCAAACAGACGTTCAGCATAAGCCGTAATTCGGAGAACCCATTGAAGCATTGGTTTCTTTTCAACTGGAAATCCGCCGACTTCACTTTTACCGTCCACGACTTCCTCGTTCGACAAAACTGTTCCAAGTTGCTCACACCACCAAAATTCTCCTTTTGCTACGTAAGCAAGACGATGTGAATCAAGAAGTGTTCTTTTGATAGCCGAAAGGTCAGCACCGCGCGCCAACATTTTATTCATGGCTGTTCTTAATTCATATTCAAACGCCGGTGCGATAGCGATTGGTTTGCTTACTCTGCCAGTAATTTGTTCAACTATCGGATAAAACGTTTCAATCGGCTCGGCCTTGTTCGTTTTCGGATTGAACCACGAGTTGTAGAGCTTCAGGAAAATCCACTGCGTCCACTTGAAATATTCCACGTCCGTCGTGGCGAGTTCGCGCGACCAGTCGTAGCTGAAGCCGAGGCTTTTGATCTGGCGCGTGAAATTGGCGATGTTCGCCTCGGTCGTCACGCGCGGATGCTGGCCGGTCTTGACGGCGTATTGCTCGGCAGGCAAGCCAAACGAATCCCAGCCCATCGGATGCAGCACGTTGAAGCCGCACGCACGGCGGTAGCGCGCGAGAATGTCCGTGGCCGTGTAGCCTTCGGGATGCCCGACGTGCAGGCCCGCGCCGCTCGGATACGGAAACATGTCGAGGATGTAAAACTTGGGCGGCAGTGCTTCCGCACGGGCAACTTTGCCGGAAAGATTGTGGCGAATTCCAAACGGATGTCCCTCCGGCACGGAGTCGTTCGGGTTGAACGCGCGGAACGCCTGCTGTTTCTCCCAGGTTTGCTGCCACTTGGGTTCAATCAGGTGAAATGGATATTGTCGGCGGCTGCTGGCCATAGAGCCGTAGATTTTACCCAAAGCAAAGGCGGACTCAATCGCGGAATTTTTGTTTGCACTAATTTTCCAGTCGTTTCCGTTAAAATTTTGGCGGGCGAAGTACGAATGGCCGTTCCGCCCTTCGTCAGCATGCCCGGAAACAGGTTGCCCACGATGAATGCCGAAGAACTCCGAATAAATTTATCCGGATTGGAATTTAAAGAAAGAACCGGGGAAAAATCCCGGTTTGCCACATTCCTATTTATGAGAGGTGGTTCTCAACTGCAGCCATTTCAAATCCGCATAACTGGGTGCTTGTTGCGACGGAACACCAGTTCCGGTAGGCCCACCCGGTAGACCATAGGTCAATAAGGCTTTGTCCGACCACTTCTTGATCTCGGCGTGCCCGTCCGCGAAAGAAACACCACCCGCATTATTGTGATAAGACGCGGGAATATCCACCCACGTCGTCGGGTTATCGAATGCGTCACACACAAGCCACGCGTCATTGATTGAGCCAGGCGATTCGTCAAGGGTCACCCAGCAATTCGCCGGCGGCGGTAAGGTTATGTCGGATTGTTTTTTGAAGATGCGCCCCGTGGTGGTGCTCCAAGGAGTGATTGGATTCATCCAGGCATTCATGGACATGCTGCGGCTGGTGAGCGTCTTGGTCGTTCCAATGAGCTGTGTTTTTGTATCCGCCGGGCATTTGTAAATCTTCACGCTTTTTGAAAAAGGAAACAATGAACCCAACTGAATCAGTCGTGGATCGGTGGCCGCCGTCGAGGCCAAATCCATGCGGCCATGACACCAGTTGCCATTGTTAATCAGTGGATCGGTGGTTGATTGGGCAGTGTCTCCTTCTCCGCCGGTCAGGGCTATCCTTTCGTTAAACTCATTTGAATACATCACCCAAGCCAGTTGGAGCTGTTTGAGATTGCTCAAACAACCGATGCCTTGGGCTTTGGCTTTGGCTTTGGTAAGCGCCGGCAGCAACATGGCCGCAAGAATCGCGATAATGGCGATGACAACCAAAAGTTCAATCAACGTAAAACCGCAAGTGATTAATTTGCGCCGCCGGGACGGGACGCCATTGCAATTCAAAATACTCATATCGTTTTTAAGACGGGGGTTCACTGAATCAAATTTAGTTTGGGGATGGAGAAGTGTCAAACATTTTTGCAATTAAAAACAAAAAAATATGCAAAACCATCTGTTTGCATAAAGCCCTCATCTTCAGCAGGAACGATGCAATTGAATTCAGGTGGAACGCGCCTTCGGCCCGTTTTGGCGGGCAATCCGCCGGTCAGACGAAAACTTTTCCCTATTTCGTAAGCATTTCCGCAACGCAGATTGCCGCCCGGGAACGACCGTTCACCCAATCCCAATTTCATGGTTTCGGTTTAACCGGACGCTCTTCGACGCCAAGCCGCCGGCCAACAACTGGCATTGCCGGCCCAGTCCAATTTGCCGGGATTTACTGAATCCAGTTCGTCATGGTTGTGTAAGCGAAAGTCATTTCGGCTGCGTTGTAAATTTTATACCATTTCGAGTGGCCGTCGGCGAACATGATGTTCTGACCTTTGCTGTGAATCTGCCAGACTTCCGTAATGGCTGGAACCGCCGCGCCGCCGACACAATTCTGCGTGTAATCATCCTTGTCCGCATCCAACGGATCAAACCGCAGCGCGCCGCCGCTGATTCCCGCCGTGTCGCCGCCCAAGACAAACGCCGAGGGAATTGAGACCGAAGAACTTTTTACCGCCGCAGCGCTGCGAGCCGCCACATAGGCAGCATTGCAGCCGTTGAAATAATTGAACGGCCCGCGCTCCGCTTCGGGCAATTGCACATTCCCCGGACACCGATACACATTGGTGTTTCCGACATAGGAAACGATTTGCTGCATCCAACCGGGTTTTCCCGTGGAGGGATCTATTGCATTCCAATATATGTCGCCCCCGGATTCGGGGTAAAACTCATTGTTGTCATCTGCAAACATTCTCATGCCCAGGCTGATCTGATGCAGATTGGAATTGCAACTGATGGCCCACGCCTTCTGCTTGGCCGCCGACAACGCCGGCAGGAGCATCGCCGCCAGAATCGCGATGATGGCAATCACCACCAGCAGTTCGATGAGCGTGAAAGCGCTGTCTTTGCGGCGCGATTCAAGGAATTTCATAGGTCATCGTCATTCATAAATTAGCCGGAAGCGCCGGGAAATTTGTCATGGTTTTGTAAAATCAAGCCCTTGATTTTTGGCGCTAATTTCTTTTGCTGCGCGCCGTTCGTGGTTAAATTTTCCCGCGATGATTCAATACCTCGATTTGCTCCGGCACGTCCTCGAACACGGAAAGTTCAAGGCCGACCGCACCGGCACGGGCACGTTTTCCGTTTTCGGCGCGCAGACGCGATTCGATTTGCGCAAAAATTTTCCGGCTCTCACGACGAAGAAATTGCATCTGCGCTCCATCATCTACGAACTGCTCTGGTTTTTGCGCGGCGACACCAACGTCCGCTGGTTGCAGGAAAACAAGGTGACCATTTGGGACGAATGGGCGGACGAAAATGGAAATCTCGGCCCGGTTTATGGCAAACAATGGCGTCACTGGGTAAAAAGAAGCAAGCCACGCAAACTTGATGAGTCTGATCCCACCTTATTCGATTTGAGTGAATTCATAGTCGAACCGGCAGCTATATCAACAGGAGCAAGAGTTCGAACTGGAGAATGGGGTGTAGATCAAATTGAAGAAGTGATAAAACAAATAAAAAGCAACCCAGACAGCCGTCGTCTTATTGTTAGTGCTTGGAACGTCGCGGACATTGATAGTATGGCGTTGCCGCCATGCCACTGCCTGTTTCAGTTTTACGTGAGCGAAGGGGAGTTGAGCTGCCAGCTTTACCAGCGCAGCGCGGATATTTTCCTCGGTGTGCCGTTCAACATCGCCAGCTACGCGCTGCTCACACTGATGGTCGCGCAGGTGTGCGGCTTGAAACCGGGCGATTTCGTCCACACATTCGGCGACCTGCATCTTTACGCGAACCACGTCGAGCAGGCGAAGTTGCAGCTTTCGCGCGAGCCGCGTCCGCTGCCAAAAATGAAATTAAATCCGGCGGTGAAAAACATCCACGATTTCAAGTTCGAGGATTTTGAACTGGTGAATTACGATCCGCATCCGGGCATCAAGGCGCCGATTGCGGTGTAAAATGAACCACCAAGACACCAATGCACAAAGACTGATTTTCTTGGTGTCTTCGTGTCTTGGTGGTTGCTCAAATGAAACTGCTTAAAGCCACAATGACAGTGCCGAAGCCGGTCTTGCTGGGGACGCTGTTCATTGTTTTCGCGACGCTGGCGGCGTATTGGCCGGTGTTTTCTGCCGGGTTCATCTGGGATGACGATGCGTATGTGACGGACAACGCATTACTCTCGGCCCCCCATGGCTTGCCGCAAATCTGGTTTTCGGCGCACTCGCAGTCGCAGTATTTTCCGCTGGTCTTCACGACGCTGCGGGTGGAATACGCCTTGTGGGGACTGAATCCCGTCGGTTATCACGTCGTCAACGTCTGCCTGCACATCGTCAACGCGCTGCTGGTCTGGGCGCTGCTGCGACGGCTGGCGCTGCCGCGCGCGTGGCTGGCGGCGGCGGTTTTCGTGCTGCATCCCGTGCAGGTGGAAACCGTGGCATGGGTGACGGAATTAAAAAACACCGAATCCACGCTGTTTTATCTGCTGGCGGTTTTTGCGTGGCTGAACTTTTGCGCGGACAAAGGCCGCTGGTTTTACGCGCTGGCGCTGACGCTGCACGCGCTGGCGCTGTTCGCCAAAACGACCGCCTGCACTTTGCCGGCGGTGCTGCTGCTGGTGTTGTGGGTGAAAAATGAGCCGGTGAACTGGCGGCGGATTTTGCAAACGCTGCCGTTCTTGCTGCTCGGTTTTGGGATGGGACTGCTCTCGGTCTGGTGGGAAAATCATCTGGGAAATTACCTGCCCAAATATCATCTGCTCGGCGGATCGCTGGACCGGTTGCTGATCGCCACGCACGCGCTGTGGTTTTACGCGGGAAAAGTTTTCTGGCCGGCGAGTCTGACGTTCAGCTATCCGCGCTGGGACATCAACGCCGGCGACTGGCGGCAATACGTCTGGCTGGCCGGATGTCTGGCGGTGGTGGCGTGGCTTTGGTTTGCGCGGCGCAAACTGGGACGCGGGCCGGCGGCGGCGCTGATTTTTTTTGCCGCCGTCTTGTCGCCGATGCTGGGATTCATCCCGCTCTACACGTTTTATTTTTCCTTCGTCGCCGACCATTATCAATATCTGGCCTGCCTCGGTCTGATTCTTCTCGGCCTCGGCCTCGTGGCCAGGTTTTTTGAAACGAGCCGGGCCGACCGGCGGCTGCAAACAGTCCTGGCGGCCTTGCTGCTGCTGATTTTTGGCGTGCTCACCTGGCAGCAATGCCACATTTACCAGAATCCCGAAACGCTCTGGGTGGACACGCTCAAAAAAAATCCGCGCAGTTGGATGGCGCACACCAATCTCGGCCGGCTGCTGGCGCAGCAGGAAAAATTTGACGATGCGGAAGCGCATTATCAGGCGGCGCTCGCCATCAATCCCGACGAGGAAGCCATTCATTACAACTACGGCAACCTGCTGGCCAGAACCGGCCGGTTGAATGATGCGGTGGCGCAGTATTATCAGGCGTTGCAGCTCGCGCCGGAGAATCCGGAAACGCATTGCAATCTGGGTTTCGTCCTCAACAAACAACACCGGACGGACGAGGCCATCGCCGAATACGAACGCGCGATTTTTTACAAACCCGATTTTGCCGAGGCATATTACAATCTGGGCAATGCGCTTTCGACCGAGCATAAAATGGATGCCGCCATCGCCGCATATCAGCGGGCGTTGCGCCTGAAGCCGGATTCGGAACTGTTCAAAAAACGGTTGCAGGCGCTGGGCGTGCCGGCAAACTGAAGCGGATGAAACACTTCAAAGCCATCGCCGCGATGTCGCTGAACCGCGTGATTGGTGTGGGAAACAAAATCCCGTGGCATTTGCCGGAGGATTTCAAGTGGTTCAAAAAAACAACTTCGGGCAACGTCGTCATCATGGGGCGCAAGACGTTTGAGAGCCTTGGCAAGCCGCTGCCGGACCGGATCAACATCGTCTTGAGCCGGCATCCGGGGCGGTTGCAGCGGGATTTCCCCGAGGTTTTTGGCGAGGCCTGGGTCGGGCGCGGCAAGACGCACATTCCCGACACGCCACATCAGTTTGAACTGCCCAAAGTCGGCGGCGCGGCGACGGTTGATTTGCGCATCATCAAGGATGTGTTGAAGCTCGATCCGGCGAGTTCGCCGCTGGAATTTTTCATCGCCGGCGGCGCGCAGATTTACGAGCAGGCGCTGCCGCTCTGCTCCGACCTTTACCTGACCCTGGTGAAACGCGAAGTGGCGGACGGCGATGTTTTTTTCCCGCCGTTCGAGGACAAGTTTGATTTGGTGGAAACGATTCGCGACGAGCCGGAGTTTAAAATTCTGCATTACCGGCACCGGTCGCTGTTGAAATCATTGGCTGGATAAATCTGAACGCTCTTTTTTGCGTTTGCGCATAATTGAAACTTGACCTGCGCCCGCATTTCTAAAGACTCACCCGGAACAATTCACACCTAAACCATGATTACACCTGTCCAATCCACCCGTTCCGGCGTCAAAGGCGGCGGTTTGTTCCGCACCGCCGATGGCAGCAATTACGCTTTTTTGTTTTTGCTCGTCACCTCGCTGTTCCTGCTTTGGGGCGTGTGCAACGGTATGATTGACATTTTGAACAAACATTTTCAGGACTCGCTGCGTATCAGCAAAATGCAGTCGGCCTTTGTGCAATTTGCCAACTACATGGGCTACTTTTTCATGGCCATCCCGTCCGGCATGCTGGCGCGGCGGTTTGGTTACAAAGGTGCTATCATAATCGGGTTGGCGCTCGTCGCCACCGGCGCGTTTTGGTTTATTCCCGCGACGCACATCGGCACATATTGGGCATTTTTGTTGGGTCTTTTTATTCTGGCAGCGGGACTGACTTGTTTGGAAACCGTGGCCAATCCTTACACCACCGTCCTCGGCCCGAAGGAAACCAGCGCTGTGCGCATCAATTTCGCCCAAAGTGGCAACGGCGTGGGCTGGATGATCGGGCCGGTGCTGGGCGGTTTTTTTGTGTTGTCGTCCACTGGCGAGGCCAACACCAGCAACGCCGACCTATACAAGCCCTATTTGATCGTGGCCATTGTCGTGACGCTGCTCACGTTTGTTTTCGTCTTCGCCAAGGTGCCCGACTTGAAGGCGGAGGAAGAATGCCAGGTCGAGGGCGGCCCGGCCAAAGGCGCGGTCAAGCCGTTGTTCAAGCGCTGGCATTTTATCCTAGCGGTGGCCGCGCAGTTTTTTTACGTCGCGGCGCAAACCGGCATCTTCAGCTTTTTCATCAATTACATTGCCAGCGACGCCCCGACGCTGGGCCAAAATTCCGCCCACAAAGTGCAAGCCGTCGTCAACGTCCTGCCGCTGCCCACCAAGGTCAATATGACTTATCCAGCGGCCATGTTCACGGCGAGCGACATCAAGGATCTGTCGGCATTCGCCGCCAAACTGCAAAACGACCCGGATACCAAGACCCGCCCGGTTTCGGAATTCATCTGGAGCCAGTTCTCCACCAACACCATCAGCCTGCTGACGGGTGCCCCGACCGACACCGATCCGAAGGAGGCGTTAAAGCATCAGACCGAAGGCGTCACCAAGGAACTTAACCGGATTGTCCAGACCAACACGCTGTTTGATGCCCCGCGTTTTGGTGGCGTGGCCGTGCCGGAAGAAATCCGTCAAATGGCGGCGCAAAATCCGGTTGGTGAAAAATTGGTCCGCCAGAATCGCAGCCTGCTGGAAGCCGCTTATTCTTCCGACACAATTGCCCGCAGCGCCTTTTTGCAGTCGGCTCGCTATCGCATCACCGACCAGGGAGCGGGCACGCTGCTTTCCTTCGGCGCGTTCGGCCTGTTCCTGCTGGGCCGGTTCACCGGCAGCTTTGCGTTGCGCCGGTTCAAAGCCCAAGCCATGCTGGCGTTGTATTCCGTCGCCAACGTGTTGATGATGGTGCTGGTGATGTTCCCGCTGGGTTGGTGGTCTGTAGCGGGATTGTTCTTGAGTTTCTTCTTCATGTCCATTACCTACCCGACGATTTTCGCGCTGGGCATCCACGGCTTGGGTGAGCAGACCAAAAAAGCGGCGTCCTTCATTGTGATGTCCATTGTCGGCGGAGCGATCATGCCGCTGTTCATGGGCTGGCTGGCCGACCAATGGGGCATGCGCACCGGATTCCTCATGCCACTGATCTGCTTCGTGTTCATCGCCATCTACGGTGCCGTCTGGCAGAAACTCGAAGCCAAAGACAGCGCGAACTGAATTTAGCACAGCCGAATTTGTCACCGCCGCCGAGACCAAACAGACACGAATAACAAGACCGGCATGAAGCGTCATTCAGGCCCGGCAACCTTGTAACCCAGCAATGGAAGCGTTGTCCGTGCATAACGCGCTCCCAACTCGCGATAACCCGCTGGAGTAAAATGCAGATGGTCTGGACGACCGGGGCAACCCGCCGAGGAAACGACATGCGCGGTGGGAATCGTCTTGGGCAAGCCGTCAATGATCCTGTTCATGCCCGCGCACGCGCCGTGCTGATCCGCAGGAACAAGTTCGCCCACGATGAGCGGCACGTTTTCGGCTTTAAGATTCAGGTCGTTCAGCAGGTTTTTGTAGACGCCGTTGAGTTTGTTCGGCCATTCCTTGTCGCCGTTGTTGGATTCGCCCTGGTGCAAAAGAATTCCTTTGATGACTCCATCCTTCTGGGCCAGTTTTGCCATGTCCACCAGATGCTGATAGGGATTTCCGCCGTAGGCCCGGATGATGTTTTTCATCCAAGGCGCCGCCGTTGAAGCATACGATTCGTAATTGGTCTTTTCGAACAGTTCAATTTTGCAGCCGGCGACAGAAACATTGACTATCCCCACCTTGATGTTTGGCGGCAGATTGGAAACCATCGTTCTGCCAAAATAATCGGCCGGACAAAGACCGGCACCCGGCCGGCACAACGGTGGAACCGCCGGATACCAATGACCATTGGTTCTTCCCATGCCTGGAAAATCAACCGCTGCCAGAACCTGTAGACGCGCATCCACCGGCCCCTTGTCTTGCGCTTCAACTCCTGGAAAGCCTTCCATGTTTGACTGGCCAAAGCACAGGAAAACGTAGAAATGTTTGTCCGGAGCTTTCTTGTTTTCGGCCTTCTGGTTTTGGACATGGACGCAGCCGGGCAACAAGAGCAATCCCGCCAACAAGAACAAATGTATTTTTATTTTCATAATGGCCGGCTCTGGCTCTGTTTTATTTTATGAATTGCGATTTCATTTGTTTCCGGTTGCCACACGAATGACCGCTTCAAATGCCGGCTTGGGCTGGTCTTTGGCATCGAACAGCAGCGGGCGGCCTTGCGCGCGCCATGAAACGCCATCATTCACACCCCAGAACGTGACGACTTTCACGTTTTTGTGTTTCATAAATGCACGGAAAAGTCCCGCATAGGCATCTGCGAGCTTCTGGTCAGAATCGCTCACCAAACCGCCTTGGGTGGTGGAGGTGTTGGCTGCGACATCCCCGCTGGTATTACGCTGACCGCCTTGCGCGCCGTTGACGTCGAGTTCGGTGATGTGAATAGGCAATCCGAGCGTCTCCAATTCCGTCAGCGCCTTGTCTTCTTCCTCAAAGCTTGGCGACGAAACGCTGACGTGAGTTTGCGAGCCAATGGCCATCACCGGGACGCCTTGGGTTTGGAGTGATTTGATCAAGGTGATGAGTTTGTGACGCTTCGTCGGATTCTCCAAAGAGTAATCGTTGTAACGGAGAATCGCATTCGGATCCGCTTCGTGGGCGTATTCAAAGGCCTTGGCGATAAAATCCGGCCCGATGATTTGCTCCCAGAGCGAGTCGCGCAGGATGTTGGTGCCGCCGTCGGCGATTGCCTCGTTCACAACATCCCAGACCTTGATCCTGCCCTTGTAGCGGCCAACAACCGTGTGAATGTGCTCCCGCATCCGTTCAAGCAATTCCTCGCGAGACGCGCGTGGTCCGCTGAAACCGAAACCGCCGCCAAGACCCCGGCCCATTCTGCGACCACCGAACCCATTTGTTCCGGTTGCGTTGATCCCGGGCGGCATATTAGTTCCTTGAAAAACCCAGTTGGGTGTCTGGCCGTGCCAGACAAGCGTGTGTCCCACGATATACATTTTGTGCTTCATGCCGAAGTCCACATAGGCGTCGGCCGGACCAAAATCGTAACCGTCCGCTCCCGCGCGTGGTTGGATAAGCTGCCACTTTAGGTCGTTCTCCGGAGAAATTTGGTTGAACTGTTCGGTGACGAGCGAAATGTCTTTGTTGATCTGGTCCATATTCCGATTGACATTGTCGGCACGGACCGAGGTGCCGGTCGCAATGGTGCGGTTGATGGCCACGCCCACATAGAAATGATGTTTGTAAGCAGCCTTGAGTGTCATTGGCGATTTGGATTTCGTCCCGGTCACGCACCCGGTCAGCACACCGGCAAGCAACGTCGCCAAGAGCAAGCTGGCGCGGGAGCGGAGGTTTGAACTGGTTGTCTTAGTTTTCATGGGTGCGCTCATCGGAAAATCAGTTGGGCAAACTGATACAAATCTTTCTTCCAGACCGAAAATTCGTGCGCGCCGGAGTCCACTTGCCAGATGTGCGGGACGTTCTTTTCCTTGAGATAAGCGTGCGTCCGTTGACCGATGTAAATCAGACCATCCCGATCGCCGCCGGAAATCCAGAGCAGCTTGAGCATGGAAGTCGCTTTTGCCGGATCGGGCACCAGTTCTTCGGGCGGTTTCGTGTTTGGCGCGGAGGAGAAGCCACCGATCCAAGCGAAGGTGTCGAGATGCGCGAGACCGAAATCCAGCGATTGGCCGCCGCCCATGGAAAGTCCCGCGAGCGCGCGGTCCTCGCGATCCGTTTTCACGGAGTATTTCGATTCGATGAACGGGATGAGGTCTTTCAGCAAATCATTCTCAAAATTTGCAAATGCCGGGGCCGTGGCATACACATTCCCCTCGGCGCGGTCGTTCGGTTGCGCGCGGCCGTTGGGCATCACCACGATCATCGGCACCGCCTTTTTGTCGGCGATGAGGTTGTCGAGGATGACTTCGGGACTGCCATTTTTATGCCATTCTTCTTCGTCCCCGCCGATGCCGTGCAACAGATAAAGGACGGGATACTTGGTATCGGCCGAATAGCCCGGCGGCGTATAGACGAGCGCCTTGCGTTTGTTGCCGACAGTTTTCGAGTCGTATTCAATCATCTCCAGCTTGCCGTGCGGAACATCCTCGCGTTTGGCAGCGAATCCAGCGGGCGGTTCCGGGAAGGCGGGTTTGTCATCCGGGCCAAGAACGATGGGCTGTCCACCACGACGTCTGGTCTGTGGCTCAGGTGCCGCGGCTGGCGCGGCTTGTTCCCGCTTGGCCACGATTTCTTCCTTGGCAAAATCTCCAACTTCGCGGGTGAAGTTGATTTCATTGGCGTTGGTGGAGAGCTTACCGGTGTAGGCGATGCGAATGTCGTTGCCTTGGAAATTCATCATCTCGACAAATGAAATTGTGTCGCCGTCAACCTTGCCTTCTTTCAACTCGGATTCACGTTTCTGGTCGCCCACTTCCGAGTTGGCTTTTCCGGTCAGGTTCGTGCCATCCTGTTTAAAGGTGTAAGTATATTTCTGGGTGCCAATCTGCGAGTCGAATTCGCTTTTCCAAGTGCCGGTGACATCGGCCGCGAGAGCCAGGAGCGGCAGAGCCGCAAGGGTCAGAAGAACAATTGGAATTTTTATGGTTTTCATGTTGGGTCGGTTGTTGGAATCGGATTGTTGTAGCAAGGGTTGCGCCGGGCATCAATCCTGAAACAGCAACGGCGCCATTTCGTGCAAGCTGCGCCGCCAGGTCAGAAACTCGTGGGCCGTGTCCGGCGACACATACGCGGTGTTCTTAATGCCCAGCTTATCGAGGGCTTCGTGATTGGCCATGAGGCTGCCGGGGTTTTCGCGGCTGCCGCAACTGCAGAAGATGACTTTGACCTTCTCCTTGAAGTCGGGCGTGTTGGTGACATCGGCGGGTGTGATGACGCCGCCGCTGAGGAGACCGATATGGGAGAATATGTCGAGATGTTTCAGCGCGATGCTGTGGGTCTCCATGCCGCCCATGGAAAGGCCGGCCATGCCGCGATGCGGTTGATCCGCTAGGGTGCGGAAGTTGGCGTCAATATACGGAATCAATTCATCAACGAGAACGGTCTCGAAACCCGCAACGCTGAAATTCGGGAAGCCGCCACCGCGTCCGCCGGGACCCCGAGCCGGTGCATTGCTGGTCGCGTTGGCGGCAACTGCATTGGTAGTTGCGGCACCACCCGGTCTGCCCGGTCCGCGTCCGCCCGGACGCATACCCTCGTTGGTCATGCCGTAGGTCATCACGATGATGAACGGCCTCGCCTTGTTTTCAGCGATCAGGTTATCCATGATCAGATTGGCGTGGCCTTGGTTCCACCAGGCATACTCATTTTCGCCCCAGCCATGCTGCAAATACAAAACCGGATAACGCTTCGTCGGATCCTTGTCGTAATCCGGCGGTGTATAAACGAAAGCAGTTCTCACTGGAATGGTGTTGGTGAATTTCGAGGGGAAGAGCACCATTTGCACCTGACCGTGAGGAACTTCCTTGAGCGCGTAGAAATCCTCATCGTGAGCGGGAATTTCAATGCCGCTTTCCCAGCGGGTTGAACCGTAGAAATTCAAGGTGCCTGGATCGTTGAACACTCCTCCGTCAACCGTTAGATGGTAATAGTGGAAGCCTTCATCCATCGGGCCGGCCGTGGTGCCCGTCCAAGAGCCGTCATCGGCTTTCGTGAGCGCGGTGCCTCCGCGTCCGCCCAGACCCAGACTGACACTGATGCTGCGGGCGCTGGGCGCCACGATGCGGAATCGCGCGTAGCGTTCCGAGTTGACCTGCGGGTATTGCTGGCCCGGCTGATTCAAGCTCGAAGGCTTGAAATCATCCGCCGGCGGGTTGGTTTGGGCCAGGCCAAGCTGGCCCGCCAAAATGGAAGAACATGCAAGCAAGACTAGTTTTCTTTTCATGGGTTTTACAGGTTGTTGAGCCGTTGGTGAATTCTTGCACACAGCATCGGATAAAGTTCTCGCTTCAGCCAATATGACAACTGTCATATCACTCGCAGCCAACATTCCAGATACATTTTGCTCCGCACCACAGAAAAACCGTCCGCGTCGGTTCTGTATCAGACCGCGCAAATCATGTTCCCGAAAACGCTGATCGGCAGGGCGGACAAAAAACTCACGAAAAAAAACATTGGATGAAGCAAAGAAATGAAAGACAATTAATCACCTATGAACCTGATTAAATCACTCACGCGACGCTTGTCGCCGTCTCCGGCCGCCGCTCTTTTGTTTGCGGCCACCGCCATCACTGGTTTTTCCCAGACCAACGCGCCGGTGCCGGTCATCCAAGTGCAGGCCGACAAGGTCACAGCCAAGATGCCGCCGACGTTTTACGGTTTGATGACCGAGGAAATCAATTATTCCTACGAAGGCGGACTTTACGGCGAACTCATC
This sequence comes from uncultured Verrucomicrobiae bacterium, assembly GCA_963738225.1. GTDB lineage: Bacteria > Verrucomicrobiota > Verrucomicrobiia > Limisphaerales > UBA11358 > UBA11358. The sequence goes on from CAVTVR010000011.1 coordinate 214,350, forward strand.
CGCAACTGCACGTTTAAGGAGGACGCCATCCAGCCGAACATCAAGGCGAACACGTATGATCCCGCGAAATATTATCCAGCCAGCTATCCAGCAGGCAGAGCGCCGAGATTCTGGAGCAGCGTCGGCGGCGCAACCTTGGTGCTCGATGCCAGCACGCCGTTGAATGACGCGCTGAACGTGAGCCTCAAGCTCGACGCGGCGACGGCGTCAAAAACTTCCCCGGCGGGCGTCGCCAACGGCGGCTACTGGGGCATTCCCGTGCAGCCCAAGACCACTTACAAGGTTTCCTTCTACGCAAGGGCCGCGCCGGGATTCAGCGGCCCGCTGACGGCCAGCATTGAAAGCACGAATGGAAAAGTTCTTGCGAGCGCGAAAATTTCCGGCCTGACTGGTGATTGGACAAAATTTGAAGCGACGCTGAAAACGAAAAGCGTGAAGCCGTCGAAGGACAATGTTTTCAAAATCACCACGACCGCGCCCGGGACCATCTGGTTGCAGGAGGTTTCGCTGTTTCCGCCGACTTACAAGAAACGGACGAACGGCGACCGTGTGGACATTTCAAAATTGCTCGATGACGCCCAGCCGAAATTCCTGCGCTTCCCCGGTGGCAATTATGTGGAGGGCAACGATTTCATCAACCGGTTTAATTGGAAGCAAATGATCGGCCCGTTGGAGCAGCGTCCCGGCCACAAAAGCTGCTGGGGTTATTGGTCCACGGACGGTTTCGGCCTGCCGGAATTTCTCGGCTGGTGCCAGGACATCGGCATGGAGCCGGTGCTGGCCGTCTTCGCCGGTTACACGCTGAACGGCGATCACGTCACCAACGGCCCGGCGTTGGCGCCTTACGTTCAGGAAGCGCTGGAGGAAATTGAATACGTCACCGGCGACGCCTCCACGAAATGGGGCGCGCAACGCATCAAGGACGGTTATCCGAACCCGTTCCCGCTGCATTACGTGGAAATCGGCAACGAAGACGGTTTCGACCGCTCCCACAGTTACGAATGGCGGTTCGCGCAATTTTACGACGCCATCAAGGACGGAATATCCGCAACTCAAGATCATCTCCACCGCAGCGGTCAAGAGCCGCACGGCGGATTTGAATGACGAACATTATTACGAATCCGAAGAAGCGATGGAAGGACAGTCATTCATGTATGACACGCGCGACCGCGGCAACCCAACCAAAATCTTCGTCGGCGAATGGGCCACGCGTGTCGGCTCGCCCACGCCCAACATGGCCGGCGCGCTCGGCGACGCCGCGTGGATGTGCTGCTTGGAACGCAATTCCGACATCGTTTTGATGCACTGTTTCGCGCCCTTGTTTGTGAACGTCAGCCAGCTCAACGGCCGTGATCATTCCATGCAGTGGGCGAGCGACCTGATCGGTTACGACGCGCTGACGAGCTACGGTTCGCCGTCGTATTACGCGCAGAAAATTTTCAGCTTGAACAAAGGCGACGAAGTGCTGGCCACCTCGGCGGAGAATCTGCCGGTCAGAACGGCGCCGACGGGACGTGGCGGCGGCACGCGACAAATCAAGTCGCTTTTCTATTCCGCCACCCGCGACAGCGCGAGCGGCAAGATCATCGTGAAAATCGTCAACAGCGCGGACACGCCGCAACCGGTCACGATTGACATCAGCGGTGTAAAATCCGTCGTCGCCAAGGGCACGGCCACCGTGCTCAAAGCCGTGAATCGCACCGAGACCAACACCATCAAGGATCCGCGGCACTTGGTTCCGGTGAACGAAAAAATCAAGGGTCTCGGCGCCAGTTTCACCCGCACATTCCCGCCCTGCTCCATCACGGTTTTGGAACTGAACGCGAATTGAATTGGCAGAGTCAGCCATGACTGTTGACTGACGCCGCATAAGATGTTTCAGGTGGCGCACCGCGGCAACGAATGCGGCAGTGCGCTACCAAGCGGTTTTCAATCTGGATACCGAATGCATGGACAACGGTTAAGGAAATAATGAAATGAAAAGCTGCAAACTATATCTGCTGGCGCTGGGTTTTGGCGGACTGTTTCTTAACGACACCTTTGCCACCAATCCGCTCATAATGGATCAATTCACCGCCGATCCAACTGCCAGGGTGTTTGAGGGCAAAATTTACGTTTATCCATCGCACGATATGCCCGCCAGCCCGGGCCGGGGCCGGACCAACTGGTTTGTCATGGAAGACTATCATGTGTTCTCTTCGGAAAACCTGACGGATTGGACCGACCACGGAGTCATATTGAACCAGACCAATGTTCCCTGGCTTAATCGAACCTCGTTTGACATGTGGGCGCCGGACTGCGTTTTCAAAAACGGAAAATATTACTTCTATTTTCCCACGGGGGGCAGAATCGGCGTTGCCGTGGCGGATAAACCTTATGGTCCATTCAAGCCGGAGGAAAAACCAATCGCCGGCGCGAACGGAATTGATCCCGGCTTGCTTATTGACAAGGATGGGAGCGCCTACATGTTTTGGGCGAGAGGCAGAATCTCCGTGGCCAGGCTGAAAGATAACATGGTGGAGCTTGATTCGCCGCCGCAGTTGATCACCAATCTTCCCCAAAGAGGACTTATCGAAGGCCCCTTCCCGTTTGAGCGGAATGGAATTTATTATCTGACATATCCGCACGTGCAAAACAAGATCGAGCGGCTTGAATATGCCACCAGCACCAATCCCATGGGACCTTACACACCGGCAGGAGTGATCTTGGACGAAGCCGCCAGCGGTTGCTGGACGGTTCATCAATCCATCGTTGAATACCAAGGCCAGTGGTATCTGTTTTATCACGACAAGGACTTGTCCCCGAACTTTGACAAGAACCGTTCCATCCGGGCGGACTTTTTGTTTTTCAACGATGACGGAACCATTCAAAAAGTTATTCCAACCCTGCGCGGAATCGGGATTGTGGATGCCCAAAGCAAAATCCAAATTGACCGGTATAGCGCCATCAGCAAGGCAGGCGTGGCGGTTTCATTCCTTGATACGGCGAACCCATTTGCAGGGTGGAAAATCTCGCTTAATGGACAGAATACCAGGGTTCAATTTGACCGCGTGGATTTCGGAAAGACGGGATTGAAGTCCGTGAATGTCCGGGCTGCCTCATCCACCGGCGGATTGATTGAAATCCGCATTGACAAAGCGGATGGTCCTTTGCTTGCCCAAGTTGAGATCGGGAAAGATTCTGAATGGAAAGTCATCAAGGCAAAACTCCAGAGCGTTCCGACCGGCGTCCACAATCTCTTTGTCATTCAGAACGAAAACAATAATGTGGGCCTGGATTGGATTAGTTTTGAATGAGGGCAATCGCAATCGCTCCGCGCGTCGGGCAGGACTGACCCCTTTATGACCTCTCACACTATTGGGTGCCCCCTTTTGAGCTACCGCAACAAGAGCAAGCGATAGAAACATTGCGTTGGAACGGCGACATCCGTCTTGCTGGAAATGACATTGGTGGACAAAACATCTCCGGGCAAATCCGTCCAGTTGGTGTCAGTCAAACTGGTTTTGTATTGCACGCGATATGTCCAGTTGGAGACGGAATTCCATGCCAGGTTAACAGTTCCATTGGTCAAGGTGATGGATTGAAACGATGGCAATAAATTCAAGCCGGTGATCTTGAAAATGGTGCCGGAGCCGCTAAAGCATTCGCTGGTTGTTCCATAAAGATTTCCATCGGCGGCCTGAATCAGGCTGCCATAAGGCGTAGAACCATTAGTTCCATGTAAAGTCACCAATGTGGTCAGCGTTCCATTCAGTGTCACTTTGAAAATGGTGCCGTCGCCGAAACCGCCTTGGGTGGTCGTTCCATAAAAATTGCCGTCGCTCGCTTGAAGCAAAGTGGTGGCCGGGTCGGTGCCATTGGTGCCATTGAAGTTGAATAGGGTCACCAACACGCCGTTTGTCGTCAGGCGAAAGATGGTTCCTTTGTCATAAAGACCACCCCAACCGCAAGTTCCATAAAGGTTGCCGTCACTGGCTTGCACCAAACAGCCACTTGGACAATACCCATTGGTTCCTTCAAAGATAACCAGCGTGGTAAGGTTTCCGTCCGGCGTCATTTTATATATCGTCCCGCCGCCTTCGCCGCTGCCGAGTGATCCGTCACCGCCACCAATGGTCGTCCCGTAAAAATTGCCGTCGTTCGCTTGAATCGGAGGAGAGTTGGGGAAAGCGCCTTGGTTGGCGCGATTGAAGTTGACCAATGTTGCCAGCACGCCTTGAGGAGTTATCTTGAAAATAGATCCGACGTAAGGATAATCCAGCCCCCCTTGCATCGTTCCGTAAAAATTGCCATCTTTCCCTTGTATCAAACCTGTAGGTTGGCCAAACCTTGAACTATATATTCCATTCGTTTCAAAGTTGGTCAATATGGTCATCGCACCTTCGGAAGTCATGCTGAAAATCATTCCAGCGTAATTGGTGCCCGAATCAACATAAGTGCGTGTTCCATAAAAGCTGCCGTCGTTTCCCTGTATCAAACTGCTCATGGAATAAATAGAGCTAGGCGGCATAAATTGGAGGTTGGTCAGCACCGTGAGCGAACCTTGCAGGTTCATCTTAAATATGGAAATGGCTGTCGTCCCATAAAAGTTGCCGTTTGTCCCTTGAATTATTGTAAATGGGAAAAGGCCATTCGTTCCGTCGAACTGGACCAGCGTAGTCAACGTCTGTGCAGGCGTTATCACCACCGAAAACAAGGATATGCCGCAGAACAAGATGAGGGTTTTCATAACATTAAATTTGTGGGCAATTCTCATGCCAGCGTGATTTTCCTTGGAAAATGAGAGAAATGTATTCATCAACTTCCAAAAAGGCGTGAATTTCACGCATCAATGCGTGAAATTCACGCCTAATAAAGTAAAGGGGGGCAGTTCTCAATATCCGATGTAAATTCATTTTGTTCCTCGGTTCCAATTTTCAATTTCCTGCACCCCTCGCCATTCCAGATGCTTCACCAATCTTATTTCAAATAAATATCCATCTCCTTGCCCGGCAGCATATCGGAGTAATTGACAAACCATCCGTCCAGCGGTTTGCCGCCGATGGTGATTTTATCAATGTTCCTGCCTTTGCCTTTTTTGACAATGGTGAAGGTCTTGCCATTGCCAAGGGTTATGGCGATTTTGTCGAAAATCGGCACCGATACGATGTATTCAGGGTCGGCGGGCGAGTAAGGGATATATGCCCATGGCATTGAAGACATACCATCCCGTGAGCGAACCATTGTCGTCCATCCCTGGCAAGGCCAGGCCTTCGGGACCCATGCCAAAGTAATGGGAGAGCAGTTTGGTAAGTATTGCCTGTGATTTCTCCGGCTTGTTCAGGAAATAATAGAGGTAGGGATAGTTGAAGTCGGGCTGGTTGCCCATGCAGAACTGCCCGAGAAAACACGACAGATTGTCCACCGCATATCCTTTCCATGGAATGGTGAAGAGGTCGTCGAGTTTCTGCTCGAAATCCGCCGGGCTTTTGTAGAGGCTGATCAAGCCCTGCGGATCCTGCGGCACGAAGAAAGACGCCTGCCAGGCATTTGCCTCGCGATACATGAACTCGTAGTAGGGATAAAACGGATCGAATGGCGAATACCAGGTTCCATCGGCCAGGCGGCCCCGCATCAGCTCCGTTTCCGGGTCGAATACGTTTGTGTAGTTCTGGCTGCGCTTCATCATCTGGTTGTAGACATTGGTATCGCCCAGCGCCTTGGCAAGCTGGGCAATGGAATAATCGGAATAGGCAAATTCAAGCGTCTTGGTGGTTCCGGCGGTTGATTTGGTTTCGGTCACCGGGTGTGGGATGTTGGCTTCGGGAACATAGCCCAACGCCAGATACTCTTTGTTATGAGGCCTGGCCTCCGTCACGTGTTGGCATTGTTCAGCATATAGCTGTATGCCTTCTGAACGTCAAAGCCCCTGACGCCGCGCAGATACGACCCCGTGATGTAAGTCGAGGCAAAATCGCCGTGGAACGAGGTGGGCAGATATCCCGAACGCGCACTGCCGCGCAGCATGGAGTTGATGATGTCGTTGCTGACATCGGGAAGCAGCATGTCCAGCAGAACAAGCTGGGTGCGGAAGACATCCCACAAAGCAGGACTCTCCATGTTTTCAGGCTCAAAGCCAGCGTCGCTGGTAACGTTCGGGAACCAGAACTGCCGGAAGAGGCAGGAGTAGAACAGACTCTTTCTCCCGCTCGGTTCCGCCGGTCACCTGAATTTTGTCGAGAATCGCTCCCCAAGTTTTGCCGGCCTCTTTGTGAACCTGATTGAAGCTCTTGCCGGCAATCTCAACTTCCAGGTTGTGTTTTGCCGCTTCAACACTGGTATGGGAAAGGGCGATCTTCACCTCCAAAGGTTTGTTTTCGTTTTCGAAGCTGATCACGGGGACATCAATCTTGCCGCTGACCCGCCTTTGGCCGCCGGCGCCCTGGCCGGAGCGCCGGGTGTTGGGCGGGTTGGGATTACGCTTGTAGAGTGTCAATGCTTTTGATGCGGTGATTCATCACGGCATAAAAAAACAAACCGCCCTGCTTTCCCGAAACTGCATTGTCGCCCGCCTGTTGCAAATCCCAACTGCTGCTGCCGCCTCCGTGCATGCACCAGGTCGAATGCGAGTTTCTTCTCCTGTCCGCCCTGATAGGTGAATCTATAATAGGCACACCGTCGTGGTGGCGGTAAGTTCAGCATTGATGTGGTAGCGCTCCAGGAAAACCTGATAATAGCCGGGGTGGGCCGATTCGTTGGAGTGGCTGAATTTCGACGCGAAATCATCGGCGGTGAAAGCCGTTGCCTTCAAGCGGCATGATGGGAATGTTCTGTTTTCCCCACTGCGTGTCGCTCGTCTGGGCGAAAGCCTTGATCGTATTGACTTCGTATTCATATCCGCTGCCGCTGCCGTAGGTGGTGATGGGAACTGCCTGAACCATCGCAAAAGGCACGGTCGCTGCGGGTGCGTCCAGGCCGTTCCAGGTGCGCCAGGGAGCAACATAGCCAAGCTCGGCGCTGTTGGTCAGAACGGTGGTTCCGAGAAAGGGAGTCACATGGTTCCTCGCAACGCGGTTTGTCTGGCTGAACTGGCTGCAACCGGTTGCCAGCATCAGAATCGCCGCAATAACTGGGATTATGCACATGACAAACAATGGGGCAAAAACTGGTAGGGCGGGCAGTCCTCTGCCCGCCGAACGTGTGGATTGACAAGAGGCGGCGCGCACGGAGTGACGCGCCCTACCCGGATTATTTGTCATGTGCATAATCCCAACAATAACAGGATTTTTTCCATTCATAGTTTTCCCCATCAAAAGGGACTGGGGCTGACGAGACATTGATTACATGACAACTAGTTTATGCCAGCCGCCGTTTCCTGTAAATAGTCAGGACTAACCCGTTCACAGTCCATACTTGAATTTTTAAGCAGGGGTTGATGTCAAGGATGCAGCAGGCGGAAGAATAGATTTCCAGGTTGCGATGGGATGAAGAGGCTCTTGTTTGTGCTGTCGTCGGAAATGGGGTAGCCGCTGTAGCCGCTTGGACCCAATACGGCGTCGTCAAATCTGGATTCTGCTGCAATGACCAGCCTGCCGAGGCCGACGGCCATGACACCCGCGCGTTATCGCCTGATCGCTTGATGGTCAACGGCGGCGTGGAAGTCGGCGGTTGAAAAGTTAAGGCATTGGTCAGCACGATCAATGTATTGCTCGATGAGAGGTAAATTTCATTCGCACAGACTAAATCCAGTTTGCCATCGCCGTTAACATCCGCCACCACGACCGATTGAGATTCTGATATAGAACTGCTCCCCGTCCCAAGCGAAAAGGCGACAACGAAGCCACCGCTGCCATCGTTTGTCAGCACCGTCAGTATGGGGTTCTCATCTTCATTTGCTGTGATCAAATCCACCTTTCCGTCGCCATTGACATCAGCCGCCACAACACAACGCGGCCCGTTCAGGGTATAAATGGCGTTGGAGCCAAAACCACCACTACCATTGTTGGTCAACACCGTCAGCGTTTTGCCACCACCCCATAAGCCGATATTTGCACTGATTAAATCCACTTTCCCATCCCCATTGATATCCGCAGCCGTAACAGATGCAGGTGAAGCAACGTTAGGATCATAAGCGCACACGGCATAACTGCCGGATAATAATAATACGAAGCCTCCATTGCCGTTGTTCGTCAGCACTGTCAGTGTGTTGGTATTGAGATTCGCGCTAATCAAATCCAGCTTGCCATCCCCGTTGACATCCGCCGCCGTGACACAAAAAGGCCCGCTGTCAACGCCATAGGTGCCGGAAAGTAGGAAGCCTCCGTTGCCGTTGTTCGTCAGCACCGTCAGTGTGTCGTTGTCAAAGTTTGCGCAGATCAAATCCAGCTTGCCATCCCCGTTGACATCCGCCGCCGTGACCGAAGTGGGATAGCCACCCACGATGTAGGTGGCGTTGGAGCCGAAGATGCCGTTCCCGTTGTTCGTCAATACCGTCAACGTATTGCCAGAACCATTTCCGCCATTCGCGCAGATCAAATCCACCTTTCCGTCGCCGTTGACATCCGCCGCCACGACTGAACTGGGATTGCTGCCCACGGTGTAGGTGGCGTTGGAGCCGAAGTTGCCGTTGCCGTTGTTCGTCAACACCATCAGCGTGTTGTCAAAATAGTTCGCGCAAATCAAATCCAGCTTGCCATCCCCGTTGACATCGGCTGCCGCGATTGAATAAGGGAAATTTCCAACCCCCGGCGATGAGGAGAGAACAAAACCTTGAGCGGCGGCCCGGTGCAGACCGGCGAGCAACCCGATTATCACCAGCAGATAAATGTGCGGTTTCATGAGTTTTTAGGCAACTGTTTTGGATTGTTAATATTATTAATCTTTAAGTTTTCAAAGTCCATACTTGCCTTTCAGGTAGGCGTTAATGGTGGCTCGTTCATCTGTTGAGAGGAAAGTAGTCAGTCCTGGTTTCATGCAAGATTAAATTCATTTTGTTCCTCGGTTTCAATTTTCAATTTCACGACCCGGCCTGCGCCCGCCCGCGTGCGCGCCCCAAACTTGCCGCAGCCAGCAAACTTTTTAAAGACAGATCAATTCAACGCCCGGATGGCAACTAATGCAAGGAATTTTTAGTGGAAGTTATTGATGCTCAACTAACCCTTGTTTGTCTTAATGGCAACAAAGAAGGGTTAGCTTTAACAGACATAAAAACTGACGGTTTCAACCAAGTCATTCACCTGATTTGACGCCCGCCAGAGCGCCGTGGCGGCGGGCGAGGCGATGTAGCGACCGCTGATGGGCAACCGCCGCATCACAAAGGAGTCAGTCCTAGTTTTTTCCAAATTTGTGCGCACGAGCTTCTGGCCGCCGCTCCAAAGCTTGCGATCAAGAAGCCGGGGCAGCCTTGTCGCGTCGCCCGGAAGATTGGGAGGTAAAGAATTTAGCCGCCGCTTCGGTCCGGCAACGAACATGCAGTTTCTCGTAGATATGTGACAGGTGTATGCGCACCGTCCCTGAAGTGATATGCAGTTGGCTTCCGATTTCCTTGTTTGCGCGTCCTTTTGCGACCAGGGCCAGGATCTCCATTTCGCGGGGGGAAAGCTGCTCCGTCTCCGAAGGGCCGGCCGGCCCCTCCAAGAATGAGCGGACGACCATGCGGGCCACCTGACTGGTCATGGGCGCGCCTCCCGCGCGAACTTCAGCAATCGCGGCCAAAATTTCTTTTTCATCAGCACGCTTGAGCACGTAACCGCAGGCGCCGGCCTTGAGCGCCTGGAAAATCGTTTGGATGTCCTTGTAGACTGTCAACATGATGACTTGTATCTTCGGCATCTTCTCCCGAAGACAGGCGGTGCAGGCAATGCCTGATTCCCCCGGCAAATGGATATCCATCAGCACGACATGCGGCCGTTGAACCGGGATTTTTTCCAAAGCCTCCTCGGCGGATTCACAGGCGCAAACGCACCGATAACCGGGAGTGTTGGCGATCAGTTCCGAGAGATACTGGCGCAACGTGGGGTTGTCTTCAACGATGGCAACCTTCGTTGTTACATGATCATCGCTGGGGGGTTCAGCAGCCATATTCCGTTTCTGTCGTCGTCATAAAAATGCCATTAGTCGTTTGCACTCTATGACATTTTCTCCTTGAATCGTATATGCTAAACGTCATATCAGGCATGTTCTCCCGCAAGCATCGTCTCTGTCCGCAGAGAAAGATGCAATCCTATCGTGACGATGGTCCCCTTTCCAATCGAAGACTCGACACAATACCGCCCGCCGAGTTTGGAGAGTCGAAGCGGAAGGTTTTTTAAGCCGTTACCTCTGTGCTTTGTTTTTGTATCAAAACCTTTTCCATTGTCCGAAATGACAATTTCAAGTTGGTCTTCGGCAAAGGCCATTCGAAACTCCATCTCCGTAGCCTGGGCATGGCGTTCGATATTATTCAATGTCTCTTTGACCGCCAGAAGCAAGCCATGCCGCAACCGGCCATCCAACACGATCGGCGGCAATTCGACGGGGATATCGAAGCGACAGATGATGCCGGAATGAGATAAGTATTCACTGGCAAAGTCGCTTAAATAGTCTGCCACAGACTCAAGGGAATTATCCTTTGGATCAACCGCCCATACAATGTTATCCAGCGCGGTCACTAACCCGCGCGCCTTGGCGGCAATGGAACGGAACAGAGCCGTCAACTCATCCAGAGTGCCCAATCGTTGCCCCTTGCTGGCCAGCACGCTGATTTCGGTGAGGCTGGAACCCAGGTCGTCGTGCAGATCCCCGGCAATGCGTGAACGTTCAATTTCCAAGGCCCGCTCTCGCTCGGCAACTTCGCGCTCGCGGATTTCCTGTTGGAGTTGGCGCGTGCGCTGTTCCACCAGCCGTTGTAACTGTGAAATCCAAACCGCCGCCAGCGCAAGAACCACCAGTAACAATCCAACCATGACCAGCAATCGCCGGGGCGTCCACACGGAGGGCTGTGACAGCACTGTCAATTGTGAGCGAGAACTCAAAAGCAACTCGAATCCGCTTGGACTGCCGCCCTCCGACCAGGTCAAATCTTTTCCAACATAAACACCGGTAAGCGCCAATTGGCTTCCGATCCGGAGCGAAACGGGTTCCTTTGTGTCCGGCAATCGGGCCAGAAACAAGTGTCCGCGGGCATTCATCTCCAGGACGCGCGAATCCGGTTCGGAATGGATTCCCATCAGCGTTGCCGAAATCCGCACCAGCATTGAATCAACTTTATCCTGCGTCAAATCGCTTCCATCCAATGTGAGCGGCGCGGGAGCAACGGTCTGGCCGGTTTTGCGAAGGATGGCCTCCCGCAAAAGTGGTGCGGAGCCGCTGATGTCGGGATTGCCAACCACCTCAACCTGGTCTCCAAACCGCACGTTGGCGGGTTCGACTGGTGATACCCGGATGCCGTGCATTTTGTCCATCAGGAAAACGCGTTTTGAATCCGCGTAAATCACTGTTCCATGCACCTTCACCCGCTGAAATGGCGTTGCGCCGGTGTCGAATTGATACAGTTCGCTCCAAGTCTTCAAAGGAACGTCAAACGGATCGCGCGGCGCCGGGACATCAACGTCTATATTCACATTGCGCATCAACAGATGACCGACTTGAACCGTGCGGTTGGTGTTCCAGGCCGCGAAGAGCACGCCGCGAAGACGGATGACTGCTCCCTCAAAGGTTCTTAGTTGCGAATCGGAATAAGGCTGAACTTCAACCTGAAGCTCGCCTTCAGGGAGCAGGAGCGCCAGACTGTTGCTATGAACCGCCAGGACCAGCCCTTGAAGTTCAACCCATTGAATATCCATGCGGCCGTTAATTAACTCATTCCACGTGGGACGCGCTGGCGGAGGCATCTGTCCCCTGCCTAAGACAACTAAATTCTCGGCCACAACAACCGGAGCGAAATCACCCGAAGCAGTGTAACCAACCACTTCACAAAACTGGCCCACCGCGGTTGGCGACTTAATGGAGGAAGATAGTCGAACAAAGATGCCCCGAGTTTCATCCTGAACAGACAGATAGCGAAATACCGGTGGCGCGATGCTGGTGACGACCCCCTGAATTCTGACCGGCAAATGACGGTTTGCTTCTTCATTAGACAGGCTCTGAATCTTCTCAACGGTCACAAGCGTTGGCGTGACGCCGGAAGCAGTTATCGCCCCTGACGGATCCGCCTGAATCGTTATGTTATCCGACGTTACAACTGATAATTCGCCGAGCACCCGATCCCGGTTCGGGTCCATTACGGCCCGGCCAATTCCACTGACACGGATCCGGGTATTCAGGAGACGCAATGGATCACGTTCATTGTCATCGGCCACCGTGACCCAAATGGAATCTGGCTGGGATTGAAGCTCGAAACGCAATCCTCGTCCTGATCTGGAAACGAATACCACCCGGCCTTCGACACTCATCCATTGAGGCGTTTCGGAATCAGTCATTGATGCACGCAAGGTCGTGACGATTGGAGATGGAACCGCTTCATGGCCGATCTTAGTCAAGGGAACTTCGGGCGCGTCTAAAAAAAGCAAGCTTCCATCGTCAGAAGCCAAGTTGAATGTATAAGTTCCTGCCGTGGGAGCCGAGAAAAATCCTTTAAAACGAATCCCGAGCAGTTCTTTCCGTGGCCAAAGGCCCAGGCTGATGTTGGTTGTTGTCTCCGTTTTAACCGGCTCAAGAAGCGCAAAATCCGGCACATTTAACCAAGCGCCCTCATAATAAGTCGCATTCACCCCCGCAACCAGATTGGATCCGAACCTGGCGTCACCACTGGGCCTGAACAAAAGCCGGCTGGCCGACTGAACCGAGCCATCGGGCAACGAACAGGACAATTCCAAACCATAAGCAGCGTAGAGATTGAAATAGTCCAGTTGAAAAGGATGCAGACCTTTGGTAAGATTCACCGCTGCCACAACCCGCTCAAGCGCATGTGTGCCATCGTCATCAAGGTCGGGCGCCCCGGTAATCTCGATTCCTGTTTCCCGGCTACGCAGAAGGCAGCGCCGGCCTTCGAGGTGGATGACGTCACCGGCTGCAACGGCAACGCTGCGAGGCCCCAATTCCAAAATCTCACTATCGGTTTTATCCTTTACCGCAACCACCCCGATCTCCGCCCGGCTCGCCGAGCAAACAAGCGCATCCAAGCGGACATCGGCGATTATGCGTGAGGAGGAGTCGAGCAATTGGGATAACTGCAAAAGATTTGTAACCAATAGTGACGCCCCGGAAGATTGTGCTGACGGGCCGGCTGGCTGCGCCCGAATGCCGGAAACAAACATTGAAGCGGAGAAGAAACCGACCGCAATTACAATACAGAGCCTGGCCAGGTCAAGGGATGAATTTGCGCGGCGCATTCGGTTTGAGTTTAAGCCGGAATGAATCGGGGCGGCAATGCTTAAATGCCCCCCGATTCCGCAAAACAAAACTCAAATGAAACCGTTAATTAGGCTTTCGAAGAATTCCTAGCGGTCGCAGGTATTCATGGCGGAACCGCCTTGGTCACTCTTTCTTATCCGGCGTGATCTGATCACTGACGCGGAAGAAATCGAAATCCGCATACCCGCCGGGCGTTTTGGTCGCAAAGTTGAACAGGCCGAAACGATAGCCCATAAAGTGCGGAAGCGTGTAGGACATCTTTAACTGGCGGCCAATCACCGTCCACGATTTGCCGTCGAGGCTGTAGAAAAAGCGCGCCTTGTCCGCGCGATTCTTGAAGTCACAATCGGCCTTCAAAAAAACGGTGTTCTGGTTGAGCGGAAGGCGCTCCATCTCGGCGGGCGAACGGTTCTCGGCGCTCACCATCACGATAAAGTTGGTGTCACCGTCCGACTTCACGCCAACCAACCCATAATTTTTCTGCAAGAGACCGAGTCCGGCAAAATCGCCGTCCTTCATTCCGGAAACGTTAATCGCAGTCGTGCCCGAACTTTCCGGGCCGATGGTTCGTTGCGTGAGCGTGTTCCTGGCGGAAACGAAATCGGGGGCAACCCGGCCGGTGGTCAGACGCAAAAAGCCGGGCCGTTGGGTAACCGACCAAAGTTTGTTGTCGGGATTGTGGTTCCATTGCCAGACCAACGGAAGCGCGGGATCGCCAGGCGGCCGGTCGAATTCATCGGAGGCGACGATGCCCGGAATGAGGCCTTTGCTGGCGGGCAGATTAAGCGTATCGGGCACCTTGCCGTTTTCACCAAGCACCGGCCAGCCGTCTTCCCATTTGACCGGCACGAGATACGGAATGCGCCCGACCGCGCCGTGGTCCTGAAACAGATACGCATACCAATCGCCCTGCGGTGTATCAATGATGCCGCCTTGCGCCACGCCCTTGTCCATCAAGGCAACGCGGCCTTCATACGGGCCGGTGATTTTGTCCGCTCGATGAATGATCACGGTGCGCATGCCGCCGCGCGGCCAGCAGATGTTGAACAGGTAATACTTGCCGTTGATCTTGAACATCTGGGAGCCTTCCGCATTGAGCATGATGTTAGGCCCGGCCACGGCTCCGGCGTTGGTGATGATGACCTGGTTGAACCAGCCGGGTTTGATTCCCGTCAATTCCGCAGTCAACTCGGTCAAGCGAATGTTGCCGCCGCTGTTGAACATATACACACGGCCGTCGTCATCGAAGACCAATGAGTTATCATGCAACGCGGGGTGAAAGGAATTCACGATCCACGGGCCTTTTTCGATGTCATGGGTCCGGCAAACATAGGTCTTGCCGGTGGTGCTGGAAGACATGGTCACATAAAAGGCGCCGTCGTGATAGCGCAGGCTGCTGGCCCAGGAACCCGCGCCATACGCGTTCTTTCCGTTTTGCAGCGTCAGCGCGTCGTTGTCACCGAGGGTGTCGCAGGCGTAGCCGATGATCTGCCAGTTCACCAAATCCTTCGATTTCATGATCGGCACATTCGGACTCATGTGCATGGTGGTGCTGCTCATGTAATAAGTGTCGCCCACGCGAATCATCGCCATGTCCGGCACGTCGGCGTAAATGATCGGGTTCTGCGCGTTGTCGGCACGGACATGCAAGGCAAAGCCGGCTATGATAAGCGCGGCCAGTTTGAACAAGTTGTTTTTCATACTCATGAATTCAATCGCATAGACACGGCCAAGATCATTTACCGGGACTTTAGTTTCAGCAGAACAATGCTGTTAGGAGGCATCGTGTAAGTGAATTCGGTCTTTACCTTGCGCAACTTTGTCGTGACGGGCAATACGTTTCGTGGATGGTTGATGGAATTCGTATCTTCCGGACTGCCCTGTATTGTAATGGCAGTGCCTTTGGATGCGAGCGAGGCAACGCCTTTGACTTCAATTTTCACGACGGCGTTGGTTGCGCCTGGGTTCACCAGCTTGATGAAAATTTCGCCGGTCTTGCTGTCACGGGTGGCGCAGCCTTGAATTGCTTTCTCTTCCGAGCTGACGACGCTGAGAATTTCATCGCCGACATTGCGGCTGAACAGTTGAATCGTGTAATAGCTGGGCGAGCCGTAGGAAGAAACGGAATTGTAGCCGATCAAATCCGGCCGCCATTGCCGCGCGCCGGGATTCACGTTGACCAGCAACGGCGCATAGCAGTGCATTTTGATGATGTCGGAATTGCGCTCCATCGCCGCCATGAACACGGCGTCGCCAATGGCCGCCTTCATGGTGGGCGTGGGCGGTTGTTTGCGCGCGCCGGCGTCCCAGGGCTTGATGGCCGCGTCTTCGTGCGCGGCCCATTCACCAACAAAAATTTCCGGGCCGGAACGATCCATGTTTTTTCCATAGGTTCGGGACTTATCCAGAAACTCGTCCGTGGCGTTGTAGTAATGCTCATCAAGCATGTCGGGCTTCCGGCTGCGAACGTGCAGTTCCTCCGGCTGATCGTTGCCAATGGTGGAAATCAATTTGAGCCGCGGATATTTGGCCTTGATCGCGTCGTAAAATTGCGTGTAACGCGCGTCATAGGTCCTGGCCTTGTCGAACCAATCCTCGTTTCCAACCTCGACATAGTGAAGATTGAAGGGCGCGGGATGTCCGTCCTTCGCGCGCTGTGCGCCCCAGGCGGTGTTAGTGTCGCCGATGACATATTCGATTTCGTCCAAGGCGTCTTGAACATAGGGCGCGAGGTCAGAACCGGCATTGACATATTTGCCCTCAAGCGAATAGCCGGCATAAATCGCCAGCAAAGGTTCCGCCCCCATGTCTTCGCTCCAATGCAAAAACTCCATCAGCCCCATGCCGTCGGACGAACGATAGCCCCACGGACACTGATGGCCGGCACGTTGTTCAATCGGGCCGAGGGTTTTCTTCCACTCGAACCGGCTGTCAATGGTGTTGCCTTCGAGATAATTGCCGCCCGGAAAACGCAAAAATTTGGGCTTCAAATTCACAAGCATCTGCATGAGATCCTTGCGCAAGCCGTTGGGACGATCATTCCAAGTCGGCGGAAACAGCGACACCAGGCCGAGCCAGACGGTTCCCGGTTGTTCCAGCGTGAGCGCGAACTTTGCGCTGTCGGTTGGCGCGACTTTGCCGATTTTAAGAGTTACTTCGTAGCGATTCCAGTTGGTGCCAAGCTGCGAAATCTTGCCGCTGGCATAAACAATGTCACCGTCATCACTGACGATCGAAACCGTCATCGGCCCCAGTCCACCGACCGCCGCCTTGACCCAGATGGCGGCGTGATAAGTCGTCATGGGTTGAACGGGAATGCCCCAGTAACCGTCGTTCGCCACACCCGCCGGACTGCTTTTTGACGCATTGAGAACGTTCAATCGCAAACTTGTGGTCAAGTTGTCATTCAATGGATTTTCCCGATCGAGCGCGGTAGTTGCCCCGCTGTCATTTCCGCCGGCCACCGACCAATGCACCGGCGATTTCGCGTCATCCATGAACGCACGGTTCTGGATCAGCTCGGCATAAAGTCCGCCGTCGTAGCTGTGGTTGATTTCCTCGGTCATCAACCCGTAAAGTATCGGACTTACTTTGCCCGCCGGGCGGCCGGCGTCTATGGTGAACGCCGAAGCCGCTTTTAAGTGGAATGCCAATAGAGCCGAACTGAACATCAACGTCGCTTGCCTAATCATAATATAGTGAGTTTGTGTCATCTTAGTTATTGCTGATGAAACCTTGGCAATCACGGACAATTACTGCAACAAAAAAAGGCTGGGAACAGGCCGCCCAAATGCGGGCGACGGCGTGATTCCAGCCTGGTTTGATTTTCACTTTGGCAACCAAGCGCAATCAAGTTTGCGGCACAAGCTCGATTGCGTTGATTTCCGGATTTTGCAAGTTGCTGGTGAAAGTAATGGTGAATTTGCCATTGGTGACTTCCACCGGCACCGTTTCGATGTAGGCTTTGTTAGAACCTCCGGCTTTCACATACACGTCAAAATCTTTGAAATCGTGTCCTTGCACATTGAACGAGAAAACACGCTCGCCCGGGCCGGTGATGCCCTCAAATGTTTCGGCGAAGTGAAGTTTGGCAATGTATTTTCCATTGGGAACCGCCATTGAAAAAGAGTTCATACTGTAATGTTCCGACCGATAAAGCCCGGCGTCTTTGGTGTTGGCAATTTCGAGGCTCGCATCGCGCCCAATCACGTCGCCGCCGTCAAACCCCTGCTCGGCCTGCCACACGTTGCCGCTCGAATCCTTGAATGGCTCGGTGGAACCGGCCTTGATCCGAATGACGCCCGGCGCAACCGCCGCCGTCAGCGCTGCCGGAGCCTGAACTGCCGCCGCGAGCGACGCGGGGATCAGCTCGATTGCATTGATTTGGGGGTTCTCAATGTTGCTGGTGAAAGCGATTTTGAACTTCCCGTCAGTAACTTCCACCGGCACGGTCTCAACATAGGCGCGGTTCGGTCCGCCGGCTTTTACCCACACGTCGAAATCCTTGAACTCATGGCCCTGCGCATTGAAGGAAAACACGCGCTGGCCGGGGCCGGTGATCCCATCATAGGTCTCGGCAAAGTAAAGTTTGGCAATATATTTTCCGTTCGGAACGGCGCAGGAGAAGGAATCCATCGAGTAATGCTCCGATTGAAAGAGACCGGCGTCTTTTGTGTTGGCAATGGCCAGGGACGAGTCGTGGGCGGCCACTTCGCCGCCCTCAAATCCCAGTTCGGCCTGCCAAACATTGCCGCTGGAATCCTTGAACGGCTCGGTGGAGCCGGCCTTGATCCGAATAACGCCATCTGCTGATGCGGCAGCCGTTGCTGCCGGAGCTTGAACTGCCGCTGCGGGCGGCGCGGACATTTGAACCGGGGCCGATGCGGATTGCGCCGGGCTTTGGTTGTTCGTCTGGCAGCCGGTCACGAAAGTGAACATGCCGGCAATGGCGCAGGCACAGATAGTCTGTGTAAGTATGTTTCGCATAATCTGAATTGGTTCTTGTTTGTTGTTTTGTTTTGCTCTCACGGGGCGGCAATCGTCAACGGCAATTTCAGCCGGATGTCATCCGACGCCGCGCCGATGAGAAATTCATATTTCCCCGGCTCAACCACGTATTGTTTTTTGTCAGTGTCCCAGTAACGCAGGCGTTCGGCGGGAACTTCAACCGTGACTTTGCTTGATTCGCCACGCTTCAAATGCACGCGGGTGAAACCGCACAAGGCCAGTTTCGGTTGCGGCACAGCGGAGTGAATGTGGCGGAAATATACCTGCGCCACCTCGTCGCCGTCAACTTTGCCGGAATTTTTCAACGTGAACGTCACCTTCGCCGTGCCATCGGCGGCAATTTTCTTCGACTCAAGCTTGCCGCCGCTGAAACCGAACTTGGTGTAGCTCAAGCCGTGGCCGAACGCGTAGAGCGGCTTGCCGGTGAAGTAGCGGTAGGTGCGATTGGCCATGGAATAGTTGGTGAAGGCCGGCAAATTCGTGGTGGCTTGGTAAAACGTCATCGGCAAGTGGCCGGAGGGATTGACCTTGCCAAAAAGGACTTCGGCAACGGCCTGGCCGCCCGACTCGCCCGGATACCAAGCCTCGAGAATCGCCGGCAGATTTGCCGTTTCCCACGGGAACGCAACGTCCGAACCGCTGCAATTCACCATCACCATCGGCTTGCCGGTGTTGTGAAGGGCGCGAATAAGATCCTCCTGCACTTGCGGAAGTTCGATGCTGGTGCGGTCGTGTCCCTCACCTTCTTGATCCGGTGTGATGCCGCCGACATAAATGACGACATCGGCCGAGAGCGCATTGCTGACGGCTTCCGCCAGCAGTTCCGCCGGAGGACGGGCTGGCGCGGCTGCGCGTCCGCGACGGCCGAAGCCCCGGCTAGCTTCCGTGGTGATCGGAGAGCCTTCGGTGTAGGTGACTTCGATGTTCATGCCCGACAGCAACTGGCGGATGCCCCGCAAAACCGTTATCGGATGCGAAGCTGATCCGTTGTAGTTGCCTTGCAGCGCCCCGACCGAGTCGGCAGTCGGGCCGATTACGGCGACACGCTTTATCTTGTCCGGATTCAGCGGAAGAATTCCATTGTTCTTTAGCAGGACCAAAGATTCCCGCGCAATTTGCAGCGCGAGATCGCGGCTTTCGGGCGTGTCATTGTCTTTGAGGGTGATATTCGAGTATGGAACTTTTTCCGCCGGATCAAACAATCCGAGCCGGAAGCGCGTCCACAACGTGTAATACAGCGCGTTGTCAATTTCCTTTTCCGTGACCAATCCTTTTTGCACCGCGCGCGCCAGGGCGTTGTATTCTCCGCCGCAGCAGAGATCGCAGCCGGCCTTGACGCCCAGCGCGGCGGCTTCTTCCGGCGTGTTGACGTAATGGTGCCCCCGCGTGCTCGAAATGTCGCCGATCGCGCCGCAGTCCGAAACGATATAACCTTCAAATCCCCATTTCGTGCGCAACAAATCAGTGAGCAGAAAGGCGCTGGCGCAATCGGGAATTCCGTAAAGCGCGCTGTAAGCGCCCATGACGCCGCCGACGTGTCCCACGCGCACCGCCGCTTCGAACTGCGGGAGATACGTCTCATACAAATCGCGTTCCGACGGCTCGGCGTCAAAGCGGTGGCGATCCGCCTCCGGGCCGCTGTGGACCGCGTAATGTTTGGCGCAACCCATCGCGAGCATGTAATTGGGATCGTCGCCTTGCAATCCTTGGATGAACGGCACGGAGAGCATGCTCGTCAAAAACGGGTCTTCGCCGTAGGTTTCCTGGCCGCGGCCCCAGCGCGGGTCGCGGAAAATGTTGATGTTCGGCGTCCAGAACGTCAGGCCCGTCCACCATTTCGAGTCGCCGTCATGCTTGGAAACGTAGTCGTTGTATTTCGCGCGGCCTTCGACGCCCACGACGTGACCTTCCTTGTGCAGCAATTCCGGGTTCCACGTGGAAGCCATGCCGACCGGCTCCGGGAAAACCGTGGCAATACCGTCGTTCGCGACGCCATGCAGCGCCTCGTTCCAGTAATTGTAAGCCGGAAGCTCGATGCGTGGAATGCCCGGCGCGCCGTTCTGCAATTGCGCCACTTTCTCGGCC
This sequence comes from uncultured Verrucomicrobiae bacterium, assembly GCA_963738225.1. Lineage (GTDB taxonomy): Bacteria > Verrucomicrobiota > Verrucomicrobiia > Limisphaerales > UBA11358 > UBA11358. Next base: position 234,813 of record CAVTVR010000011.1, read on the forward strand.
AGCGACATGCGGCGAATCAAATCATACGCCCGCGCTTTCAATGGCTGCGACGGATCATGCCAGATCGGCGGCTCGCTGATTTCCGGAATGTGAGCGGCGTCGCCGGTGAAAGCGTCCGCCAGCTCCGACGCGTTGAACGCGACAACCGACGCGCCCGAAGAATTTTTCACCTCGATGGTGTTGAACTTGGCGTTGCCCTGGCTCGCCGCGAAAGTAATCGTCACCGGACCTTTGATCGTGTCGTCCTCATGCTGGACCGCGCCGGTGATGGTGGTCGGTTTTCGCGCACCGCCGGCAGCGGCAAAGACGTCGAAATTCTTGGCCAGCGCGACGTCGCCGGCGGTCACGTCGAACACCCGTTGACTGGCCGCGTCCGACAGTGTTTCCGCTTCGCCGATGGAGATCGTGTAGCGGCCCGCAGGCAAATGCGAGATGGTGACGGTGAAATTCTTTCCGTTGATTTCTTCGCGGAACGGCGCCGCATTGTCGCCGGCAACGCCTTCGATGGTGACGGACGCATTGTCCTTGCGATGCGTGAATTCGCCGTTGACGCGCACGTCCTGGCCGCAGGCGGAGCAGATTTCGTCCGCCGCTGACGCATCTGATACAGAAAATACCAAACTTCCCAAAGTCATCAGCGAAATGGCAGCAACGAGGGTTGACAACTTTCGCTGGCCTGACGGTTTGCGTTGAGCCGATTCCTGGGAACCGAAATCAGAGGTGCGGCGAGTGGCGGGCGAATGATCGAACGCCATATTGTTGAGCTGAATGTTCATTTTAGATTCTATGATTTATTGCTTGGACTGTTCCGATTAACGACAGGCAACTGGGAAACACTCAAGGATTTTGGAAAAATTTCTGGGGCAGTTTAGCGAGACCTGATTTAACCCGGAATATGACGAACATCATATTAGCATTAAAAATATTGAATTCACACGCGTTCTGTTCAAGCGCGACGCTGGATGATGTTGACGGGCAAGGCCAGATTAAAATGGAGCGGGTGATGGGAATCGAACCCACGTATGCAGCTTGGAAGGCTGCCGTTCTACCATTGAACTACACCCGCACCGGAGTCATGTTACCGGCTGCGCTTGCCTTGTCAACCGCATCGCGTTAAGCTCGACGCGATGAATTCGCTGCTTCTCACCGGCGGTCGGGTGATTGATCCCGCCGACGGTTTCGATTCCACCGCCGACGTTCTGATTCAGGACGGGAAAATTTCCGCCGTCGGCAAAAATCTTTCCGCGCCTGATGGGGTGGAAATTTTAGACGCGCGGGGAAAAATTGTTTCGCCGGGCCTGATTGACCTGCATGTGCATTTGCGCGAACCCGGCCAGACGGCGAAAGAAACCATCGCCACGGGCACGGCGGCGGCGGCGCGCGGCGGGTTCACCTCCATTGTGTGCATGCCGAACACGCTGCCGGCGATTGACAACGCCGGCACCGTCGCGCTGATTCACGAACTCGCGAAAGCGGAAGGCGCGGTCAATGTGTTTGTCACCGGCGCCATCACCAAAGGGATCGCGGGCGAGGAACTGGCGCCCATCGGCGGCTTGAAAAAAGCCGGCGTCGTCGCCATCACGGACGACGGCCATTGCGTGCAGAACAACGAACTCATGCGCCGCGCGTGCGAATACGCGAAGATGTTCGGCCTGCCGGTGATGGATCATTGCCAGGATTATTCGCTCGTGACCGACGGCGTGATGCACGAAGGTTATTGGAGCACCGTGCTGGGCTTGCGGGGCTGGCCGTCGGCGGGCGAGGAAATGATCGTCGCGCGGAACATTCTGCTGGCGGAACTGACCGGCGCAAAAATCCATTGCCAGCATTTGAGCGCGGCGGGCAGCGTCGCGCTTTTGCGTGAAGCAAAAAAACGCGGCGTGCCAATTTCCGGCGAGGCATGTCCGCACCATTTTGTCCTGACCGACGCGGCCGTCGCCGGCAGTGAAAAGTTTTGGGCGAACGACGGCAAAGCTATCAACCATCAACCATCAACCATCAACTTATCCGTCTGGCCGGCTTACGACACGAATTTCAAAATGAATCCCCCGCTCCGCTCCGCCAAGGACCGCGCGGCGATTCTGGAAGGTTTGGCGGACGGCACGATTGACATTTTGTGCAGCGACCACGCGCCGCACTGCGATTACGAAAAGGAAGTGGAGTTCGACTACGCGCCGTTTGGCATCACCGGCCTGGAAACCGAACTGGCGCTGTCGCTCATGCAGCTCGTCCACACGCGCAGAATTCCGCTGGCGCATCTGCTGGCAAAATTCACGGTCAATCCGGCGCGGCTGTTGAATCTGGACAAAGGCACGCTGAACATCGGCGCGGACGCGGACGTGACCGTGTTTGATCCCGACCGCGAATGGATTTTCCAGCGCGAAGATTCCGCGAGCAAATCCAAGAACAGTCCGTTCTTCGGCTGGCAGCTCAAGGGCAAAGCCGTGGCGACCATCGTCGGCGGGAAAATGGCCTGGTCGGAAAAATCCGAATTGGTCGCCGCATGAAAGTTGTTTGACTTGAACAGATCAAACCCGGCGCGGTCTAAATTTTGGCATCTAATTATGACTATGAAAAAAATTCTCATTGCGCTGCTGGCGGTCACCGTGTTTTGGCAGGCGAATGCGGCGGAAGCTACTTGGCTGACTGATTTGCCCGCAGCGGAGGCGCAGGCCAAGGCCGAAAACAAAATCGTGCTCATGGATTTCACCGGTTCGGACTGGTGTCGGCTGGATGCATCCTGTTCAAAAAGGAAGTGTTCGATTCGTCCCGAATTCCAAACATACGCCGCCAAAAACGTCGTGCTGGTGAAAGTTGGATTTTCCCGAACAAAAAAGTCCAGTCCGAAAAATTGAAAGAAGCCAACGCGGCATTGAAGACCGAGTATAAAATTGAGGGCTTTCCCACGCTGGTCGTGCTGGACAAAAACGGCAAGGAAATCGGCCGGCAGGTAGACTATGAAGGAGGCGGCCCGACGGCATTCATCGCCCAACTGGAAAAATTTAAAGCCGGCAAAGGTTGAGCCAGGCCAAATTCTTTGTTCGAGCGCGGCCAGAAACGGGCCGCGCTCTTTTTGTTAAAACTTGAACCGGCGTCGCCGGTAATTTTATCATCGGATACTTGATGAAAGCGATTTTGGCACTCGAAGACGGCTCGGTTTTTCACGGCGAAGGTTTTGGCGCGAAAGCGTCGGCCTGCGGCGAAGTGTGCTTCAACACTTCGATGACCGGCTATCAGGAAATCCTCACCGACCCGTCCTACAAAGGCCAGATCGTGACGATGACCTATCCGCTCATCGGCAATTACGGCGTGAATTTGCAGGACGTGGAATCATGGCGGCCGCACACGGCGGGCTTCGTCATCCGCGAACTTTCGCCGGTGGTGAGCAACTGGCGCGCGGATTTTTCGCTCGAAGAATATCTGGAGAAGAACGGCATTCCCGGCATCCAGGGCATTGACACGCGCGCGCTGACCAAAAAACTCCGCGTGCGCGGCGCGCTGAACGGGTTTATTTCCACCGAGAAAATTTCCGAGGCCGAGGCCGTGAAGCGCGCGCAGGAATTTGTTTTTCTCGGCGTGGATTACGTCAAGGAAGTCACGCACAAAAAAGCCTTCCGCTGGGACGAAAAGGACGAGCAGAGCGCGGCGTTCGATTTGGTGCGCGGAAACAAAACTGCCGATGCGCGCAACAATCGCCAGCCGCATGCCCGCGGCGGACATTCCGATTGTCGCGTTCGATTACGGGATGAAATACAACATTCTGCGCCGGCTGCGTCAGCATGGATTTGCCACGCAGGTTTTGCCGGCGACGGCGAGCGCCGCCGACGCGCTGAAACAAAGCCCGCCGGGATTTTTCTCTCGAACGGCCCCGGCGATCCCGCCGCGCTGAATTACATTGTGCGCGAAGTGCAAGACGCTGCTGGATACCGGCATTCCGATTTTTGGTATTTGCCTCGGCCACCAGATTCTCGGCCAGGCGTTCGGCGGAAAAACTTTCAAATTGAAATTCGGCCATCGCGGCGGCAACCAGCCGGTGAAGGATTTGGAATCCGGCAGGGTCGAAATCACCTCGCAAAATCATGGCTTTGCGGTGGACGCCAAATCGCTGCCCGCCGACGTCGCGGTGAACCGCATCAATTTGAACGACCAGACGGTCGAAGGTTTCCGGCACAAAACGAAGCCGGTGTTTTGCGTGCAATATCATCCCGAAGCCTCGCCGGGGCCGCACGATTCCACGCCGCTGTTCGCCGAGTTCCGGCGGATGATTGAAAAGCGCGGCTGAAAAAAAGCAGCCCGCTTGGATTTGCGTTTGACTTGAAACGCCGCCGCGCTCATAATCGAATTAAACAATCTATGTCCAAACTCGTTATCCTGAACCAGGGCATGACCGGGCGCACGTTCGAGTTGAACATCGAACGCACCACCGTCGGTCGCGTGGAGGATAATGCTTTTCAAATTGCCGACGCCTTCGGTTTCCAGCCATCACGCCGAAATCATTCTGCGCGGCGGCGACATCGTCATCAAGGACCTCAATTCGACGAACGGCACGTTCATCAACAACGAAAAAATTTCCGAGACCGTTCTCAAGCCCGGCCAGACGCTGCGGTTCGGCCAGGTGGAGCTGAAGATTGACGACGGCAAACCGATTTCCGCCCCACCGCCGCCCGCCGCCCCGGCCTCCGCGCCGGCTGCTCGCCTCGCCCAAAAAAGCCATGGAAGGCACCATGGTCATACCGCGTGGCGTCAGCTTGGAACAGCTCGAACAAGGCGGCGCGCGGGCGCCCGGATTCGACACCAAAACCACCGGCTTCAGAAAAAAGACCAACAAGGTGGGCACCTACTTCCTCATCGGCGGCGTCATCTTCTTCGTGATCATCGTGGGTCTGATTCTCTACGCATTGTCGCAAGCCAAAGGTCGCTGAGTTGCCGACATAAGTTCCGATTTTTCTGCAAACCTGAAATAGCTACGCCGGGTTGGCGGCAAAAGATTTGTTCCAGAACCGCTGCCGGTTCACTTCGTAAAGAAACACTGCTGCCGCCGCGCTGACGTTGAGCGAATCCACCTCGTTCGCCATCGGAATCGCCACGGCTTCATCGCACGCGGCCAAAACTTCCTGGGAAATGCCGTGGCCTTCGCTGCCGAAAACCACGCAGCAATCGCCCGAAAAATCCGCCTGCGGCAAAACCTTTTTGTCCGTGTGCGGATGCGCGGCGATGCAGCGCACGCCGCGCGCCCGCAACTCGCGCAGGATTTGCACGAGGCTCGGCGGCTCCAGCACCGGCAGCTTGAAGATCGCGCCCATTGAATTGCGGACGGTGCGGCGCAGAAACGCGCTGCTGCACGTCTCGCCCACGATCAGCGCCGACACGCCAAACGCCACACAGTTGCGCATCAGCAGACCGACGTTTTCCGCGTTGGACAAGCCGTCCAGCGCCACAAAAAAATGCGGACGCGGGCTGGCGGCGAGAATTTCTTCCAGCGAGCGTGTCGCGGGAATTTTCCCGATGGCCAGCACACCCTGGTAAATTTCAAAGCCGACCAGTCCGTCCATCACCGGCCGCTCGCAGACGAAAACGGCGATGTCTTTTTCCGGCCGCGCGCGCAGTTTCGGCTCGAATTCGGCCAGCCGTTTCGCCAGCAGCAGCACGGAGACGACCGTGAACTCGCTGTCCAGCAGGCGGTGCAAAACCTTGTCGCCTTCCACCACGAAAATGCCGAGCTTGGCGTGCTCGGCGGAACGCTTGAGCGAGCGATACGGCGCAAGTTCGGGCCGGTCAAGCGAAGTGATTTTTTGGATGTGGAACATGAATGCGGCAAACTTTATTCCTTCAACCGGTTTGTGCAATAACAGATGTATTCGCGGTCTGGGGAAAACTTGGAATGAACATCGCAAAAATCAATGCACGGGCAAATTTTTCAATTAGCTAGTTTGGCACGCGCATGGTTAAATCAGATCGGACTGACAAACACATATTGCAAAGACTGGAGAATTATATGATCAAGACTATCTGGCTGACAATCGGACTCGCGGCGACCGTTACCCTCCTCGTCGCCGGCTGCGACACCTTCAACGGCGGGAGAACCAATCACCACGCCAGCAATTTGTATGCGTATCTTTATTCCGACCAGAAGGAGCATGTGGACGCGCCGACGGTTCCGGTGTTGTCCCTGCCGCTGCGCGTGGGCGTTGCTTTTGTGCCGGTGGACAATCCCAGCGGTCGGAACAACTATTCGTATGCGGCGGACGACCTGGCTTTTTCCGAAAGCCAGAAGATGGAATTGATGAAGCAGATCAGCGCGCAGTTCAAACAATATCCGTTCGTCAAATCCATCGAACTTATCCCGACGGCTTATCTGACTCCGCGCGGTGGCTTTGCCAATCTGGACCAGATTCGAACGATGTATGGCGTGGATGTTATGGCGCTGCTCTCCTATGATCAGGTTCAATTCACCGGCGAAGGGATGTTATCGCTGACTTATTGGACCATTGTCGGCGCCTATGTTATCCCCGGCGAAAAGAACGACACCAAAACCATGATGGACGCGGCGGTTTATGATATTGCCAGCCGCAAGCTGCTGTTCCGCGCGCCGGGAATTGGCAATGTCAAAGGTTCCGCCACGCCGATCAACTTGAGCGAACAACTGCGCGCGGACAGCAAAAAAGGGTTTGAGGAAGCCGCGACCAATCTGGTGGCCAACCTGCAAGTCCAGCTTGCCGACTTCAAGGAGCGGGTCACCAACGCGCCGACCGAATATAAGATCGAATATAAACCGGGTTACACCGGGGCCGGAGCCTTTGGCGGATTGGAAACCATCTTGGTTGGCGGACTGGGAGCCTGTTTTTTGTGGACACGTCGCAATCGCAAGGTCTAGTCTGGCGTTTGCCGGTCATCACGCTGCTGCTGGTTGGCGGCGGCGTGTTGGTCGCGCTGTTTCCAGGCTGGTCGTCCTGGCTGGTTTATGACCGGTCCGCCATTCTTTCAGGTCAAATATGGCGGATGTTCACCGGACACTGGGTTCACTTTTCCACTTCTCATCTGGTTTATGATTCACTGGCTTTGGGCGTCGCCGGCTGGATTATCGAAAGCCAAAAGTTGCCGCATTTTGGCTGGCTTTGCCTGCTGGCTCCGTGGCTCATCAGCGCCATTTTGCTGGTGTTCGAACCGCAGATGAAATTATTCGGCGGCCTGTCCGCGCTGGCCACAACCGCGATTGTTTATCTGGCGCTGTTCGGCCTGCATGACAACGCTCCCTGGCGCTGGATTTGCCTGACAACCTTGTTGGGCATCACCGGCAAAATTATTTTTGAAATGACCACCGGGCGCATGATTTTCGCGAACACCGGGAATGTTCTGGAAACCGTTTCCGTGGCCGGCCACATCTCCGGGGCGTTGATCGCTTTGTTGTTTTATGCCGGGTCGAACATTTTTGGCGGACGGAATCGGTGGTAGTTTTTGCGCAGGCTAAGATTTTTTTACAATTCCAGCGTCGCGCACGGCACATCCTGCGCGGCGATTTGCAACTGAACGTGCGTGGCGCCGATTTTTTGCAGGCAGCCAACCATCACGCGGCGGGCGATCTCCGGCTGGTTGCATTCGCGGCTCAAGTGCGCGAGATACAGGTGCCTCAATTCGGCGGACATGATTTGCTCGGCGGCTTCGGCGGCGGCTTCGTTGGACAGATGGCCGTGGCGGCCAAGAATCCGCTGCTTCAAACTCCACGGCCGGCGCGGGCAGTCCTGCAACAATTTCACGTCGTGGTTGGATTCGAGGACCAGCACGTTCGCGCGCCGCACGCGTTCGCCCACGAGCCGGGTGAAATGGCCGAGGTCGGTGGCAAAACCAACATTGCCGGCGGCGGTGCGGAGAAGAAAGCCGACCGGGTCCTGCGCGTCGTGCGGAATGGAAAACGTCTCGATGCTGACATCCCCGATTTCAAAGCTCGCGCCGGTTTCAAACAGCCGCCAGTCAATTTTCTTTTTGAGCTGCTCCGTGCCGCCAAGGCCGTCGGGCAGCGGATTTATTTTGCTCGTCCATTTCGTTTTGAATGCCCAGACAGCGCCGTCCTGTGTCCCGCGATTGCAATAAACCGGAATGTGAAATTTATCCGCGAGGCCGAGCAGTCCGCTGATGTGGTCGGAATGTTCGTGGGTGATCAAAATGGCGGTGAGATTTTCCGGCGTGCGGCCGATGGTGGCGAGGCGCTTGCGGATTTGCAGCGGCGAAAAACCGGCGTCCACGAGCACGCGGGCTTCGGCGGTTTCCAAATAGGCGCAGTTTCCGGACGAACCGCTGCCGAGAATGGTGAATTGGACGGACACGCGTTGAAGTTAAAGCGGAAAGCGGAAAGCGGAAAGCGGAAAGCGCGTGGGCGAATTTATTTGGCAAGGCGGCAATCTTAATCCGAACTTAACCTTGATCCTGGTAGGTTGGGACGGTGACGAGAATAGGATCCAGATTGAACGGCGGCAAATTGACTTGGTTGGGAAATGCGATAGTTTGTTCCACTATTTCTTGTGAAATGTGGAACGCGGCCTGCTGCTGTGTTCCGAAAGTCAAAACAGACTGAATCATGCTGTGCAAAAAAGGCTTTTGGCTGGTCTTTGGCGTGCTGAACCTGCTCGGCGCGCTGGGAAGCTGTCCTGTTTTCGGCGCGGAGTGGAAAATTTTGCCAGGGCATGTGCCCCGCGAGCTTTCGGGATTGACGGCCAAAGGACGGCCGGCGACTAACCAATTGCACCTGGCGATCGGGTTGTCATTGCGTGATCCGGCGGGGCTGGATGATTTTCTCGCGCAAGTTTGTGACCCGGCCAGCGCCAATTACCGGCATTACCTCACGCCGGAGGCATTTGCCGCCCGGTTCGGTCCGACGGAAAGTGATTATGCGGCGGTTCTGGTTTTTGCGCGGACGAACGGCCTGACCGTCACTGCCGCCTATCGCAACCGGCTGGTGCTGGACGTGGCCGGTCCGGCGGCGGCGGTGGAAAAGGCGTTTCATGTCATCCTGCACACTTATCGGCATCCGACCGAGGCACGCGATTTTTTTGCGCCGGACACCGAGCCGATGGTGGATGCCGCGCTGCCGGTGGCGGACGTCAGCGGGCTGAACAATTTCAAACTGCCTCATCCGAAAAGTCTAAAACTGTCAGCCGTCCAGCAAACCAAGGCTGCGCCCCAAGGCGGTTCCGGTTCCGGCGGCAGTTACCTGGGCGGTGATTTCCGCGCGGCTTATGCGCCCGGCGTGACGTTGCGCGGTTCGGGACAAATTGTCGGGCTGGTGGAATTTGACAGTTATTATGCGAGTGACATTGCCAGCTACGAAAGCCAGAGCGGCTACACCAATGTGCCGCTGGCCAATGTCCTGCTGAACGGCGTGAGCGGGAATCCCGGTTTCAGCGGCCAAGGAGCGAATGCCATCGGCGAAGTCTCGTTGGATATTGAAATGGCAATTGCGATGGCTCCGGCGCTGGCCGAGGTGATTGTTTATGAAGGGAATCAGCAGAACAGCATTTTGAGCCGGATGGTTTCCGACAACCAAGCCAGGCAATTGAGCTGTTCCTGGGGCTGGAGCGGCGGACCGAGAACGACGACCGACAATCTGTTCAAGCAAATGGCCGCGCAAGGACAGTCGTTCTTCAACGCCTCCGGCGACGGCGATGCGTTCACCACCGGGGCAAATTCGGTCAACGGAGCAGACAACACATCACTGGACAATGCGCCGTCCAGCAATCCTTACATCACGCAGGTTGGCGGAACCACGCTGACGATGAATGGCACGGCGGCGGACTACGCGGCGGAAACGGTTTGGAATTGGGGCGGTGGCACGGGCAGCAGCGGCGGCATCAGTTCGCACTACGCCATTCCCGCTTGGCAGACCAACCTCAACATGACCAGCGTGGGAGGTTCGGCGAGTTTCCGCAATATCCCCGACGTGGCGTTGACGGCAGATAATATCTGGGTCATTTACAACAACAATCAATCCGCGGTTTTTGGCGGCACAAGCTGCGCCGCGCCGTTGTGGGCGGGTTTCACCGCGCTGATCAACCAGCAGGAAGCGGCTTTGGGCCGGACGCCCGTCGGCTTCATCAATCCAGCCATCTATGCCATTGCTGCGGGACCAAATTACACCACGTGTTTCCACGACATCACGACCGGCAACAATTTTTGGAGCAGCAGTCCCAGTCTGTTTTCCACCGCGGCCGGTTACGATCTTTGCACCGGGCTGGGCACGCCGGCGGGTCAAGCATTGATCAACGCGCTGGCCGGCAGCCCAGACGCGCTCGTTGTTTCGCCTAAAACAGGCGCTGTCTCAGGTGTGGCCGGCGGGCCATTCAGTTTTGCATCGGGCAATTTTCTACTGACCAACGCCAGCAGCTTCCCGCTGACGTGGTCGCTGGTCAACACGTCGGCGTGGCTCACTTTTTCCGCAACCAGCGGCACGCTGGCGGCGACGGCCACCGTCAATCTCAAGGCGAATCTCACGGCCACTGCCAGCAATCTGGCGGTGGGCGCTTATTCGGCGGCGCTGATCTTTTCCAACGGGACTTCCCAAGCGGCGCAGTCCGGACTGTTCACCCTTCAAGTCAATCAGCCGTTGGCCGTTTCGCCGACGAATGGCTTTACGGCGGCGGCTCCGGTGGGAACCGTGTTTGGCGCCGTTTCGCAAAATTATTCATTGACCAATCAAAGCGGCGATGTGCTGGCCTGGAGCCTCATCAACACTTCGTCCTGGCTGAATGCCTCGACTACGGGCGGCTCCCTGACGGGTGGCGGACAGACGGCCATGACGGTCAGCCTCGCAGCGGCGGTGGCGAACAGTTTGGCTGCCGGCGCTTACACGACAACGGTGCTGATCACCAACAACACCGGCCTCGCGGCCGCGCTCCCATTCTCAATCAATGTCGGCCAGCCGCTCGTCGTGAATGGCGGCTTCGAGACCGGCAATTTTTCCGGCTGGACGGAAACCGGCAGCGCGACTTACCTGTCGGTCAGCGGCACGGCCAGTTATGTTCATTCGGGCAGTTACGGCGCCCAACTCGGACCTTCCGGCGCCTTGAGTTATCTTTCCCAAAATCTGGCGACAACGCCGGGGAACAGTTATCTGCTTTCCTGCTGGCTGACGAATCCCAAGAGCGGCGCGCCCAACCAGTTTCTCGTGCAATGGAACGGCGCGACCCTTTACAGCCAGACGAACATTCCGGCGATGGCCTGGACCAATCTGCAATTTTTGGTCACGGCCACCGCCACCGCCACGCCGCTGCAATTCGGTTTTCGGAACGACCCGGGTTATTTTGGCTTTGATGATGTCAGCGTGACGCCAGTAGCGCCGATCTTCTTCAAATCCACGGTAAAATCCGCCGATAATTTTCAACTCGCATGGACTTCCACTCCCGGCGTCGTTTATCAAATCCAATATGCAACCAATCTGCTCCAGCCCGACTGGATCAATCTGGGCAGCGCCACCGCCGCCCAGACCAACACGTTGACAATGACCGACACCAATGCCTTCCAGTCCTCGGCCCAGCGGTTTTACCGGGTGCTGGTCCAGCCGTAAAGAGCCATGACGATGTCGAATTACGAAGTTTTGTAGGAGTCGAGGTTACGAGACTCATTTCAACTTTGGATTGGCGATTGCGAATTGCGGATTTTTCAGAATGAGACTCCTCACGTCGTCTCCTGCTGCTCACAAACCCAACATTCGTTTCAATACGGTTTCAATTTCCGTCATTTTATCCGCTGGAAAAACCGAAATGCGCCGCTCGATTTTCGCGTTGTCCACGCCGGCGATGCCCAGCACGTTCACGACCGATTCCTGGCGAAGCCAAGCCGGCTTGGGAAAGTGAATTTCACATTCGCCGCCCCGGATTTCGGTTGTCATCGGCACGACTACGGACATATTGCGCTGACGGTCGGGTTGGCCGACGGAAATGATAACACACGGACGGACTTTGGCCGCCATGCCCAAATCTACAATGACCACGTCGCCGCGCTCAAAGCTTGGCATAATCCACTTCCGGCGCCGGGCCAAGTTTTTCCCAAGTGTCCGCGACCAGATTATCCATCGGAGCTTCGGCAGCGCGTTGGCGTTCGAGGAATTTCAGGTAATGCAAGATTTCTCGCGCCACGGTTTCGGGCTGGCGCTTGATTTCTTCAATTAAAATGTCCTGCGCGCTCATGGTTTAATTATCCGGCAAAATTGGTTTTTGACAAGTCGCATTGTCCCGCTCCCGCCGCTTGCCCGCCGCGCAAAAAAAATGCAAGCTGGCCGGGTGAGCGAATTCCTCCAACGCGCCGAAAGCGAAATCCGGAACCGCCGATTGTTTTTGCGCGGGCAAAAAATCCTCGTCGCCGTTTCCGGCGGCGCGGATTCGCTGGTTTTGCTTCACGTTTTGAATACGCTCGCCAAAAAGCACCGCTGGAAAATTTCCATCGCGCACTTCAACCACCAGTTGCGCGGCGCGGCCAGTGATGCGGATGAAAAACTGGTCCGGCAGACGGCCGGAAAATTGCGGCTGCCGTTTTTTGGCGAAAGCGGCGAAGTCGCCAAGTTTGCCGCGCGGTCAAAAATTTCCGTGGAAATGGCCGCGCGAAAACTGCGCCACGAATTTCTCGCGCGCGTGGCGCGGGAGCGGAAGATTCCCGCCGTCGCCCTGGCGCATCATGCCGACGACCAGGTGGAACTTTTTTTTCTGCGGCTGCTGCGCGGCGCCGGCGGCGCGGGTCTGGCCGGCATGAAATGGCGTTCGCCGTCGCCCGCCGATAAACAAATCGCGCTGGCCCGTCCGCTGCTGAATTTTTCCAAGACGGACCTCCTGGCGTTTGCCGGCGAAAATAAAATCCGCTTCCGCGACGACGCCAGCAATTTTGCCGCCGACTTTCTCCGCAACCGGATTCGCAACGAGCTGCTGCCGCTGCTCCGCAAACATTACCAGCCCGGCTTGGACAAAACGGTTTTGCGGCTGATGGAAATCGTGGGCGCGGACGCGGATTTTGTCAGCGAAACGGCGCGGCAATGGTTGCAAACAATGCGCGGCTTTGATCAATTGTCCACGGCGGTTCAGCGGAAAGTTTTGCAGCAGCAATTGACCGGGCTTGGCTTGCTGCCGGATTTTGAGACGGTCGAGCGGCTCCGCGAATCACCGGGGAAATGGGTGAGCGCCAGTCACAATCTGTCGGTCGCGCGGAACGCCGCTGGAGAAGTTTGCTGCCGGGAAAATCCGGCCAGCGAGTTCAATCCCGCCGAACTGAATTTGAATTTGCAGGGGACGGCCGGACGGGTGGAGTTCGGCGGCAGGAAATTCCGCTGGCAGATTCGGTTGCAAAAAAAAATTCAGTTGCCGTCAAAACGACTCGCCGGCAGGCCGCCCGCGCCGACGGAATTTTTCGACGCGGACAAAATCGGCGAGGCAATTGTTTTGCGCCACTGGCGGGCGGGCGACCGGTTTCAGCCGATTGGCCGGCAGGCGGCGGCAAAATTGCAGGATTTGTTTGTGAACGCCAAGTTCCCGCGTGCGCGCCGCCGGAATTTGATTTTGGCGGCGACGGCGGCCGGCGAGATTTTCTGGGTGGAAGGCCTGCGGATTTCGGAAAATTTCAAACTGTCGCCGGATACAACGCGGCGTCTGGTCTGGCGCTGGCAGTGACCGGACCTGATCGGCGGCTTCCCGATGACGGCGATTGCACGCGCGGAGCGGTTCGTTTAATTTCAGTGGATGTCGTTTTTTGGCAAATGGAGTTTTGCGCTGGCCGCCACCGCGTTTTTTGTGGCCGCCAGCGGCTGTTCGCCGATGGATCAAGGGCCGATGGACGAGGAGAAGGAGCCGCATTTCGTTCTCGGCAAAAGCCGCGTGAATGCGATGGATTACCTCGGTGCCATCAATGCGTTCGAGGAATCACTCGAGGCCAATCCGCACTCGGCGCAGGCGCATTACCAGCTTGCGATGCTTTACGAAAACCAGGAATCCGATCCGGCCGCGGCCATTTATCATTACCAGCAGTATTTGAAATACGACCCGAAGGCGGAAAATGCGGACGTCATCGGGCAGCACATTGCCAGTTGCAAACAGCAGCTCGCCGCCGATGTGCTGCAACTGCCCAGCGCGCCCGCCACCCAGCAGCAGCTCGAAAAACTCACCGAGGAAAACCGCCGGCTGCACGATTTGTTGACCCAGTGGCAGGCGGCTTATGCCGCGCTGCAGGCCGCCGCCAAAACCAATCCGCCCGGCCCGCAAAACAAGTTTGCCGCGCCAGATCAAGTCATCGGCCTGACACCGGACAATGTAACCGCGGCAACGAACTTCACTGTGTCCAGCCCGGCTCAAATCCGGCAGAAACCCGCGCCACAAAAAGTTTCCAAGCCGCGCACTCACACGGTGGCCAGCCGCGAAACACTGGCAAGCATTGCGCGCAAAGAAGGCGTCAGCCTCGCGGCGCTGGAGGCGGCGAATCCCGGCGTCAACCCCAAAAAACTTAAGGCCGGCCAGGTGCTGAACCTGCCTGCGCCTTGACCGCCCATGATCGCGCGCCTGACATTTCCGGCCATCGTCGCGTTTTGGCTGACGATGAATGTGCTGCTCTGGCGCACGGAATTCGGCGCGCGCGGCGGCGACACGCCCGTGCCCGCGCAACTGGTCTGGCGGAAAATTCTGACGGCGCCGGACGCCTCTTCGTTGAGCGTCTTTCAAAACGGCGACCGCATGGGTTACTGCGAATTTTCCACCGGGGTCGGCCAGCAGATGGCCACTCTCGACGAGGACAAGCTGCCGCCGGAAGGGTTCGCCACGCACGCCGGCTATCAGCTTCATCTCGCCGGCAATGTTGCGCTCGGCGATTTCACCAATCGGTTGAAGTTTGACGGACGGGTAATGTTCGCTTCTCCTCGCCAGTGGCGGGAATTGGATTTGAAAATCACGGCGCGGCTGGCCGCCATCGAAATCCGTTCGCGGGCCACCAACCAGACGGCGCACGTCAAATTCACCAGCGAAGGGACGCCGGTGCTGGAGCGCGATTTCACCTTCGCCGACTTGCAAAATCCCGGGGCCATTGTCCGGGCCTTGACCGGAAATGTTGCCGGCGGATTGTTGGGCGCGTTCGACCTGCCGGAAATCATGCCGCCCGCCGCCGTCCAAAAAATCGAGTGGGACGCCCGCCGCACGCGGGTCAAAATCGGCGCCGAGGCCGTGCCGGTCTATCGGCTGGAAACCAGCGTGCTCGGCCATCCCGTGATCGTGGATGTCAGCACGCTGGGCGAAATTTTGCGCATCCAACTACCGGGCGACATCACCGCCCGCATTGATGAGTGGGGCAAGCCATGATTGAACTGGATCAGCTCGTAAAAAAATTCGGCGACCTCCTGGCCGTCAATGGCGTGTCGCTCAAAATCGCGCGCGGCGAATTTTTCGCCCTGCTCGGCCCCAATGCCGCCGGCAAAACCACGACGATCAAACTGCTCACCGGCCTGATCAAACCCACTTCCGGCCACGCGCGCATTTGCGGTTTCGACGTGCAAGCCCAGCCGCTTGAGGCGCGCCAGCGGCTGGCTTACGTTCCGGATTTTCCATTTCTGTATGACAAGCTGACCGCGTGGGAATTTTTCCGTTTCGTCGGCCAGATGTTCCGCCTGGATGCCGCGCGCATCGAAAAAAACGCGCGGGAACTCGTCGTGCGTTTTCATCTCGAAGAATTCGCCGACCGCACGCTGGAAGGGCTTTCGCACGGCACGCGCCAGCGCATCGCCATCGTCTCCGCGCTGCTGCACGACCCGGAGGTGTTCGTGATTGACGAGCCGATGGTCGGCCTCGACCCGCAGCACGCGCGGGTGGTGAAGGACGTTTTGAAGGAGCGCTCGCTCACCGGCATGACCGTGCTGGTCTCCACGCATCAACTGGACATCGCCGAGGAAATGGCTGATCGCATCGGGGTGATTCACGGCGGCAAGCTCATTGCCGTCGGCACGCGCGAAGAACTGCGCAAACAAAGCGGCGCCTCCGGCGCGCTGGAGGCCATTTTTCTGTCGCTGACGGCGGAGGCGAAATAATTATTTCTTCGCCGCCAAATTCTGCACATGCCGGTCAATCCGGTTGCTTGCCTCGATGAGCTGTTCGTAGCTCGTCGCGAAGCACGCGCGGCAAAAACCTTTGCCGTTCTCGCCGAAGGCTGAACCGGGAACAATCGCCACTTTCTCCGCGTTCAGCAAACCGATGGCGAAATCCTTTTCGTTCATGCCGGTCTTGCTGATGTCAGGAAACGCGTAGAACGAGCCGCGCGGCAGATGGCATTTCAAACCGATTTCATTGAACCGGCGCACAATGAAATCGCGGCGGCGATGATACTGGTCGCGCATTTTTTTCATCGCGTCCTCGCCGCGCACGAGCGCTTCGATGGCGGCTTCCTGCGCGATGATGGACGCGCAGAGCATCGAATATTGATGCACCTTCATCATCGCCTCGATGAGCGTCGCCGGGCCGCACGCATATCCGATGCGCCAGCCGGTCATCGCAAACGCCTTGGAAAATCCGTGCAGGAAAATCGTGCGCTCCTTCATGCCGGGAATGCTCGCGATGCTGGTGTGAACGCCCTCGAACGTCAGCTCGGAATAAATTTCGTCGCTCAACACGATGAGATCTTTTTCCACCGCGAACTTCGCGATGGCTTCGATCTGCGCGCGATCGCACGTGCCGCCGGTGGGATTGCACGGCAGGTTCAGCATCAAAATTTTGCAGCCCGGCTGCCACGCGGCGCGGAGCGCGTCCACAGTGAGCGCGAAGCCGTCCTTCGCAAACGTCGGCACCGGCACGGGCACGCCATGCGCGAGCGTGATGCTCGGCGAATAGCTGACGTAGCAGGGCTGGTGATACATCACCTTGTCGCCGGGATTGATGAGCGCGCGGCAGGCGAGGTCGAGCCCTTCGCTGACGCCGACGGTGATAATGACTTCGTTTTCCGGCGCGTAGCTGACGTTGAAATTCTGCCCGACGTATTTGCCGATGGCGCGGCGCAGTTCGATGAGGCCGAGGTTCGAGGTGTAGTGCGTCTTGCCCTTTTCGAGCGCGTAAATTCCCGCTTCACGAATATGCCACGGAGTGTCAAAGTCTGGCTCACCCACGCCGAGCGAGATGGCGTCCTTCATCTTGGCGACGATGTCGAAAAAGTCGCGGATGCCCGACTTGGGCAGGTTGACGACGTGCTTGGCGATGAAACGTGATTGATCCATGTGAAATAAATTCCAAAAATTAAAACTCAACAATCACATCTTTACCAAAAGTTAATCCGGCAACTTCCGTGGCTAGTTTAATAATTGTTTTCTTGAGAACGTTATTCAAATTTGTTGCAACAAACCATCCGCCCGGCAATGTCTCACGCATTTCGCGAAGGTCTTCACGGTCTGGATAAAGCTCTTCCGGCGAACGTGCGATGTAACGCCGCTTGCGACCTTGAGCGTCAGGATGCTGCGAACAGCGCTCAAGAAACGATGGATCGTCTTTTGCAAATTCTCGAAGAGCGATGACCATTGCGTCCTTCGCGTTGTGATAATCGAACGATTTGCCACGGACAATAAGTTTTCCCCGGCGTGAGGATTCATTGCCGGCAATGGAAGTTGTGAGACGGGCAGCCGGACGTGGCTGTGAAATGTTACGTTGTGCCGTTTCAACAATTATTGGCTTGCCCAATCCAGCAAGAAATTCAGCAACCTCATCATTGTCAGGTCTTACACCGATTTTTGATTCGACAGCGTTGGCAACAAGATCAACCAAATCTTCGTCGCCTTTTTCTACCAATTCGCGCCACGCGTCAGGAATCGTCGCCTTTGCTTGTGAGCGACGATTTCGATTCCGATATTCTTTAAGCGCTGTTTCGCGTGCTTCTCCCGATTCGACTCGTGAAGATTGAAGATAGCGATTAAGGATTTCAGATGCTTCGGCCGCTGAACGCTCGAACAAATCAAGCTTGTGAACGCGTCGATCTTCGTAGCTTCCCTGTTCTGCTGGAAGATAGAAACTCCACGTCTTGCCGTCTGTTAAAACCACAAATGGAACACCAACGTGAAAAGCATATTCGAGCGCTTGCCGAACAGATTCTTCTGCTTTGCCCGGCTGTTTTACTTCGATGAAAACGGCGGGTTTGCATGGTGGATGACAAAGGCCAAAATCAACACGCCCTTCTCCAGTTTTATACTCCGGCCAAACCTTGTTCGTATCCCAAGTATCCCATCCAAGTTCTTGAAGCACTCGCAAAACAATTCCTTGAGAAATCGCCTGTTCATTTGGAAATCGTCCTTGTCGAAGACGATTCACAATGTCGGTCAAAGTGTTTTCAAAAGACATAATTTCCGTGCGACAGAAATTTACGGCGCAACCTTGAGCCGCTCGTTTTCCTCCGCTTTGCCGCCGAGCAGGAAGCCGTGTTCCTTGTAGGAGCGCAGCATGAAATGCGTGGCCGTGGAGAGCACGCCCTCGATGGTGGAGAGTTTTTCCGAGACGAATGCCGCGACCTTTTGCAGGCTCGCGCCGTTGACGAACACCAGCAGGTCGTAGCCGCCGGACATTAGGTAGCAGGATTCCACCTCGTCGAACTTGCTGATGCGCTCGGCCAGGCGGTTGAAGCCGCCGCCGCGCTCGGGCGTGATGCGCACTTCGATGACGGCGCGAACGACGCCGGAATCTTCCTCGGCGAGGTTGAGCACGGGCCGGAAACCGAGCAGCACGCCGTCTTTTTTGAGCGCGTCGAGCTGGTGATTGACTTCGGCTTCAGTCAAATTCAGCACCTGCGCCATTTGCGCGGTGTTGAGGCTGCCGCCTTCGAGTAAGAGTTTGATAATCGGTTTCATCGGGCAATCAGTTTCGCAGAATTTCGCCACAAATCCAACTCAAACTCGTGACGCCATTTCACGCACGGTGCGCGAGAATGGAGCCGGAATGGTGATTATTGATTCAACCAGCCAAGCGCGAAAATTTTTCGGTTCTGCTTCTTTGCGCCTTCGTGACTTGGTGGTTCACTCCCGAAAATTCACAAACTGCACGGCCACGGGAAATTCCTTCGCGCGCACGGCGGCGATGACGGCCTGCAATTCGTCGCGGCTCTTGCTGTTCACGCGCACTTCGTCGCCCTGAATCTGCGTCGTCACCTTGAACTTGCCGTCGCGGATGAAGCCGGTGATCTCCTTGGCCACTGCGCTTTCAATGCCGTTTTTGATCTTGATGCTCTGGCGCGCGTGGCCGAGCGGCGAGACATCCGGCTCGCACTGCTCCACGCTTTTCATGCTGATGCCGCGCTTGGCGAGCTTGCCGATGACGATTTCATTCAGCGTGGCAACCTTGAATTCGTTGTCGGCGGTCAGCTTGATTTCCGTTTTCTCCAAAATGATTTCCCATTTGCTGGCTTTGAAGTCGAAGCGGTTGGCCAGTTCTTTTTTGGCCTGGTTGACGGCGTTTTCGATTTCCATCGAGTTGACATGCGAAACAATGTCGAATGAAGGCATGGCGGGAGTGTGGAAAATTTTGCGGAAAAGAAAAGGCCGAATCGCGTGGCCTCAGCCGGACCGGGTGTTGTGGCGGATCATGTTGCTGCCTTCCTGATTCAATCCTTTCTGGATGAAAACCAGATTGTGATAAAAATGCAGGGCGGTGATGTGCCGGTCGTGATAGCTGGGAACGTAGCCGGGCTTGATGAATTCCTCGTGGTTCAGTCCGTCCACCAGGCTTTTGAGCAGGCACATGCTGGTCGGCGCGGTGAGCAGATTGTCACTGCTGCCGCCTTCGTCGGGCCAGTAGGCGGTCTGCGTGTCTTCCACCACGTAAATGCCATCATCCGCCAGCAACGGGAACAGAACCTCAAAACTTTTGATGACATGCTGGTTGAGATGGCTGCCGTCATCAATGATGATGTCCGGGCGACCGACCTCGGCGACCATTTGCCGGAGGAATTTTTCATCCGACTGGTCGCCGCGGCAAATGCGTATGCGTTTTTCCGCATGCGGGCTTTTGTCGAAATAATCCAGCCCCACGATCCGGGCGTTGGGAAAAAATCGCCGCCACATCCGCAGCGAGCCGCCTCCGGCGCGGGGATCGTCGTAACCGCCGATGCCGATTTCCAGCAGCGTGATTTTTTTCCGGCGCAGAGGCTGGAAATGCCGCGCGTAGTGCGGGGCGTAATGGTGAATGCCCCATTTATCCGTGCCGTAAATCGTTGCCAGCCTTGGCAGATCGCGACGAAAAACAAATCCCAGCGGTTCATTCAACCGCCGCCGCAACCCCGCGCGTTGCGCCGGCGACAACCGGCCTTGCAGCCAGCGCTTCAAATTCAGAATGCGGTCGTGGTCGTTGCTCATAAACTCGCTCGTCGGTTCTGGTCGGCGACGAGCATAGGCAAACGGAACGCGTTTGCAATCCTTCGCGCTCCGGCGTTGCCGCCGTGGATGGCGGGAGCAATAACTTGCTTTTTACGTCGGACAGAACCTAAATAGGAATATGTTTGCGAGCTCCAGAAGCCAACCATGAAAACTTTGTCCAATGCCGGCGAGCCGGGTGCAAGCATCCGCATTGCCTACATTCTTTCCGCGTATCAAAAACCGGATTTATTGCGGCGGCTCGTTCGGCGGCTTGACTCGCCGCAAGATTGGTTTTTTATCCACTACGACCTGCGCAGTCCGGCGGCGGAATTTCATTTGTTGCAAGAGATGTTCCAAGAACAGCCGAACGTGAAGCTGCTGGCCCGGCATAAATGCCGGTGGGGAGATTTCGGCCACGTCCTCGCCTCCTTGAAAGCGATTGAGGAAATTGCCCGGCTCGGCTTTGTCTGCGACTATGCGATTGTGCTGACCGGGCAGGATTATCCGATCAAATCCCAGTCACAGATCCGCCGACGACTGGATGCGGCCGCCGGTCGCTCGTTCATGGAAACGACCGCCTGGCCAATACCAAACTGGGAAAATGGCCGCGCCATCCGGCGGGTTCAGAACTATCATTTTCATCTTCCTTTCCCGCGCTGGACCCGCGCACTGGGCTGGCCGCCGAACCGTCAAAACATCGCGATTCCCTGGCGGCGGAAAATTCCGGGCGGACTGCATCCGCACTTTGGTTCCTCCTACATGTATTTGCATCGGCGGTGTCTGGAATACATCCATGAGTATGCGCGCCAGAAACCGGAAATCGTTCGTTTTTTTCATGGGACATTGATTCCCGATGAATGCTTCTTTCAAACCTTGCTCATGAATTCCGCCCTGGCGGATACGATTGAACGGCGCACCCTGACCTTTATTGACTGGCGGCCGCCCTGGCCAGGCATACTGACGGTTTCAGATCTGCCACGGTTGTTGGAAAGCGACTGTTTGTTCGCCAGAAAATTTGACACCGGGGTGGATGCCGAAGTGCTAGACCAGTTGGATGCCGCAAACGGAAACAGTCTTGAATAAAGCTGTGACAGCGGCGCAAAAATTTTGCTCGAATGAAACGCCGTTTTGCGTTTAATAGTGACGGCCAGCGGCGGTAATTTGTTTGCCTTGCCCGCGTCAGCACATAAGAATCCCCGTTTAAAAATGCCGTCGGTTGTCGAACTGTGGATCTGGCTGTGCGCGTATCTGAACTGCGCCGGCTGGGTGCTGTCCGCCTGTCACGCCTTGAACCAAGCCGGCTACGCAGTTGTGTTTTGCATCAGCTTGGGCGCGTGGTGGCTCCGGAGCAAAAAAAATGGCGTTTCAATTCTGCCGAAATTCCCGCTGCAAAAATTTCAACGCCGGTTTCGCCGCAGTTTTCCGCTGGCGTTTTTGGTGCTGGCGGCATTGGCCTTTCTCGGTGGCGCATTGCATCCGGCCAACAACTACGACGCCCTGGCCTATCGCACACCGCGCGTGCTGCACTGGCTGGCCGCCGGACAATGGCACTGGCTGCACACGGATTTTCAACGCCTCAACACGCGCACCGCCGGCTTTGAATGGCTCACCGCGCCGCAATTTATATTTTTCCGCACCGACCGGCTGGTGTTCCTGATCAACATCGTCAGCTTTTTGCTGCTGCCGGGCCGGTTTTTTGCCGTGCTGACGCGGTTGGGAGTGCGTCCCCGCGCGGCGTGGTATTGGATGTGGCTGTTTCCCGGCGGCTACGGTTATGTGTTGCAAGCCGGCAGTGTGGTGAACGACATGTTTGGGGCTTTGTTCGGATTGGCGGCGATTGAATTTGCTCTGCGCGCGCGACAGGAACAAAAAATTTCCTGCCTGTGGATTTCCGTGCTGGCGGCGGCGTTGATGACGGCCGCCAAAGCGTTCAACATTTTACTGCTGCTGCCGTGGATGCTGCCGGCGCTGCCGGCGTTCAAGATATTGTTGCGTCGCCCGCTGGCCACTGCTGCGGTCGTTTCGCTTGCCACCGGCGCCTCCATCGTTCCGACGGCCATGCTGAACATAAAGTATTGTGGCGACTGGACAGGCTTGAAAGCGGAACAAGCCACCATCGGCAGTGGCGACCGGGCGTTCCGGTTTTTGTCCAATGCGGTCATTCTGCCGCTGGCCAATCTCGCGCCGCCGATTTTTCCGTTTCCCCGGCAATGGGATCAATGGTTGTCCCACACGGTGCCCGCCGGCTGCGTCGCCGGGTTGCGGGCAAATACGGAAGCGGGCATCGAGGAATTCAAAATTCCCGAAATCCAAACAGAGGAATCTGCCGGCCTCGGCGCGGGGGTCACGTGGTTGATCCTGATTGTTCTGGCTCGAAAAATTTGCGCCGGGAAAATTCTTTCAACCGCTTTTTTCTCGGTCGAACTGCTGGTGCCGCTGGCGGCTTGGGCCGGGGTCGGCGTGTTCATGGTGCAAGTGGGCGCGGCGGGGCCGGCGCGGTATCTTCTGCCATTTTATCCGTTGCTGGTCGCGCCAGTTTTGGCGGGAGCGGACGCGGGAAATTTTTTCCGCCGCCGACTTTGGCGGAACCTGGCTTGGTCCAGTTTCGCCGTGTCGGCCTTGCTGCTGATATTGTCGGTCCAGCGTCCGCTCTGGCCGGCGGAATCCGTGCTGCGTTCGCTGGACGCCGAGCATTCGGACAATTTTCTGCTGAAACGCGCCTGGAATGTTTATACTGCTTACGGCGCGCGGGCGGATGGGTTTGCTCCGGTTCTCGCCGCGCTGCCGCCGGACGCCAATCCGCTCGGATTCGCGGCGTTTGACGAGCCGGAAACAGGCTTGTGGCGTCCGTTTGGCTCGCGCCGGATCGTGCATTTCAGCCTTGAGGATTCCGCAGCCGACCTCCGGGCGCGCGGTTTCAAATATGCGCTGGTCAGCGAATACACTTTGTCCCATCATTCCTCGATGACTCCCGCCGACTGGCTGGCGCGCGTGAATGCCGAGCCATTGCAACATTTTGAATTGAAATTGCTCGCCCGGCAGGAACCGCACGGTTGGCTGCTGGCGCGGCTCCGTTGATTTTCACATGGCATCGTTGTCTATCTGGATTTTGCTTTCCGCGTGGTTGTGCGCGACAGGTTGGATTTTATCCGCCTTCCACGCGTTGAACGGATTTGGATATTTGCTGGCGCTGTCCGTCACGGTCGCCGGCGCAATGGGCTTCAGAAAATCCTGGTGGCCAGCCGCCGGATTTCGATGGCCGAACTGGAGAAAATTGCGGCGGCGTTTTCAACGTCCCGCGCCGTTGATGGTTTTGGCCATTGCGGTAATCTGTCTCGCGTCGGGCCTCTACTCCTACCCGGAAAATGGCGACAGCAATGCCTATCGCATACCCCGGGTGTTCCATTGGCTCGCACAATCGGGCTGGCACTGGATTCGCACCGAGGATTCCCGCGAAAATGTCGCCGGCTGCGGATATGAATGGCTGTTTGCGCCCCTGATTTTACTTGCGCGAAGTGAGCGCTGGATTTTTCTGCCCAATCTCTTGGCCTATTTTTTATTGCCCGGCCTGCTGTTCACTTTTTTCCAGCGCATGAAAATGTGTTCGCGGGTGGCCTGGTGGTGGTCGTGGCTGGTGGCCACCGGCTGGTGCTTTACGATGCAGGCGTGTTCCACGGATAATGACGCTCTGGCCACGGTTTATGCGCTGGCGGCGCTGGTTTTTGCCTTGCGCGCCCGGGAAGAAAATAATTTCGCCTGCCTCTGGCTTTCCTTGTTGTCCGCCGCGGTTTTAACCGCCATCAAACCCACCAATCTTCCATTGCTGTTGCCCTGTTTTGTAGCGGTCTGCCCGTCTTGGCGGCTGCTGTTTGGCCGTCCGGTGGCTTCGTTCGTCTTGGCCGTGTTCGCGGCGTTGGCCTCGTTCCTGCCCACAGCCTTCTTGAACTGGCAGCATACCGGATCGTGGAAGGGTTATGTGCATACATCCGGCCCCGTCATTTGGTGGCATTGGGGACCGGGACAGGAATTGCCTTCGCCATTTTGGGGCATCCTTGGCAACGCCTTTTGTCTGACCGTGCAAAATCTTCTGCCGCCGTTTTTCCCTTGGGCAACGGCTTGGAATCAGGCTATGAATCATTTTTTGCAAACGCCCTTGGGTTTGCACTTTCTCTCGTTCGAAAGCTTTGGCCGGTTGAGCCGCTCCGTTGCCCCGGGTTCGGCCGGTCTTGGCCTGAATGTCATCTTTGTTGTGTTGGCTTCAACCGTTTCCGCTGGCAAATTGCGCGGATCGGTCTTAACTTCTCGGCCCGTCATTTATGCCTGGCTTCGCTGGACGCCGTGGCTCGCGTTGCTGGTGTTCATGGCCAAGGTGGGAGCCTATCAGAATGCGCGGTATCTCGATGCCTATTATCCGCTCCTGCTGCTGGCATTGCTGCTACATCCGGGAATGGCCGCCGTGGTGCGTCACCGCTGGTGGCAACGGCTGGTCTTGCTCGTCATGGCGGGCACGCTGGCGTTGATGACGTTTGAACGCGGTCGCGTTTTTATTTCCTCGTGGGTCTTTGCCAGAATAAATGCCTCTCCGCACCGAAGTTTGTTCAAAGTATTGGATGGCTATTATCAAACCCGGATGTCCGTCTCAGCTTACTGGGACTTTACCACCCGCCATTCGGCCGACAAGGCAGTTGTCGGCTACTCGACCGTTTGCGGCGGTCTCGAACCGGGCATGTGGCGGCCTTGGGGACACGACCGAGTGGAACGCGTTTTGCCAGACGACTCGCCCGAATGGGTGCGCTCACAAGGCTTGCGTTACGTCTTTGTTGAAGAGATTGCGCTGAATGAAAAAAAGGAAACTATCCAGCAATGGCTGGCACAATTCAATGCCACGTTGGTGGATCAAATGACTTTCACCACGGATCCGGGAGCGCCGCCCAGCCATTTGTATTTTGCCCGGCTCGTCGCTTTCGGCGAACCGGCGGGCGCGATGTCATTGCAACCGGAAATTCCAAAGTGAATCGCCGGCAAATGTTAGGCCGAAAACGAAAGGCTTGACCCTCTGTGCCCAATTAAGAATCTTGCAGCTTGTGAAACTGAATCCGACCACCAACCATCCTGACACATCGTATGGATCCGACCGCTGAAGATTTCGCGGTCGAAGTGGACCCGTTTTACGTTGAGGACCTGCGCCAGATGGCGCGGGCTCAAAATTACCAGCGCTGGCAGTTTCAAATGGTCGCGCCTTTTCTTGGCGGCGAAGTGCTGGAAATCGGCGGCGGCATCGGCAATTTCACGCCACAAATCGCGTCCGTTGCCAAATTCGTCACCAGCCTGGAGCCGAACGAATATTGTTTCGGCCAGCTCCGCGAAAAAATCGCGCCGCTGAGAAACGCCGCCGCGTATCGTGTCACGGTCGAGTCGCTGCACGAAGTGATTCCGGCGGGCAAAAAATTTGACGCCGTTGTGCTGATGAATGTGCTGGAGCACATCAAGGACGACCGCGCCGTGCTGGCCGAATTGAAAAAGCATCTCGCGCCCGCCGGCCGCATTGTCGTGCTGGTGCCCGCCGGCCAGTGGGCGTTCGGCGCCACGGACACGCGGCTGGGACATTATCGCCGTTACAGCAAAAGCTACACGCGTCCGCTGGTGGCCGGGCTGGAAATGGGAATCGAAAAAATGCGCTACTACAATTTCGTCGGCATCTGGGGCTGGTGGTGGAACGCGAAATTCGCAAGACGCGAAAACCAGAGCGACGCGCAAATCCGCCTGTTTGACGGCTGGATTGTGCCGGTGCTGTCGCGGCTGGAAAAATTTTTGCCGCCGCCGGTCGGCCAATCGCTGCTGTTTGTCGCGCGTCCGTCCGCCGCGAAAAAATAATTTATGCCGAACGCCAATCAACCAACCATCGCCGTTGCCATTCCGTGTTATCAGGAAGCGCTGACCATTGGCAAAGTCGTCGCCGATTTCCGCCACGAACTGCCGGCCGCGCATATTTACGTCTATGACAATAATTGCACCGACGGCACCGCCGAAATTGCGGCGAAGGCCGGGGCCATCGTGATTCGCGAAAAACGCCAGGGCAAGGGCTTCGTCGTGGCCGCGATGTTTGAGCGGGTTCAAGAAGACCTTTTGGTGATGGTGGACGGCGACGACACCTACGAAGCCAGCCACGTTCATAAATTATTGGAACCCGTGCTGCGCGGCGATGCGGACATGACCGTGGCCACGCGGTTGACCAGCCACGGCGAAAAATCATTTCGTCCGCTGCACGTGGCCGGCAACCAGATGGTCTGCGGCATCATCAACTGGATGTTCAATTCGCGCGTGTCCGACATTTTTTCCGGCTACCGCGTGTTCACCCGCGAAGCCGCGCGGCAGATTCCCGTCACCACCAAGGGCTTTGACATCGAGACCGAACTCACCTTGCAGGCGCTCTATCGCGGCCAGGTCATCCAGGAAATACCCGCGCCGTATCGCGCCCGGCCCGAAGGCAGTTTTTCCAAGCTGAACACGTTCAGCGACGGCTTCCGCGTGCTGCTGCGGCTGTTTCTCATCGTCAAATCCTACAAGCCGCTGACTTTTTTCGGCAGCATCGCGCTGGCGCTGTTTGCGCTGGGGCTGCTGGCCGGCGCGTTGCCGGTTTATGAATTTGTCACCGAGCATTATGTTCACCGCGTGCCGAGCGCCATTCTCGCGGCGTCGCTGGTCATGCTGTCATTTTTTTCACTCGGCCTGGGACTGATTTTGAACAGCATGAATTTGCGGTTGCTTGAAATTGAACAACTCATTTCCAAACGCTGAACCGGGACGCAAGCGAAAACAAAATCGGCTTTTGAAACAACCATTGGTTTTTAATGAAATTGGCACTTCAAATCGCAGTGCTGGGATGGCTGCTCGTAACTGTTAATTCCCAGCTTTCGATAGCGCGTGGCCAAGACACCGCGTTCATTTATCAGGGCCGATTACAGGACGGCGTCAATCCAGCCAGCGGAAATTATGATTTGCGTTTCACTCTTTTTGATAGCGGAACCAACGGCAGTCCGCAAGGGCCGGTTCTTACCGATGTCGCCATCGCCGTGAGCAACGGCCTGTTCACCGTCACCCTGGATTTCGGCAATCAATTTCCCGGCGCGGACCGCTGGTTGGAAATTTCCGTCCGCACGAATGGCGCGGACAATTTCATTACGCTGACTCCGCGTCAGCCGTTCACGCCGACACCTTACGCGATCACGGCTGGCAACGTGATGGCCGGCGGCATTCCGTCCGGCCTTTACACCAACGCGATGATATTCAACAACGCCAACAACCAGTTTTCCGGCAACGGCGCGAGCCTGACGAATCTTTCATACGGCAGTTTCTCGGCCTCGGCACTGGCTCAATTCACCAATACCGCGAATGGCGCGGCGGCGGCGGCAACGCTGGGCATGGTGACCAACACCGTCACATTCACGCCGCAGGGCAACAACGATTCCACTGCTTACATTCAGACCAATCTGGCCAAAGGCGGTTCGTTCATTTTCTCCCCCGGCATTTATTACGTTTCGAACCTCGTGCTGACGAATTTCACCACGATTTACGGATACAATGCCACTATTGTTATGCTGCCAGGAGCGACCAACTTCCTGCTCTGCGAACCGTCCAATGTTATCAATGTGCAGATTTTCGGGCTGACTCTGGATGGCGGACAATCGGGCATCGGTTGGGAGTATGGACCAACCTTGTCCGGCGGGATTAACGGGCAATTGAACCGTGGGAGTGCATTTTCCAATCGTTCTGGCATCCAGTTCAACACGAGCAGGAGTGGCGGTCTTCACGATTGTCTGGTTACTGGCTTTCCTGGCTACGGTTATTTCTTGATCAACACGAATAGCTCAGGGGATTACCTCTATCCGAGAGCTCAAGTGCGGGATTGCCTTGCGGACAGGAATTTTATCGGCATCTGGCCGTCAGCTTGGAACTATGATTTTGACCCAACTGGCAGCGCGCCGGACGCGAATGCGGAATACTATTCCCTTGCCAGTTTTGCGGCCACGCGGAACACTATCGGCATAGACATTGGCGCGGGCAACAACAACGTGGTTGGCGCTCTGATCACTGGTAATTACATCGGCGTTTACTTCGGCGCGGGACACAATGCAGCGCATGGAATTGTTTCCAGTTGCACCATCAACCACAACAACTATGCTTTTTGGGGACAAGGTTCCTCGGAAATGATTTGTAATAATCTCCTCTACGCAGATCCCATCGCTGGTTATTTTGACGCTTGCGGGGATTTGCAATTCTGTGGCAATCGCTTTTACCCAGGAGAATCAGTGGTGCTCACCAATACCTACGCCTTCTCAACGGTTTCAAACTCTTTGCCGATGTTTTTCTATGGCAACAGCTATTCGGGTAATTGGGCAACGAATCCGTTTTATTTCCAGCAACAGCCCTTGGCGTCAACCAACACCGTGGTTTCATTTTGGGGCAATTATTCCTACACCAGCAATGGCGACAATGATGGGCAGCCAGTTGGTGGAAAGAACGCAGCCGTTCAATTCTTGTCCCCGGCCAACCAGTTTAACGGCACTTTCAACGGCAATGGCAGCGGGTTGACCGGCCTGAACGCCACCCAGCTCACCGGCACCATGCCTGCCGCCAATCTGCCCGGCATTACGACCAATGTTTCCAGCGCAGGAATAACGTTCTACGTCACCAACGGGCTGATTATGCGCATCACCGTTCCCTGAACGAAGGGCACCTGGTCGTCGCCGCACTTTTCGATAAAATTCATTTTCGCGCGGATTTTTTCGCGCGTCCATATTGGAGGATGGGCAGCGAAAATTTCCGATACACCAACGCGGAAAAGACCACGCTCGCCACCAGCGGCACGCCGAGGATGAGCATATATTTGGCAATGTTCCCGTGCGCCGGGCCAAAAAATTCACGCGTCCACATAATCATCGGTTGATGGAACAGATACCATTCGTAGCTGATGATGCCGCACCAGCGCAACCACGGCGCGCTCAACCAGCGGACGCGTCCGTTCTGCGGCGCGGCCGCGTAGCACAGCAGACAGCCGGTGCCGAGCATGAACGTCCAGTTGAACAGGTGCGGCAGAATGGCGGCATGAGCCGGCGGGTTAATCTCCACCCAGGCCTGTCCGCCGAGGCCGAGGAGCATGATGAACCAGCCCGCGTCGCCGAGCCGGCCCCAGCGTGGATTCCACAGTTTCAGATTATCAATGCCGGCGACGCATACGCCGAAACAGAAACAGCTCAAACCAGTGCAAAACGGGTCGTTGATTTCCGGGGCGAACGTGGGACCCAGTCCGGTCAGCGCTTGAATCGAAACCGGAACGGCAAATAGAAAAAGTGAAATCAGCCAGAGACACGTTCTGGCCGGCAACGGTTTCGTCAGGAGAAACAGCAGCGGCAGGACGAGGTAAAAATGGATTTCCACCACCAGGCTCCACATCACCGGATTGAACCAGCCGCTGACCGGCACCAAGAACGCCAGGCCGGTGAGCCATTGGCCCGCCGCGCGCAGAAACAATGGCGCCCGGCCCAGCCACAAAATATAAAACGGCGTCAGCAGCAAAACCGAGAGCGCCAGCGGCGGATAAATTTTCCAGAACCGCCGCCAGCCGTAGCCCGGCGGAATCAACGATCCGGCGCGGTTGACTTTCCGTTTCCAGAACGGCCACGAAATCAAAAAACCCGAAAGCGTGAAAAACAAGCCCACGCCATTTCCCAACGCGCCCGAAATATTCAGCAGAAAACGGCCGGCCAGAGCATCGGGCGTCCTGGCGTAAAAAGAATGGCACGTCAGCACCATCAGGATGGCCAGGCCGCGCAAGCCATCAATGAAATCATATTCGCGGTTGGCGCTGGGATCCACGTGCCACGGCTCCAGCCAGTGGCCGGCGGGTTGATCTGCGCGGTGGTTTTTCACGGAGCGTTGGTCTGTGGTTTTAAGTGCGGAGCAATGGCCCCGGCCAACCGGCGATAACCCGCTGCATTCAAATGCAGGCCGTCCGGCGTGAGTTCGCCGGCCAATCCGCCGCGCGCGTCCGTGACGGCGGAATTTGCATTCAGAAATAAAACCTGATGTTGCCGGCAGCACTCGGCCAGCCCGGAATTGAACTGATTTACGTTCGCATTGACTTCGTGGCTTGCCCGGTCAACCGCCGATTCGCGCACCGGCATCACCGCCAGCACCATGATGGTTTCCGGCTGGAGCTGCGAGCGGACGGCTGCCAGCAATGCTTCATAATCGTGGAGACAGTCCGCTGGCGATTCGCCGGCGCCGAGATTGTTGATGCCGCACATCAGCACCACCATTTTGGGATGCGGATCGCCGATGGCTGAAACGAGTTGGGTGACATCGGCGATTTTGGCGCGGGACAAACCGCAGTTGCGCACCGCCCAGCCGCCCGCAAACAAGTCATACCAGCCGCCCAATTCAATCTGGCTGTCCCCGGCCAGCAAAATCAACGGGCGCGAATCCTGCCACGGGGATGAAAGCTCCCGTTTTTTTTCCGCCAGCGTCCGTTCCCAATTTTCATTTTGGACGGCAGGCAACTGACTGATGAGCCGGTGGCAAATGCGCGGCGCGGCCAAGCAACTCAACCCCACGGCCAGCAGCCAGCCGGTTCCGCAGAACCATTTGCTTCCCCGCCATCCGCCGGTCATTTTTAGAAGTTGTTTCAATTGTGCTTATCCGGTTGTTTGACGAATTTGGGCGATGGTAGGGATGGCGCGCTGCGCCGTCCGCGCCGGGTTGCGGCGCTGGAACGTCGCCTGACGCTGCGCTCGGCGGCAGGACATCGCAGCGCGATGTCCCTGCCAAATTTGTCAACCAACCGGATAAGCATTGTTTTAATGAATCGGCGTGCCAGGTGTTTCGTGTTTTTTGCGACTGCGCCTTTGGTATTGAATTTGCCCCGCCCGGTCAAGCGCGGTGTGACCGAATCCTCGTCCTCGTCCTCGTCGTCGTAATCGTAATCGTAATCCGCAATCAAAAATCGAGGACGAGAACGACGATGAGGAGGGAAAATTTTCGCAGTGGCTCCCCTATTTCACCGCCACCTCGCGCCGCCGCAGCCACGTCTCGCCCAGCGCGCTCAACGTCTTCGCCTTGAGGATGCGTTCGGCCAGCGGGAACACGATGCGCTCCTCCTTGTCGAAATGCTGGCGCGAAGTCGCAATCGCGCCGAGCAGGATTTTTTTGGCCGATTTCACATCACGCGCCTTGAGGACTTTCGCCAGCTCGGCCTCGATCAATTCATGCTCGTCGTGAAATGTCTCCTGCTGGCCGATCTGGTCGAAGCAATGTTCCAGCGGTTCCATGAACAGGTCGTCCTCCGTTTTGGCATGCGGCGCATGGAGCTTGTCCACGACGGCGGCCAGCACCTTCACCTCGGCCAGTGTTTTCAGCCGGGGCACGGTGGCCTCGATGTGGTCAAACAAGTTGTGGAACACCGCGTGTTCCGCCCGCAATACGTCGGTAATTTTCATGGCGCAAAAAGATGTTGCATCAAAGTCCGGGCAAAAATCAACCACCAAGACACCAAGACACAAAGAAAGGGCAGGCAAATTCCTGTTCAATCCGCGTAATCCGCGGATAAAACAAGTCAATTGAGGTA